>CAJWLF010000010.1 GCA_913043205.1 uncultured Chloroflexota bacterium | reverse complement strand
CATCCGTATTTGACGGTTAATCAACACGGCTAAGAGGAGAGAAGTTATGACTCCGCTTGGCACAGTTCCAAAAGCAAACACCACAGTATTTCTAACGGCAGGCCCAAATCTAGGCTCGGTCGCCAGGTCTTGATAGTTTTTCCATCCTACCCAGCGAGGCTCTTGCATCAAGTCATAGTTAGTAAAACTGTAGTAGAGAGTTCCTATAATTGGAAATATGACGAATATCAGGATAAAGATGATTGAAGGCAGAACAAAGGTATAGGCAGAGAATCCACCACGATTAGTTAGACCTAATCGCTTACGCCATGTAACAGCGTTTTTCTTCTGGGTAACAGCCACGCGTTGTTCCTTTAACAATCGATTGCAATAATCTAGCAGAGCCAAACAGAGTCGAGCAAGCTACTAAATTGTGTTTAGCGATTGTGAGGATAACGAGGTTAAGCGCATCTAGTGATTGGTTTGAGTGGTAAACTTATCCGTGCCAGTTATGAGGTCAGCTTTGCAACTGACACTTTTTGCGGGGGTAGCTCAGATGGCAGAGCGCTAGCCTTCCAAGCTGGATGTCGCGGGTTCGATCCCCGTCCCCCGCTCCGATTTTTGTACATAGCCATTGTTCATGAGTTCTAACAGCAGTTGCAAGCCTTATCGCCAGGTTCCAGGAAAGCAAACATGGGTCCATCGTCTGTGATTTTTGCGTCGACCAGTTTATTTTCGAGCCAATCCGCCACATTTGGCTGGGCTAAAAGTACCACCTGGCCAGCATGCTCGGCAGTCAGATCTCCTTCTCGTTTTGAGTCCAACCCGAGAGTTACATGCGGATCGTCTGAACCCTCGTGATAGTGCATGTCTATGCGTACAGCAATGCCTTCTCCTGCTTCTTCATCAGCGAGCAGTTTTTGTATTACAGATCCGGCGCCGTCATTTAGATTTAATGACATTTTAGGGCTACTCCATTTACTTGGGTGATATTCGTGTTGCAAGTCCTCAAAATCATTTGAGTAAAACTGGCGATCTAAACAGCGTCCAATAGATTCTACTCATGCCTCAGTGCCTCTATTGGATTTAATCTTGAGGCTCTGGCGGCTGGGTAGATTCCGAAGATGAGACCTATAGAGGCTGAAATCCCTAGAGCGAGCATTACGGGCTCAATGTTGAGCTGAAGGCTTAAGGAGCTAAATGGTGGCCCTCCCTGACTGGAAGGTTCCCCACCGCCAATTCCGCTACCGGCGAACGTACCAAGGGCTCCTAGCCCTACACCAAGCAGGCCTCCCCCCAAACTCACTGTAATAGATTCAATCATAAACTGCCATAGTATGTCCCTGCGTCGCGCCCCTATTGCCTTACGTATACCGATTTCCCGCGTACGCTCAGTTACGGCTACCAACATTATGTTCATTATTCCGATTCCTCCCACTAGCAGTGAAATACCTGCTACTGCCCCTAAAAATATGGATATGGTTTTAGTAACCTCGCCAATAGCTTCGATGAATTCTTGCTGAGCTAGAATGTCGAAATCATTATTTTCTACTCGGTGTCTTCCCCGAAGTAGCGTTCCTATGTCGTCTTTAACTTTCGCTATGGTAGTTTCGTTTTCGTCGACTATTCTCACTGTAATTGCGTCAACTAAATTGCCGCCGCGAATAGTTTGGTTGGGCCGAATTCGAGTTTGCATAGTTTTTATCGGTACTAATGCTGAATTATCTCGGTTTTGCCAACCACTCGTTCCCGTCTCTTCCATGATTGCGATTACTGTAAACGGGTGTGAATTAAGTCGCACTTTCTGTCCCAGAGCCTGACCCATCGGAAAGAGTTGCTCAGCTATACCGCTACCAAGAGCTATCTGCCTACTGGCTGCACGCATTTCTTGTGGGCTAAATTCACGACCAACGGAGACAGAGTAAGATCGGACGTCAAAATAACTCGCAGTAACCCCAAGTACCTGCGTTTTTATTGCGGATCCCGTTGGTCCTATGAGTGACACCCAGGCAGTCTGAGAAGTAGATACTCCAGTAATTTCCGGTGATTCGAGCGAGCTAATAGCCTCGCTATCCTCCAGGGTCAGGGTTGGTGTATTGCTACCCAGATCCTTGATCTGACCTCTGGCTTGCTCCTCAGAGCCAGGAGTTATGAATAAGAGGTTTGTGCCCGTTGTTCTGATTTGTTCTTCAACACTGGCCTGTACACCAGCTCCGAGTCCCATCAAAGTGATAACTGCAGCTACTCCGATGACCATGCCAAGCAAAGTCAGTGCGGTCCGCAGCTTATTCACTGCGAGTGCTCTGAGGGCTACCCGGACCGCATCGAGGGTCCTCATGGCTGTAGTTGCGCTATATCTTTTGTTATTCGTCCGTCCCTCATTTCAATCACCCTTTTGCATCTGGATGCAACATCATCTTCGTGGGTGACCATAATTAGAGTTACATTGGTTTGGGAGTTCAAATCATGTAATAGATTCATTATCTCATTCGTGGTGGTGGTATCGAGATTTCCTGTAGGCTCGTCTGCCAACAACAAGCTGGGCTTGTTTACCAGCGCACGTGCGATTGCCACGCGCTGTTGTTGGCCTCCGGACAATTCGACCGAGCTGTGTCTCATTCGGTCTCCCAACCCGACGAGCTCTAATGCTTCTTTTGCCAGCTGCTGTCGGTTGTTAGATTTGGCATACATTAACGGTAACTCTACTTGCTCAAGCGCGCTCATTCGAGGTAAGAGGTTGAATGATTGGAAGACAAATCCAATTAGTCTGTTTCTCGCTACAGCCAACTCGTCTTCGCCTAAGCTGCTTACGTCTTCACCGTTTAAGGTGTATTTCCCAACAGTGGGGGTGTCTAAACACCCAAGAAGATTCATCAAGGTGGATTTCCCTGATCCCGAATGTCCCATTATGGCAACACTTTCAGCTCTTTGGATATCGAAAGATACCCCTCGCAACGCTGGTACTTCTATATGTCCCATGCTGTATGTTTTACCTAAATCTTCTACTTCTATCAGCGGCCTGCTGTTGCCACTGTTCATTTGTTAGCTCTTCTCATTCGCCGAAAGGTGTCATCCTCCTCTTTCGATTTAGCATTCTTATCTACACCAGCTACGACTACCTGTTCTCCTTCTTGAATACCATCCAATATTTGAGTTCGATATCCATCAGAAAGTCCCAAGCTCACTCGGCGGAACTGTAAGGTTCCATCAGGATGTTCGACACGAATCCCAGGTCCTTTCGGTGTGGATTCGATTGCCGAGGAAGGTACTGTAATTGCGTTCTTTATCTCTCCGACAGTCACCTCTATATCGACAGTCATCCCACCCAGTAAGTTTTTAGGGGCTCGAGTCATGTCTACAGCAAGATCGTAGGTGACCAAACCTTGATTGCTTTGGCCTAGAGGGTTGATACTGGATAAGGTTGCTTGGTTCGGTAGCGTGTTCGGTAGATTAGTATTCACTAGAACTCTCTGGCCTGGTTTCAACTTCACTACATCTATCTGGTCGACGTTGGCTTGAATTCGCAATGAGTCGCGATCAACTATTGTTACCAACGTACCAGAGACCAATTCGCCTGGCTGGCCATTTATTGCGGTTATTACACCGTCGAATGGAGCTTTAATAGATTTGTCTGCAACAGAATTTTTTGCTTCGGTAACTGCTAGCTCAGCGGATTTTATACGAAGATTTTGCAACTCTAGATCGGTTTGGCTTGGTCCTTCGGTGAGTTGAATGAGATCTAATTCAGCTTGACGAAGTGCGCTTTCAGCTGTGAGTAACGCCGTGTTACTGGTTCCTTTTCGGGCTTCGGCTAAAGCGGCTGAGGCATTTGTTACTTGAGCTTTTGCCGAATTCACTGCAGCTCTGGATAGAGCGACGTCTTCCGAATCGGGCCCGTTTAACAAAGTCTGTACATCTTTCCAGCTTGCGTCCATTGTCGCTTTAGCGGCTGCCAATCTTGAGCCTGCATCGTCCAATTCTTGTTGTGTGGCAGGCCGTACTGCCGTTTCATAAGTTCGTTGAGCTATTTGGTAGTCAAGCTCAGCTTTGGCTTTGGTTTCACTGTCTGCGGTTTTGCTTTTATTGGTTGAATTTCGGGTGAGTAGCGCCTTTTCTAGTATCGCGGCTGCATCAGCTAACTCATCGGGCGTGGGTTTATCACGCAAAGTCTTAAGTGACTGTTGTTTGGTTAGCCAATCTGCCTCAGCGGTCTCGAAAGCGGCTTGCTTACGAGATATTTCTTCCGCAGTTGGTCCGGTTTCGGCTGTAGCTAGATCCACCAATGTATGGGCTAGATTACTTTGTGCTGAAGCAAGAGAGGCGTTTGCAGCGGCAAGGTCAGATTCGTCTGGATCTTGGCTAAGATATTCAAAATCTGATTTTTTTGCTGCTAATGTCAATTCGGCTTTGGTTATCGCTTTTGGATCCGGCGGTTTTTTAAGCTCTTCAAGCGCGTGTTGTGCTTCCCGAAGTGCCAATTGTCGATCCGCTAGGGTTTTTGCTGCGGTAGATGCGTCGAGTTCAACCAGTGTTTGACCTGCCGATACTGACTCTCCGGTCTTGAATAGGATTTTGGTTACTAGACTGCTTTGAGCGACGGATAGATCAATGACCCGAGAGTATTCGGCTGTGCCGACGGCAGTGACTGTGTCTGTGAGGTCAGCTAGAGCAGCGGCCTCCATTTTTATACTTGTGCTTTCGGTAGAGGAATTTGTGCTGGTTTGGGGGCCACCCAGAAGAAATATTGCAGCAGCAATTGTTGCGAATAGAACTATTCCAACTGTTAGCTTCTGACGGCGGGCCATAATCATTCTCATGTTGGCTAGCTTAGCGGTCTCGGTTCATTGATGTAGCATATTCCTGCCCGACCCAATTCGCAATATCTTATCGATCTTCAAACATTTTATGTGCACTATATTCGACAACTGAATATATCAGTCGATGCTTAGGTGCTTTCGTTTGGCAATCAATTGTCAGTCTGATCGGTTGATGCACCTCGGACACTGACTGCATACAGAGCCAGCAATCCTGACAGCACAGCTACGATGAGAAAAGTTGTTCTAAACCCGGTTTCCTGGAATCTTGATGCTGCCTCTACAGCTATTGTTGCGTTGCTATTGGTAAGAACAATGTGAGAGAAGATTCCTCCCCATAGTGCTGTTCCCAAAGCGAAGCCAAAAGTTCTGCAAAATGCGACAAATCCACCAGCTAAGCCGAGTTGATGTCGTAGCACTGAACCCAGAATGCGAGTGTTAGTAGGTGCCATCCAGAAAGACTGCGAAAAACCAATCACCATCATCAGCAGCACCACATGGAGTATTGTAGAACTTTCGTCCAATCTGGATACTAGAAGGTAACAGATTGCCAGTAGGGTTGATCCAATACTGAGTACCGGCCGCGTACCGAATTTATCTACGAGTGGCCCAGAGATGAAGTTGAACATGGCTGTTACAAACCAACTTATCGAAACTAGCAAACCCACTTGGCCTACAGGTACTTCCATTAGGTTTTGAATGAAAAATGGCATAAGCAGTAATACACTGCTAAAAGCCATAAAGCCCAAAAATGCAATTATTACTCCACTTCTGAACAGTGAAGAGGAAAAAATACTTGGGTCTACCAGAGGGGATTCCATAGAGTTTTGTCTTTTGACAAATAGAAATCCTGAAATTGCAAAGCAGCATACAAAAGATAGTGATAGTGGATCGTTCCAGCCATGACTAACCATTCTATTGAGTGCAAAAACAATAGGCCCCAGTGCTATGAGCAGAAGTAGCGTGCTCAGGTAGTCAAAAGTGCCAGTGGCTCGCATAGAGGAGTTAGGAATTGCGAGAAGTCCCATTGAGAATCCCAATACGCACCATGGAACCAGGATTGCAAACATTGTTTGCCATTCACCGATCTGTAGTATTGCCCCTCCGATGATAGGTCCCAATGCGAGACCAAGTGCCGACATACTTCCGTAGAAACCTATAGCTCTGCCTCTACGTGCTGGAGGGTACGCAGAAACCATTATGGCTGTAGCATTAGCCTGTATGGCAGATGCTCCTATACCTTGGAGCCCTCTGAAGGCAATCAACCAATAGATGCCTGGGCTAAATATTGCACCTATAAAGCCGATAGTAGTAACAACATATCCAATGAGGTAAACCCGTTTTCTCCCGAATAAGTCTCCTAGTCGTCCTGTAGGAAGATGAAAGCTGGATACTCCTATAAAGAAGGCCATGGCTACCCACTGGACTGTTGTGATATCTACGTTGAAATCTTTGGACATGCTGGGAAGGGCTACAAGCACCATAGTGGTGGCTATTGTAAAGAGAGTTGTACTTATGCCAACCGCTAGGGTTATCAAAGCCCTCCTGGTGGAAGATATGGCCCAAGGTTCAGGTTGTTTATTCGAATTACTCAAAATATGATTTATCGATTCTTATGTTCGTACTGCACGCCATGTTGACAACGCAGCCATGACTATCAGCATAACAGCTGCCACCAACATAGCTATTTTGTATCCAATGAGCTGAGACTCAGCAGAGCCCTCAATGGCTATCTTAGTTGAATCTATATTCAAAACAACTAATGAAAATATCCCGCCAAAGATCGCATTACCTATAGAGAATCCGAATGTGCGTGCAGCTGATAGCAGCCCTCCTGCAATTCCAAGATGTTGTTGCGAAACCGAGCTCATAAGTAGAGTGCGATTTGCAGCTGACCAGATGCTATGGCCTATGCTAAGGACAATAAGTCCGGCAGACGTATGAATAAAGGTCCATGTCTCATTAATAGGCAGGAGCAGAATGTAGCCAGCAACAGTGATGCCTAGTCCGATCGAACGAGGAATGTGGGGCCCAGCACGATCGACCCAAGCGCCCGCAGGGGTAGATACTAACATTGCGATTAATGGGCCTAATGACATCAATAGTCCGATCTGACTTATTGGGTAATTGAGGGCACTGCCTAATAGAAATGGGATCAATAGTTGTACCCCAATTGAGGTTGCAAACCCTGATGATGAGATTAGTAGGCTGGTTGTAAAGTCAAAAGATCTGAATATTGATGGATGTACAAGTGGGGTTGCGGCAAACTTTTGACTTAATATAAATGCGGGCAAAACTATTAGAGTGGCTACTATTGAGAAAATTGTAATGTGATTTAAAAGCCCGTCGCGCATACCAATATTTACCGCGAGTATGCCTGGAGCTATCCACATTGACATCAGCAATGCTCCTAACCAATCAAACCTCCCTTTTTCCTGTGATGCTGCTAACTTGGGTATTGCGGCCAAACCTACTGCAAAACTAAGGGCTGCTACACCAGCCATAATTAGAAATAGGGTAGGCCATCTTGACACTTCGAGAACAGATCCGGCTACTACGGGGCCTAAAGCCATACCCGCTGCGCCTACTGTCCCGAAAATACCCATTGCCCTACCACGTTGATTCGCCGGGTAAACTCGAATTAATAATGCGGTGCCAGTAGCTTGTGATGCCGATGCTCCGAGCGCTTGAATGACGCGCCATACGATTAGCCAGCTAAGTTCAGAGCTTAATGCAGCTCCAATAGAGGCGGCAGCAAAGATAATGATTCCAGACAGGTAGATGGTGCGAAGTCCGAATATATCGGACAGTCTGCCGGCAGCCAGATGAAAACTTGCTAATCCCACAAAGAATGATAGTGACACCCACTGAACTAGGGTCAGATCTACGTCGAATTCTCGAGCCATTGATGGAAGAGCTACTCCGACCATAGCAGCTGATCCGGTGAATAAGGCCAACCCTAAGCCTTGAACTCCACTAACGGCGATACGTTGCCGCACAGTGTGATCGCTGTCATTTGGATTGTTCATATCGATCAGGTTACTAACTACAAGGCCGATTTTCGAAAAATACTAATGCCTGAGAATATAGATATAAGTAAGGCCATTATTGCGGCAAACAAAAATGTTATCTGAAATCCGGATAATTGATCGCCTTGAGGTGCCGAAAGTGCTACCTCTGATCCCAGATTCATAACTACTAAAGCAAATATTCCGCCAAATATTGGTTGTCCGGTGGCCCAACCCAGAGTTCGGGAACCGGCTACAAATCCTCCTCCTAAGCCGAGCTTGTCAGAGGGTATTGAAGACATGATTGTATTGATGGCGGGGGCCTCCCAAAAACCAACGCCCATCCCTGTAAGGGCCAGGGAAACCAATGCGAGAAATATTCCAGTAGACGGATTTACAAAGGCCATAGATGTGTATCCTGCGCACATCAGTAATAATCCGGCAGTACGCGGTTTGGCAGAACCCCATCGATCTACAGCTCTACCTGCCAAAATAGCTGTGATGGCAGCAACAACAGACAGAATCGAAAAAAATAATCCGACCTGGGCAATAGGCATTTTCAATCCGTTTTGAAATAGGAATGGTGCCAATAATGTGACACTGCTCAAAGACACAAAGCCCAAATATGACGTTAAAATACCGGTCAAAAAGTTAAATGAACGAAACAATGTAGGATCTACAAGTGGATTGTTGGTTGTTTGTTGTCGCCGGATGAACACGAACAAAAAAAACATAGACAAAGCCATTGATGAGAGTGTTATTGAAGAGGTCCATCCAAGTATGAATCCACGGTTAATACCGAATACTAGCGGGAATATCCAAAACAGCATGGTTGCTGCGCTAACAATGTCGAATCGTTGTTTTGTTCCAGGTCCGATTGCCTGGATTGTGCAGACGCCGATCACAAAGGTGCATAAAGATATTGGGCTTAAACAGAAGAACATCCATTTCCAAGAGGCGTAGTGAAGAATTATTCCTCCGGCCAAGGGCCCTATTGCTAGGCCTACACTTGCGATGGATGCGAAATAACCCATAGCCCTCCCTCTCTGTTCCTCCGGAAATACTGCCATTAACAAGGAAAATGCATTTGCTTGCAAAATTGATAGGCCAATAGCTTGGACAATTCTCAGTGCTATTAACCATTCGACTGAGGGGCTTAGCCCAGCAGCCAGTGATGCCAGGCCAAATAGCAAGAAGCCGCTGTTGAATAATCTTCCTCGTCCAAATATGTCTGCCAATCGTCCTACTGATAAATGTAGACTGGCGACTGCTGCAAAGAACCCTAATGCGATCCACTGTGCGGTGGGTAGGTCTACATTGAAATCTGTTGCCATTGTAGGTAATGCCACATTAACCATACTGGCAGTCATAGTTGATAATAGAGTGCCTATGCCCACAACAGTTACGACGGCGTGTTTGCGGCTAATCGAATTAAATATTTTTCCAGATACCTTTCGGTGAGATGGACAAGAATTAACTAGGTGTTCGGTTCAGTAAGTGGGACATCCCCTTCAGCCCAGGATCTAATCAAGTGATGAGCGATGGCCATGGGCTGGGGAACATTGAGGTGATCGTGATTGAGGTCAAGTGCACTGAGTACGTCTGCCCTCGCGAACCAGCGCACATCAGTCATTTCTTCTTCGTCCTTTTTGATGTCAGTGGTCAGGGCGATACCGTGGCAGCCAATCATCAGCGAGTGTGGAAATGGCCAAGGTTGAGATGAATGATAAAGCACCTGACCGACCTCTATTCCGGCCTCTTCCATAACTTCACGTCGGACGGCTTCTTCGATTGATTCTCCTTGATCAACAAAGCCAGCGAGAGCGGAATACATGCTCATCTGTGATAGTCGTCCTCTAGACTGACCCAATAGGCACATGTCGTTGTGTTCTATTACCGCTATAACTACCGGATCAGTGCGAGGGAAATGGTCTTGCTTGCACTTTTGGCAGGTGCGTATTTGCCCTCCTCTTCTCTGGTAGGTCAGATTCCCGCAGGCGCCGCAATATTTGTGCGTGGAATGCCAATGAATTTGCGCTCTGGCCTGGGCTATTATTCCTGTCTCATCGACTGATAATATAGTGGCGGCGGTACGAGCTTCTTCAAACTTCCAGGTTGAATCCAATCCTGGCGCCGAACTGGGATCTTCATATTGTGATATGTCAACTGCAAAGTGCGATATTCCACCGCGTAATCCGAGGAACAAGGTGTTGGATTCTGGTGAAAGTTTCGTGGAGGCCATGCTAGCCCAACGGAGGCTTACTGAACCTTTAGAGTATTGCAATGGAATGGTCAGGCGCCACATTGGTAAAATTTTACTATTAACGTCTAGTGCGGTTTGTCTCAACCATTCTTCATCACGTCTTGCCGTATCTCCTCTGTCTAGGGGGTTATCGGTGAAAATGTGATGCATGTCCGATATGGTTCCTAACTATTGTGCAAAGAGCTGGTGAGCTTATCTACTGAATATACTCATTTCATACTACTGGGCGTAGGGGTGATTCGGTCAAATAATGTTGCGATCTGGCATAATAGTTAAGCCAAATATTGCAAATTGAATAGGTGTGATTGAACGTGTTATCCGAGCAAATAGACGTCGAGCAATTTTCGGACCAGGGTTACGCAGTAATTGATTCTGTTTTTCGCCCTGAGGATTTCAAGGCGCTCCGTGACGGTTATAGTGAACTACTAGATAGGGAGGCAGCTGGGATGCTGGCGACTGGATCAATAGATAGTTACGATGCGAGCCTGCCTTTTGATGAGCGTCTAATTGATGTATGTAGGCAATGCGAGGAAATTGACTGGACCCCGTTTGACATAACATTTACGCTTTTTGGTCTTGATGCAGCCGACTCAAAGCCTATATATCTGGGCAAGCCTATCTTTGACATATTGCGACATCCTAGAATACTGGATATAGCCGAGCAGATTGTTGGGCCGGAAATTTATTGCAATCCAATCCAGCATGTGCGAATCAAACCCCCACAAGGCGATCAAACATTGACCAGAAAAAATAGCATTATTCTTAGGTCACAGCCGTGGCATCAAGATTTGAGTGTAACGTCTGAAGACGCAAATGATACTGATCTCCTGACTGTATGGGTGGCAGTGACCGACGCAACTGAGGAAATGGGATGCCTAAAAGTGATTCCGGAAAGCCATCGTCGTAATGATCTTATGCCCCATTGCCCGGTGGATGTAAAACAGGGGCCAAGTATTCCTGACAAATACGTGCCGAAAGAAGTTGTTAAGTCGTTGCCTGTCAAGGCGGGATCCGTAATTTTATTTCACCGTAAGACGATTCATGGATCTCATAGCAATCTCAGTGACAAGCTTCGATGGAGTTTGGATTTACGTTACCAGCCAGTAGGGCAACCTACTGGGCGCGACATATTCCCTGGATTTATAGCTCGCAGCGAAACCTACCCTGAGCGAGTGCTAGCGGATCATTCGGAATGGCAGCGAAATTGGCAAGAAGCTCGTGATAAATTGATAAAGATGGGGGACAATTCTGTCTTGGCCCGTGAGTGGAGTGCTGACGCCCCATGGTGTGCATGAGAATCGCCTTGGACGGGTTGAACGGAAAAAATATAGTGACTGTTTGGGTTAAATCTTTCGTAGCCATCAATCTAATGCGGCTGGCATTTCATCCAGAGTAGCTTGTAGTCGGCTAATAAGATCTTGGTCATCCGTCAACTCAAGAGCGGTTTTTAGGTCCTTGCGGGCGGAGGTTTGATCTCCAGAATCGCCCAAAACTATTGCTCGTCCCACATAGTTAATTGCATTGTCAGGAGCTAGTTTTATGGCCTTATCGAAATCTGATATGGCGGTAGCGAATTTCGTTTTCATACCTAAGACGTGGCCGCGATTCCATAACGCCAATGAGTACTCTGGTGACAACTGGATAGATTTAGATATTTGTGAGACAGCACGGTCCAAATCGTTCTGATAGTAGTGGGCAATGCCGAGGTTTAAATAGGCTTCAGGAAAACCAGGGTCTTTGTCTATGGCAGATTCAAAATCGCGTTGGGCTTTCTTATAAGCAAACGATTTTAAGTGAGTAGTGCCGCGATTGAAATAATCCCATTTAGTGCTCGCGTTTTTATCTAACTGGTCATCAAAAATAGTTAGTGCCGATTGGTAGTTTTTATCCTCAAACATGTTGATCGCAAGGGCTACGTTATCACCTGATCCTCGATATGATTTTGGTTGTTCTGGTATAGGATGCGCCAGTGAGCACAGACAGGTTTCGTTAGTGCTTTCGTATCCATCGAGATCAACAGCAATAGGTTCGAAGGTATTTGTCACCGTGCTAACCGATTGATTGGTCAATGCTTGATCACTGTTTGTGTTAGCTGATGCGCTGCAAGAAATTGTTGAACACATTATCAAGAGTGCGATAAAAGTCGATAGGAGAAAAAATGGGAAGTTGTTGGGCAGAAAAAAAAACTTAATAGTTCTGTGCAAAACAAACGTCCACTTCTAGGACCGATAAGCCCGGTCTTTGTTCTCTTTTTGATGTGAAGTTTGAATCTACCATTGGACTATAACTCTGAATATTGCCATTCAGGATCAGCTATCCTTTCCAAGAGTGCTAGCACCGGATCGATTGAATTATGATAATCGACAAGGGCTTCTCCCATAGCAACTTCATTGGCAGCAGCTGCGATAATAGGGTTCGGTACTCCGACGGAAGATGCTTGAGTGACTCCCAGTTTAAGATCCTTCAATACCAACCCGGCTCTCATTTTGGGAGCTAGACCAGAATGCAAATCTTTAGCGCTTGCGATGTTATCGAGATAGAGGTTTTTCGCTCCTGTCTTTCGGAAAGCGTCTACCATTGTTTGGATTGTTAAACCGGATTTGGCGCCTGTTACCAGAGCTTCTATTGTTGCTGCTCGAATCGTAAAATTAAGACTGTTGTTTAGTGCTTTCAGTATTGATGCTTGACCAATTGAACCGACATAATTCACTGATTCACCGATGGCTTTCTGGACAGGGAGTGCATCTTTAGCATCCCTGGGATTTCCGGCCGAAAGTATTGCGAGTGTGCCGTTGGCAGCCGCAGCAGCATCTTTCAAAACTGGTGAATCTACAGAACGAATTCCTCTATCGGAAAGCGATTTAGCAATTCGCAACATAGCTGACGTATCTATAGAAGAGGTCTGTATGAAGAGCGTTTCTTTGGCAAGTGATTCCGCAAGTCCGCCTTTCCCGAATAGTGAGGATTCCACATGGCTGGCTTCCGGAAGCATGGTGACAGCATACTTTGCTCCTATTGCTGCCTCTGCTGCGGTGGAAGATGATATTGCTCCAATGTGTGACATTTCTGCAAGAGCTTTTGAATCCAAATCGAATGCCTGGACTCGAAACCCGGCTTTGATCAAGTTCTTTATCATGCCGGCCCCCATAGATCCACAGCCGACAAATGCAACAGTGTTGCTTGTCAAGGGTTACTCCTATCACTCTAGCCAGTATTCAGGGTAAAATATCTGCACACTATTTGTTGGCCTGTACGTAATGTTAATACCCTTTTCGGTCATCGTGTACTTGTACAAGACCAATTCCTCGAAAATTTCATCACCTTTAGAAAAACGCAAACTGAATTCCCGTTCGCCTTTGGCGGAACTCTCCCGGGCAATCGATGTCATAGGATTATTATATGACGAATCTTCGATGATGGAGCGGTTATTCACATCGTATTTTAGACGGATTGTAGTGCTTGATAATGGTAGGGCCAAACTGCTTCTCCAGAAGCCGCGAGTTAATGATTCGTGGTAGGTCAATCCTATTCCATTTGCTGCGTTTTCTACATTAATGAGAGTGATAACTGATTCGATAAACTGACCTTTTAATACGGTGTTTACACTTAGTATTGATGGGTTCGAAGAGAAAGAAGCTGTTGCCGTGTTTGAATCATCGGTAGCTGGTAAAGCACGCATTAGAATAGGGTGTACGTTCGAACTAACACCCTTAGCACTGGAGATTGTCAAAGTCGCTGGCCCTTCGAATTTATTGGTGGTTATCCAATTCAGCCCAGGTTTCAATGTCACAGACTGACGCATGGGTCCAGCTACCACAGATATTGTGTTTGACTTGGAGTCCATGTTTGCTATACCCATCATCACGCGCATGATGCCCGATGCACCGAAAATGTTGTCACTATGGATCATGGAAATCCCGTTGACTGCGGCTTTGAATTGCAATCGCGAGAAGTTGGCCGAATCTGAAGCGTCTGTAATCCTAAGTACCAAATCATTTGGATTACTAAATAATCGGATCCGAGGTGATTCGAACAATAGATCAGAAGATGTGAATCCGTATAACCTGGGGTCTTCGTTCTGCCCGAGTACTACAAAGGGATGATTTGTTATAGCTTCCCTAGATGGTGGTCCATAGGCATTGCCACCGACAGAATGGACGTTTCGGCCTGGCAGTTCGCTTATCAATATGGCGTTAAATCTATTTGACCACCGAGAAACAGCATCGCTCTTGTAGTGAAAAGCGAGTGTGATAGGTAGAAAGCGAGGGTTGGATAGATCTACTGGATATCTCAGCTTTGGTGATATCGCAACGCTAGATCCCTTAGGGATTATTTTGGCTAGTGACTGGGCATCGTTTAAGGCTGCATGGGGCATGTTCCAATTAAACCCGTGCCAATACCATCTGAAAGATTCAGCTGAGTTGACTATAAGTACGATTAACAATGTCGCCATTGCGAGGACCACAATAACTTTCTTGACTGAATAGACAACTTTTGACAATTGATGATGAGCGAGACTTTGAAAATTCCAAGTCAACCCGATTCCTGCAGCCAACAGGGTGGCTGCGAGGAATGATATATAGGATAGATTCTTGAAATAGCCGTATGGGTACCCTGCTATCTGCCAAACCCAGTAGGTGAACGCTACCGAACCGAATACTAATCCTAGAATGGCTGGTCTGTTCTTATTGTGAAAAATGACCGTGCAAATCGCGAACCCTATAAACAAAAGCCAGGCAATGTTTTGTGCGGCCATAATGAGCCCCCAGGGTCCTGGTCCTAGCCTGTCGTTCAAAGAAGACACAGTTTCAACCATGTGATAAGAGTGAAACCCTAAAGCACTCGATAATGGTGGGAATGATGTGTCACCCCAGGCATTACCGAACCGACCGTCTAAATTGCTAACAATTCCGGTTAACTGTGGCACCGCCCATCGCAACAGCCAAAATATGGCGGGTCCCGAACAGAAGATGCCGATTGATACCACTAAAGAAGTTCGTAATAACCAATCTTTCATACTTTGTAGCTTTAATCGCATCAAGACAATGACTGGCAGGCACATTGCCAAGTAAACCGCGGTGATTGCCCAGAAATAGGAAGCCAGTAATACGGCAGACATAAGTCCTGCAAAGACTGCGCTAGATCTCTTTTTTGTGCTGTAGGATTGAATGATGGCAGCTAGTGCAACAGGCATAAAAGCAAGAGCAGTCATATGTGGCCCAAAGCCCATTCCGGCAAACCAAAAAGGCAGTCCGTTTAGTGCGTACAATGTTGCCGCTAGACAGGAAACCCTACCGTTTAGTCCAGCTCCTAATCGAGCAAAAATGTATGTACTTACGACGCTGAAGCCAAGCATTGTATGGACTAAGGGCATGTAGGCTAAGAAAGTGGGGGTTCCGGAGGCCATACTTGTAACCGATAATAGATACGCAAATCCTTGTCCGCGTGACTTAAACGCCACGGATTGATACTCGCCGTTAAACGCGCTGATTCCCGATTCGGTGAGGGACGCAGGAAAATGCTTTAGTAGTTCAGCGTATGGGAAATATAGCTCCTCGTCTACGTTAAGAGCTAACAAGCCTAGTGAATCTGCGTGCGCGTGAGGAAGAAGTGCCACGATTAATAGAAATACGGATAAAACAACAACTAATATTTCCCAGATTGTATGAGAAGGAAATCGTGCTCTGGCATACCGGAAATAGGTAATGTTTGCTGCAGTGGCTATAGCGACTAGTGACCAGAAAACTTGGGTCATGTTAAGTAGTGAAAAGTTAAGGTAGTACGCAGCAAATATCAGGACGGACCATCCAATTATGGGCATCAACAAGTATCTATATCGATGCCAATTGGCGTGTAGTAAGAGTTGTGCCGGGGTAAAACCGAGCCATAAGCCGATAAATACGACCATTCCAGAAGTCCAAGCTCCTTGAGCTAACACCTCCACGGAGATCCCGGTCATCGTAAGAGCCTACCTAATTTCGCAATTTGCCAATTGATTCCAATCGGATGATCTAGATGTTACTACTCGTCAATCGTTCGGGTTCGCAAGGATTCTGCAACTAGGCCTAGGGCAAATACTGTGATAGACCCGGTAAGCAAAACTGCTGATATCAACAGCCATAGGGTGTTCCACCATACTATTGCTACTACCAAGGCGGACACTCCAGAGACAGAGAGCGCTATTACAGGCAATAGGAATAGCTTTAAAGGGTTATGTCGCACAACGGCTTGCACTAGCACTTGCAGTATACGCAAGGAATCTCTTACGGTTTTGATTTTGGATTTACCAGATCTCCTGCCATAGCTAATCGGCAGAAAATATACAGCCAAACCATCGCTCATCATCGCTAGTGTCAATCCAGTTGTGAACGAGAATCCGGAACTCAGTATTCGAAAATACTTAAGTACTTGAGCTTTTCTAAATATTCGAAATCCGGAATTGACGTCTGGAACGGGACGTCCTACGACAAAGCTGGAGAATATTCGCAGCCCCCATCGCATAGAGGATTTGAACCCATTTGATTTGAAGTATTGACCTGTTCTTTGCCCGACTACCATGTCGAAATGTGATGCTAGTTCCAGTAATTTAGTGGCGGATTGAGCTGGATAAGTGCCATCAGCATCACATATGAGAATATGTTCATGTTTGGCGGCTAGTATTCCTCGTCTTAGGGACAGCCCATATCCCATGTTTGCTGGTACGGACAACACAGTTGCTCCAGCTTTTTCGGAAACAATAGCGGTATTGTCATCAGACCCGTCGTCGACAACTAAGATTTCAAAATCGATTGACTGACCCTTTAGTGTTTGCATTAGATCTGTAATGACGAGGCCTACCGATTGCTGCTCGTTGTATGCCGGAATCACGACTGTCAATGCAGTCAGATTATTCATTTACTCAGCCCATATTTTGATTGATGCATATAAAATACTAGCTTCTTCCGCCAATTTTGATGTAGTCGATGATAATCTGCTCCATTATGGAATCACTTAATTTAGGTTCGAAATCTCTGGGGCAAGTACGTCGCCAACCACCAAATTTGGAATCTATTGAACAATTTGGTGGTTGGTGTCTGATCATTTTTGCGACATTAAGTGCGCTTCTATGGTCTCTTTTACGTCCTCTTCTTGATGGTGGTCCCGATGAATGGAACCACTTCCTGCAAATTGTGTATCCGTTATCCCAAAATTGGGAATGGCCGATGTTCAAGGGTTATCCACCGGGTACCTTTGGTGAGAGTGCGGTCCGAGCCCAAGTGGCTTATGAGTTGACGCCGAACATATCTGCTCTAATTCACGCATTTGTTCTTAACTTAGCTGGTCTTCCAGAGATGTTGGAAGCTAATCGTTGGGGGCGAATCGTCAGCGTCGCCTTTTATCCGTTAACACTCATTATTTCCTGGAGAATTTTCAAGCTAGTGTTTGTTGACGATCCTTTAATCAGATTGTTGGGGTTAACGGTCATGGTAACGGTTCCCCAGTTTATGCTTGTCCATAGCTATATAACGAATGATTCACCAGCTATTTTTTTCAGCACCGTAACGATTTATCTGGCTTTGCGCGCTCGGAAGTATCGGTTCGATACAACAAGTGTTCTGTTACTGAGTGTTGCCGTCGGATTTGTGATGCTACATAAGTACAATGGTTTTATGGTATTGCCTGGGGTAGTAGCATTAGTTGTGTGGGAGGTTTGGCGAGATCCTTACCGCTTGTTACGAATTGCGGCTTTAGGTCTTATAGTTGTCCTGTTAGTTGCTGGATGGTGGTATGTGAGAGGTGTTGTCGTATACGGTGACTTACTTGGTATAGATACCACCCGGGTTGCAGTAGATGCATCTGGCCCTGCTCCGATCCCACCAGCTGCCCGAGGCCTTAATCCGATCCAATTTTTACAAGAGACCAATTGGTTGGCTGAAAATTATGCGACCTTTTGGGCTGGGTATGGGCTTCAAAAGTTGAAATTGCCAGGCGGCGTATATATTGCTTTTTTGTTGGTGTTATTAGCAAGTATTGCAGGGATGTTTTTTAGATTCGTTTCGGCCTCCTCCAAATGGAGTTCGTCGTTGGACCGATTTGCTATAGTATGGATGACAGCTATGTTCCTAGGATTGCTTGCAATGAGCTTCTGGAGCAGTTACACCGTCGATGTTGCGTTACATGGCCGTTATCTGTACCCACAGTTTGTTTCATTCGTTGTTCTAATTATGGCGGGTTTTACTGGGCTGTTGGTTCTTATGAAACAAAGATTGGCTTTTGCTTTGGTGGCCGTCGCAATGCTATCAATGCTGAGTGCAAACGTGTCTTACTTGATCAACATTGTTGTTCCAGATATGTATAGTCCCAGCATGGCCAGTGTGATTTATGTTGCAGTATGAAAACTAGATGGATTTTGTTCATAGAACTGCTTGTAATCGTTGTTTGCTGTTCAGTTCTCATATGGTTTGCAGGTAGGCCTGTCCACTTATTGCGTGTGCCGACATCACCTGATATTCGTCCTGCATATGCTCAATCTTTGACCGGAGTGAAAGGGCAAACCATGTCTGTGCCGAAAGGAGGGCTTGTTCGTATAGATCTGGAGGTACGTCCTGTACTGGTGAATGGTGAGCAAATCCAGATGATATTTGAAATATTCGATTACCCGGGGTCGGACACATTGATTGCGTCTGGTTCTTTCGTAATACATGATTCAAGTGATAACTTGCCAATCGCTTTGATTTTGAAAAACCCTATTTTGAATGCTGGCGATCCGATTTATCTGAGAATGGCGATTGTTACGACGGACTCTGCAGATCGCTTCTACTATCGATATTCTCGCACCGATACTTATGCCAAAGGCCAGTTTTTTGATTTGGATGCGATTGAAGTGCAAGGCCAAGATTTGTATTTTCGGCTGTATGCGCCCGCTGAAAATTATGCCCCACTAGTTTGGGCCGAGGCTCTGCTCGACAAAGTTGCTGCGTACCCGATAGATCACCCGATATGGATCAACGAGTTATCGGGGCTATTACTACTATGTATTGTATCTACAGTGGTGATTGGAGGAGCCATGTTACTGATGATTTGTTACCAATATGGTACTGGTCGTAAAAAGTGGACCAGCCGCACTGCGGCGTCTTTGGTGTCGGCCACTATGTTCGTTGCGATAGTGGCAACAAATGAGATTTTTACATCTGATGTAGTAGTTAACCTGGTGTAGAACGCGAGGTGCGTTTGTCAGCCTATTACTTTTGTAGTGTTAATTTCTTCTAAATGGGTTTTTATTTCGTCTGGGACTGGGGCTGCAAATCCTCCTGCCGTATAAAGCTCCACAGGGAGTTCAGCGGTATTCGAGTCTGGGCCAAAACGATCACTTTTTTCAGACACCTGTTCTTTTCGGAAATCTAACAGATGACCTACTAAGTATTTGGAGCCCCGGATGAAGTAGTACCGAAAATGATCGGTGCTTTTGAATGCATTACGTGCCGTTCTAGTTACGTATCGGGGTGTAAGAAAGCTCGTGTATAGACTTTGCACGAGTTCCATTATTTGGTCGTTTGGTATCGGGGACTTAAGTACCGGCTCTCTCATGTCAAATCTATGCCAGTGCTCCGGGCCGTCGAAACGCAACCAATCATTCTCTCTGGCTTGCGCGTAAAGCTGGGTACCAGGATAAGGGATGACTATAGTCCCTTGCAGAGTATTAACGTATCCCTTATCGAATGTTTCACGCGTGAACTCTACAGTGTTTCGAGCTTCCTCGTAAGTTTCCCAAGGGTATCCCACCATACATGTGACGTGAGGTTCTAGACCGGCCTCACTAGCCCATTTTACCGAATCCCATTGTTGCTGTACCGTCGTGCCCTTGTTTAACATGTCTAAAGTTCGTTGATTGGACGACTCGATCCCGTAAAGAATAAACCGGAAATTTGAATCTCCCAGCATTTGGTATTCACTTGCGTCTAAGGCGTCAGCACGCATGTTGCAACCCATCATTAATTCCTGGTGCAGACCACGTTCCTGAAATCCCTTGCAAAAATCGTGCATCCATTTGCCAACAGGGAATGTCCCTGTGTCGTCGAATACCTCCTCGACTCCTAGGTCTACCAAGGATTCTAATTCATCCAAATAGTCGTCCACTGGCCGTAGTGAAAACTGTGGCAACATGCTTGTCCATGAACAAAAAGTACATCCGCCCCCACCTGACTTAGGGCCACCATCAATTCTTTTTCGCCACCAGCAGTCTGCGCTGGTGGATCCGGTGGCCCAGCCATAAGTTCCTTTTTTTAGGAAATTTCCATTCCTAAAAGCGTATAGTTCCCAATTCACTAATTTGCGATCGATATGAGGCCTAACTTTTCCTAGTATTGGTGGCGCAGGGGATACTCCAGAATTAACAATAACCCCGTCGTCACGCCAGAATAAACCTGGCGCCAAATCCTCACGATTTTCAAGGAAATTGGCCAAATTAAGTAACGAGTAGTCAAATTGGCCGCCTCGTAGAGAGTAATCGACGTCACAATAAAGAAAAGGTTCTTCAGGAAAGGCAGTGATATGGTCGCCCACGATGACAATCTTCATATTCGGGAATCTTGTTTTGAGTTCCTGGATGGCGGCATACATTGGTAAAGCAGCTGGTGTCTTGGTCTCTATCATCATGAGTTCTGGTCGGTAATGTTCGACTTGTTGGCAATATTCTTCCCAACCCCAACCTTCTGCTATCCCGTCCAGCCAAACAACTTCATGGCCGTTTTGGTTCAGTACTGTGGCGGCTAATGCCGGGAGCACGGGGAATATTACGGTTGCATTGTCACCAACAAATTTGTTGAGTAATCCTACGACACCACCACCTTGGCTAGATCCGGTGGAAAATACCTGATATTGACGGTTTTGTGAAAGCAATGGGATTCCGTCAGGGCTATCAAACGGCGGAAAACTTATAGCGACTCTCACAGATCGAGTCTCCCTTAAAAGATTGCATGTTTTATGGAACAAATTACGATTTTTCGACGGGACTCGACAGCTCTTGGGCTCTCCAATCTGCTTGTCGGGTCACGATACTATATAGGGAATGTGATCTCTAGGACCTAGAAATTCTAATATTTCCTAGTATTGTTGTTATTTTTTGCCGGCTTCGTGCTGTAATACTCACCGATTTCATGTGATGGTATGTTTATACGACAGGGTTCTATGATCGGAAATGGAAAGGATTGGGATGGGCGCTGGATGGGTACTGACTGGATGAGTACAAATAGTTGCTGTGGGCGTGTCTCTGTCGTGGTTCCCATATATCGTCAAGAGCAGACCGTGGCTGAAGATTTATGCAGGATTGACGATAGTATGAGTGAGTGGTGCGACGATTACGAAATAATAGCGGTTGTGGATGGATTGATCGACAAATCGGCAGAAGTTGCAAAAAATTTGAGCCTGAAGAATCTTAGGGTTATAGAAATCCAGAAAAACCAAGGAAAAGGTTTTGCTGTGCGTACTGGGTTGAAGGAATGCACGGGCGAGGTAGTCGGGTTTATTGATGGTGGTATGGACATATTGCCTGATGCCATTGCAGAAGGGGTTCGAATAGTGACGGGTGGAGCCGATATAGCTATTGGATCGAAGAGACATCCATTGTCAGATGTAAAATATCCGTTAATAAGAAGGGTGTTCAGTCTTGGGTATCAAGGGCTGTCAAAGGGCTTGTTCGATCTGACAGTCTTGGACACTCAAGTTGGTGCTAAATTCATGCGGCGTGACGTAATGGATGCAGTTGTGAACTCCCTCAAAATTCGAGGATTTGCTATGGATGTAGAGTTGCTTGCCCTGGCCCGCCGAAGAGGATTTGTGAAATTTGAAGAGTTTCCAGTCAAGATCGACTTGGTGTTTACTTCTAGCGTGAGTTGGGTTTCGGTACTACACATGCTTGGTGACACGATACAAATATTTTGGGAGATGCGTGTTAGAAAGCATTATGACCAGGAGTAATAGTGGCTGCATGTCCTAAAACTGACGTCATATTTTCTATTATTATCCCGTGCAAAGTGGGATCGGGCAATCTAAGAGAATGTATTGAAGCAATCTCAATCCAGAGCTTTGGTCGGTATGAAATCATTGTGCTCCCAGACGAACCCATTGCCGATTTGCCTTATAACATCCGCCAAATTCCAACGGGGTCTATTGGCCCGGGTGAAAAACGGGATTTAGGTGCTGAGTATTCTGCAGGATCTATATTGGCCTTCATCGATGATGATGCTTATCCTCATCAGGACTGGCTGGCTCGTGCACACGATGTATTTGTGGATGATGAGATTGTTGCGGTTGGAGGGCCAGGTGTCACCCCTGTTGATGATCCGATGTTAGCGAGAGCCTCGGGATTAGTGTACGAATCTCTTCTAGGAGGTAGCACGTATCGATATAGAGTACTGGCAATGAAAGCCAGGTGGGTGGATGACTATCCATCCATGAATTTGCTGGTACGGAAGTCGGACTTTATGAAAGTAGGAGGCTTTGACACCAATTTTTATCCTGGAGAAGACACGAAGTTATGTTCAGACTTAAGTGATAATGGCGGGTTACTGCGTTATGACCCGCAAGTGTTGGTTTATCACCACAGAAGACCTCTGTTTGTGCCCCATCTAAAGCAGATATTCAATTACGGAATCCATCGTGGGCATTTTGCCAGGGTTTATCCGGGAACCTCGCTTCGCATAGGGTACTTATTGCCTAGTTTGTGGGTATTAGGTTTGTTGCTGGGACCGATTCTGGCAGCCTATTGGCAAGCAATGTTCAGTGTATGGGTCGGTGTTGTTACTATTTATGGAATTCTTCTTCTTGTCTCCTGGCTAGAGATGCTGGCTCGGTCACGAGACGTGGTTTGTTCAAGCTTTGCGATGATCGGGATTTTAGTTACTCATATTATCTATGGCGTTGGGTTTTTAGGAGGGTTTGTTACTCGGACTCTTAGTCGTTAGAAATGGTTTACCGATTGTCTATTATCCAGCCATTCAGATTTCCACAACTGAAACATTAGTAAAGTCCACAGTAATTTGTGGTGATTGCGTCGTCGTTTTGTGTGGTCATCTAGTAAAGCGGTTACGTGCTCTGGTTTGAATAATCCGTCTTTCCTGATTCGTTCTGGTGCCAAATAGGCCCGTGCTAAATCATGAAGATCTTCGGCCAACCATTTGGCTACCGGCATGCTGAACCCTTTCTTCTTACGAGCTAGAATGTTTTTAGGTAGAAGGTCCTTCATTGCTTGCCTAAGTAACCATTTGCGTTTGAATCCACGGAGTTTTAATGACACCGGGATCCTTTCAAGGTAGTCGAGAACAAGTTTATTTAGGAACGGTACTCTGGTTTCTAGAGAAACAGCCATGCTGGCCCTGTCTACTTTTGTAAGAATTCCTCCTTCCATATAGAACCGCATATCCTGTCTTAGCAATCGATTCATCTGGTCATCCGCCTGACAATTGCCCAGCTCTTGGTCTACCAATAATTCTACGTCTGCTGTCAGCATTTGTTCCTTAACATCATCATTCAGTAAGTCGTCGAGTTGCTTTCCATAGAACGATCCGAGCCACATTTGATGTTGCAGCGATCTGCTAGCCGAAGCACCCCGGATAAACCGTGAAACTTTAAAGTCGAAAGAGAAATCGTTGTGACCTACCGGCATAAGTTGCGCGATTTTCGGAATTAGATGGTCTCTTATCGATGATGGAAGCATTCGATATGCCGTTGCAACTTTGTGGGCCTGCATGGTTGAATAACCAGCCAACATTTCGTCTCCACCGTCCCCCCCTAAGACTACTTTGACATGTTCTCTAGCAAACTTTGACACGAGGAAAGTAGGAATTATTGATGCATCTGCTAGGGGTTCATCGAGAAATCCACTTATTTCGGGTAGGGCTTGCTGTAAATCGGAAGCAGTCAAGTGCTTTTCGTGGTGGTTAGTTCCTATATGAGACGATGCTTCACGGGCAAACCTTGATTCATCGAAACTTGGCTCATCGAATCCGATCGAAAAAGTTTGTAAGCGATGAGTGGCCTCCCTGGCTGCCAGCGCTGCAATAGCGCTGGAATCCAATCCACCACTAAGTAATACTCCGACAGGGACGTCACTAACCATCTCAGATCGCACAGCATTCTGTAGGATTCCACGAAACTCCTGTGGCTTCGACAATAGTGATTGTTCTGTAATGTTCTCGCTGCGATCTAATTGGAAGTCCCAATATTGAATCTCGGTAACTTCACCGGCAACGACTCTCAGATAGTGTCCTGAACGTAATTTGTGAATGTTTTTGAATATTGATTTGGGTGAAGGGACATTCTCCATGGACAAGTAGAATCCAAGCGCTTTGAGGTCCAATTCAGTATTGACGTAGTCGCAGGACAATATAGCTTTTAATTCTGATCCAAAAATCAAAAGACCGTCGCTAACAGTATAGTAAAGCGGCTTGATTCCTGTTCTATCTCTTGCTAGCAGCAACCTGTCTTGATTTGGATCCCATATCGCTGTTGCAAACATGCCATTAATTCGGCTGAACAGGGTCTCTCCCCACTCTTCGTAGCCGTGAACCAGGCACTCTGTGTCAGAGCTACTTGTAAATGAATGACCTAATTTAGTCAGTTGAGTTCGTAGTTCAGGAAAGTTATAGATCTCACCATTTGAAACAAGATGAATTGTTTGCGTCTCGTTTGTCATAGGCTGATCACCGGTTGCTAAATCTATAATACTTAGACGCCGCATTCCAAGTGCCATCCGGTGATCGATATAGTGTCCACTGGTGTCGGGGCCACGATGAATTAGAGAGTTGGTCATGTGTTCGATAACGTTAGAACGTAAAGAGGGTGCGTTGTCAGAGGTCCGCAATATTCCGGCTATACCACACATGTTTTCTATAGTCCCTGGTACTAGTCGACCACACTTACTTCCATACGACGATTATATTTAGTGTTTACACTCTACAGTGGATAATAACGATGTTTGTAGTGATAACAACGGAGTGAACTCTATTAAGAAGCCGTGCGTATCAATATTGATAGTTAGCTATAACACTTGTAATTTGCTTAAAAATTGTCTCTCATCAGTCCTGTCTATCTCGTACGATCCGTTTGAGGTGATTGTTGTCGATAATGGATCAACAGATGGGTCTGTGGAAATGGTAACTGAACAATTTCCGCAGGTGCGCCTTATGGCTTTAGCAGAAAATACAGGGTTCGTTGGTGGGAACATGCTTGCATATGGAGAGTCGCAGGGTGAATACGTATGTTTCTTGAATTCAGATACGACGGTAAGTAAAGACTTTCTTGAGGAACTCGTTGATTTTTTGGAAGCAAACAGCGGAGTGGCTTGTGCTGAACCTAAAATCCTGTGGATGCGTGACACCTCCCGCATAGATTCTATAGGGGACTACCTTACCTGGACAGGGATGCTTTATCATCGCGGTTACCTCGCATTAGACGATGGCTGGGAGACCCCATTTCCGATTTTTTCTGCTAAGGGTGCTTGTATGTTGTTTCGCAGGTCGGCTTTGGACAAAATTGGTGTTTTTGACGAAAGGTATTTCGCATACTTTGAAGAGACGGATTTGTGCTGGAGAGCATGGCTGGCTGGTTATACTGTCTATTTCGTACCTAGGGCTACTGTCACCCATTTACTTGCTGGGTCTAGTCGAGGGGCTGATTCCTATTTAGTGAATTATCATTCGTTTAAAAATAGGATCAACTCGATGATTAAGAATTATGGATTGTTTGAGCTGATCAAAGTTATGCCAGTACATGTGGCGATTTGTGTATTACTATCAGTGATCTATGCCATTCGAGGGCAGAGTGCAAAAGCCAAAGCTATTGTTCATGCAATGGCTTGGAACGTTGTTGGGTTACGTGACACCTTGCGCAAACGGGCATATGTTCAAAACACAATTAGGCAAATTTCCGATCGAGATTTAATGAAGATTGCTCGAAAAAAGGTGCCTGCAACCTATTTCTTTGGGGTGTATCGTGATTATGAAGATGTCTGATTCGGGTGGACCAACAATATTGTGATAAATCGTCTGCGTGGCACAATCCTGTTTGACAATATAGCCCTGCTGTCATTGTCACTCGTTGTTAATGTATTGGGATTCGGTTTTCAGTTCATCATGGCCCGGCTGCTGCTCCCTCCCGCTTATGCTGAGATGTTTGCGGTCTTGTCTCTTCTGGCGATTATTACCGTGCCTGGGCTGGCATTAAATACTTTGACGATAAAGATGACTGGCGAATATTGGGTTCATGGCCGAGGAGAAGAACTATGGCAATGGATTGTTCGGGCAGGACTAGTAGTGTCACTTATCGGGTTGTTTTTGGCATTGGTGCTAAGCCTGTTTAGTAGGTGGTTTGCTGATCTATTGCATCTTGATACTGTATATAGCATTATTGTGGCCGGAGTCGCAATTGTGGCTACGTTTCTGGTGATAGTTGTAAAGGGTTCGCTGGCGGGTATCCATTCATTTGTTTACCTTGGCGTGGTTAATGTAATTGAGACTGCTGGGCGATTGGTATCGGGCGTGGTGTTTGTTATGTTGGGATTTGCTGCAGCAGGGGCTGTATCAGCGACCGTAGTGTCTGCGGTTGCAGCGATTCTAATTGGCGGATGGATTGCCAAACGAAGTGTTAAGCAGACTCCGGCTTTTGAAAACATGCATATTAGACCATTACCTAATCTGTCGGCCCAACTGCAAATATTGATCATAGCTTTTGCTCTCGCGGCGATGTTCAATATCGATATTTTGTTTGTCAAGCAGCGCTTTTCCGAATTTGAAGCAGCGGAATATGCTGCGATAGCGCTACTTGGACGCACCTTATTTTTTGCTGCTTCTCCCGTATCTGTGGTGATGTTGCCGCATTGTATATCTGCGTTTAGAGATGGTCGTTCTCTGATTCCGGTGTTAACGGTAAGCCTCTTGGTTATTGGTCTTATTCTTGCTTTCATAATGCTGATTCTGGTGATTTTTCCAGATCGATTATTTGACATAGTGTTCGGTGGTAGGTATTCAGTGGATTATGCAATGTTACTTACGTATGCGATAGCGGGCTCCATGCTTGCTTTGTTTTCCGCGCTATCCCAACTTCACGTAGGTATCAACAATCTATCTGTTTGGAGAATTGTCACAGTTTTGACATTCTCAATGATTTTCTCAATGGTATTTTTTAGCTCTAGCAGACAAGATATTGCTACTTCAGTCGCCGTTGCCTCGAGCTTGGTTGTTGCGTATCTGACCTGGGAAACGGTGAGGGTTCTGCGCTCTAGCAACAGATAATTATGGAAATGGTCCTGCCATAAAATAGATCCCCGTCAGAAAGACTGTTGTATTGATGGACCAAACCCAGGAAGTTGTAGAATTTAATCCGAGATTCTTTATACAGGGCTGGATCGTGCAAATAAGGATAGTGGCAACGCAAATAAATGCCAGTAGCAATAAAGTGTTGGCTTTGCTCAATTCCCGGATGAGTGTAATTAGCCTAATTTGGCGTGATATTGTCAATCGGGCATTCCATTCTGTATATCTGTTGCCGTCAGCAGTTGTCAGTGTAGTGGTTTGGTTGCCATTGTTGGACTCGATGGGTATGAACAAGCGACCTGTTGTGTTCTCAGCAGGTTGGACTTCTAGACTATAGAGGTTTCGCTTAGCCGCAGTAATTGGAGGGAAAGACAGCGTGATTTCGTGATGTCCATTACCAAATATTTTGGTTCTGGATTCAGCAATAATAGTCCCCAATTCGTTTCGCATCCGCATATTGACTACGTAAGCATTTCGATTGGCATCACGGAGTTCCACGGCGTAATTAATGGAGGTTGTGTATTTGGATAGGGTGGGGAGAGTTTGTGTAAGCGATCCTACTAAGGGGCCGAGGTCAAAAGTCTTTACTCTTCCTTGTTTGTAATAGTCGTGGGATCTCGTTTGTTGCACAGACCAACCAGCGATGCATAGAAGGGCTAGTAATGCCAAGATCGTAGGAGTGTGAATTATTGATTTAATTGCGGTACTATTCATTGTTGCTCCGCTAACATTTAGGGGATCTCAATTACAGATTCATTTATGTGCTAGCAATTACCACTTTCTGGTTATGCCTTCTACAAGAAATGAGGCTACGTGAACCCTATCTATTTAGTAGCAATTCCATTAGCTTTTGTTTCTGCGTTCATTCAAGCATGGCCTCGTCTCAAGAATCGGTACTTTGGCATTGATACTTGGCGCCATTTGGCAGTTGCCGAATTCTATAGGAGTAGGCGACATAATCCGAGTTTAGTTTTCGATCGTTATCTTATTCAAAACGCTTCTGATTATCCTCCAGTACTAAGGTTTTTGCTCTCATTGTTTCCGGGTAGGGTTTTGTTGAAATGGCAATGGATGGTAAGCCCGACAATTGATGTGATCCATAATATGATCGTATATGCCACTGTATACGCAGTGACTGAAAGTGTGATTGCCGCACTGGTAGCCCAAATTGCATATATGTTGACCCCTATCATCATTATGCAAAATTCAAGTCTGACTACTAGGCCTCTGGCGTCTCTGCTTTTCTCGGTTTTGCTGCTGATGGAACTTCAATTTGCTATTCACTCGGATTGGGTATGGTTGTTCCCATGTCTTGGCGTTGCAACTGTCCTTTTCTTAACTCATCGCATGGCGTTGCAGGCTCTGCTAGTTTTATCGATAGTGTTTTCAATCTTTTATGGTGCGTTCTTTTATATTTGTGTGTTTGTGGGTGGATGGGTTCTGGCGGTGGTTGTAACCAAAGGATTTTACTGGAGGGTATTCATTGGTCACATGGCAATGCTGCGATGGTGGAGTCGCAACATTCATAATCGTTATGCTCATCAAATAAGAGGCTTGCCGAAGAAGCGAGAAAACAGTGGGGATGCGGTATTCCGGATTTATCAGTATGTTCGGAAGGCCCCATTTGTTGCGATATTGATGGCCAATCCATTTGTATTGTTTGCTATCGTGTTTCTGCTGGACAGATTACTTGGGTTGAGTTTATTTGAGACTTTGGCTTGGGGGAAAGAAATCGAATTCTTTTCAGTTTGGGTAGTTACTCTTGTAATGGTTGGGATCGCTATCAGGCAGGTAAAGCAGATCGAATGGGCGGGTGAAGGGGAGAGGTACGGGGAGTATGGAGCCTTGCCTGCCGCAGTAATGGTGGCTGTCGTGCTTCTAGCCTCGGACAATGAGGTGTGGTTTTGGGTAGTGTTATCTTGCATAGCTGTTTTTGGAGGGTTACTGCCGGCTCTGTACATTCAATGGAATGTAGTTGCTGGTGATACCGATCGATCTATGACAGATGATTTGCGAGGGGCCCTAGCTTGGATAGATCAGCAAGGAGAGGGTAAGAGGCTGATGACGTTTCCTCTCTCTCTTGCTGATTTCGCCTTGTATTTTTCAACGGCTAAAGTACTGAGTACAGATAGTTCATTTGGCCACCTCAACCACTACGATGATTTTTTCCCGGTGTTACAGTTGCCTGTGAGAGATATCTGTATTAAATGGGATTTAGACTTCATACTTGTCAATAACAATTATGTGGGTTACGGCGAATTAGGCTTTAGTGATAGAGCTGTTGCTTATGAGAACGAACGTTTTGTGATTTTAGAAGCTGCTGAAGGATCGAGCTGAAATTGAAGATACTAGTTACGGGTGGTGCTGGCTTTGTGGGGTCGTACGTGTGCGAAGAGCATATTCGTAGAGACCATGAAGTCGTATCCTTAGATTTGTCTGATGGAGCGAAGGTTGAGCATTTGATGAACAATGCTAGGTTTCGCCATATTCAGGGGTCTGTTACTGAAGAATTACTGATAGATAGGGAAATTCGCAGTGCGGATTTGATTTACCATTTGGCCGCCATCGCAGATCCGCGTGTGTACGTAGAAGATCCACTTAGGACAATAGAGATGGACCTTCTGGCCGGACTCCGGGTGGTTGATTTGGCTTCTCGTTATGAAAAGAAGCTGATTTTCACTTCTACTTCCGAGGTGTATGGTCGCAATCCAGATTTACCGTGGACGGAAGAGTCGGACAGAGTTTTAGGTTCAACTTCAATTAATCGCTGGTGCTACGCAACATCTAAGGCTGCTGTGGAACACTACATATTTGCCCAACACCAGAGGAATGGTCTCGAATTTGTAGTGTATAGACTATTCAATATTTACGGCCCTCGCTTGGATTCTTTGGGGGCAGGCAGAGTAATAGCTGTATTCCTAGACAGGTTTCTTTCAGGCAAACCTGTTCAAGTACATGGGGATGGTAGCCAGACGCGGACCTTCTGTTATGTCGAAGATGCAGCTAAAGGGATTGTTCAAGGTTCTCTGTCTCCCACGTCCGCAAATACAGTCATGAATATCGGCACAGACATTGAAACTTCAGTATTAGAATTAGCTGAAACTATGAAGAGTGTAGGTGGTTTTTCCTCTGCTATTGAAACTATTCCGCATGTCGAAGTGTTTGGGGATAGCTATGAAGATATTCCCAGGAGAGTACCTGATGTGACTCGCATACGAGAACTTGTAGGCTGGCAATCGAAAACATCTCTAGAAGATGGCCTAAGAGAGACGATAAAGTATTTCTCGAATGCTCCCGAAAAATCCTGACTTCTGGTCACATTTATCCAGGGAGTATGTTGTTATTCAGAAGCAGTGTTTGGGTGAACATTCATGCAAGGCTTCGCCTTAAGAAAAAGAGCGAGTATGACGTCTTTGCAGTTTCGGTTCTGGCAGATAGGGGACGACACAATTGTTGCTCCCTGGTTGGAGCAGATGGGGTGGATGAAGCCCGTTCGTTACGCTGCTAAATTTAATGATGTCGGATTGCAAGAAGAATCAATTGTTATCGCGGAGGTTGATGGTGTGCCTGTGGGTCACAGTATGGTTGCTTTGCGGACCGTCCGCCACGGCGAATCACTCCTTCGAGTAGCAAATATAGGGCAAGTTATTGTGCATTCGGACAATAGGATGAGTGGTGTTGGGTCGGCTTTGATTAATCGGTCTATGGAGTTATCCAGACGACTTGATGCGTCTTTGATTTGGCTGGTTGCGCATAAGGAAAAAGGTCCCGCATTTGATATGTATGAGAGGCGTGGGTTTAGGGTTCTGGAACGACGATTATCAGCAACCGTCGATGTTGGGTCGTTGCCGATCAATCAAAAACTTCAAGTGCGTATAGCCGATAATGGTAATTCCTCCGATATAGCCCGATTAAGGAAACGACTCGCTACGAAAATGACCGGTGTACCGGCGCAGCATTATGACGTATCGGATGGAGGGAATTGGATGAGCGTACTTAGGGACTCAGGTATTGTGGCGGCTGCGTTTGTTGAAAATACCCAAGGTTTACCCACTCTAAAGAAATTGCTATTCGATGATTCTGAGGATCCCAACCCCAGCGCTGCAATTAGTGCGGTTGTGCGCGAAGCTAATTCTGAAGCTAGTGAATTCCGGGTGCATGGCAATCCTGCATCTCTTTTAGTGAGGAATACCCCAGGATTTCCTTGGAAGGTAGTGCCAGGTGAGCATATGTGCACGCTTGTTTCGTTGCGAGGGGTGTTTGAGCAACTTAAGACATATTTAACGGAAAGAGCTATGGAGCTCGGATTTAAGTCGAGCAGGCTTGCATTACAAGCAGGAAACGAAGTAATTGGTATACAACTTACGAACAATACCGTAACTCTTTCTGATCCACTACAGAGGGATTCGCGAATTGAATTTAAGAATGGGGTGTTTCCAAGACTGTTGTTGGGCATCAAAGATTGGGAAAAGGAATTAAGTGACGGATCTGTGGTGTTTTATGCTGGCGAGATGTTGGTAAATGACGCATTCAACTGGTTGTTCCAATTTCAGTACATGGATGCGACTCAGATTTCCGGGTGGTGATTATTGTAGAGGCCTTCGTGCAAATAACACGATACAATCTCCTTGGCCCATAGCATCTATAAGCTTGTCTACAAAAACCACGATTATCCTACCTGCCGAACTACCTCCATAAGCAATAGAGCTAGACAACGTTCCAGTTGAGGCGTTGTGCACGGTTGCCATGTCAAATCCTGTGGACGTAGCAGCCAACTCCAGTGATTTCTTATTAAAATGAGTTAAATGAACCGGGACATCCCAGCCCGACCAGCGTTCTCCAAGTAGTTTGGCAATAGTGCTTTTGGCGTTTGGAACTTGAACAACTAGCCAGCCACCTGGCCGCAGGAGATTATGTGCTTTGTTTAGTGTGGCAATGGGATCTCGTACATGTTCCAAAACACTCCATATTCGAATCACGTCAAAAGACTGTGATTCAAAACAATCATCTGTTAGTTCTCCTTGGACTACTTGGATGCCCAGTTTTTTTGCGTTTGCGACCGCCACACTAGAAGTCTCTAATCCAATAGCGTCCCATCCGACCTCATTAGCTTCTTGAATAAAGGTGCCGTCCCCACATCCTACATCTAACATACGGGAGCCTGTTAGGGAATCCGGAGGCCATCCGAATCGATTTTTCCCAAATGTGGCTATGGCATGATCTAGGGTGCTCATGGTTTGCGGTTGGGTTCCCCAGTAGTACTTCACACAGCATCTTCTTGCATATCTGCGTAAACGATCTAACCAACCTAATTTTCGAACTCCTCCTTGTGTCGCCTCTTTGGTAGAGTAATACTCTCCGGAGTCATAATATTTTGATAAATCAGCGTCTGACGGGCTCGGTTGAGTGTTCATTGACTGACAAGAAACGCATTGAAACAACGCAAATTTGTAACCTTGCTTGTACGGTGATGTTGGTCGCATTCCCGTATCGACACAGCCTGGGTTTCCACAGACTGCACACGGACTTGATTCCGAATTCATCATCCAATCATTCCATTTGTCGCTCAATAGTTGATCACTACCGTAGAATAGCGTGTTGAGCATCCAAGGTGCGGGATTCTTTTCGGCAGTGCTTGTTCATCGGATGAAATGCATCCAGATTCTAGGAGTTTGCCAGAGTGTTAGTTGGATTTAGTCGGTTAGTACGGCGGGTAGCCACTAGCTGGGACCTTCTAATTACCATATTGCTGGGAATTCTACCTATTCAATGGGCTGATATTGGGAAGATTGCTAAATCTGAGGATTTCATTCTGCCTATGGATTGGAATCAATGGTTGGATTTGTTCAGTACGTGGAGTTATAGGTCGAATTTCGGTGTTGCTCCTGACGACCGGTTACCGGCAGTATTTTTCTTCTTCTGGCCAGCGTTGTTTCGCACCATAGGGTTTTCCGTGGAAACAGCCCAGAGATTACAGTTTGTTACCTGGTATATGTTGGCCGGGCTAGGGATGTATTTCCTGATGACCCAAATCACCGGCAAGAAGTTGGCTCGCGCTGCTGCTGTTTTTGTCTACATGCTCAATTTTTACCAGGAGCCCATGTGGCAAGGTGTAAATATAGCCAATCTGAGCTCATATGCGGCGTTGCCTGTATTGGTTGGAATTACGTTTTGGAGCTTTAAATCTAGACGTCCTATTCGTGGAGCCCTTGCATTTGGAGCAACCTCTATTATCGCATCAGGATTGGGTGTCAATCCCCCGATGCTTTTGACCTCTTTGATTCCTGTGCCGTTGGCGGTAGTTGGGTATGTAGTGTTGTCCGCAAGGCAAAAAGACTGGGCAGGTTGTCGGTTAGCTTTGATGTTTTCTTGTGCTGCCCTTGCTTTTACAGCTTTGGTCAATGCGTATTGGTGGTTTCCACAAGCAGTTGCATTGGTCGGCCCGGGAGCTCAACACGTTTTTGTTATGGCGGGTACCCAGGAACATTCTTTTAACCATCTTAAATCTCTATCCAAATCAACAACACCGGTACATGTGATGGGTATGCAAGGAGCGTGGGTGTGGTACGAAGGATGGAAAGGGGTGCCTTACGTTCCTTACGCTCCCGAGATTTTGAGTGTTCCCATAAAGATGCTGGCAGCATTGATTCCTTTTATCCTAGGACTAATTGCTTTGTCGGGAACAAAACGGGCGATTCTCCTTTACTTTGGCACACTGGTCCTTACAGGGATGTTTATAAGCTCTGGTTTAAATGGGCCGGGTGGCCCTGTTTTTCGATGGCTTTGGGATAACGTGCCCGCTTTTTGGGTCATACGTAGCCCTTGGTACAAAGCTACGGGCATCATGTTGTTGGGGTTGGCACCATTAGTTGGATTCGGATTAGTTGCAGTTAAATCACAGGTTAATTCGATGCTTCGGAAGATTTTTGGCGACTATTCTATTCTTCCTAAATTCGGCAGAGGATTCGTAGTTATAGTTATTGGGGTGATGTATGGATACGTGCAGTTGCCTATAGCTTATGGTGAGTTCTTTGTGATACGCCCCTCATCTTCACCTTTGCCCAGCCAGCAAGTAGTACTCCCTAGTTATCTAACGACAGCTTTGGACTGGATAAAGCAGCAAGATGCTCCACGAATATTGACTCTCCCTCCGGCTCGAAGAATGACTACTGATTGGGGATTTACTAGCTATTCGCCGGCAGTTTCTGAATTTACTGATATACCATTCGTAAATTTGCTAGAGCCGAGCCAAGCTTCTGTAGCTAATTATGCTGCATTGCTGGGGAGTTATGGTGGTAGTGGGCTAACCGTTCTGCAGCAGTCTGGCATTTCATTGGTGATGCAGCAAAATGATGTAAATAGGCGGTATTTCAATGTCGGTAGGGACCGACCCACTGACCCTGGTCCGCTACTTTTAGCTTCAGGACTTGAGCAACATCCTTCCATAGGACCGATTGATTTTTATGGGGTGCCCAATCCCAGGCCGTTAGTGTGGGGGACGAAATCGGTGATAGTAGCTAATACAGGGTTAGCAGGACTGGCTCCTACCAGCGAGTTTGCTAGCTTAACTGATGGGGCAGTAGTTCTTGCCCCACGCAACGATGCGTCGGCCGTACACCATTTAATTGAGCATGAAGATGATGCGCTATCTGTAGTTCAAGTGAATCCAACAGATGAGCTGTACCTGAATACGATAGCCGCGACAGAGGCTGTAGTTTTAGAACGTAATTCCGAGAGTTTAACTTTGACGTTGGGTGGTCCCGGTGAGTATGAAATATGGCAGAAAACGGTTCCGCTAGATCTTTCTGTGTTAACCCCTGAAGAGAGACTTTATTTTGCGTTTAACAATACGATCGATCCTGATGTGGGATGGGCAAATGTTACTGTCGATGGAACTCCGGTGGTGCAACCTACCTTGTACGACGTAGCTACCGCAAATACGTGGGCAAAAGTTGCTGAGTTTCAAACTTTAAATGCCGAGGTAATCCTTGGATTACCTGATCCAGCACTTGTTACACAAGACGTCACCTTAGTGGTCGTTCCCAAAGATTTGAGAGCCACATCATCCACGCTGGGGACTAATGTATCTGAAGGATCTTCTTGGTTATCATTTAACGATTACTCAGGATCTGACGTTTACGATGCTGAAGTAGAATTCCCTGTTGGGTTGCATCATGGATGGATGGCGACAGATTCCAATTCACCGATTGATATTCGCAGAGTCACAACTGCTCAAAAACAGTTGAGGCATCTCTATGTGGATAATCCTACCGATGAAGTTATGAAAATTGCAGTTGGGATGAGTGTTAGATCGGTGTCTGGGCCTAGGCAACTATGGGTGAGGACAGAGGATGAAGTCGTTGGTATATATCAGATCCCTGACGGACGCTTCAGAGATATATTGATGCCTGGTGTTGTGTTAAAACCTGGTCGAAACTACCTATTGTTGTATTGTCCCAATCCTGAAACTGAGGTTTCGCCTGGTGTGTATGCGTCGTTAGAGTTCAAGCTTCCGTTTCAGGCTGGGTTTTTGAGAAGAACTCGAGATTTTGGCACGTCAGTTCCAGGCAGGTACCAGGTAATTTTAATCCCTGATGTCCGAATTCCTTCTGGAGGCCTTCCTCCCGCAAATGTAATGGTTAACGGTGAAGATATAACAGATACTTTCGAGAGGACTGGGAGAGCTAATTTATTCAGTGCTACTGTGGAGCTATCCGAAGGTGATCACTTAGTTGAAATCATCCAGCCTCATGGGTCCCGCATTCCTGTTCTTTTGGGAGGGCCGGTCGTTAATCCGGACGCCGCCAGTGCAAACCTTGCTATTGATTTTGAAAGGATATCCAACACACATATTCGCGCTACAGCAGATAGCAAAGAGCCATATGTACTCATATTTAACGAATTGTTTGATCCTAGATGGGAAGCAAGGGTTAATGGGGTGCATGTAAGTCAGCATTTTGAGGTGAGTGGGTTTGCTAATGGATTCCTTATTGAAGACTTCGCCGAAGGTGTACATGAGATCGAATTGACTTTTAGTCATCAAAAACTGGCTGATATTTCACTACTGGCATCTATTCTGGCTTGGTTGGCCATGGTAGGAGCTTCTGTGTATTTTGCTCTACCTCGGAAAGTACGGGGTGATGCGCTGTGAAACTTAGGTTAGGGATGGAAATTATTGTTCTTATGCTTCTGTCGGCAGCGGTGGCAATTTCGGCGTTTTTGGTTGAGCGAGAGTTTCGTCTTTGGCCTATCGGTTCAGTCCAACAGATTTACAGAATGCCTCCTACCGGTAGTATTTCGCAGGTGGCAAGAATTCCATTTGGGGTAGTCACTGGCGTTGAATATTACGTTTTGGGTCTCCAAGTAGGGGAAGACCCGGTGATATTTAACTTGAGAATTCGTGATGATGATCCCAAGCGAACGATACTTTATGAACAGAAAGTTCCGTTTATAGATCAATGTGGCCCCCCTTTGGGTGGCTATCACCTCTTTTCTCCTGAGCTACCTGCGCCCGTTGATGTAGGGCAAGACAACACAGTCATCTTTGAGGTTGAATCGGATTCTCGCAGTGGTGGCCCAGCAATTATGTTAGCCACGCATCGTAAGGATATGGCTTCTGGAGGGGTCACTATCAATGGTTCACCAACAGATCCTGAAGTGCGGTTAAGCATATCCCCGACTGTCAAAACCCGATTGAGAGAACTAGTGACTGCGTTGCTTGATGAGAATTTTAGAGTATCGGCAAGCTATGGCATGGCACTTCTAGTAATATCGGCAGCTATTACATTCATGGTTTTCAGATACAGAACAATTGTTTTGTTAAGCACTGTTCCTGTATCGGCTGCGGCCATGCTTGCATCAGCAATAGTGTTCGAACCTCACTTTAGCCGGTATTACATGACTGAAATAAGTGATGCTTTTTGGGGTGGAAGTATAGGTATGTTGATTTTATTTGGATCGCCCGTGATGGTTATGACGCATGGGATTACCTGGATTAAAGTTTCTAAAACTACAGTAGATATAGTATGGCGTGGTGTATGCGTAGTAGCAGGCGTGCTACTGGCGGCAATTATTGCATTGCTATTGATACATTTGGATGACGCGGCCAATTTTGTAGCTGCGATACTAGAAATATTGATATTGTTGGCGCTGATTGGAAGAGTGGCTTTGTATGTAATTAGGGCTGACCGGTCCGACGGTATTAGGTAGTCGTAAGTTTTGGTAGTACGCACAACCCGCGAGTTTTTCACCAGTAACTACCTTCCGTTCGTAATAGTCTTTATGCTGGGCTGCGCACCGGCTTTCTGGGCATCGTGGGATACGACATTCATTTCAGAGGATATGGCATTGCCTCGTACCCCTGAGCAATTTTCAAATGTGATGCATTCTTGGAACCCAATTCTTAATGCTGGTACACCCTACAATGTGGTTCATGCGCCGTTTCTTGTTTTCGCTCAGCAGGCGGGGTTGCAGGCTCTTGGGGTTAGTGAGTCAATCACACAAAGGCTAGTGTCGATGTTTTGGTTTGCCGCTCCTGGGCTCAGTATGGCGTTCATGACTCGTGGTCTTCTGCGTTATACAAATCATTATAGCTATTGGAAACCAGCTGCCGTTACAGCAGCTGGTTTTTATATGTTTAATCTGTACCTTGAGCATGTATGGATTAGCTTTAATCTGGCAGTCATAGGTTCTCTTACTGTATTTCCAGCTGCAATAGGCCTACTTTTCTTCATTTATGAAGGTCGTATTAAGTTGCAGTACAGCGCATTTTGGATGGTAGTTATCGCTTTGATCGGTGCTCCAATCGGAATCAACCCACCCATGGCTATTGTGGTAGGGATTGGACTGCTGTGTTTTTGTTTGACATATATTCTTATCTCGGAAAAATACAAGTCTTTTCGCCAGAGTGGGAGTGTTCTGGTCAAGACATGTGCACTGTTTGTAATAGCATTGTTGGCTAGTTCCTTTTGGTTGATACCTTTCTTAGGACAGATAGGATCTACGGCAAGTGGGGAAATTACCGCTGCCCGTGATCTAGCAGCATCGTGGTTGACAGGTTTATCGGCCAACACATCATTTGCAAATGTACTTCGTTTTCAGGGTGATTGGACTTGGTACCAAGGTTGGCAAGAACCCTACCGACCGTATTCTCAGATTTATAGGGATAATTCTGTTCTTGGGGCATTGTCCTGGTTTATACCTGCGTTATCGGTCATTGGGTTGTTGGCTAAGGGCCCGCGTATTCGAATCTATTTTGGTGTTATTAGTTTAATAGGTTTGATCCTCAGTATGGGTGTTCATCCACCTATGAAGGAAGTCTATTTATGGTTGACGACTAATATTCCGTTCTTCTGGGTGGTGCGTAGCCCTTGGTTCAAATTCACCTTTCTAACAGTGGTGGGTTTCAGTTTCTTATCGGGGCTAGGTGTGATTTATTTGCTTCAATGTGTGAAGCGTTTTAGTGATAATCGTCCAAAATCACTTTTATCAGCAATTCTGGCAGTAACGGTAATCATGGCAAACGTTATCTATGCTTATCCTGTGTCCACAGGAGCAATGTACACGTCTGCGGAAGAACGTAAATTTTTACCGGAACACCGATTTACTATGCCTGAATTGGAATCCCAAGCTGTAAATTGGCTATCTTCGCAAGAGGTCGGGTTTCGTGTGGCTGTATTGCCTGACACTACGGTGTGGTCGGACGAGTCAGGGTTCACGGGATTTAGTCCAATGTTGGCGCAAATGGGATCTGTCCCTGTCGTTTATCCTTTTGCTACGGTATACGGTTCCTTGGTCAGTCCAACTAATGGTGCTTTGAACTCTGCCATTTATAAATCTTTGTACGAAAAGCAGACCGACAGAGTTTCAGAGCTATTACAGCTATTAGGTGTTAAATATTTGCTTCACGCGACTGGAACGCGTCATTGGCTGTATGCCGGAGATTCAGATCACCCTGATTGGGTAAGGGAAAGGATAGCGGAGCAAAAAGGCATTAAATTTGAACGGTCTTTTGGATCCTGGGATTTTTATAACACGGAAAAGATGTTGCCTCACTTCTTCTTGGCAAAAGAACCAGCTTTGGTTGTGGGGGGGGTAGAATCTATAGTATCTCTCATTGGAACTGAATTTTTAACTAATCCAAATCTTGCGTTTAGTAGCCAATTAGATTCGGTAACAATAAACAGACTCTTAAACTCTAGTAAGACAAAAGTGGTTTTTCTTGATGCAGGGGAACTACAGTTGTCGCTCGATTTAATTCCTGAAGAATTTAGATATCGTTCTCCGAAACTGGGATCCCGACAAGTGGTGGAAATACCGGCATCTGGAAATTATCAGGTTTGGCTGCGAACGCGGGATCGTTCGGCATTTCCGTCAGGAACCCTTAAGTTCGCCGGGCATTCGATGGACGTTAATGTTCCAGCTGAACCGGATGCTCCACAATGGTTGCTTTTGTCTGAAGAAATGAGATTGACGGCAGGGAAACAAGAACTTCTTGGCAATCTCGTTGGTGGAGATGTAGCACAGGTAGTGATTGTCCCACAAGAGGCGATATCTTCGATCAAGTCATTGGTTGGCAACGAGCTTGCGGTTCGATCGCGAGCAGCATTTATGTACATGTCAGAATTATTGCCTAATCGGGATTCATTAACTATCCCGGAACAATCTTTCCCAGTTACTGTGATGTCAGCTTCCGGATTAGGTTCTTCTGAGGTGATAGATAGTTATGGGCCGTGGCAATGGGTAACAGACCAATCAATGCCGACTATCGCGATTAACAATGCTTTGGACGTAGAAACAACTACCAACATATCGTTGACTCTTAGATCACACGGTCAACCCAGAGATGTCTATATATACGTTAATGACGATCCGCCAATAATTGAGCCTGTAGCAGCTGATCTCCCTGAACAAATTCTGCTGAGTAATGTTGTCTTACAGCCTGGAGGCAATACCTTACGGATATACAGCCCGTTTGCTGGAAGTCAGATAGAGGGTAGAAATCTGTCCATTGGCGTGAAACCGGATAGTTTGCGAGTTGGCCGTCTGCGACTTCCGTTTGCTGTAAATGTGCCGGTAGCAGGTCAGTATAGGATCGAGTTGAGGGGATACGGGGAGTCCTCTAGTGACACCCTTCCGAATGTTGAGCTTGATGGAAAGGCAATAATGCTTGTTAAATCGGATGGTGTTGGGGGGGCTACTTTTGTGGCCGTGACTGAACTCTCGCCGAGCAACAAAGAGCTTATAGTGGATCAAAACTGGTCTGAACATTATGTATTAAGAATTATTCCTTCAAATATGCAAATAGAAACGGGCAATAACACTGATGCAGTGGCTGTGGTTTCACGAAGTCCGACTAATTACAAGGTTGAAGTTAATGCTGATGAGGGTGACTATTTGGTTTTTAACGAATCGTTTGATCCACGCTGGCAAGCCAGCATAGATGGACGAAAATTAGCCCATTTACGTACAAATTCATTCGCGAGTGCTTATTTGTTACCTGTATCTGGCAATTATGAAATAGACATTGTTTACAATCCTCAACGTTTGTTCCTATGGGGCGCAATTATTACTTTGTCGACAATGATGATCAGTGTAGTTGTGAGTGCCATCAGCTTGTTCAGGCGTTAGCAAGATGGCTGTTAAAGGCTGTTTGTCTGAGGGTATGGCTGGACACCGTCGGAGTTTGAAAGCAACTCTTGTCGACCTAATTATGGTTGCTGTGATGGGGTTATCACCATTGACGTGGAGACGGGCAGACGGATTCTTTTCTAGTGTCGATCTTATGGTCCCTCCTGATTGGTCTGAATTGGCTCAATTTACACAAGTCTGGGCAACGGAAATTGGTACTGGGGCTCCAATGATTCTTGATTCTGGACGTCTGCCGACTTTATTCATTGCAGCGGCATTACAGGCGATTGGTATTGACGCAGCTTTGGCCCAACTGACCCAATTCATATTTTGGTTCATGTTGTCTGGGTACGCTATGTATATATTGTCGAGAAATGTTTTGCCCCGTGGATCAGGGCGGGCTGTCTTGCTCGCGCCTGTGATGTTTCATATGTTTAATTTGTGGCTCATATCCAACTGGTTGGGCTACAAAGAGCCGATGATTGCCGCTGTAGTATCGATTCCTTTGGCTTTGGCTTTATGGATACGGGTGCTGAAAAATGATTCGGGCTATTGGTGGGGAATACTGTTGACTGGCCCGATTGCAATGCTTTCTTGGCCCATAGGAAACAATCCAAGCGAAATGCTTGCAGCAATGACTCCAATACCTTTGCTTTTTATGTGGGTATTTTCTGGCTCTCTCATATCAAGAAACTGGGGCAAAGCGTTTCGGATAGGGTTTGCGGGAGCTGGCGCTTTGGGAATCTGGCTGCTTGCCAGTGCGATTTGGATAGTGCCTGGCTTCTTGGGAGTGACCGATACGGCGAGTGATTTATCTGTTGACGAGAGAGTATACAGCTCGCGCGCCTTCTTGGAAGGACAGAGTCTATATACATCAATAGAGAACAATGTGCGGCTACTTTCGGATTGGACTTGGTATCAGGGATTGGTTGACCCATACCAGACCTATTCTCAGGATTTCTTGGGTAATCCTATCATCATGACACTAGGCTGGGCACTTGTCATATTGGTTTTGCTTGGGGCAGTAATTGGACGAGGTGTTTTCAAAGGCTATTTTGCTATGTTGGCTGTATTGGGCATCACCCTTGGAGCAGGACTCAATTCGCCGTTTGGAGAAGTATACAAATGGGCGGTTGAAAACATTCCGTTTTTATGGATAGTACGAAGCCCTTGGTTCAAATTCACATTGTTAACGGTTATTGGTTATTCACTGCTACTTGGCATGTGCATGTTTTGGATCCAGAAGTTGATGGTGAAAATTGTGAGGTTAGGGCCTGGTCGAATTAGACATAAGGCGGCAACTATCTCAGCAATAGGGATATTTGGGATTATGTGTGCAATTGGGCCGATTTATTCCTATCCGTTTTCGCTGGGATTGTTCTTTGCCAATGACCAGGAACGAGAATTTCTCAATCCGAATTTCGCGTCTCCGCCAAGGTACGTTTTAGATGCAGCTGAGTGGATGAATAGCCAGCCTGAATGGTTTCGTGTTTTGGCAATCCCTGGTGATTCACCATGGTTGAATGACTGGGGGTATTCCGGATTTGGTTCTTATATGCAATGGCTTACGAGTAAGCCAATTGTGTACAAGAGGTCTTCTGACTACGTAAAGATAGGTCAGGGAGCACCCAATAGTTCAGAGAAATTGATAGAAGAGCTGGATAAAGCACTGTTAGATCGGGCTGTAGGGGATGTGGTTCCTACGCTCCAAAGATTGGGTGTGCGATACATATTGCACGAGAAAGATGTGCGCTATGATTTCTATCAAGGCCCTGGATATAGAGTTGATGATTCACCAGTATCTGTATCCCAGTTGTTAGACGAAATTCCTCAGATAAAATTAGCAGCGAGTTTTGGGGAATGGGACTTGTGGGAAGTTCCGGAACATTATCCTCAATTTTGGATTAGTGATGGAGTGGCTGTGATGCAGTCTTTGACTTCTCGCGATGTTATGCATCTTCTCGGGAATCCCTGGCTGAAGGGATTGCCACTGTTAAAAGACAAAGTTGATGGATTGGTTGTACGGACAATATCTGATGATGTAGAAGGGTCCCCGGATGTCTTTGTTGCTGACTCTGTACTGCCTGCTGCAATGGAGCGCCGTCCTCCACCTACTGATATCGAACTGAAAGACGGTGATCCAAAGCATTGGGGGAAGCTCACGTCTCTTCCCGGGTCTGGGCAATGGAGGTGGTTGGCTAAGAATCAAGGTGAGCATTATGTGATCCTAAATAACTCGCCCAATTTTAATTTGGTCAATATTGAATCAATGGTGTTCAGTCCTAGTAGAGATCGCACTTTTTACTATTTTGTCAATGGGCAATATGTACATCATGCTGAGGCAAAAGCTGATGTGGTCACCGCAGTGTCGGTAGATGGGATGCGCCTGGAACCCGGTTCAAATACGCTGTCTTTCTATACCCCATTTGCCTCTGATCATATAGAGGGAGAAGACGTGGCCTTTGCCGTTCTTCAGGATCCGCAATTATTTACTACCGCCTATAGTTGGGAAGTTCCTGCGCCGGTACTTGGTGAATATCCATTGATTGTAAACGTTGGCCCAACGGCATCTAAGTATTGGCCTCAAGGCTTACCTAGAGTGCTTTATCTGCAAATTGACGACTCGCCCATAGTTCTGGCGGCTAATGATGAGGTGGCAGGGCAGTATACGGGGACGGTATTGCTGTCTCCTATGTCCAAGGTTAGTGTTAGTCAGCAATACACTGAGGACTACTATTTAGCTTTTGGTCTCGGACAGCTAAGCACGATCCATTCTTCCGGGGAAGTAAAGCTAATACAAAGAAGTCCTTCTCGATATCGCATGGAAATACAATCAGCCAGTCCTGCGGCTCTTATTTTTAATGAAAGTCATCACGGCAGATGGGGTTTAAAGATCTCAAAAGGGGCAATAACTCAGCCCGATATCGCTGATGATTATTCCTCGGCTTACTTAATGGATACGTTGTCGGGGGACGTTGCTGTTGTGGAATATGGGTTGTCCGGGTGGCACAGAATTGCGATCATAGTGTCTGCTGTAACAGTGGTGGGAAGTGGGTTGTGCTACTTGTTGATGTCTTTTCGTGGAGGTATTCGGCGTTGGATTATGTAATCAGGTCTGTCTAGCACTTCCTGGTAAACACGGACTATAAGTTCGGCCAACAGTCCGAGAAGGACTAGCAACAGACCTGAGATAAACAAGAACCCTGCTAATGGGGCCAATGGGGTTTGTACGATGTAACCTCCTCCTGAAAATCGCCATACTAGAAGTCCTATTGCCAATCCGACTGAAGACAGCAGCATTAAGGATCCAATCCCTCCGAAGATACGTATGGGTTTATATCCGTAGGCGCTGAGGAACTTTAAAGCTAAAAGGTCTAGCAGTACTTTATATATCCGTGAAATCCCATAATTTGATTTTCCATAAGTCCTTATTCTGTCTGACACTGCAACTTCTCCGATGCGCGCACCCATAAGAGCTGCTTGAACTAAGATTAATCGGTGCCCTTCTCCGTGCAGTTTTATACGGTCAATAATGGGTTTTCGGTATAGCTTGAGCCCACATCCGTTGTCGTGCACTTGTCCACCCATTACTCGGTCTATCAACCAGTTGGCGATTAAGGACGGAATGCGACGTGTAACAAGCGATCCTGTACGAGCTTGTCGCCATCCACTTACCACGTCGTACTTATCCCCGAGTTTAGCGATTAATTTCGGTAAATCTCGAGGGTCATTTTGGCCATCGCCGTCTATCGTAGCGATGAGAGGAGCTGACGCCTCTCTAAATCCAGCTGCCAGAGCTGTAGATTGACCGAAATTATTGGCGAGCTGAATCACAGTTACGTGCTGTGATTTGTCCGCCAACTGCTTTAGTAAATTCGACGATTCATCTTTAGATCCATCATCGACAAAAATTAATTCGAATCGTAAATCCGCTAACGCAGTGTTCAGTTCGTTAGCCAGCGACTCTATCGTCCCAGCTTCGTTATATATTGGGATGACTATAGACAACTCTGGCGAGGTGTTGTTCATTGTTGAAATCCTCTAATAGAACTTATGGATGAGCAATTATCGCAGGTCTAGGGTAACCTGCTAGCTCATGATTTAAACAACATACCGGAGAACATTCTGTTGCAGCCCGGCTTATTAAATGAATTGCATTCTATACGCGATAGGCATTGGTGGTATCGTGCACGCCGTGAGATTTTATACAAAATTGCCCGCCAGCACATACAAGATGCTCCCCGAGGCCCTATATTGGATCTAGGCTCTGGGCCTGCGACAAACCGGGCGTTTATTGCCAAGTTTGGACGAACGATAGTGGCATTGGATTCTGATTTTGATTCAATGAAAGTATGTGCAGACGAGGGCTATCTGCCCATGATGGGGAGTGCTGATAGCCTGCCATTTAACTCTGATAGTTTTGCTGCAGTGGTAGTGTTAGATGTGCTTGAGCATCTTCAGGATGATGTATCAGCTCTTGAGGAAATACACAGGGTGTTGATGCCGGGGGGAACATTATTAGTAACTGTTCCTGCATATGATGTTTTGTGGGGTTGGCAAGATGATGTCTCCGGCCACTTCAGACGATATTCACCTGCTCAACTGAAGCGATTATTGCAGGCATCTGGCCATGATCCTATTCGATGTACTTGTATAAACATGATTTTAAGCATTCCTATATTGTTGGCCAGGAAGATTTTAAACAAAACAGGTATCCGTCCTAGATCTGAGAATAGACTTACTCCAGGTTGGTTGAACCCATTTCTCTATGCAGTATTCGCGACAGAAAAGATGTTGGTCAATAGGATGGACATTCCGTGGGGCACCTCGATAGTTTCTGTGGCCCGAGCCAGATTACTTCGAGATGATCATTGACGCTACGACTGATCTTAGGTCTTTTGATGTGGCTGCTTCGCTAGCTTTTTCTTGGCAACTGGCAACACTTGAGTTTGTGCGACTGTGCCGAAGATGATTGACTTAATCCAAGGTATTTAAAGGTCCTTGTTGTGTTGTAAGGCAGTTCATCAATGTCGCTGTTTGTCGCCATTGATCATAGCTAATGTCAGGTATAAGAGTGTCACTATCGACCCAATGATTGTAATGATGACGCCAGCAAAGAATGGTTGTTGAGGTCTGAATATCGTCGTTATCTGATAGTCGCCTATTGCGGGAATTACGTACCCTGTTTTGCCATAAGTCATAGGTATTGGATTGGCTGTCCCTCCAGGATATTTGGCTTGCCAAAGCCTGTGGTACGGTCTGTCTACTTCTAGTATGAAAGGGCCTTTTGCATTTGTAACTGTTATGCGATCAGATGTGACTGACTGTTCTTCCATGCTGACGGTAGGAGGTTTGAAAATAGTATCTTGTTGGCGGGGTTGATTGTGTGGTTTGGGCAGAAACCCTATAGCGTTGATCGCGGCTATATCGTCTGCTGTTGCTGTTTCGATCAAAAGCTTGTTGTGAGTTGCTGCCGGTCCTAACTCGATCCACTTCAACACTGGTCTGGAATTGATTCTGTCGCCTGAATAAACGGGAGTATTATTTAGTGTTATCAGCAGTGGAGAGGATCCTTTTCCCACTAATGCTCGAATGAATATGGTTCCGGATTCTTTTACAGCTAGATTCAATGTAAGCGGATTACGAGATGAATGTTTGGTCCAGGTCATACCGACACCATAGTCGAATTCAAATAAAGACAAATTTTCTCGCTCTAACGTGTCAATCCATCTGCTGTACCCCGATATGTCGCCGCCACTCTGCTCCCATCCTGCTAGCTTTGCTGCGGTATTGGAAACTGGTTGAATTACGACATCCTTGTTACATGTAAGTTCGTATGGGTGGATGTGTTTGGTTATGGAAGGGACAATATCGAGTTCTTGAATGCATGGTCGGTCTGGTCCATCCAGCAGTACCGATGCACTATCTGCTTGTCCTTCCGTTAGACCTGTTACAGCGATCCATTGAGAAAATGCTTTCACCGGTTGTTTTTTTACATTATTGATGCTGTAGACACTAGCTACATCGGTTTCTATTTCCAACGAAGAGACGGACCCTATCTTAGATTTGATCTCTTTCCCGGCCGCTGTGTCACTGGCTACCACTAACTTAGTTGCTCCTAGATTATGAAGCAACGGTCTTAACTGAGAGACTTCTGCCAGTCCGATCGCTGATAGTATGCGATGGCCATTGCTATTACGTTGAGTAATTAAATTGGTCGCACCGGTGCCTCTGGCCAGAGGGTGCTTTAAAGTCCTGCTGGCGTCCCAATCAACTTGACGGTCGGCCACTTCAAAGACCCCCACCTTATCAGTTGTCCCAGAAGATCTGGTGTGATTCAAGGCTAATTCATATCCACTTGGAAATTCGGTTGGTAGCCAGCTTTGCCCATTGTTATCTCCGTTCCATAAGAAGTTATTTATGGGTGTGTAAGAAATGTTTGCAAGCACTAGTATGAATATCGTGCTAACAGATAGTCTTCTTACATTGTTGCGATGAGTAGGCTTGGTAGCAATTGTCCATATAGAGATTAAGCAAGTCCCAATTCCCCAAGACCAAGCCAAGCCGATTAGGCCTGTAAATTTGTCTGGTTCTCTAAGTAGTCGTCCTCCTGGAACGTGATCCGTTATCCAAAATAATGGTCTGCCCGATAGATCTGATCCGCCCATTTGTATTAAAAGTGCAGTGGCCAGAGCGATGGAAAGCAAACTGAGGCCTATGAAGCGGGTGTTTCTGAGTTTCAAAATACCAAACAATAATGCACCTAAAGGCAATAGGCTTATTGCAGTCCATGCCCATCCTTCTATACCCGGAGGGCGCATATGATGAGACCAGTTGGCATTGCTGGCCAAAGTAATCGCATCTAGTGCCAAATAATGATTTGCAGTCGTTACAAACGAGTTTTGCGGTGCAGCCAATTCTGAGGGAAGAGTATTTAGGTGCAATATGGACGCCATCCCTGGCACGATTATGTAAGCTAGCAGGATAGACATGGTTGCCAATCCTGCGGTATAAGCGATTGAGACGCGTCTTAAGGTAGTAGTATTTCTGTGTGTTAACACATGGATAATTGCGATGAAGCTAATTATGAACCAGCCAGCTACCATGTAATGAACACTGGTAGCCATGACTGCTAAGACTGCACCGGTAGCTATCGCAAATCGGATTTGATTTGTCCGGTACCACATAGTCAGTAGGGTCATCAATATTGGTGCCAGAGAGTATCCGAGTAGCAAGCCTACATGTTCAGCACGGGCTATGAACCAAGGATTGAGACTGTAGAATAATCCAGCAATGATAGCTGCGAAATAGATTGGTAGGCGTGATTTATATCCGTTTCCTACAACCATCAATACCGTGATAGTCATAGTGGTTGCAGCGAGCATGGCTTCGCCCATTAGCATAAAGCGTATGGCCGACGTCGAATCACCATCGATTAACCTAGATAGTGCAAAAGCTACTGTCATAGGCGGAGCCAACGGTAGATGACGAATGGCGAAAACTCCATCGGCAGCCAAAAGTGGGAAAAAATCGCCAAGTAAGTCGTCGAGATATGGTGGGTAGTCGATGTCTAGCTGATGTAGCCAGCCCGGCGCTGTTAAGAAATTCCACCAAGCTCCTATAAGCACTGAGGGAATAGATAATATTGGCCAAATGCGATTAAGTATTCTCATTGAAGGTCTTTTGCTTATGCATCCTTATTGGAGCAGCACATTTACAGATATCCTTGATCCACATCGTCTCAAGATGTTGCTCGAGGTTAGTTGATGAGTCCAATCCTACCGCAAAGGATATACATGTTGGACACAGTAATCAGATGATGGGTTGTATTAGCGTTTCAGTGGGGCCTTTTGGAAACCAAATAATCGCCTATTGCAAGGTAGTCAAGTCCTGTGCAGAAAAATGTTCGTATGGCGTCGCGAGGAGACATAACTATTGGTTCGCCTGCGTCGTTGAATGAAGTGTTCAGCAATGCAGGGATTCCCGATAATGACTCAAATTCAGTTATCAGATGATGGTAGAGAGGGTTTGCTGTTTTAGTCACGGTTTGAGATCGTACTGTGTGGTCAACATGCGTGGCTTCCTGTAGTGCATTACGCCATTCTGGTCTTACTGTAAACGTTAGCAACATGAACGGGGATGGTTCAGATTTAAACACCAGTTGATTTGCTGATTCAGCAAGCATAGATGGGGCGAATGGTCGCCAATCTTCTCTGTGCTTAACTTTTAGGTTGATCCGATCTTTCATGCCTGGGATTGATGGGTTAGCTAGAATACTTCGATTACCTAGGGCGCGAGGACCTATTTCTAGCCTGCCTTGAAACCAGCCTACTATCTTTCCTTCGTGAAGGATTTTTGCAGTGTCTTTTGCTATGTCTTGGCTTTGTGAAAACATCACTCCGGATTCCTTCAGGAAGCTGCCTATTTCGTTCGAACTATATTCAGGGCCCCAGTAAGCATGAGACATTACGAAATCTGATTTATCTCCCATGCGAGCTGATAATTCGAAGGCTGCCCCTATGGCGGTACCTGCATCATGGGAGGCGGGCTGCGTATATAGTTGGTCTACGAAATCCAGCTCCATTATTTTGGCGTTCATATCACAGTTGAGTGCAACCCCTCCACTAAGGCATACTTTTCTTAACCCGGTACGCGAGTGTGCCCCTTGAGCCAGGGCTACTCCGGCATCTTCAAGTCTGGCTTGTGCACTAGCTGCAAAATCTTGATGGTCCGATGTGATCGGTTGCCCCTGTTTGCGTCGTACAGTGGTTTCTTCCCAGAAACGTTTGTAGTTGTAGCCTCGTGAGAATTTATAATCGTGGCCCGAAATCTTGAGGCCTGAAAAGTCAAATCTGTCAGTACCGTAAGGGGCCAAACCCATAACTTTGCCCTCATCTACATGTCTTCTAAATCCGAGTGCTTGAGTAACATTCCCGTAGTATCCTCCTAAAGACTGAGCTATTGACCTGCGGGCTATCACCTCGATATTAGGGCCCCTGCCTACAGCGGTTATGCCGCTGTCATTTTCCCCGTTGCCATCCACCGTCAAAATGATGGCTTCATTGAATCCGGACACGCGATATGAACTTGCTGCATGGCACAGATGATGGGGTACAAATACCCACGGTTTAGAGGCCAATGCAGGATGTGATTCAATTAATTCAGAACGCAATTTATACAATTGGATGGCGTATTCGATGGATCCTGGGAAGCTTTGCAGCAAGTGCCGATATTCCCCTGCTTTTATGTGGGCAAACGCGGTCTTTCTGAGATATTTAGCGGGCCCATCGAAGCCGAAAGCTATGTAATCGACTTCGTCAGCGGTAACACCGGCTGCGTTGAGACAATAATCTGCTGATTTGACAGGGGGTATTCTAGGGGACTGTTTTATTCTGTTGAATCGTTCTTCTTCCGCTGCTGATACCAATTCACCATTTTTCACTACAGCTGCAGCGTTATTCCAGGAGACTGGTGATGTTAGTCCGAGTATTATCAGTGCTATAACTCCTAGTCTTGACTGCTGCGAGTACTGTCTGCTGTGCGCTGTACTGCATTTTGCCAATTTCGCAATACAGTTTCGTCTATTAGATCACATGTTCGATGAAACCACACAGCCGCAGCAATCGGCCGTAATTGTCGTATAAGCATAGCTCCTACAGTCAAGATCAACATGAACGCAACATTGTGAAATGGTCTAGGGATATGGCCTATTTGATTGATTGTTAGTCCTTCTTTGCTTCCTGACGATATTCGCCCAGTGGTGCCCAATTCCAAGAAGTGCTTGGGGTTGAGTATTCCTTCTCTCATGGCATAGGCTGGGAAATGATCCACATCTATCATTGTGTTAGCTATGAGAAATGTTGGTAATCCGCTGTGTCTCCTCGTTTTGTAATACCATAAGCTGGCCGCTATGCTCCCCATTGCGATGTGCCATTGGATCTTCATTTAGCATCGACTGTCGCTTTCTTCTGACATCTGAGCCAATACATAGTCGATGTCAGTTTTGAGTGTGGTGTGAATTCTTTTACACACAAATTCTTCATCCAATTTGGTGTGGAATACTTGCGTCTAAAGACATGCTTGGCGAAATATAGCCCCATTACATCCATGTATTGCCAAAAGCCGCCAGAGGCAGCTTCATTGACAACATGTAAGCCGGCTAATTCGGCCGATTTACGAAGGTCGCCAGGCCAATAGTGTCTATGTCCTAAAACCCATGCCGGGTCCAGTACAGTTAGCGGACTATTTAGCTGAGTCGATAGTATCAGTGTGCCATTTGGCTTGAGTAATTTCGCCAAGTGTTTCAACGAATCTCGGTCTTTCCCTTTTGGCAAATGCTCGTATGCTTGCAAATACACTATGACGTCGAAGGAATCATGGGCAAATGGTAACTCTTTTGTCAGGTCCCCGATAACCACTGGGGCTTTGGGGCTCCTAATAGTAATCGACTTGAGAGCTGTTTGATTTAGGTCCAATCCTACCCAAGATGCATCTATGTTGTTTTTCTTTAGGTAGTGTTCAAATGGTGCGTTCCAGCATCCGGCATCTAGTATGCGTTTTTCTGTTAAGTCCATGTTTAACCAGTCCATCATCCATTTATATACCTCAAGGTTAAAATTATCTGTAGTAGCGTCTGCTTCTAAAAATTCGACCTCCCCGCTATATCTGAGCAGCCGACTGATGATAGGTATACGAAACAAATTCTGCCTAGTCCCTTTTGGTAGATGGCCAGCCGGAGGTTTTAGCTCTTATTTTGGCGCAACGCAGGTGGTTTAAGTTAATGTTTGATGACTCTAAGATGATATCCGCCCGGATGATGGAATAGTGAGCCAGTTGAATAAGGTACCATTTTTCAGATCAGCAGTCGATGAATCTGATGTTGAACGGGTGTCCTCAGTGTTAAGAACAAACTTTTTAACCACGGGACAAGTTACTGCTGATTTCGAATCAAAATTAGCAGATTATACGAACACTGGATTTGCAGTGGGTACTATGAGCTGTACGTCATCTATGCATCTTTGTCTGATTGCGATGGGTGTCGGGCCGGGCGACGAGGTGGTAACGACGCCAATGAGTTTTGTCGCTACAGCTAACGTTATTTTTCATGTTGGGGCTCGCCCAGTATTCGCAGATGTCGATCTGGATACAGGAAATCTAGCGCCTGAACAGGTTGAAGCGGCAGTAACGGAACGAACAAAGGCCATTATTCCGGTTCATCTGTATGGCCAAATGTGTGATATGGAAGCTATCGGCGAAATAGCTGGCAATTACAACTTGCATGTGATTGAAGATGCCGCTCATGCGCTCGAAGCTCGACGGAATGATTATGGATTGGGCAGTCATTCTAATGCTGCCTGCTTGAGTTTTTATGCTACCAAAAATATAACGTCTGGAGAGGGAGGGGCTGTGGTAACTAATGATGAAAGCTTGGCTGACCGGTTGAGGACGCTCAGATTGCATGGGATGAGTGCTGATGCAGCCGATCGTTATACAGGTTTATACAGGCACTATGACGTGGTGAATGCCGGTTGGAAAGCGAACATGAATAATATTCAGGCGGCTTTGGCTATCGGCCAATTAGAACGTATCGCACAGTTACATCGTCTTCGCATTAATGCATATAACTTTTATCATGAATCCTTTGCCAAAGTACAAGGGATTGCTTTAATGCGTCGTATAGATAATTTGCGTCATGCAGCGCATCTGTTTACGATCCGGGTGGATCCGGATGTTCGCGATGCCTTCTTGCACGGATTACAGGAGCGTGGAATAGGCGTGGCTGTAAATTTTCGTCCCATCCATCTGATGTCCCACTATGAAAGTAACTACGGGTGTTTCGAGGGTCAATATCCTAACGCTGAAGCGATAGGATCCTCAACGATATCGCTACCGCTATTTCCAGGTATTACAATTGATGAGCAACAACAGGTGATAGATGCGGTAGCTGATATTGCAGCGGAATTAGGATAGGCGGCAAATAAGGTTTGTTGGAGTTCCTTGTAATGCTAGTTTGCTGTTGGCTATATTCTTACATACACATGTTTCAAACGTCTCGCATTCGCGAATTAGTGGGTCTCTAGTTTGTCTGTATCATTGCCATCAAAAAGAAAAAAGAATCAGCGGCAAATTAGAACTATTCAACCCACCAATCCAATGAAAATCCGGGATGCCTTGGATGCGTTTAAGGCAAAGCCGCATGAACACAGAAAGATTCAATTACTTCGCCCTTTTGGGGTGTATTCGAAAAACACGTATAGCGCGGTGGTTACCCCTCCGATGGGGCCTGCTTATCTAGCGGCTTTGCTCGAGTTGGCTGGTTACCCGGTCGGCATAATAGATGCACAGGGAGATGCCATAGATCGCATGTCCAAGTCGCCGGATGGTCGATATAAAATGCAAGGACTCTCGGGCGAGGAAATTATCTCAAAGATCGATCCAGAGACTGAGGTATTGGGGGTTTCCCTAATGTTTTCGCAGGAGTGGCCATTACATCGAAGACTGATAGAAGATATTAAGTCTGCCTTTCCACAGATGACCATAGTTGCAGGAGGTGAGCATTCTACGGCTATGTCCGAGCATTTGATGAAGTCATGTCCACATATTGATTATGTTGTTTCTGGCGAAGGTGAATTGACCTTACTCGAACTGGTTCATCATATTTACTATGCCCAATCTGATGTGGCGCCATCAGGCGTATCGTATCTGGATGAAGTTGGTCAATTCATTGGTGGAACGCTTAGTCGACGGATAGAAGACATTGATAATTTGCCTTACCCTGCATGGCATTTGATTGATATAGAGAATTATTTTATACCCAACTGGAGTATGGGTATTGGACATAGTAGGAATATGCCGATATTGGCCACCAGAGGCTGTCCTTATCAGTGCACATTTTGTTCAAACCCATTCATGTGGACAACTCGGTATCAAATGAGGGATGTCAGTGCTGTGGTAGATGAAATAGAGTTTCTTATAGATCGGTATCAAGCTCAAAGCATAGATTTCTTCGATTTGACGGCTATTGTAAAGAAGGATTGGATTCTGCGATTTTGTCAAGAGCTGAATAGTCGGGGTTTGGATATAAATTGGCAGTTGCCGTCGGGAACGCGATCGGAAGCTCTTGACGAGGAGACCCTCACTGCTATTTACGACAGTGGATGTAAGTTTTTGGTGTATGCCCCTGAAAGTGCTAGTCAGGACACTCTCGATGCAGTTAAAAAACGGCTCAAGATTGGGAATCTGTCTGAGAGTGTGCGTCAGGCTGTAAAGATCGGTCACACGGTCAAAATAAACTTGATAATAGGATTCCCGTTTGAAGGGAGGCGAAGCATATGGAGTACTGTGGCTTTCTGTGTGAAGATGGCTGTTCGGGGAGTTGATGATTGTAACGTGGCTATATTTACACCTTATCCTGGATCAGAGCTGTATGCGGAGCTTTGCAAGGAAGGTAGGATACCTGAACCAAATGATGACTACTTCGACGACCTGTTAATTCAGTTTGATTTTACGATTCTGGAATCGTATTGTCGTGCGGTGCCAGGATGGGAGCTTGGCGCCTACCGAATTATGGGAATGAGCTTGTTTTACAGCCTAAGTTATTTGTTGCATCCGAAGCGGTTGATCCGAACAATATATGGTGTTGTTTCCGGAAAGTTTCAGCCTGCTAATTTATTCGAGCAAAGAGTCTTTGATTTTGTTGTCAGGCGTCGATTGTCCAAACAGCAAAACGACTCAAATCTAGATGGCTAGGAGTGTCAGCTAGATCTTCTGTTTAAAAGATTAGCAATTAAAGGCCGGAACTTCATTTTGTATATTGCTACCAGAGTTATCCGTAGCAATAGTGGACCATGTTGCCAAACTGATACTTTCGTATCGCCAGATGTCCTTTCTCGATATCGGATAGGCATGTCCACAATTTGCATGTTGAGCTTTCCAGCTCCTAGAAGTAAATCAAAATCACCAAAAGGATCAATATTGCCGAAATACGCTCGTCCATGCGCTATACGTTGGTAGTCTGAGCGCCGTAAGGCTTTGGTGCCGCATAACGTGTCCTTGACCGGCTGTTTGAGCAGCCAGGTGAAAATCAGACTAAAAATCTTGTTGCCCAACAAGTTTAGTGCTCGAAAAGCCCGATCATGGTGCGGGTATACCAATCGCACACCGTTTACAAATTGGGCTTGGGAGTCTCGTAGAGGTCTGTAAAAATTTGGGAGATCTTCCGGTTGGACTGTCATGTCTGCGTCAAGAATCATGACTATGTCTCCAGTTGCTTTTGTAAATGCTTTGCGGACTGCATCGCCCTTGCCTTCAGGAAGCATCATTTTAGAGCCTGCTATATATCGACCAGACGTTTTGGATTCGAGCTGGTGCATCAACCTTAAATTTGGGTATTTGCCGCTAGACAACATTTGTTCAACGATCTCGTAAGTGCCATCGGTAGATGAACCGTCTATGACAATAATTTCAGTCTTTGACCCCATATTTGGCACGCGATCTATGCATTCGCGTATGTTGCCAGCTTCATTACGACACGGGATTACCACGGATACTGATTTTTCCGCTCCTTTGAATTGTGCTTTGTGTTGCGCGACGAACCATTGGATGAGGCACAAGTGTTTTAATACGGGCAATCGTGCAAGAAATCGATTGGCAATATGCGAGACTACAGGAATATGGTAAGGAAACAGCATCTTCAAGCCATGATCAACAACTTCGAACCCTGAAAGTTGTAATAAGTTTTTTATGTCGTTCACGCTAAGCCAATTTTGGTTCGGAACTGGCATCTTGAGCCCTATTTTTTCAGCTAGGCTTAGGATAGGATGCCAAATGGCATTGTATGAAGTGATAACTAAGCGACCGTCTGAACGAAGGACGTTTTTTACTTCTCGTAATGAAGTCAGCACATCGTCAAGGTGACCTAATAAATCACTGGCAACAATGAAATCGAATTGTGACTGTATTGGTATCGAATGTGCATCGGCTGCTACAAACCTAAAAGAATCGTTCTTTAAGCTAGAAGTTGCGAGTAGCTTTTCACTATGATCGACTCCTACCCCGAAATCGGGGTTCAGACTTTTTAGTAGGCGTCCTGTAGCACAACCTAGTTCTAAGACCCGTTTGCCAGGTGGAATGATATCTTGATGAAGCTGCCAAAGTGTTTGATGATAATAAATGTTTCGGGACTGTATTGCTTCGTATTCGGAGGCAGGAAGATCAAAATGATTACGATTATCGGAGGTGCGATTGGAAATCAGACCGGCGTACTCCCTGATAATCTAAATTCTACGGAACATAATTCGTTTGTAGCCATATTAAAAAGAGAGACACATCATAACCTATGCTGACAACACTCTGCTGTGCATGCCATTTTCTTCGGAAGTGAACGTGGGGCATTTATGTCGGAAATAACAAACAGACAATGGCGTCCACTTGCCAATCCCCGAGTGTTGTCAGCAATAGCTATGGGCTTAACGCTGGTCGCATGGATATCTTCGGGTGTGATGATGGGTTTTATACATTGGGATGGAGCAGTGGATGATCGATATGTTGAACGTAAATTTCACGTTGGGCCTATAGAACCTGGTGGTGGATTTGAGCAAAATATAATTCTTCCCGCCAGATATGTTTCTTCAATTGCATTCCCGGCCAGAGTTCTGACTCCTGGGCAGGCCCGCTTGAACCTAAGCTTGTTTCATGATGATCGAGTCGTTCGGGATGGGGTGGTCAACATGGTGATGCGAGACAGAGACTGGGCCAGCGTAAATTGGAGTTTTCGGCCACTAAATATTGCTGAGGGCACAACGATTAGACTCAGAGGGATCGTGTCGAATGAGTCCTCGGCTATAGAGATTGGCGTTACGACAGAGGATACCTATAAGTTTTCGATAGAGACGAATGGTGTCCCTGCCGGAGGGCACATAGATTTGGCTTATCGGTTGTCACGGGATATTGGGCCTGGCCATATTGCAATGCTGTTAAGCCAAGACAACAAAATAGTGGGTTCCGTAATTATTTCTATGCTGGGAATAGCTTGTCTTTCTCTGCTTGCATTACTAAAAAGAGGAGTGTTGCTGGGCGTTTCTATATATTTGTTTTTATCGGGCTTGTACATTCTCATCGGTGCTGCGGTGGTTTGGTTCAGCAAAGAGATTATGTTGCCCGAAAATGGGGTGGTTGGGCGTCAATTGGTAGGCGTGGCAGGCTTAACGCTAACAATATGTGTTTCATCGACTGTTCGCATTATGGGATACAGATCTGTGTCGCTTTTGATTGCGATAGGCCTATCAATCGCGGCTTATTGTTGTTTGCTTATCACAGATACCACAGTGCAGGCTTGGTCTGAGTCTGTATTAAATCACCGCTCTTTGTCTTTTCAGATCCCATTGATCAGCCCGGAAATATCGTCGTTATTGGGTGCTGCTGCTTCGGTTATGTGGGCAATTGTGTTGTCGGAACAATTTCTGCAGCGAAATGCTAGTCCAGTTCCGTCTGTAGGGAAAACAGTATCTGGCAACAAGCATCTGTATGCAGGGATACTGACAACTATATTCTTGACAACGCTCATAATTCGATTATCACGTTTCGTACAGCTAGATTTTGCCCCCTGGTGGGATGGTTGGGGTTTAGGGCATGGTGAGACTTGGAATCAATACGCGATTTCAATCCTCAACGGAGGATCCTGGTCGGTTTTTAGTACGCTGCATAATGAAGGCTGGTTGTACACTCCTATTCTGACAGCCTTGCTGAGTATGCTTGGCCTTGAATTAGGGTTTAAAGCTACTGCACTAGTATTAGCTGTGCTTAGCTCTTTTATAGCGCTTCTTGCGTCATGGACAGTTTTACGAATTGGCGGCGGATCTATAGGTGCCATTTTGGTCGGAATCATGGTGGCGTCTGATCCTGTCCAAATGTGGTTTGCTTTCAACGGGTGGTCTGACGGCCTAGTCTTTTTGGTAACCGCGATATCGTTAGCGACATTCGTGGCGCTGATCAGAAACCCTAGCATTCTCACGAGTTCTCTGTTTGGGCTGTCATTAATGATGTTTGCTGTAAGTCATGGCACCAGACCGTATATTGCCGTCTGGTGGGCATTCATCACATTTTTTGTTGTTTGGAGAGGGTGGTTAATGGAAAGAGGGAGGACTTTGTCCATAACTTACGTAATGCTACCACTGGTGATGATAGTCCTGGGGCTTCCCGTAATAGCTTGGTGCGCTCAATTGATCGCTGGGCAATGGGTAGGTGTTGAATCTTTATTTAATTTTGCGATTTACGAGCAAGGTAGCGACCGTACTGATCGGCTCTTAAATCGGTTTTCGGATGGTGGGGTGACAGGGCTAGAAACAGGGATAAAGGCAGTTGGCTCCTACATTACTCATTTTGGATACTTTGCAACGGAATTTTTTGAAAGGCATGTGGTGTTAGCTTTTCCTTGGTTCCCGATAGTCGGATTACTACTATTATTGGCTACGTGTGTGACAGCTCGCGATCGATGTTTAGCGCGTGGCGACACCTTGGGGTTTGTGGGGGCTGGAGTTTTAGGTCTGTCATCATTACTGGCGCACTTGTATATAGGTTCAAGTGCTTCTACAGGAATATTGTTTGTGTCTCTGCTATGGATATTTATGCCATTTTCAAGAGTCATTATGTTGGTGTGGCTTCCGATGACCATCGCTTTTTTAGTGACAGTCGACCTTGTCATTCATCAGCGACATTCAAACTACCTCTTGTATACCCTTTACATTTTTGCGGCTGCTTTCATTGGCTCGTCTCTACACACGTGGATCACAAATAATTTACAGGCAAGCAAATTGTTGTCAGGCCTTAAATCGCATCAGATTATTGTGGGGTTTGTGCTTAGCGTGACGGCGGCTGTTATTGTAGGAATGACAACATTGTTACCGGCTATGGTTAACAGAGCTGAAGAGCGAGCTTATTTGCGATGGATGAGCAAGGAATTACCGCCCGGTGCTACTGTATTAACTACAGGCAATGTGGATCCGTGGGAAGTGTCTCTTCTTACAGGTTATCCAGTTCTTTATGACGTGGAGAATGGGGCTCGCGCATACATATCGGATGCAGGTAAAAAGACACAGTGGTTTATGGGCGCTTGGGACCATGATGATCAACCATCATACATATCACGTGTTATGAGGAATGGTGAAGACGCTAATTTGTGGCTGTATAGCCCGGGTGCTCAGGTTATAGACAGGGATTCATTTTACGTGAAATTGAGCCCGGTGGATTCTGATCCCACCCAAGTAATAATTAAGGCAACAGGGTTTTATTCAGAAAGTGCTCCTACTCGGGGATTGTATAAACTTACACTGGACTGATAGTTGGCTGTGATTAGGATTTAGGCAATTACTGTTATCGTATTGTCCGATCCATCCTGAATTGGTCGGGGCGAGAGGATTTGAACCTCCGACCTCATCGTCCCGAACGATGCACTCTGCCGGGCTGAGCTACGCCCCGAGGCGTGCAAATTATCGCAACAGTCCTTCAGGGTTTAACGCTTGCACGATCGGGTTCTCGTGCAGGGCCCGGACGGCCAACTCGGAGAATGGGAGCCTGCTAAACTCAAGTCCGGTTTCCTGAATATATCTTGTAAAATTTGCATCATCCGATACTGCAAATCCCATTCGCTGTAACGGAAGAATCAACACATCACGAACTGAGCCAGTGCCGATTATGTTTTCGGCAATTTGACAGCACTTGTATGGTGATGCCTGCCATTTAATCATAAATTCGTTGTGACGTGGAATGAATAGGTGATCTGTTTTGCCAATATTCTTGTCTTTAGCGAAGTGTGTGGGTCTACTGACTGATGAACAAGTTGATTTGTATTGGGCCCCATCGGAGCCGGCTAAATATAGCGTGGTCAATATTGACATTTGGTCAATACTAATCTCCAACCTTTGCGCCATGGCTGGGTCTGAAAGAGCAGACTCTAAGGATTCGTACATAAAGTGACTTCCGGTTAGTGTTTGTGATGATGTTTCAGTGTTTGGGCGAAGTCGTAACTTTAGCTCGGTCGGCACCCCAAAAACGCCATGGCTTCCAATCAATGCCCTGGTTAGCGCGTACCCCGATGAATTTTTCATAGTTGATCCACCTGAATGGACGGTTTTCATAGTTCCTGTAACCAGAGTGGATCCCAATACCCACGGTCGGATATCTGGGAATAAAGCTGAGTTCACTTTAGCTATACCGGCCAAGATAGCTTCGACGACCGACGATTGCCCTGGTAATCCTTGGACAGGCCATTCTAATCCAGTGTTTGCCAGGCCTAACTGCAGTTGTTCGAAACTAATTCCGGCACCGATTGTCACGGTCATATTAGTTCGGTCTAATTCATGGATACCGGACATTTTTTGGAGTGATATTGCAACAAGGCGATCTTGGTTACCAACAGTCTGGTCATTAAAGGCACGCCCCCATGGGCTAGACACAGATTCACTTATATATGCAAAATGTCCCTTACTGCGAATAGATGCTAATGCTTGCTGAGTCTCGTATGTATTTGTTGGGCATATTTGAATGCTTCTTGATGAGTTAATCACTATAGATTGACCTAATATTGCTTGCCATGAAGCCAATGTTAAGCGTAAATCTGTGAAATCCAATCAATTCGTTGGATGTTGATTGTTGGAAAATGTCTCAAGTCAACGTGATCATATTTGATTTTTGGGGAAGAGGGATTGAAAAAATGAGGGAATTCGTAGCTTGCCTTATAGCTAGGTTGGCCGTATGGGTACTACATCTATGCGGTCGACGAGGCACGGCTTTTCCTGGTCGGATAGCTGAGATGTTGCATTCCAACTACCTCATTGATCTACTGAATCAAATTCCACTAGGAGTGTTGCTGGTGTCCGGGACCAATGGCAAAACGACCACCAGCCATCTATTGGCTGAAATCATTGGTAGATCAGGAATCGAGGTCATTCATAATGCTAGCGGGTCCAACTTAACCCGAGGAATATTAAGTTCCGTTTTGCCACATTGCGACTGGCGCGGAAAACTGGTGGTGGATTCCGGCGCAATTGGCGTTTTTGAAATTGATGAGGCTGCTCTCGGCCAGTTGCTTCCAGCTATGACTCCACGGGCGTTAATACTGACGAATCTTTTTAGGGACCAGTTAGATAGGTATGGTGAATTAGATTCTATAGCCCGCTTATGGCGTAGTCTGCTTATGCAAACTGAAGGAGCGACCAGGTTGATATTTAACGCGGATGATCCGTCATTAGCATTTGTGGCGACTGGTTATTCCGGAGAAAAGATTCCCTTTGGGGTAACTAGCCATAACTTAAATGCTGCTGAACCTGACCAATGGTCGGATTCCTCCTTATGCCCTCGGTGCTCGAATCCTTTGCAGTACAGTTATTGCAGTTATTCTCATCTAGGAGATTTTGTGTGTAGAGGGTGTGGATTCGCTCATCCTGAATCCAGCTGTATTGGTGCCGTGAAGGAAATACAAGGACTAACTTCATCCCGCTTTAGTATGACTTTTGGGCCAGAATCAATAGAGGTTAATTTGCCGTTGCCCGGCTTGTTTAATATCTACAATGGAGTTGCAGCGTCATGTGCCGCTTACGTAAGTGGGTTGGGAATACAACCGCAACGCATAATGGATGTGTTATCAAAAACTTCTAGCGTCTTTGGGAGAGGTGAGGCATTTCATATCGACGGCAAAGTGATGACCTTATTACTAATCAAGAATCCAACAGGAGCAAATGAAGTCATTCGGGGTTTGGCAGGTCTTGAAACCCCGACAGATGTGATGGTTCTATTGAATGATGGGGTGGCAGATGGACAGGATGTATCCTGGGTTTGGGACGTCGAATTTTCAATGTTGAACCTAAGATCAATCACTGTTTCCGGTAGTCGATGTGCTGATATGGCATTGAGGCTTAAATACGCTGAATGTAATGCTGACGACTTGTCCTACGTCCATAAGGATGTGAGGAATGCACTTGAAAATGCATTGTGTAGGGCGAGGGAGCACCTATATGTCTTGGCCACTTACACAGCGATGCTTGAGTTTCGACAAGAACTAGTCAGTATGGGGATAGCAAGGGAGTATAGGAAATAATGCAATTGTCGGTGGGGCATCTATTTCCTGACTTGATGAATATTTATGCAGATCGAGGAAATGTGGAATGTCTGATAAGGAGGTCGGAATGGAGAGGGATACAGGTTGCAATTCATCAGATCAATAATGAGGCAGATTTGGATGGCCTCCATGTAGACCTGTTAATTGTTGGTGGAGGTCAGGATAGGCAACAATTGGAGGCTAGTAACGCGTTACAGGGTGCCGTCGGTAACTTTGTGAGGCATGCTTGTGAGAACGGAGTGGTTATGTTGGCTGTGTGCGGAGGGTTTCAGTTGATGGGTATGCGATATGTGGATGCAGATGGATTGGAAATATCTGGGCTGGGTATTTTCGATATGGAGACCATCCACCCTGGAAGGCAATCCCGTCGAGCCGTTGGGAATATAGTCGTAGAGTTAGAGAAAGGGAAATTAGTGGGCTATGAGAACCATGGAGGACAAACATACCTCGGTGCAAGTGTTGACCCATTAGGAAAGGTATTGGTCGGATCTGGCAACAATTTTGTTGATAATACTGAAGGGGCTAAGCTTGAGGTGGCTTATGGAACGTATTTGCATGGTTCTCTATTACCAAAAAACCCACATTTTGCGGACCATCTTATAAATTTAGCATGCCAGCGCTATGAACCTGGGTTTGAATTGTCCGAGCTGGACGACGAATTAGAATGGTGTGCCCACCATGAAGCCCTAAAGATATCTGGTTGCACTGATTAGTTTTGCTACTTGGATGGGGTCTTCTATCTCAGGAAAATGGGCGCAGTGTGGGAGTAAGTGAACATCGCCTATTGATAATGTTCTAAAGAGCTCGTCATTGGCTAATATTTTGTCTCTGGATCCTATAATTATGGTGCTGCTTGGCAGAGTTACTTGACTCGGCTGAATGTGGTTTGAAAGCTCAAGAAGCATTGAGGCCAAAGCGGGTTGGGCCCCTGGTGTTTTGATCTCCGATTGCCAAGATCGGAGCGTGGCGTCGGTGCTGGGTCCTGAGGGCAACTGACCTGCGAATAATAAGTGTTTTGAGGCTATTTGGCTCTGAGTGATTATTGAGATGATACGCTCCATAAAAGCCGTTCCTTTCGCAAAATCTGCAGGTATCAATGTAGGGGAAATCGCAAGTAAACTGAGTACATGGTCCGGACGATACTGGGCCGCCTCTTGGCACGCGGACCATGCCATTCCTCCTCCCACTAACTGCGCTCCTTCGGGGCACATTGTTTCAATAAAACTTGCCAAATGTTGCCCTTGCATTTTTGGTGTATAAGATACACCGATAGGCTTTGCAGACAGGCCGACTCCGGGTAAGTCAACGCTAATAACTCGGTAATTCTTGCTCAATTCGTCTGCAAGTGCTGACCACCCGCTTGTCGAACCAAATGGCCAGCGTGTCAAAACTATAGGATCGCCAGAACCGACCTCTCTGAAGTGAATGGATAGGCCATTTATTGTCGTGGTTTGTCCATTAGTCACTAGAGATTCAGTAGGGACTGGGGCTTGAAGTGATCTCCAGGCACTGAACACTCTTCTGTGCACCAGCCATACGAGGGAAACGATAGCAAGTATAAAAGTCGTTTTCATACGAAAGTCCTCCGGATTTAAACAATGGCTATTGCGATCACCGTTGTATATTATGCAAAGATAATCAATAATTGTTGGTAGTTTGTTCGGCGTAATTTATGGGGCCCTACATACAGATGTCCGTTGGTGTTTATTTGGAATGACAGTAATGGTTATACCATTGCCGGCGTATTCTTTTGCCTAGTGGGATGGCTACGATATAGAATTCCATCGGCTTTCCGTCCCCAATTTCATTAGGAGATTTGATCGGCTTTATGGCGGTTACTCCGCAAGAATTTAATCTGGCCGTTGGGCAACGCTATTCCTTAGAGGTGCCCGGTCTGGAATATTATCGCAATAATGTGACTTGTTCCTCAGGGTGTCCGGTGCAGACTGACGCCAGAGGGGCTGTCACTGCAGTGCAGCGTGGAGATTATAGGGATGCATGGTTGATATCGAGACAGCCGAATCCTTTCTCATCTGTGTGTGGCACTGCGTGCTACGCCCCTTGCGAGGATTCATGTCGCAGAGGGAATGTGGATGCTCCAATTGAAATAAAGAATTTGAAGAAATTCATTAATGATAAATTCCCTGATCAGCAGGATCCTTTTGAATTGGGGGGAAAACTTAATGCTCCCGAAAATTCGCATACTGCATTTTCTGTTGCAGCCCTCCTCGATTATGTGAATCGTTATGGAGTTGAACGCAAGAGTGGCGCAAGGATTGGGGTTGTTGGTGCTGGACCAGCAGGACTTACTGCAGCACATGATTTGGCGTTGTTGGGTCACAATGTGACTATCCTTGAGGCTCATTCGGCTCCCGGTGGGACCATGGCACGTATGATTCCTAGCTATCGGCTTAATGCGGAAGACGTTATGAAGGAATGCTACTCGATTCTAGAAATGCCAGGAGTTGAAATTAGGTACGGTGTCCGACTTGGGGTGGATGTTACGGTCGATAGTCTGCTGGGTGAATTTGAGTATTTGCTAATAGCAGTAGGGATGGGGGGGCGCAAATTGAAACAAGAAGTCCCACATGATGTTAAAGGGGTAATTTGCTCCTACGACTTATTAGATCATTGGAACGGTGATGTTGGTGAGGGAATAGGGGATTCTGTGACTGTGGTTGGAGGCGCTCAAGACGCAATAGATGCAGCTCGAGCCGCGGTTCGTTTGCAAATGCAGCAAGGAAATGCCATCAACGTTCGGCTAGTTGCCAACCAGATTGACGTGTCAAAGTTTGAAATACAGCAAGCAAAGTTAGAAGGGGTTTCTATCTATCTGGGGTGGGAATTCCAATCCATAGACAGTGATGCTGGTACCTTGACTGGGGTGAATATAGTTTCTCGAAACAATTCTGATCAAGAAGCTAGTATTTACTCGGACACATTAGTTGTTTCAGTGGGATCGGCTCCTAGTGATATTTCGATCGATTTGCCAAGGGAAAAAGGGGTGCTGAATATTGACCAAGCCACTGGGGCTACAGAAATGGACAGGGTGTTTGCTGCGGGCCAAGCTGCTACTGGCCGATCTTCAATCATCGATGCGGTCGCTAGTGGTCATATAGCTGCTTGTGGCTTGGAGAGTACTGTGCAGGGCAGGTCGATAGGGATTAAGCGGGTTGGGCAGATGCTGGCAATGAATCCTGACGACTATCAGGTGCCAGGATATTTGACTGCTCCGAAAATAGCTCCCGATGTTCTAGATCCTGAATTCAGAGTGTCTGGGGATGTTGTGGAGATTGGTTACTCTGAAGATGACGCTTGTAACGAGGCAGCTAGATGTTTGAAATGTAATGTAAACACCGTATTTGATAGTCATTCATGTATAAATTGTGGGGAGTGTGTGGACGTTTGCCCTTACCTCTGCCTTAATATCGTGGGTGCTGGTGAAGTCAAGGGAGTAGACGTGGATTCGTTGGTGCTTTCACACTACGGAGAGCCTCTTGACCATTTTCGTCAGCGATCACAAGATGATGCAGGAGGATCGGCTTTGATAATTAAGGATGAGGATATTTGCACTCGATGCGGTTTATGTGCGATGGCATGCCCAACCGATGCTATAAATATGGAGTGGTTCTCGTTTTGTGAGAGTATTGAACTAGAAACTATGGTTTTGGATTAAGATGGCGCCACGTTCCCCGATCACACCTACTGATAGAGCATTGAGGGCGGTCCTTAGACAAGGATATCCGGACAATTTTACTGACCGTGCTAAGGCAATATTTGCTAGCGCATTCTTGACGGTCCATTCCGTGCGTGTCCGAAAGCGTAGTCTCAAATGGAATTATACTTTCGGTTTAGGGTTAATAACCCTGTACCTGTTTGTCTTGTACTTGGTCAGCGGTGTTTTGCTGATGTTCAACTATATCCCTAGTGTGGACAAAGCGTACGCCAGCATGTTGGCTTTACAGACGGACGTGGCGTTTGGTGCATTAATAATCAATCTTCATACATGGTCTGGCCATGGGCTTGTGCTATTTGCTTTTTTACACATGTTACGTGTGTTTTACACAGGTGCTTATCGCAAGCCTCGTCGAGGTAACTGGGTTATAGGCATGGTTATGTTGATGGTGACCCTTCTTATGGTATTTACAGGGTATGTGCTTCCATGGGATCAAAATGCCTATTGGGCAGTGGCGGTGGGGGCCGAAGTGCTGGCTCAAGGACCTATTTTTGGAGAGCACATTCGTACACTCATCATTGGTGGTAATGAGGTGGGGCAGGCTACGCTAACTCGCTTTTACGTATTGCACTTTGTTGTGACTCCTGGATTATTACTCGTTTTAACTGGTATGCATCTTTGGCGGGTGCGACGAGATGGAGGGTTAGCGTCCGGTCCGGACGATTTGGAATTGCCGTCTACAAAGGCTAGGTTTTAAAGTATGAAAAATGATTTTGAAAAGCTTGGTAGAGTGGATGGTGCCTTTGCATCGAAAGATTCTAAGTCTTATGGGCTGATGGCTTTAGCAAAGGGGGCGGATTCGGATTCAGCGAGAACGCGTCCGACAAGTGTGGGTACGGTTATGGCGTGGCCCGGTGTACTACTGACCGAGATTATCTTAGCTTTGCTGGTGGTTTTGGTAGTGGTGTTAGTCTCAGCCGTCGCCGAACCCCAGTTGGGTATACCTGCTGATACTTCTGTTCCCCCAAACCCGGCAAAGGTACCGTGGTTTTTTGCGAATGTACAAGAATTGTTGATCCATGTAAATCCTGTTGTAGGAGGGGTCATATTACCTTCTCTGATTCTTCTGGGATGGGTGCTGGTTCCATTTGTTGACCGATCTACTGACTCACCTGGCAGATGGTTTGGTGGATTATCTGGGGCAAAAGTGACTGTGGCTTCTGCGGTCTCAGTGACAGTGTTCTGGTGTACCTTTCAGCTTTTTAATTACGATGGGAGTTTGTTTCCAGCAATAAATGACGCGCTGAATTTTACTAAGTTGTCTGGTGGCGTGACTCCATCCGGTTGGCCAGAACATATATTGTTTTTTGGGTTTCTGAGTTTGGCAGAATGGTCGGCCTTGATTTGGGAAGGTGTTCTTCCGCTGACGCTCTTGCTAATTTTGTTTGGTGTGCTTGCTATCTTGGTCAGGAAAACGATGCAGGCCTCCTCAAGAGAAATAGTGATGGCCTTGTTTACGGCATCTGTAGTTACCTTGCTTGTTTTAGGGTTTGTTGGCACGTTTATGCGAGGTCCTTCTATGGAGATTTACGCTCCATGGGATGTTCCTAGTCAGATTCAAAAACCTCAGTAAATCTATGATGTTTTTAAGGGGTAATTGGAAAATTGTGAACAACTATGCCAGCTAGTAAGTCCCCGTTATCCCAGATAGCTAGAAGATCATTGTTCAGAGGCATGTTTTCTAGTGTGATATTTGGTCTTGGCCCATTAGTTTCATTGGCTGCTATTGCTCGGTATCTGTGGCCTAATGCAGCAAAGGCGGATGAGGAGTGGACTGCTGTTGGATTGCCGTCGGATTATCAGATTGGCGACGTTAGATTCTTTGCTGAGCAGGAGGTGTATGTTGCTAGGTATGATGATGGATTTATGGCTTTAAGCCAAAGGTGCTCGCATTTGCGTTGTAAAGTGCCGTTCAATCCTGATACTGAGCGATTTGAGTGTCCGTGCCACGGTTCGATTTACGACAATCGAGGTGTTAATCTCGCCGGCCCGGCCCCTAGGCCTTTAGCTGTTCACAAAATGCGTGTAAGGGGTGGCGCTTTAGAAGTCAGGACAGACATAAATAGTATAGAAAAGCGTGAGATATTCGCTCCGACCCAGGTTTACCCGTATGCCTAACAGAATAGAAATTCAAATATTCATAGCGTCAACTGTAGGGATTACGATAGTTTTTGTACTTGCTGTGCTATGGATCTTTGAAGAAGGTCGTATGAGTGATGCAAGCCATAAGTACCGCGCATATGCATCGTTGCCCACGCAGAGCCCTCAGGCAATGGACCTGGGCGTGTTAGTGTCAGGATCGAAGGTGGTTGAGGTCTCCACCAATGATGTGGCGGAATTATCCACAAACGATGAGTCTCAGAAGGCTGTTGCTTTGTTTATTGAGAAGGGTTGTGGGGGATGTCATGTTGTGTCAGGCGTTGCTGGTGCGGTTGGGGAGACAGGGCCTAACTTAACCGGGTTAGGTGGCAGATCTCAAATTGCTGATAGTCTTGAAATGAATGGGGACAATTTACGTGAGTGGCTACTAGATCCTCCGTCCGTCAAGCCAGGTACCTTGATGCCTAATCTTGGCCTCTCCGAAGACGAGGTGACTGTGCTATCCAATTGGCTGTTAACTCTGAAGTGAGTGTTTCGTCAGTATTGGTTAGGGAACACATTCCAAATGTCCTGTATGGTTTCTCGACGTCTTGTTAGGCGGGCTCTGCCTTTATCGATCATAACTACAGCAGGACGCAAAGCCATATTGTAGTTGCTGGCCATAGACATTCCATATGCGCCTGAAGTAGCTGAAGCGAGTAAGTCTCCCCGGTTAAGTTCAGGCAAAGTAACGTTATTGAATAAAATGTCTCCGGACTCACAATAGCGTCCAGCGACTGATACAGTCTCGGTGGGGCCAGTGCTATTTCTATTTGCTAAAACAACCGTGTAATTAGCGCCGTAAAGGGCCGGTCTAATGTTGTCAGCCATTCCACCATCTACTGCCACATAAGTCCTCACTTCAGGGATTCGCTTGATAGTTCCTACTGTGTACACCGCAACACCTGACCGGGCAATTATGGAACGGCCAGGTTCCAATATTAGATGTGGTCTGCGTGTATCTGGTAGATAGTCGATTAGGCTCTGAGCAATCTCTTTTACGAGTGATTCAGGGCTCAGTCCAGAATCTTGCTCCTCGTAGCGTACACCCGCTCCTCCACCAGGCGAAATAGCTTCCGGAAAATATCCGGTATCGGCTTCCATCTGTATTGTGAAATCGATGAGGGCTTTAATGTTGCCTTTAAATGGATTGACGTCAAAGATCTGCGATCCAATATGGGCGTGATAGCCAACTAACTTGACTCCGGGTAAGCTGAGTGCCAGTCGGACGGCGTCTGCGGCCTGTCCATTAGCAATAGGGATACCGAATTTCGAGTCGATTTCCCCTGTGCGTATGTATTCATGAGTATGGGCAGATATCCCTGGAGTCAATCGAAGAAGAACGTTAGCGATAGTGTTTGATCTTTGCGCTCGTTCAGCAATTAACTGTAAATCATCTATTCCATCGGCTACTAAGTGGCCTATTCCGAGATCTACAGCTTGATCTATTTCGTCAATGAGCTTGTTGTTGCCATGCAGTGTGATTAGTTCTGGTGATATTCCTGCACGATGCACAGTCTGCATTTCGGATCCACTTACAGTTTCCACTCCCAGCCCCTCTTCACCCACTATAGAGGCAATTGTAGGGTCTAAATACGATTTTGCTGCGAACATCACGGTTGAATCCGGATACAACTCGCTAATGGGCTGTGTGTACGCACGACATGATGCTCGTAATGTGTTTTCCGAGTAGACGTATAGCGGTGTTCCGAATTGTTTTACAAGGTCCGTCACTGAAGCACCATCGATCACTAATGCCCCGTCGTCACCTCGCACGGTACCTAAAGGGAAAAGTTCTAGGGTAGACAATCAAAGCCCCTCTCGCAGAGAATCGATGCAAAACAATAGCATTCTTTCAAATGACCAATGCATTCTAAGGCAAGTAGACATAATAAATCGCCCGTCTACTCACTGCGCTAAACTATTCGGATCACACACATAAGCGTGCATAGGTAAGCACGGCCCCGATTTGCGGCCTAACAACAAGCCTGATAGAAGCTTTAACCATTTGATGTATCCCGTTCCTATGAACTTAGGTTCGATAGAACGTTTGCGTTAGGAAGCACTACCGGTTCCGGCACCACCCCATTCAGAAATAAAGGTGCCTTCGATGTCGAAGTATTGGATTCTGTTGTTGCCAGTGTCTGCAACATAGACTCCCTCTACTCCGGCTTGGATACCAGTAGCTCCGGAAAATTGGCCTGGACCAGATCCAGTCCCGCCCCATTTAGTTATGAGTTTTCCATCAATGCCGTATCTGTGTATTTCGTCCGTTGATGGGATAACCACAAAATAATTATCAGACCGGTCCACTGACATTCGGCCTGGTTCCGGGCATCCCTCCAGGTCAGCAAGCTTTTCTAGTTCTATATCTGCCTTAGTACCTCGTTTTCTTGGGGCGGCATATAGGCGAGCGGCTTTAGCTGCTGGAGCCCACGAAAGTACGAAGGTTTCTCCGGAGATAGGAATTACGCAGACACCTTTCCACAGAGCTCCCTCATCTTCGGTGGTTAATTCGCTAACAGGCTTTTTGTCGACATCAAAGGTTCTTAGACGGGTTCCTTTCTTGTCGATCATGAAAGGCACGCCGTCTCCGCTACCTCGTAGCTGTTCCAGCCCATCAAACATGGTGCTGTCTCCCCAAATGTCTGGCTTCGGAAGGTATCCCTCCGGGCTACCTAGGTAGAAATTCATCTTCTGGATTCTGGAATTACCACTATCTGCAATCCAAAGTTGGCGTGCACGGTCCTGGGTGATGTCTGTAGGGCCACTGAACTGGCCCTCCTCTGTAGTTTCCCCTCCATTTGACCAGTAATTCAGGACACCGTCTTTTGTAAATTCAAACATGTTACTGTTGCTGTCTGTAACATAAATGAACTTGCGTTCGTCATTTTGTCCTATACCTATAGGTCCAACCATCTCTGTGGGTGATGTTGAATACTGAGCTCCACCTGACAACTCTGCTGATTGCCCTCCACCTGACCTTTCTTTCCCTGCAATTTCCTCTTGGACCTTTAGCTCATCAGGATTCGCTGCTTCTTCGCCACAAGCCACTATCGCTAATGTCGCTACAGTACCTCCCGCCGCTGCCAATACAGATCGCCTTCGTACTAATGTTCGCTTCTTATTCATAGTTATCTTCCAGCTAAGGTCCCTCGTAGTGCGCCATGCACATTCTGTTATTGCTAAACCCATAATAGCTTTGCCAACCTAATTAGATTTGGCCAGATGGGTTGATGCCCGTAAATTATGATCCTCATATCATATCCGAAGATACGTAAGTACATGTCATTTTACAGAAACAGAGCTGCTTCAGACAATATTAAGGGCAGTGCAGAATCTTAAAAGTTGCGATATTGCAGCTGGCCAATCCACCAAACATTAGAGGGTTTGTCTAACATATTTATTTGGTGGAAATACATGTTTTTGACACTGTATATAGTCTATTTTACTCGGTTATAGCATGAGTTGGGCTTGACATATATCCAAGGGGGCACGACAATTCCCCACCAGGGAGGAATACGGTCACCTTTTGATCGTCCTGCATGCGTAGGACTGAGGGGGCTGATCCTCAAGTTTCATCGATAGGGGGAAGCACTTGCGCTTTACACGTAGACGGGTACTGGCAGGTATGGCCGGTACAGCCGGACTAGCTGTGCTCGCAGCTTGTGGCTCCGAGGAGACCACAACAACCACTGCTGCTGCACCTGCAGCTGCAGCTCCGGCCGCTAAAGCCGAAGCTCCGGCCGCAAAGGCTGACGCTCCGGCTGCAGCTCCAGCAGGCGATGCCGCACCGGCACGCTTTGACGGAGCAAAGGTAGAGTTTCGTTTCAACGGCCTTAACCCGGCCGGTCAGGAAGCGGCTCGAAAGTCCATAACGGAATTTAAGGCACTCACGGGAATTGACGTGACGCCTGACTTTTCTGACTGGGCGAGTTCATTCCAGAAGATCACAACTGGCTTTGCAGCTGGTACAGCACCAGATATCTGGTACGGTGGTGGTCTATGGACACCAGTTCTAGCAGCTAAGGGTGGAACGCTGTTTATTGACGAGTATGTCAAGAACTGGGATCAGTGGTCTGACTTTTACCCGAGGGGTATAGAGGACGTCACTTACGAGGGTCACATTCACGGTGTACCATACCGGTTTAACTACCGAGGTAACCCAGTTATTCGACCTTCGTTTTTTGAGGCAGCTGGACTTGAGCCGACAGTTCCAACCACATGGGAAGAACTTAACGAGGCTATACCGAAGCTAACAAAACGCGACGGTGACAAGTTCGAGCAAGCTGGATTCAACCTCGAGCACTCTACACAGGTGTACGAGGACTGGTTGTTCCAGGCTGGTGGTAACTACTTCAACGAAGAACGTACCAAGCCTTTAAACAACTCTCCAGAGGGTAAAACTGCCCTTAGTCAGCATGTTCAAAGTGGATTGGACCAAAAGGCCCGTCCTCCTGAGGGCATGGACTCTGGTATTCCAAACTTGCACGCCTTCTGTGCTGGCAAGGTTGCTATTCAGCAGCTATGGCCAGGTAACGTTGGTAACTGTGAAACCAACGCTCCAGACATCTTCGCAGATGTATTGGTAGGAAAGCCCTTCAAGGGGCCAAAGGAGCAGGTGCTCCAGATCTACGTCGATAAGTACCAGCCGTACCGTTTGACGAAGAATCCGGATGCAACTTTCGAGACCATGAAGTACTTTGCTTCACCTACAGTGAACCACGACATCAACGTTGTTGGTGACCGTTCTATGCCATGTCGAGTTGGTATGGAGAGCTATGAGCTCTACCAGACTTCTCCATGGAAAGAGTATGTAGTTAACGCGAAGTTCGGTAAGGGTCGACAGATTGTTCCGCAGCACTTCGACGTTCAGCCCGCTATGGGCCGATGGGTCGAGAAGGCTGCACTAGGTGACCTCACTGTAGAAGAGGCCCTGGAAGGTATGGACAAGGAAGTTACTCAGATTATTTCGAGCTAGGTTGAGAGCCTCTGGTTCTCGCCTGCATACGATGTAGCGAGATAGAGGCGGTCTCCGGGGACGGATTTCTAGTGGGGTTAAATTCCACAAAATAGAAGTCCGATCCTCGAGGCCGCCTCAGTTTTGTAGAAACTGATGTAATATGTGGAGATCGTTGGTACAGGTTTTTGTTAGTATTCGACCGGGATACTCTGATAGGGGTTTCTAGAAGATACTGAATTTTGCTGTAAGTCGGCGATTGGGTTATTGTTTAGTTCAAGAGGTATAAAGGCCTGGCTGAAGAAATAGATTATTCTTCAGTTTGGTTACCTGGTATTTGCGGTGAGGGGCACGCGAAGTGTTTGTCACCAAATGTTGGTATCCGGTTCCTGATCGGAATACCTGATTTGTTTTAAAGGGAGCTGCTATGGCTGTCGCAAGAACTGAGCCTGTCGCTACCGTGCGAACTGAGGGTAGAGCGTGGCCCGTAACAAGGCGTACATTGCTCTATCTGTTGATGTCGATAATCGCATTTTTGGCAGTGTTTCCGTTTTTATGGTCACTTCTTGGGTCTTTTAAATCAAGTGAAGACCTATTCGAATTCTCGGTCGCCGATCCCGGTACATATCTACCGCGAGAATTTAAGTTTGACAATTATTCGACCGTATGGGGGTTGAATTTTGGTAGATTTTTCTTTAACAGTGCCTTTGTTGCAGCTGTTATTACATTGGCCCATTTAGTCCTAGCTTCCACAGCAGGATATGCTTTTGCTCGTTTAGAGTTCCGTGGACGTGATGTGTTGTTTGCAGCTGTGATAGCAACACTTATGATTCCTTTTCAGGTGACGATGGTGCCGCTTTTCATTCTGGTCAAGAACTTTCCACTCGCTGGTGGTAATGACATTGTGGGCCAGGGTGGGTTTGGCCTTGTGAATACTTACTGGGGATTGACAGTACCGTTGTTCCCGACTGCCTATGGAACTTTTCTTTTGAGACAGTTTTTCCAGACGTTACCACGTGAATTGGAAGATGCCGCCAGAATTGATGGTGCGTCAGAATTCCGAATTTATTGGAATATCATTCTTCCGTTGTCAGGTGCTGCGTTGGCGGTCTTAACAGTTTTTTCATTCCAGCAGACCTGGAATGACTTTGTTTGGCCGTTTATTATCACCAAAACTGAGGAAATGAAGACTATCCAGGTTGGACTTGCCAACTTCCGTCAGGAATTTAACACTGACTGGGGTCTTTTGATGGCGGCTACAATGGTAGCAACTGTACCGATTTTGATTATGTTCTTGATGACGCAACGTTATTTTGTACAAGGTATTGCCTTGTCAGGTATTAAGGGCTAGGTACCGAATTTGGGAGTTTCTTCAACTTCAGTTAGCTCATCGCGTAGTGGGCGCGGGTTTGGTAATGGCTGGGGCTATATATTCATCGCCCCGGTGCTTGCGTTTATCGCGATCTTTGTGATCATTCCAATAGCTGCGGCCTTCTATTACAGCATCACTGATTATGATTTGTTGAAGGCCCCTAGACTGTCCGATCCATTGTGGAAGAATTACGGTCGGCTATTTGATGACCCGAGATATATGAGGTCTGTAACAAATACGTTGTTTTTCGCCGGTGCCACTGTTCCGGCGGGTGTAGTCACCTCTTTGGCTCTGGCTGCTCTCATAAATCGGCAGATTCGATCGATTTATTTCTTTCGGGCAATGTTTTATATGCCGGTTGTCAGTTCATTTGTAGCCGTGTCTCTAATATGGTTATGGCTTTACGAGCCTCAATTCGGACTTTTCAATGATATTCTTGAGTTGCTGGGACTGGAGCGGCTGAAATGGCTCAGATCGCCGGACACTTCAATGTTGTCCATAGTCATCCTCAGTATTTGGAAAAACATGGGTTTGAATATGGTGATTTACCTTGCTGGCTTGCAAGGTATTCCGCCTCATCTCATGGAGGCGTCTGATATAGATGGAGCAGGACGGTTTTCGAAATTTTTCAAGATAACGATGCCTTTGCTGGCTCCTACGACGTTCTTTGTCGTTATTGTCTATTTTATAGGTGCTTTGCAAATGTTCGTTCAGGTTTGGATTATGACTTCTGCAATCGGCAACGGTTCCTTGACAGGCGGACCACTTGATAGCACGGTCACTGTAGTCGTGCTTGTCTATTCAAATGCCTTTGAATATTTGAAAATGGGCTATGCGTCGGCAATGTCGGTAGTGCTGTTTGTGGTTATAGGATTAGTCACTCTGCTGAATGCCAGGATATTAAGTTACGACATCGGATATTAGCTTCATACCAGGTAGCTGATTTATTGGGGCGGACTCGAGTTTTGAGTCTGCCCCAATTTTTATGTGTAACATTCTTGTAATTTGGTTGGTTATCATTTTGGCGGCTTGGCGGCAGTAGATACACAACGGTAATCATTGCTTAAAAAACACTGGTTGACCGTCACGACCTGGTGTCGACAGAAGAGGGATTGGGTTGCTACCGTCGTTTTCAATAATCCAGATGTCTGAACTGTATGGCCCAACAAATTCGAAGGCTATTTGCGAGCCGTCAGGGGACCAGTCAGGATTTCGCGCCTCGCCGTTAAGGTAGGTTATTCGAGTCGGCAGAGCGGGTTGGTTTAGCCGGCTGGTCCATAATTGCCAACCATCTTTGGCGGTGAATGATTCATAGACAATGCTGTCGCCACCGGGAGCATAATCAGGAAATTGAGTAGATGTTCCATCATTGGTTAATTGTCGCGTTGTCCCTTCCACAATGTTTAGTGAATAAATGTCAAAATCGCCGTCGGAGTTGTTGAACACGGCTAATTCGGTTCCATCATTTGACCACTCTGGTCCGTAACTATAGAAGTTGTCTTGAGGGTTCACAATTTTGTTGATACCTGAATTGACGTCTAATACAAGGATTCGAAAAAAGGCACCGAAATTATCATCGTTTTCGTAGGCGATGTGTTCACCATCTGGGGACCATGATGGTGAATAGTCTTCGAAATCATTATTGGTTATTTGTCTCAGTTCATTGCCATCGATGTTGACAATATATAGATCGAAATCGCCCCCATCCCCATTGCCAGCGAATACGATTGTTTTGCCGTCGGGAGACGGATCTGCATATCGGTTATGGTGTCGATCATCGGTGACTCTATAGATCTGACGTTTGTAGCCATCTGCTATGTATAGGTCGAAATCTCCGTCAGCATCCGATTTAAACAGTAGCTTTCTGTCGGTTAACACTGTCCAGTTAACGTCTACCTCTATTCCTACACGATTGGTGTTTGAAAAATGTGAATTGTCTTCTTGTCGTTCACATGAGATGACAATTGCCAATAACAAAGGTGTAATAATGAGACATATAAGGCGCATTGTATAACGATGTGGGATTTCAAATTGATTATTTGCGTGAAGCGCTGACACTTACAGGTTACTCCGGAGCTTTTCGTTGTTTAGTGTTAACAGTATAGGGTTGGTTGGACACTTGGGCTGGGTCTCGGCAGAATATGTACCGTAGTATTTGCTTTTGATACCCAAGACGAGTAAACATATCCAATACGGAGGAGTGAACGAATTGCCTGATCGCCCACCAAACATAGTGATCTTTATGCCTGATGAGCAGCGCGCTGATTGTGCAGGATACATGGGTAATGACGTAATACAAACGCCGATTTTAGATAAATTCGCATCAGACCATAGCGCATTCTCTAACTTTTTTGTAAACCACACCGTGTGTTCCCCCTCTCGTATGAGCATGTTTACAGGATGGTATCCCCATGTCAGAGGCCATCGCACACTATGGCACCTATTGAAACCGGATGAGCCTAACCTGTTTCGATATCTCCGAGAGGCCGGTTATCACGTGGAAATGTGGGGAAAAAATGATCTTTTAGATCCTGATTCAATGGAGGATAGCGTTAGTAATAGGGGCGAGGTTGATTTTGAGGATTATCGTAGTAATTTCGTTAATAATCCCTGGGATCAGGATGATTATCGGTTTCGTACCTTCTATTTTGGGGAACGGCCACAAGAGTTCAGTTCGATTGAACCTGATAGGCTTTGGATGGACGGGGCCCTTAAGTTTCTCGAATCGAATCCGCCGGAACCATTCTGTCTGTACATACCTCTGATATTTCCTCACTGTCCGTACTGGGTAGAGGAGCCATATTTTTCTTTACACGATCGTGAGAAAGTACCCACCCCTTTGCCGGCGGATCACGAAAATAAACCCAAATATTATCCGGAGATGCATAAGTCATATGGAATTGATGGGATGAATGAAGCAGACTTAAAAGAGTTGGTTGCAACCTACTATGGGATGTGCACTCGTATTGATGACCAGTTTGGCGAGGTGTTGGCTTCTTTGAAGCGTCACGGCTTTTGGGACGATACATCGGTGCTATATTATTCCGACCATGGTGATTACGCTGGTGATTATGGCTTGGTGGAAAAATGGCCTAGTGGATTCGAAGATTGTTTGATCCGGTCTCCATTAGCTATTCGTGTGCCAGGAGTGGATGCCCAGTCAATGAACTCAGCTTTGTGTGAAACTGTAGATTTGACTCCAACAATTCTAGACATTGCAGGGATTAAACTCGATCATGACCAATATGGTGAAAGCTTGCTGCCTCTGATTAAGGGAGATAGCCAGCGTCATAAAGATGCTGTCTATTGTGAGGGTGGCCACAATAGACATGAAACTCAAGCTCTGGAAATGAAACAGGATGCGCCAAGCGAGGATTACATTTACTACCAGAAAGCTCGTATACAAACCGATAATCCTGATTCCGTATGCAAATCTGCGATGATTAGGACTGACGAATGGAAGTATATTCATCGATTACACGATATTGATGAGTTATATAACCTTGATGCTGATCCAGGCGAAGAGCGTAATGTAATTGATGTGCTTGATAATCAAGAAGTGGTGCAAGAGCTATCCAAGCGACTATTGAGCTGGTTTGTAGAAACCGGTGATGTAGTGCCGCCACACCCTAAAGATACACGTTAAGGAGTTTGGCTTGCGATTTTTGTTTATAGATATAGATTCTCAGAGGCCTGATCATCTCGGCTGCTACGGATACCACCGTGATACTTCGCCAAATATTGACCGTATAGCCGATCGAGGGATACGGTTTAATCGTGCATATGTGTCCGATTCCCCTTGCGTGCCAGGGCGTGCATCAATGTTCGGAGGGATGTTTGGCGTGCATAATGGCATATCTACTCACTGGGGACCAGGGTCTCAATATAGGCTGGATGGGGACATTTATAGAGATCGTGCTGGGGAAATTACTCATACCCTTGCTAGAACGCTGTACGACGCGGGTTACTATACGGTTTCTGTCTCATCGTTCGCCGATAGGCATGCGGCATTCTGGCACACATCAGGGTTTAGAGAATATCATTCTCATACATTGAAACGCGGTAATGAGACAGCAGACGAAGTGAATGAAGCTGCTTTACCTATTCTTAAACGAATCGCGAAACAAGATGATTGGTTCTTGCACGTTAACTACTGGGATCCACATAGAAATTACAGGGTTCCACAGGAATGGTTGGATAGGTACTCGGACGATCCTCCCCCTGAATGGCCTGACCAGGATGCTATCGATTCACAACAGGATTTATCTGGTCCATTTACCGCTCCCGAGCTGTTTCCATATAGGCCACCCGTTTCGCCGGGGAATTCTCCTATTCCTCCTGGGCCTGGTGGAGATCCTTTTCCTGAAAAGATAGAGACTGTCAGCGACTGGAACCGCTGGATAGATGGGTATGATGGAAGCGTAGCCTTTACGGATTATCATTTTGGTCAGTTGTTAGAGGTGCTGGAAGAACAGGGGGTGCTGGAAGAAACCTGCATAATTATCACTGCTGATCATGGTGAACATCAGGGTGAAATGGGTATCTATGGCGATCATACAAGTGGGTATGAGGCATCGCATCATGTGCCTTTGATCATCTCTCCGCCAGATGGAGTAGAAGTGGTAGAAAGTGACGAATTAGTCTATACATTGGATATAGCGCCCACCATATGCGAAATGGCAGGCATAGATTCCCAAGCTGGGTGGGACGGCCAATCTTTGGTAAGGACTATTAAGGGTCGAGCAAATGATCCAGGTAGAGACCACTTAGTTTTAACCCACGGGCTGTATTCCTGTCAGCGGTCAGTCCGGACTCATAAATGGCTATTTACGCGCACTTATCATCCTGGATTGTTCGATTACCCTGCCGTTAGTTTGTATGACATGGAATTAGACAAATACCAGACGAAAAATTTGGCCGAACTCATGCCGGATATAGTAAAAGACCTTGATAGTAGATTGTCTGGATGGTTGCATGAGCAACTAGGGAGGCCTGGTAATGAAGGCGATCCACTACTAGAGGTGATAAGGACGGGCCCGTGGAAATATGTTCGGCACGAAGAATGGATCCGGCATTTGCAGGAATCAGGTAGATCAGATGCGGCTGCTCGAATTCAGAACAGATTGTCGGCCTGGCCCGGTAATTGACTATTTGGCAATGGGGCACTTCATCGTATCGTATTAAGAAAACCCACTGGGATTGTCGCATCTATGGACTAGAAGATCAGTGTAAAACAGTATTGATATGGGGAGATTATGGATTTAGCAGGTAAGGTAGCTGGTATAACTGGGGCGGGCTCTGGGTTTGGTAAAGAGATGGCCTTGCTGTTTGCCGACGAAGGCGCAGATTTGTCTCTTTGTGATATCGATGAGGATGGATTAGCTGATACTGCCAATTTGGTCCGAAATAAAGGGCGCAAAGTCACGACTTCGGTATTTGATGTTGCGGCCGAAGACGATCTTACCAGTTTTGTTGATATGATTCCTGAGGATTTTGGCAAGATCGATATATGGGTAGGGAATGCAGGGATAGGAGGGCCAGGGTCTGCTACGGAGCTATCTGCAGATGCGTGGCATAAAGTGATTGGAATCAACCAGAGTGCTGTTTTTTTTGGCGCCCGTGCTGCAGGTAGACACATGTTGCAAAAAGGCAGTGGTTCGGTGATTAATATTGCGTCTATGTATGGATTACGGGCCGTTCGTAATCGTGTTGCCTATTGCACTACTAAGGCGGCTGTCGTGATGATTTCCAATGTATTAGCTGTCGAATGGGCTGAAAGTGGAGTCCGCGTCAATTCGGTTGCTCCAGGATATGCAGAGACTCCGTTATTTAAGGGTACTAGGGATGAAGAAGATATCGCTGCTCAGATCACTGAAGTCCCCGCTCGCAGGCTCATCAATACGAAAGAAGTGGCTCAGGCTTGTCTTTACCTTGCCTCTGACAGATCTTCCGGAGTGACAGGGCATTGCCTTTCAATTGATGGCGGCTGGTCTACTGTAGGAGGGGCTTAGCAAAAAGATGTTTTGTTTAGTTTCTACTAATCCCTGTCTATGTATCTGTCATCTTCGATGTGCCAGGCAAGATTTCGCCTATGGGTAGTCCATCGCTAACGAGGATAATGAGCATGTGTTGGTAATGCTCCCAAATAATTCCGCATTGCGACCACATTGTGCGGCTTCCTCGCTTTAGCTTAGTTGTACACCCCGTCTAGCTCTCAAATCGTTGGCTTGTTCAGGTCGGTCATGACGTTCCAGATATGATAGATAACGTTCTAACGAGCAGTATATGTCGGGAGTAGTGTCGTTTTGTGTTTGGAATGGATCTCTTACGCTGTTCGGGCCAGAGCAGTAACTGTGCCACCAGTTTGATAGCAGGTGGTCATGGGTGGCGGCCACTTCCGGTTGTTCGGTAATCAGGTTGTGAGTTTGGTTAGGGTCGGATGTCATGTCAAAAAGACTAAGCGGTTCCAGATTGTATATACCTGAATGCAATGTGCGGATGAATAAGTGACTTCGTGTTCTAACTGCTCTCTGGAAAGACCAAATCCCGGTGCCCCAAATGAGGTGGTCTCTTCCCGGCCACTCTTGACCGCGTAGAGCGTTGGCGAAGCTTTCGCCGCTCCACCCCTTTGGAATATCGTAACCTAATAGATCTGCTACCGTAGGAGGTAGGTCTAAATGATATTGCATCCCCGTAAGACTACCTCCTTTGTTGGCGTCTGTGACTCCAGGCCAACGTATAATTAAAGGCACGTGAGCAGTGCCTTCGCTGGCGTTGCCGTGTTCCCAGTACATCCCTTGTTCTCCTACTGACTCGCCGTGATCAGAAGAAATTATTATTGCCGTTTCTTTCAAGACTCCCTTGTCTTCTAGTAGCTCTAGCAATCTGCCAATACAATCGTCAACATAGCGCATTCCGGCATCGGCGCCGTCAACAAATACTTGGAAATCTTCACGGTTTCGAATTGAATCAAGCATACGTGGAAAATTCTCGTAATATTCAGGGTTGAATTCTGCCGGCCCCCAATCTCTAGCTGTTCGCACTCCATAGTATTGTTCATAGTCAGATCTAATTTTGTCATCATCGGGAAATGCTAGGCCTTCGCCATGGCGTTGCATTTCCTCCCAATATTGGTCTGGCGCACGATAAGGATGATGAACATCCCAATAGTTTAGGTGTAAGAACCAATTATCTTCCTGTGCATGATCCATCAGCCATGGCTCTGCATGCGCATTTACATCTTCTGCGTTTTCTAGCCCACCGGGTAGCTTGTTTCCGTGGAATTCGGTGAATCCGGCAGTGAACCACCAAGACAAATGCCTTTGTGCGAACCCAGAAAATGAGACTGTGTTCCATCCGTGTTGCTGCAATGAGCGCATCCACATAGGGGCATCAGGATCATGCCAATGACCTTCACCTGCATATGACATGTTTTGTCCTGGACCATCGTGAGCAACTACCCCATTTAGAATTCCAAATCTAGCTGAAAAAAGGGATGCACGGCTGGGATTGCAGGGGTTGTCAGAAGCGTAGCAGTGTGTGAGCAAAACTCCGTCAGCAGCTATGGAGTCTACGACGGGCGAGGTCGGACGTGAATATCCATAGCAACCAAGATGGTTGGGACGTAGGGAATCGATGTCTATGTAGAGAATTCTCATGCCGAGCTCCTTTGGTTATCAGATGTGATCATTGGAAATATGGTGTTAGTTGATCATCTTCGATTTCAAACCCTAGTCCTGGTCTGTCTGGTGGGGCTGCGATGCCGTTTTTAGGATTAACATGTCCTGGAATCTTGTTATTAAATCTTATTGGTATTCCTGGCGCGGTGCCTAACCAATATTCAGCTCCTTCAATTGCGGGAAGGGCTAGACATGCATGTAATCCCATTGGGGTATTGGCTCCGAAATGTGGATTGACCCGCAGCCCTGTTGCTTCTGCTATGTGACATATTTTTACTAGTTCAGTTATTCCCCCGCACCACTGTACATCGGGCTGAAGAATATCTACCATGCGTCTTGACGCTAATCTCATGAATTGGTTGGCACGATGATGGTCTTCCCCTGTTGCGAGTACTGCATAAGGTGCTCTTTTTCGAAGTTCTGCATGACCTTCATAATCTTCCGGAGGGAGCATTTCTTCGAGCCAGCGTAGGTTGAATGGACGCAGTCGTTCTGCTACCTTGACTGCATATTCCAAATCAAACGACATGACTGGATTGAATGCTATGTCGGCTTGGCCCCCCACTATAGTTCTGGCATTGGTAAATTTTTGTTCCATTGCCTGAAGCCCCTGTTCGCCGTCCTCAGCGGACCATGGACAGCTCATTTTGAATCTTTGAAACCCTAGTTCTTGAGACCAATCCAAGTCGTCACTTGTGGCGTAGCACTTGACATAATCTCTTGCGGGGCCGCCCAGTAGTTTGTATACAGGTTCTTGCAATAGGTTGCCTTTTAAATCCCATAGAGCGGCATCTATTCCACTAATTGCTCGTGCTGTCGATCCTCCAATTAATCCTGCGCTTGCTCTCCACATAATGTCGCTTATGGCTTCCGTACTGAGCGGATCTCGTTCCAACACTAGCTTAGACAAATGGGTTTCGATAATAGTAGCTGTGACGTCGGCGTTGGGAGCGAATCCTAGTCCACGCGTGCCATCTTCGGCAGTTATTGAAATCCAAACGTTACCTGATTGTGCTGCCCAATCTGATTTCTCTTGATACCAAGTCTTGTATCTGTCCATTTGTGAGCCGCGGCGGGTAATGGTGTCCCAAGACTCTCTGGATCCAGCCGGGACAGGTTCGTCTGACTCTTTTAGCCGTAATGTCTCAATCTTGGATATTTTCACCGTCGAAAGTGGAGTTCGTTCATATGAGTAGTCTCATTACTTCTTATCTAATTGTTCAGCCAAGGACAATGGGTTGTATCCTTCCGGGTATTTGATGTTTCCTATTAGTGGATTCGCCGCGGGTCTACCTTTTGTAAATACGTTTGGGTTCGAGAAGAACGCTGTTCCATCTCCCTGATTTGCATTTGCAGCACTGGGGTCCCCTTGCCATAGTTGTATTAACCAGTCTGGGGAACGAGTCTCCTTCAAGAAATTGATCAATTTAACCCTAAGCTTTTCCGCTATATCGGGATATTGTTCAATAAGATTGTGTTGTTGGAGTGGATCTTTACGAGCATCAAAAAGTTGTTTTGAGCTATTTCCGGGCTGGTCAATTAGCCACCAATCCTCTGTAATGACTGTTATCGGGCTCCACCCTTCGAATCCGATGTAAGCAGATATAGGGTGATTTTCAGGCACAACGAAAGGGTATGTTCCAGAAAAAGTCGCATTCCGTATGTTGTCTTCTGTACCTTCTAGCAATGGTACCCATGATTTGCCTTGAATATCCATTTCTTCCGGTACATCAATGTTAAGTAGTTCCATGATCGAAGGGGTGAAGTCTGGATGTTGGGTAAGACCGGGAATACGGGTAGAGGATCCTAGGCCACTAGGATGTCTTACCATCATTACTGTGTGGAGAGTATCACAGTAAAATGGACGCTTACCTAGAAAACCAGTTTCGCCCAGTCCAAATCCATGGTCGGAACATATTAATACGATCGTATTGTCTCGGAGTCCTAGCGTGTCTATTGTGTCCAAGACTTGGCCAATAGATTTGTCGACCATTGTTACTTCGCCCGCATACAGGCCTCTTATATGGTTCAACTCTGATTCGTTATAGCGGTCATTTACAGGCCCTAAGCTCGGCCAACGCAGGTCTGCGCCTTCCCAGTTAGGACTGTAAAGATCGACATAATGCCGAGGTGGATCCCATGGCTCGTGCGGGTCAAATGAATCTATCCACAGAAAGAAGTTTTCATGCCCTGCGTTTCTTTCAAGCCATTTGCATGCGGCCGACATCACACGTGGTGCAAATTTGTCCTCCTCGTTAAGCTTTGGTTCATGGTGGCGATGGTAGGAGGATATTCGATCGGGAGGCTGTTGTTGGTCCGGGTTAGGTATATATATTTCATCAAAATAATCGGTTTTGCTGCGGTCGGACTCATTACCTCGTATCATTTCCCAAGCATGAAAAGGCCGGTCAAATCCGTAGCCGTAATTCATTAAATGAGGAGTGTCATGGATAAACATGGTTACGTATCCATTTTCTCGAAGCACCTCAGGGAGGGTTTTTACGTCCCATTGTAATGGTCCCCATTGCTGAAAAGGTGAGCCGTAGCGGCCCTTCATCATTTCGTGGCGATTCGGCACTGTTGGAAATGATGCCAAATAGTGTCGGTCGAATACGGCGCTCTCACTGGCGAATTGGTCTAGAACCGGGGTATGGATCCACTGGTTACCATTTGCACCCAGGTGGTCATATCTGAGAGTGTCATTCATTATGAGTACTACGTTCATTTAATCAATACCTTGTATCGGCTGGTGAATTTGAATTGTTGTGGATATGACTCTAACCCTTTATGTTTCCCCAAAGCGGATTTGCGTGAGGTTTGCCTCGTTTACGAACATTTTTCCAGAATTCGCTGGGTTCGGGCGCAGTAATTCCCTCCGGCCCGTCGGACCATAGTTGTACCATCCACTGCGGCGCTTTGTTAGCTTGCAAAAATTTTATTAGCTCAGCATGTAGGATTTCAGCTTCTTCAGGCAGGTCTTTAACTATGTTGTTTTCCATCGCGGGGTCGGTCTTTCGATCAAATAACAACCATCGGTCTCGTTCTGGAAAGTCCATCAATGTGTATCGTTGACCTGTAACAGTCATCGACGTCCAGCCTTGGTCAGACCACCGTGAAGTGTTCGAATCCTCATCTTTTATAAACCCTGTTGTCGGGCTGTATGTTGGGTACGTAGCTGATACTGCTGCCGTCCGAAAGTTAGTATTGTCTTTTTTCAATAATGAGGCCCAGGATCGTCCTTGGATATCCATGTCTTTAGGGGTGGCTACTTGGCTTAACTCGAGTAATGAAGGTGCAATGTCAGCAGGTTGCACTAAGGCTTGAACACGTTTTCCTGCTCCTATACCGTCCGGATGACGGACCATCATTATTTGTCTAGACACCTCTTCATACAGAGGTCCGGATTTACTTTGAAGCCCGTGGTCTCCCAAATAGTGCCCGTGGTCAGACATAATTATTACGATGGTGTTGTCGCGGAGCCCTTGCCTGTCGATAGTGTCTAGAACTCTGCCTATATGGCGGTCACACATGGTGCATTCGGCAGCAAATAAATTCGCAACATGTTCTTGTTCTCGTGGAGTAAGGAAGTTTTCAGTCCTGTCGTACCTCGGCCAGAACACAGATAATCCATCGTAATCCTTATCATAAAGATCCACATAATGTTGAGGCGGATCCCAAGGCTCATGAGGGTCAAATGAGTCCACCCAAAGAAAAAACTTTTCATGATCTGAATTACGCTCTAACCATTTACAAGTGGCGTCCATTACTTGCGGTGCCCAGCAATCTTCTTCTAGCTGCCAGTCTTTTGTTTGGCGGTGGTAAAGTGCCATCATTTCAGCGCTCCGAAATTTGTCGAAGCCATCTAACTTCCATTCCTTGAAGTGATCAGTTCGCATTCTGTCGACTTCATTGCCCCGTATCATGTCCCAAGCATGAAATGGACGATCAAAACCGTATCCATAGTTAATTAGGTGTGGAGTGTCGTGAATTAACATTGTGACGTAACCACTTTTTCTTAGTACTTCGGGCAGCGTAAGTGATTCCCAGTCAAGAGGTCCCCAATCGTGGATCGGATTTCCAAATCTACCTTTCCATATGTCGTGGCGAATTGGAATGGTTGCAAAGGAGCCACAATATTGCCGCTCAAAAACTGTTGATTCTTCGGCGAATTGATCCAAAACAGGAGTGTGTATCCAGTCGTTACCGTGTGCTCCAACGTGGTCATAGCGCCACGTATCATTCATTATTACAACTATGTTCATGGGTTTTTCCACAATGTTCCTCCTACAGATACGTGGGATCGTGATTTATGGGTTGTGATAGGGACCCATGCTCTTTGGTGATTGATTTTATGAGTCTTTCTTTATACATGTCGAATGGTGAATCATTGATGTCTATTTACCTTTAATCACGATCTTTCCGAAATGTTCAGCTGACTGCATCCGTGCAAATGCCTCTTTAAGCTGATTGAATTCGAAAGTGCTATCGATGATTGGAGTTAAACTGTGTTTTTCAATGAACGTGACGAAGTCCATATAAGCATTACGCGAATCGACAAAAATACCGGCGAGTCGGGCTCTTTTACGGATAAACGGCCATAGTGATACATCGCCTTCTAAGCCGGTTAGCACGCCAAACAAAGATACTACTCCCTCTCCTCGTACCGAATTCAGAGATCGTGATAACGTGCCGATTCCGGCTGCTTCCACTACTACATCGACTCCTTGCCCATGGGTGATATCCATAACGGCTTCATCCCAATTCGGTTGTTCGGCATAGTTGTGCACGTAATCTGCCCCAAGTTGAGTGGCCTTGGCTAACTTCGCATTACTTTTGCTGAGTACGATGGTCTTGGCACCGAAAGCTTTGGCTATTTGAAGTGCAAATATGGAGACCCCCCCTGTTCCTAGAATTAAAACGATTCCCTCACGCTGCAAATTCCCTTCAGTGATCAATGAGCTCCAGGCAGTGAGGCCGGCAATTGGCAATGTGGATGCCTGCATGAAATCGTAACCTGCAGGGATTGGCACAACGCTATTAGACGGTAAGGCCGCTAGTTCAGTTGCCAGGCCGGCACCTGGTGTTCCTAACGTGGTCTTGGCGTAGCTAGGATCGTAAGGGCCATTTACCCAACCGGGTATGAAATGTGTCATTACAGAGTCGCCGATGGAAACATTGTTTACCTCTGCTCCCACTTCAACCACTACTCCCGAGCCATCGCTGACTGGGACGGCGGGAAGATCAACTCCCCTCGACTCAGCGGTTTTGATGATCATAAGATCTCGGTAATTAATGCTCATAGCTTTAACGGACACAACCACTTCATTGGCCATAGGTATCGGTTTAAGTGCTTCTTTCATTGTCAGGCTTGACAGTCCATCAGCGCCGAATTCATATGAAATCATCTGGAAAGCCTTTTAAATTTCACGTAGTCCACTGACTTATAGGTAAATGTGTGAATATCATCGTTACTAAAGACTAACAACTAGACTAAGTCCTTAGGTTTGCTTAAGTACAAATTTAATTACCGGTGTCTGTGTTGGGAGGAGGCATGGGCTTAGGGTCTCTCAGGTTAGCAGATCCTCCACGACCTTCCATCGAGTGTCGAGATGATTCTCGCACACGACTTTTCAGATAGTAAATAGGCCCAAACTGATCACGCAGACTTGCTACTAAATCAGGGTTTTGGCTAGCAACGTTGTGCTGTTCTGCAGGGTCAGTTTGTAAGTTAAATAGCTCGGGATGCTTTTCTGCCGGATTAAGTATCAGGCTCCATTCCTTGTTGCGTATGCAGCGTATGTCTGATCCGTCATAACCTACCATGATGGTATCGCGATGTTCGTCGGTTGTGCCCTCAATGACAGGCCTAAAGCTCTTGCCGTGCA
>CAJWLF010000009.1 GCA_913043205.1 uncultured Chloroflexota bacterium | reverse complement strand
GAAATAACCCCTTTATTACCATGCCTTCCAGCCATCTTATCGCCCTCAGATATCTTCCTCTTAGACGCAATACTCACCCTCACCACGTGGTTCACCCCAGCAGGCAAGTCGGTTCCATCTTCCCGGCTGAATTGCCGAACATCGATAACTGTTCCAGCATCTCCCGCTGGAACATGCCGTGACGTATCTTTTACTTCCCTGGCATCACGTCCGAATATAGCCCTAAGTAGGCGATCTTCCCCTGTGAGTTCAGTTTCACCCTTTGGAGTTATTTTGCCAACGATTATGTCATCAGGATTTACTTCAGCCCCAACAAATACTATGCCGTTTTCATCCAAATTCCTCAGAGCTTCCTCGTTCACGTTAGGAATGTCGCGGGTAATCTCCTCCGGACCCAACTTGGTGTCTCGCGCCTCTACCTCAAATTTCTCTATGTGTATCGATGTATAAGCATCATCCCGAACCAGACGATCACTTATCACAATCGCATCCTCATAATTGTACCCTTCCCAAAACATGAAGGCGCAAGTAATGTTCCGACCCAAAGCAAGTTGCCCGGCATCCGTCGAAGAACTATCCGCAAGAAGTGCTCCAGGAGCCACTTTGTCACCGTCAGTCACAACCGCACGCTGGTTAATACATGTACCTTGATTTGACCTCACAAATTTACGCAACTTGTATACGTGCTCGGCGCCACCCCGATCCTTGACGACAATCTCATCGCCTATAGCCCGAATGACTTCACCTTCCTTGTTCCCTGTATAACGTAGTACGTGCCCCGAATCGGACGCTGCACGCATCTCAATTCCGGTGGAAACCCTAGGAGCTTCTGGTTTCAATAATGGAACCGCCTGCCGTTGCATGTTAGAACCCATAAGAGCCCTATTAGCATCGTCGTGATCCAAAAAGGGAATCATCGCTGTCGGAATACTGACTATCTGTTGAGGTGAAACATCTCTCAGCGTTATGTCCTCTCGGCCAGTCTCGTGAAAATCTGGGCCCGTTCTTACCGCAACACGTTCAGGTATTACCTGCCCCAGTTCGTCCACCTCCGTACTACCTTCTGCTATGACGTGCTCATCCTCCTCATCAGCCGTCAGGTACACTATCTCTTGTGTAACAAATGGCATCACCCCAACCTCTTTTAAATCTTCGCCGCCCAATTTCTTGAGTTTACTTATGGTTTCTTTTGTAATCACCTCCCCCACCTTTACTACATGCTTGCGACCATCCAGTACAGGCAGCGCCACTGTTCGCCCCAGCAAATCATCCTCGTCACTAAGAGAAACCGTATGATTGACTACCTGGTAAGGGGTCTGAATAAACCCATACTCGTTCAACCTGGCATAAGCAGCCAACGAGCTTATAAGACCTATATTAGGACCCTCTGGAGTCTCAATGGGGCAGATCCTTCCATAGTGACTAAAGTGAACATCCCGCACATCAAAGCCCGCGCGTTCTCGGCTGAGACCACCCGGCCCCATCGCACTCAACCGCCTCTTGTGTGCTAATTCGGACAATGGATTGGTTTGATCCATGAACTGGGACAACTGACTACCACCAAAAAACTCCTTGACAGACGCCATAACCGGCCTAGTGTTTATTAGTACCGCAGGTGTTGCATCGGCAGTATCTTGAATGGTCATCCGTTCTTTTATGACCCTTTCCATTCGGAGAAGCCCGGTCCGAAACTGATTCTGCAATAGCTCACCGACAGACCTGACCCTACGATTCCCTAAGTGGTCGATTTCATCGGGACGGCCCTGTGAAGCGTTCAGACGCACAATCTCACGCACGACTTCCAGTAAATCTTCACGACGTAACGTTCGTTCATCAGTGACATCCTGAAGCTTAAGTCTCTTGTTCAGTTTGTACCGTCCGACACGCCCCAGATCGTATCGCCTAAAGTTGAAGAACAGCTGCCCCAAGAGAGATTTTGCATTCTCTTTTGTGGCCGGATCTCCAGGCCGCAATCTGTGATACACCTCAATCAGACCATCCTCTTCATTGTGTGCTGGGTCATGCCTCGTACCCTCAATGCCAATGGTCGTCTCGATATACCTGTGTTCAGGATCAGTATCCACATCTGAAAAGATATCCAGCAACTCTTCATCTGTCCCATAGCCCAACGCCCGCAGGAAGGTAGTAACAGGTATCTTTCGCTTTCGATCCACCTTGACGCTAATTATGTTCTTTACAGAGGTATCAAACTCCAGCCAAGCCCCTCGATTAGGAATCAATTTTGCAGCAAAAAGCTTCCGTCCGGAAGCAGGGTCTATATCCGCTGTAAAATATGCCCCAGGAGAACGAACCAACTGACTAACCACAACACGCTCAGCACCGTTATAGATAAATGTCCCTTGGTCTGTCATCAGTGGAAAATCCCCCAGAAACACAGACATTTCTTTTATTTCGCCAGTTTGCTTGTTGTTAAGACGGGCCACTACCCGCAGCGGAGCCTGATAGGTCCTATCTTGATCCCGGCACTCTGCCTCACTGTACTTAGGTTCGTCAAATGGTATTTCAGGAACCTCAAAGTGAAGCTCGAGATTCTTCCCGGTAAAGTCTTGAATAGGCGTAATTTCGGCAAACAACTCCCTGATACCAATCTCATAGAACCACTTGAACGACTTTCGTTGCACATCTATTAGATTTGGCAACTCCATTATCTGGTCGATATGGCCGAATTTGCGCTGATTAATTGAGCCGTTAGACATCATGCGGCAGGGAACTCCTCGGATAAATCTAGCTGATACAAAGCCTCTTCAACAAAATCAAGACAAGCCAAACTTCTCCGGGCTGCACTTACTGTGCGAATCCCGAAGCATCTGGCCGATATTGGGCATGGAACGAAGACGGTCAGTATCGGACCTCTTCCCCGTAGATTGGAGTCAGCTTCGCTTCAGCCTCGGGTGTCTAGAGACACCGAAAGACAGAGATCCCCCGTCTAATCCGACCTCGGCCAGCAGACTAAAGAGCTAATTCTCTGTCGTTTTTATTCCTGTGCCAGCCCGCCTCAATCCTCAAACCAAATCACAGACGAGCTGAAACGAAATAATAACAACGTTACGCCTCACAGCGCAACCAACAAAATCATCACAACGAATTCATCGAACAATTGTTATGACTAGCCAGGCGGCCAATGCATTTGCCTTCCTCCAAGAATGTGAGCATGAAAGTGCTGCACAGTCTGACCACCCATAGCCCCCTCATTGATGACCACTCGATACCCTGACTTATCAAGCCCCAATTCTATCGCCGACCTCTTTGCGATGAGCATCACATGCGACAATAGGTCGGCATTCTCCTCATCCATAGCACTCAATTTCGCCACATGACTACGAGGGAATATCAGCAAATGCACGGGCGCTACTGGGTTTAAGTCCTGTATGACTAAAACATCGTCCGATTCATATACCTTGTCCGTCTCAACACGTCCAGCCACAATTTCACAAAATACACATTCCATTAAACACCTGCATAGCTTCTATCTCAAAAACGCCCGAATCCCATGCATCGCCCCCTCAGGGTCTGACCCAAGCATCAATTTCACATCGTCAAGTTTACCAAGCTTATGGTTTGCTAAAACTCCTTCAACCCGGATGAAATTGTCTGTAACACCAAAACATTTGTCACCAGAGCTATTTTCCCACAGGACCTGACGTCGACTACCCACAAATCGCATTCGATATTTTGCAGACAGCTCTTTATTCAGCGTTGTCACTGCAGAAACCCTATTGCGTTTCACGCTGGACGGTACGGAATCATGATGCAAACCTGCCAAAGTCCCTAAGCGCCTTGAATAAGGAAAGGTATGAATATAAGCAAATTCGACTTCACGAATAAATTGTCGGGTAGCTTCAAACTCACCTTGAGTCTCGTCACAATAGCCGACCATCACATCGGTAGAAATGGCAACGCTTTCATCTATTGCACGCAATTTGTCTATAATCCCACGGTAATCACTGGTCGTATAAGGTCTCCGCATACGCCGCAATACCCCATCGTCCCCAGACTGAAGCGGTATGTGGAAATGAGGACAAACACGACCATCGCTAAATACGTCAAATAACGCAGGGTCGAAATCCATTGGTTCAATGGAGCTGAGCCGAACCCTTCCAGTCGAAGACAAATCAAGAATATTTTGCACCAGACCACCGAGCCGCACACCAGTCTCAGGACACAGATAACTACCCAAACTTATACCTGATAACACCAATTCCTCAAACCCAGCCTGAAATAGTCGAGACGCCTCCAAAAGCACCTCGCTTTGCAACCTACTGACAGATTTGCCTCGAGCCTTAGGCACAATGCAAAAAGAGCATACATTGCTGCACCCATCTTGCAATTTTACATAGGGGCGTGCCCGTCTCATTCCGTCACCAGATAACATCTTTGCATCCACACGGTTGGATAATTCATTACGCAATCCAGGCGGCAACCTTCTAGTAGCTTCACTGACGATTCTGCTGGGAGTGAACTCATTCGCTATGACTGCTGTTGGATACAATTCACTAAGCAGATCGGCGCTGACGGATGCGTAACACCCAGCTACAATGACGATTGCATCAGGGTGTTTTCGCAAGACTTTATTTATAGATTGACGAGATTTTCTATCTGCAACATGCGTAATAGTACAGGTGTTAACAATAACCACATCGGTAAGCGAATCGAATTTACTATGGTCAAACCCTGCATTAAGAAAAGCCTCGGCCAGTTGGTCTGAATCAGCTTGATTGGACCGGCAGCCCAAAGTCTTTATTGATACAGTGGGTGTAGCCCTACCCATTCACAGTCACCATTACGGATAAGATTTTCGATCACAATAAATTGTACTCAAAGTAGTCATCACAATAACAGCAGTCTCAGATCTCAGTGTGTAATTACCCAAAGACACAGGGAGAGCCCCCACGTCCCGCAATAAACTGATTTCAGATTCAGTTAGACCACCTTCAGGTCCTACCACGATCCCTATACTATTTATGGAACTCATAACATCCAAAACCTCTGCTACATCCTGGCCATCAAAATCACCAAACATCGTAACCGAAGGAAGATCCACAAGCACCTTCTGCAGAGACTCACATAGTTTCAATCTAGGTAAAAAGACCCGTCCGCTCTGCTCCATGGCTTCAATCGTTACCTTTTGCAGTCTATTAAATGTCCGTGATGAAATCCTAGGGACAGATCTCGAAGCGCGAAATACGTGGATAGAAGCCACACCCAGCTCAACCATTTTCTGAATAACTAACTCAGTATTCCCGGCCTTTAGGAGAGGAACTGCGACCATTAATTTAGTATCTTCTTGCGCGGACGTAGTCATAGTCTCTACGGAACAGGTGACCATCTTTGTCGACAGATCCACTCTCCCACACAATGCAACGCCAAGCCCGTCAGTCAATTCAACAAGATCTCCATCACGTAATCGCATTACATGGCGAATCCTGTGAGACAACTCTTCATCTAACGTAACGACGCCATCGATAGCGACAAATTCATTGACAAAAAACCGCCTGCCACTGCGAATTGTTGACATTATCGCCCTGTTCGTCGCCACATTAGTGAAATCCATCTATCCTCTTCATGCCGACTCACCAGTTCCATTGGTACACCGTTAAACGCCTCTAAAACTAGATGCTCACGTTCATCAACAATGCCTCCCAAAATTAGATGACCAGTAGGAGTCAGATACTTGAGATACGACAAGGCCAACCCCACATGCACACTAGCTACAATATTTGCCACCAAGACATCGTATTGCACCGCAACAGATGCAAATCGTGCATCACGATCGATATCTCCAAATTGCACCTCAACACCATTCCCGCACTCATTCAGAAGAACATTTGCAAGTGCTGCTTCTACGGCCGAATAGTCATTGTCTATTGCCAGTACCTGATGAGCACCCAGTTTGCAAGCCGTAATCGCAAGTATCCCAGACCCAGTCCCTACATCCATTACAGTGCGATCCTCGATGCCCACCTCCAGCAAATTATGAATCACCTGCCTAGTACTAACGTGCAACCCGGTTCCGAAGGCCTTGCCAGGATCGATTAAGACCTCAATTCTATTAACATTATTATCGTCGACTTGATACCACGCAGGGATTATGTCTATGGGGCCAATAGAAATCTTTTTGTAATGCTTCTTCCAACCCTCATGCCAGACATTTTCATCTACCCATACTTCTCGCGGGTGGCGCAATTCATCAGAACCCGTTGCTCCCAACATCCACAACGCACTCACAAGCTTGTCCCGATAGTTATCGATATTGCAGTCTTCCGGTAGATAGCCACTCACCAAACAATGGCCTGTAGGCTGAGGATCATCCAATGCTTCAGGATCGTAGAGCTCTTGAATAGCCACTCCCCCAACTGCCCATCTTGACATTACTGCGCCAACCTCATCCGCCTCATCTATTCCAATCGTTACACTGACTTCTAGCCAGCGCCGATTCATTTACCAAAAACCTTACCGAAGCCCTTGCTAACGCCATTGGTATCAGCTTCAAACAAATCGCGCAATTCAGTAAAAAGCTCCTTTTCCCGTTCGTCTAATTTCACTGGCAACTTGACCTGCACCTCCAGTACATGATCCCCACGTCCTGACCTTTGAATCCGAGGCACACCCTTGTTGGCCAATTTGATAAAGCTATTAGGTTGTGTGCCAGACGGTATTTTTACTATCTCTGGCCCGTCTACAGTATCTACTTCGACCTCCCCACCTAAGACGGCGTCAAACACATCTATCTCAACAATGGAAAAAACATTTATCCCTTCACGCCGCAATGAAGGATGTGCCTCAACTTGAATTACTACGAATAAGTCACCAGCAGCACCACCTTGCCATCCGGCTTCACCCTCTCCCTGCAACCGAAGTTCGGTATTATGGTCGACACCGGCAGGAATCGTAACTGCCAACTTACGTTCCCTCTTGACCCTACCACCACCACCACAATCAGAGCAGGGATTCTGTTTAGTTTGGCCGGTCCCAGCACACTGTTCACATGTCACAACATTTACAAATTGCCCGAACATCGAACTTTGGGCATGTCGAACTTCCCCAGATCCCTGACAGTTTCCACACGACAACACAGTTGTATTGGCACCGCTGCCAGAACCATTACAAGCGTCACAAATTTCTTGACGAATAATATCTAAGTCCCGTTCCACTCCATGAACGGCATCTAAAAACTCTATGGATACCACAATCTGCATATCCCTACCTGCGCTGCCCTCATCCCTCCTTCGCCTTCCAGAACCACCACCAAAGAAAGCGTCAAAAATGTCCCCTATCCCTCCTACGTTAAACCCCGCCATCCCAGGCTCAAATCCTTGCCGTAGCCCCTCATGCCCATACCTGTCGTATAAAGAACGCTTCTTATCATCCTTTAAGACATCGTAAGCTTGCTGTATTCGCTTAAACTTGGCCTCGGCACCGGACTCCTTATTAACATCTGGATGGTTTTCACGAGCCAAGCGACGATAGGCCTTGCGTATCGCCCCAGAATCAACACCCGGTTCTAATCCTAAAATTCCATACAGATCTTCGCTAGATGCCATTGCCTAAATCACCCGTAAAACTAGTTAGATTCTTCGATTATTTCACTATCATCATCGTCATCATTGACGGTCGCTCCAACGCGTACGAGAGCCGGCCGAATAACCTTGCCATGCATCTTGTAACCAGCTTGGAATTCTTCTACCACAGTACCTGAATCTTCAAGGTCTTCATCAGCTTCCACCGCATCGTGTTCAGCTGGATCGAATTTCTGGCCTAGGGCATTAATCCTTTCAACGCCTTGGGACTTTAACAGATGATCAAATTGCATCCTCGTCAGCATTATCCCATCTATCCATGAAAACGATCGCAGCTTTCCGGGAACCGATATTAAGGCGCGATCCAGCGAATCGAGGACTCCAAGAAGCTCCACAGCAAATAGCTGATTCGCAAATTGGCGAGCATCTTGCGTCTCTTGCGCAGAACGACGTCTGAAATTTGCTAGGTCAGCCTGCGCCCTTGTAAGGCGGTTGAGTAACTCCGTACGGCTCTGTTCTTCCGTCTGCTGTTGATCAGCATTGTCGCTTTTCTCATAACTATCGTCACCATCTGTTTCTTGCTGGGCAGACGAAGTTTCAGGGTCACCATTGTTGGTCATTTGTTTTTACAATCTCCGAAGTAATAGTGGGCCAATTAAATATCCGTTGAAATGGTCGAGGCTAGAGATGGAATTATCATGGGCTGATTCTGCACGGTCAAGACCTCATCTTTCTTTGTTAGTATTGGGGACACTATTGCCATTGCCAATACTCCATATACCACCACCAGAATCGAGAACAAACATACTGCCTGACAGATCCAGTGCAATACTAAGTGGAGCCAACAGTTTTATCTCCACCAATGAAACGTCCAATGAGCGGTTTTCATAATCACTCCCTACAACAAACCTAGTCAATCCGTCAGCATCGATCGAAACAACCCTACCTCCAGTTAATTCAGCAATATATATGTTGTCATCCTCATCAACAGCCAACGAAAATGGGTCACTCAAAGCGTTATGCAACGGTACTGTATCATCGGCAACGTCTTCCATCTTAGAAACTATGCCAACCAGGGTTCCCATGTTGCCATCGGGAGACACAAAACGAATCCTTCCTGATCTCGCCTCGGCAATATACAGAACCCCGTCTTTGCCAAGGGCCAATCCAGATGGACCATCAAGTGGTGTTGTTTCAGCTTTGCCCCCATCTGGCCCGCTCGCCGGCACCCCAGTGCCGGCGACGGAATCTATGTTGCCATTGGAGTCAATATAGCGGACTTTATTGGATGCAGGATCCGCCAAGTACACCCCTCCCCTGGAATCCAATACTATGGAACTCACATCACGAAACTTAGCTTTTATGGCTGGCCCCTTATCTCCACTGTCCCCCGGCTGCCCCGTACCAGCTATCGTATGTATGTCCCCACATTCGTCAATCCTTCTCACACGTAAATTTGCCGAGTCGTAGAAAATTATGTTCTCAGACGCTCCTATCGCTAACGCAGTAGGCTCTGCTAATTGTGAACTTAAAGCTGCGCCACCATCCCCGGAAAACCCAGGCTCTCCGGTCCCAGCTATGGTGCGAATCACACCATCTTTATCTATTGCTCGAATTCGATGATTTCCAGTGTCAGCCACATATAGAACTCCAGCAGATCCGATAGCCAATGATTCAGGACTTACAAACCCAGCCTTTTGGACAAGTCCATTATCGCCATAAAACCCATCCTCAGTCTTGCCCGCAACCTCAACTACAACCCCGTCAGTCACAGATGGCGCAGTCGTAATGGAGGCTAGTTCACCGTCGCAACGATCATACAGATCATCATCTGGACCTTCACGAAGCACATGTATTAACCCAGTCAATTGTTGAGCAAAATACATGGTGCCAGCATCACTCAAAGCGAAATCCACAACTGGGTCAAGTTTTGCCCGAAGAGCCCGTATACCATCCTGAGTCGTAGAATTTGAGCCATGCCCTGCTACCAATTGAATAGTGCCGTCCAAATCTACTACCCGAATCACCTTATTGCCCCAGTCGGATATGTATAGCCGACCAGCGCGGTCTACTTCGACAGATCGCGGGGAATTCAAATGGCTATTGATTGCCAATCCTCCATCACCAGACCAACCAGCAGTTCCAGTACCGGCAATAGTACTGATTACTCCATTCACATCGATTTTTCTCACTCTATGGCCGTCGAACTCTGACACATAAATCTCCCCACCGGGCCCTATCGCCACATCTACCGGGGAATTCAGGGATGCTTCCGTAGCCTGCAGATTATCTCCATCGCTACGAAATCGACCGTCCCCTGCAATGGTACTTACAATGCCGTCAACCCCAATGCGCCGAACACGGGCATTACCCCGATCTGCTACGAACAGATTGCCCTCGCCATCTATAGCCATACCACTATTTCCGCGGAATAAAGCATGCTCGCTAGATTCACCGTCTCCTGCAAAGCCCCTAGAAGATCCTCCGGCAACGGTAGAAATCATCCCAGAGCCATCAATTCTCCGGATCTTTCCTAAAGTGCTCACATAGATAGCTCCGCTACCGTCTACAAGAATCCAAGAAGGATCCAATAAACCTGATTGCTGTGCATCAGTTCCGTCCCCATCATCAACACGACCACCCTTTCCGGCTACATGTGTTATCTCACCTAACGCCGATATCTTAAATAGCTTGCCTTCGGATCTATTTGCGATCACTAATTCTCCGTCCGCACCAACTGCCAACCCGCTTATGTTTTTCAATCCCCCATAATCATCACGGCCATTCGTCAACGCCTCTATGGACAAACCTCCTGGAACACCAGTCATCAAAGGACGTGCTACGGGAGGCACCCAGACGTTATTGTTGTCTCGTCCGTTGCCGTCGGGATTAGCCGGCACTGCGCTAGGCTCAACAGACAAATTATCCTGGTTAAAAGACAAGAAGGTACAGGCCCAAAGAGATGCTGCCAACGTCACCCCAGTTGTAGCTAGAAGAAACATCTTAAATAGCCGCAGCGTTTTGGTTGATGATAAGCCGAGAAGAATATAGGAGTAGTTCAGTAGGCCCGCCCTCGTAAAACTTCCAATACTGTGCGCAGCAATATCTGCATGTCGAGACCAACGGACCAATTTTCGACGTAATACAGGTCGTACAACGTGCGTTCTGAAATGGAAACATCACCTCTCAGCCCGTTGACTTGAGCCCATCCAGTCATACCAGCTTTCTCATGGTGCCGTTGCATATATCTGGGATAACGTCGAGCAAATTCCCGCACATAATCTGGTAGTTCGGGGCGAGGCCCCACCAGACTCATTTCCCCTCGAAGCACATTAATAAGCTGGGGCAACTCATCCATTGAAAACCTCCGGATAAACCTACCTACAGTTGTCGTCCTGTCGTCGTTTTCCACAGTCCATCCTTGTCCTTCCAGATCTGCATCTAACCGCATAGATCGGAATTTGAGCATCATAAATTTTCGGCCGTCACGCCCCATACGTTGTTGCGCAAAAAACACAGACCCGGAACCAGTTAACCTTATTGCTATCGCCACTGCCACCATGATCCCTGAAGCAAAAACCAGTAGCAAGGCAGAAATCAAAATATCTACCAACCTTTTCACTACGCGACTAACACCCTTTAGCCTTACTTCACTAATCGTCATCAAAGGAAGCCCAGCTAATTCATCCTCATCAACTCGTGAAATCATCAATTGAAAATGGTCAGGCAAGATCCACAATGCAACTCTGTTATCACTACACAGGTTAGCGACATTAAGAACTTGCTCAGTATGAAGCCCCGGGATAGCAAGCACCATCTTATCTATAGAATGTCGCTTAATAATGGTGGCAAGCGAGTCAAGTGAGCCTAATTTGGATCCTAGCATGCCGCTAGGTTCCGCATCAGCAGTGTCAGATCCTGTAACATAGCCCGCTAACTTATATCTCCGAGCCTGATGTTTTGAAAACAATTCATGAACAGCTCGAGCTTCCCTACCATCTCCAAGAATTAGAACTTTTTCCAGGCCGATACCATAAGCCGCCAGCCATCTAATCATACGAGTCATCAAAGTACGCCCACCCAATACCATTAGAAATGATGCCATTCCTAGCACTGCTAGAAACAACCTAGACGGCTCCAACCTAGCAGGCGACATAAAATACAGAATGCCTATCGTCAAAAACAAGGCACTTAGCACACCAGATCCCACTCTAGTTGAGCGAACAACCGCCGAAATCCGCGTCGGTTCTACATACAAGCGAAGCACTATTCCTGCAATCAAAAAAGATACAGTAAATATCGTTGTAATAGGGAGAATGAAGTACCATCCAGGCTGAAATCGTTCAACATCCAATTCAGATTTGAATGACAAACTGTAAGCTATCCATGACGAACTCCACAGGAGCAAAACATCCATCGATGGAAAAGCTATTCCCAAGATTGTTTCAACTTCTAGTCGACGCAAACCAAGATTGGCCAATCTCTTTATTATGTCCTTTGCCGAACTCCGTACAGATTTCATCAAATATACCTGTCACTTGCAGTGAAAATACTATCGATTAATTTACCCCAAACCGAATACGTTTCACACACTGCACCAACATCTTCAAAACACCGAAAAACACTATAGCAACGTAAACCCATACATTCATGAACTTAGGCTTTGATGCCGCCAAATGCTTTCTGTAAAAAATAGCCATGGACCTGTAAAACTCATAGTTGGCCTTGAGCCAACGTTGTCCAGAAGAGGCCCTTTTTATATGTTCGACTTCGACGGATGGATCGAAAACCACTTTCCAGCCACCTTCCCTTACCCTACATGCAAGGTCCAAATCCTCACCATACATCCAGAATAATTCATCAAACCCATTCATATCCCTTAGAACTTGTGTAGGAATCATCATGAATGCTCCGGATATTGCCTCTACTTCCAAAGGTTGATTGTCTTCGTAGTCTCTCACGTGGTAACTCTTGGCAATAGTGACACCAGGCATCCACTTGGGTAGGGCTGTGAGATGCAGCAAAGCTGATAAGGGGGAAGGTATGTTTCTAGCACTACTCGAATCCATACTGCCATCGGACAGTATTAACTTCGGCCCTATCATACCGATCTGCGCGTCCTCAGAAAGTCTATTTAACAGTCGGGATATCGCCGATACTGAAACTATTGTGTCAGGGTTTAAAATCAGTGTGTAATCCCCAGATGCATGCCCAAACGCCAAGTTGTTCGCACTGGAAAACCCAAGGTCAACAGACCCTCGCAGTGTCACTATCTCAGGACGATCTAGCAACATCTGCCACGTACCGTCATCAGATCCATTATCAATAACAATAACTTCCATCGAGATATGGTCTGCGCAAATGCTCAAAGAATCTAAGCAATCACGCAATAAATCACAGACATTAAACGAAACAATTAGTACTGACAGCTTGATGTTCGGTTTTATCATGGGTGCCACCATTTCCAACGTCGCATCCTGATTAAAGACCCACTAATAAATCCGACTATTTTTGCAGCGTCCCCCACAACCCTAATAAAGAGAATCAGTAGAATGCCAAAAACCCGATTCTTTAACGGGAACAGAGTGCTCGACTTACGCCAGCGCTTAAAGGGCAATCGTTGATACCAGAATCCAAGACCCATCAACGGTGGCCACAAGAACCAAAACTCTGCCGACTTCAACAATATTGTTAATAGGGCTGCATATGAAACAAATCTCAATCCATGTCTATACAGCCACATGCCAGCCACACCATCTCCTCGTGCATAATTATAGTACTGCTTGTAGAACTGCCGAATAGATCGTCTAGGTCTAAAAGTTACAATCGCCTCCGGCACCATTTGCAATTCAAGCCCCTCACTTCTCCATTTTAAATCCAGCCACATGTCTTCACCATGATCAAGCCATTCTGGAAACGGTTGGTTCTGATAAAGGTCCTTTCGCCCCGCCATAGATCCACCACTAGGAAAATACTTGCCACTATCAATCTCATCGAATTGGGGCAAGGTAACCGCTGCCAAAGCATGCTCGAAGATTCCAACAGGATCGGGCAGGACCACACCGTACGCAACATCTGCGCCCAAATCAACGGCTGCCACCAAAGATCTTAACCAATCTGCTCCTAAGCCTAAGCCCGCATCAAGAAACACAATGATGTCTCCAGATGCATAGCCCATGCACAGGTTACGTCCAGTAGCTATATTTGCTCCGGGAACTGTATGTATTAAGAGAGGAGCTAATGTCTCAAGCTGTTCGGTGATTTTGTCGACGGTGCCATCTTCTGAACCACCATCTACCACCACTATTTCATCGGGGCGCATAGTTTGCTTTGACAAATCGCGGGCCATTTGCGGTATGGAATCTAGCTCATTCAACACAGTAATGCACAAGCTAACCTTAAGCTTAATCACTAGACTTACTGCCGCTAACCACTAAATTCAAGGCTTCATAATACGTTCGCCCAACCGCATCAGAGCTCAACAATTTTGAAACAAAAAGATAAGCATTTCTTGCTATCCTTGCGGCGTCATTATCATCCCTGATTAACCGCACTAATTCATCAGCAAACACTGATGGGTCTGACTGAACAATGATGTCACGCCCATTTAGTGCCTTTAATCCTTCAGCCCCAATTGGAGTTGTGATTACTGGCCTGCTAGCAGCCATGCCTTCAACCACTTTCATCTTTATACCCCCACCAGACAGTAATGGAGCTATAACCACACGAGCCAACTGCAAGTATGGAACCACATCATCCACATATCCCGTAGCAATCACCCCGGAGGCAACACTATCAAACCGATCCGATGACTTCCCAACCAAGTACAATCTGACATTAGGGTTTGCCTTCCTAACGGCAGGGTATATATGTTCTAGAAACCAATCCATACCTTCCCTATTAGGACGGTAGCTGTAATCAGCAATCATAGTGATTACAGGAGCCTTGGGGAGCAATCCGGCTCCATCATACTTTTGTAGATCGATACCACTCGGAATGACTGATACATTAGCTCCAGGGCTTATTGATTTGATAAGACTCATATCTTCTTGAGACGGACAGGTTACCAAGTCTGCAATTGGCAAAACGCGTTTCTCATACGCTTCCAATAATCGAGACTGCCATTGATAGTACATGGATTGCCAAAAAGGCCTGCTAGCCCTCAAATTCGTACGGTTGTAGACTGCAAATTCGGCATTGAATTCATCAACCAATAGGGCCGGGGAGGATGTCTCAGAATGTTTTCGCAAGTAGTTAGTAGTGTCGACAAAGGGCCCAACTAAATAGGCTAACTGAAGTCCAGCTATGTGTACCACGTCATATTCATCAGCCAACAAGGTAGCGTGCAAAGTTTTTGCAACCGCCCCCCCTCTACTTCGAAATAGCAGATCTGGCTCAGCAGTTACGACAGACCTAAGTGTCCTCACAAAGCGACCATGGAGTTTATACTCCATATCTATTCTCTTCGAGAACAACCGTGTCTCATTTGCTTTCGCCGACGGCGAAAGCAAATGAGCTTCCCCTTGTTTAACAACACTCTGAATAAATGGTCTCGTGCGTAACGCAGCCCCATTGTCGTAGAAATATGGGTCGTTTGCACATACGAAAAGAACTTTCATCGCAGGGCGTGGTCGTATGCAGCGATCGTTTTTTTCGCCGCCTGATCCCATGAAAACTGTGCTGCCAATTTCAGGCCATTGTTTATTCTTTGTTCTCGCAATGTACAAGATCGCCGGACCGACATCATCGTACCAGCAATTCCAGCATCATTTGTGGGGTCAAATAGCCATGCAGCATTACCAGCCAAATCTATAAACGGTTGCCTGTTTGAAACCACTATAGGGATGCCGTATGCCATCGCATCTAGCACAGGTAAACCAAACCCTTCATACAAGGATGGGGAGACCAACATTTCGGCCTCGATTATCAGACGATGCAATTGACTATTCATAACTCGCCCTAACACACGAATTTTCGATGGGTTTCGGGCCGATATAGAGCGGAGTTCGGATGATGCATTTCCTTCAGCACCAGCAAACGCTAGCACCATATTGTCATTGGAACAATTGTCAAGAAATGAGTTTGCCAATTGGACAACATTCTTTCGTTCACTGTAAGTCCCTATACATAAAGCATACGGCTCCCTGATAAGAGTCGAACCCTCATCACAATCCAAACCAGCTTCGACACCTCTCATGAATCCTTTAGCACCATGAGGAACCACAAAAACATCTTGTGGATCGATGTCAGCCAACTCTAGCAATTCGTTTTTCGTAAATTCGGACACGCATATGATGGCATCGGCCAATTTCAAAGAATCAAGACATCGACCGTAATAACGAACACTCGCTGTTGAGTGCGTATGAGGCATTCTCAAAAATGACAAGTCGTGTACAGTGACTACAGATCTAGCGCCCAGCACCTTCAGACAAATATGATCTGTAAAATGGACAATGCTAGGTCTAAACAAGGCGGCCTGCATAGCGAACAGATGGTCCCCTATATTGCTGTGAGCAGGCCCAAACATACCGACACTACGGGAGGATTCAGTACTGCACATCGATTCACGAAAGTCACGAAACAACATGATCTCACTAGGTGGTATTAGCTCATGCAAAGCCCGTGAAATATTATTTATGTATACCCCTATACCCGCACTATCGTAGAAAGATACTCGGGCATCAATGCCTACTAGCAAATTTTCTCCCCCTACAGACAAATGACACGGACCCAAGCAGCAGAAAATGAAAAGCTAGCATATGAGGGACGCTGACTATATGGTGATCAACTATTCCCGTAATGGACAAACATAATGCTGCTGAAGCCATAATTCGAGCTTCCTTACACCTAGCTAGTCCATATAATGGCACCCCTATGGTCAAACCCGTATACAAAACACCAGCTAACAGACCCGCCCTTTCTGACATCCATAACGAAGCGTTAGACACGCCGAGAAAGAATGCTGCCGGTTCGTATTCTGGGAATCCGAATCCCATCCAAGGAGCGCTATTAATTACTCGGATTGCTTCAGCATATTCGTCAAGACGCATAGATGCAGCTATATCACTAATCATCAATCCAGATTTCAAATGCATCAATGGCCCAAGTGGCACAGTAAAAACAGTTAACATACCCACTCCGATGAGTGCTAATCCCAGCCTAGGCCTCGACATACTAACCAGGTATGTGAGCACGGCAGCCACAGCAAGCCAGCTGCCTCTAGAAAGAGTGGAAAGAAGAGCCAACGCAATTATGCCTACTATTGCGACCCACCCATATTTTATGGTTGGATAACCTCGAAATGCTAACCCACAACCTATTGTCAATGCGGTGGCCAAGCATGCTCCCAGGATATTGGGGTCGATCAACGTTCCTATTGAACGCAAGGTGATTTCATCGGGCAGATAACGAAAAGACTCATTTGCTGCCGGATATCCGATCGAATGCAATGCGTCAAAAACGGATATAGCATCAGCTCCGGCTTGCCATATCCATAGTGCCAATAGGGACTGCATTCCTCCAGCAACAACAATCACCTTTTGGTTGATTTCCATATTCCCATTGATAACCACAGCAGGTCCGCAAAAAAACATCGAAAGTCCTATGGCCAGTTTGATTCCATGCTGAACCCCGTCAACATCAATACCCCTACCAGTTCCGTAAAGCACAGCTACAAGCCAAATGGCCAGCAAAACACCAGCCATCATCGTAAATCGTCCTGGCCACACAGCAAATACCCTAGTTGCCCCGATTAACCCCACACGCACAACAAGAAGTGTCAAGGCTATTTGTATAACCGACGGTTGCACTGGAAAAACCGCTGGAACCACGGCAAATGGTAATAGTAGAATCAGGGCGAAAACGCAGGTAGCAAGTGCGTGGGATGAGACTAACCACAACGCTAGAACAGAAAGCATTACTATAAATACGATAAGTTCCAGTTCTGAAGTCACTACCGCCGCAAATCCAATCCCACCCCCTGCCATAATAGACGCACAAATCAGGATTGGTCTTGCCCATATACTCGATCGGCTGTTACTGCCTATCAACCTAGTGACAAGGCTTGTCAAAGCACTGTTCACTATCATCTAGCTACGCTTATTCGTATCCAGATTGGTCATACTCATCCTCATTCACTAGTTCTCCTCCTTCGATCTCACTCGCAATCAATTTCCTGCTACCATCGAATTCCAGATTCAAGACCGCACGGTCAAATCCTTTTCTCCCCATAATTTCCTTTCTGCATATATAGAAATTCGGCGAATCAGACCCATCCGCAGATTCAAATTGTTGTGCTAAATCGTTATATGGATCGATGCGCAGCTTAACCACTTCCTTAGTTCTCTTAATTCGGACATAGAGATAAATACCCCTGTCCGCATCTGCCTCAACACCGCGACCAAAAAATCCCATTGTTAACTCCATTCATGTTCACAGCGATCCAACAAACCGCGCAAGGGCAATCTTCCATCCATCTAATTCAACTCCTAGTTTTGCAGCAGCGTTATTCATTAATACCCCATTAGGTGGTACTGTTGCAGGACGCTGAAAACTTGTGGAGGGAACTGCATCCAATTTAGGATAATCAATTTTCATCGCTAACAAGACTTCTACTGCCCATTCATACCAACTCGCACTGCCTTCATTAGATAAATGATACGTGCCAGGGGGTGCCACTCTTATCAATTCAGTAATTCCAACCGCAAGTTCTTCCACCCACGTTGGCCCGGAATACTGGTCATTAACATATCGAAGATGTCGTCCCTCTTTCACCGCAGCCAATAGAGTAAGAACAAAATTCTTTTTCCAGGCACTATATAACGAAGAGGTTCGCACAATCCATGTATCTGAAACTACTCCTGCGCATAACCTCTCACCATTCAATTTAGACTCTCCATAAACGTTCAAAGGATTAACTGGATCAGATTCTATATATGGGGTAGGTTTGACTCCGTCAAAGACATAATTTGTGCTGACCAAAACCAATTTGCTACCGGTTTCTACCGCCCCAATGGAAATATTTTCAGCACCAGTAGCATTCACGGCATAAGCTCGATCCGGCTCACCTTCGCAGGCGTCGACATTCGTCATAGCAGCAGCATTAATAATGAATCGCGGATTGCAGTCTCGTATAGCGGCTATCACAGCATCCCTATTGGTTATATCCAACTCATAACTGTCATAAGTTGCGACCTTTTGGCCACGAAAAGCAAGTGTGAGAGCCTTACCGAGTTGACCACCAGACCCTATTATCATGCAATCATTCAATTGGTTGGTGTTCCTCCTCACAACCCATGTTACCAAAGATCAATGCTACAGAAAGACACGACAATATTGCTCCCACACAAACCAAAATCAGTAGTTGAATAGTGTTAGGCCTAGCCCCCAAACTGGTCACCAAAATGACAATGATCATCAATGTCATCACGGCCAACAAGGTAAAAGCTACAGAGCGAGCCGCCAACATTTTCGTCAAAATAGAGCTAAGCATGGCAACAATGATCTAATATTCCTATTGGGAAGCATATAATTAATTGTTTATTCACACAGGGACAATAAGGTGCACAACGGTATCATAACCCAACAAAGGGTCGTACATTATGTCAACCGCTGATTCCATCGTTGTTCCAAAAGTTGACTCCTCGCTAGGTCGCCATCGCTTTTATATTTGGACTGCGGGCTGCCAAATGAATCGCGATGATGGCGAACGCATAGCACGGGAACTAATGCTTCAAGGGCACATACCAGTTTCGCATCCGGACCGGGCATCCTTCGTGATACTGAACGGCTGTAGCGTCCGCGATAATTCAGACCGGAAAACTTACGGGCGCATAGACGCCTTGGGGGCCCGAAAAAAGCATGATCCTGATCTCATGGTTGCCTTAACAGGATGCTCAGCAAATGCGTCACAACAAGAGTTGCAGCCCTATAAGAACAAGCTTGACGTAATTTTCGATTCTCGAAACATCGATGCATTAATTGACAAGATGTCCGAAAACCCAGGTCCTGTTTTTGATGATTGGGAATCATTCATTCCATCCGAATTACCGGGATCCGATTCCGTCAGCCGTTTTGTTACTGTTATCTATGGCTGTAGCAAGCGATGCACGTTTTGTATCGTGCCGTTTCGCAGAGGTAATGAGGAAAGCCGGGAAGTACAGGACATAACAGATGAAATCCGAACGAAAACTGACGAGGGGGCCGTAGAAATCACTCTGTTAGGCCAGATCGTCAACAGATATGGTCGTGATTTAGACCGCCAAATCGACCTCGCGGACCTTCTGTACCACATTGACAAACATCAGCTGGTGCCCCGCCTTCGTTTCCTCACGGCACATCCACGACATCTGGACGATCGGCTTATTGAAGCAGTTGCAGAATGCGATTCGGTATGTGAAGAAATCAATTTACCGGTTCAATCGGGAGATAATTTAGTGCTGAAACGTATGGGACGCGGTTATGACACCGACTTTTTTGCTCAGCGCATCAACAAGCTGCGCGAGACGGTACCAGACATCGCCATATCCACCGACATAATCGTAGGTTTCCCGGGAGAAACCGAAGATCAATTTCAGCACACTTTAGATTTGCTGACTGAGGTGAAATTTGATGTTGTACACGTAGCAGCCTTCTCCCCACGTGTAGGAACAGTGGCCGATAGATGGGGCGACAACATTCCCGCTGCGGAGAAAATGGAGCGACTACACCAGGTAGAGTCATTACAAGAAAATATTGCATTACATATCAACCAACAGCTACAAGGATCGTGGCAAGAGGTGCTGTTCGAATCCCTGACGAAAAGCCCCGTTCCCAACGCACCAAAACGCTGGTCTGGCAGAACCAGAGGCAACAAACTTGTGTTTTGCGATGAAGACGAACCTATAAGTCGCGGAGATATCACAGATGTATTCATCCATCATTCTACGCCTTGGTCTTTGCGAGGCAGCCTAACACCAAAAGCTACGAATTTAGCAGAACAACTTGAACTATATTGATCCCTCACCCGTAAGTGAACCCAATCACAATCTGCTATCAAGACGCCAAACCATTCTGCTTCTAGCTACTGCCGGCAGCCTGCTTGCAGGCTGCACAGCCAACAACCAAGCAGAGTTTGCAGGGTCTGCTTTCAGGCCTTATTGGGAACCAGCAATAATGGCTACCTCTACAGCGGTAGATCTGCTGCGATTGGTAGAAGTTAACACCCGCTCACTAGCTCAAAACACGTTAACGGTGGAACAATATTCCGTCGCTATAGATAAACTAAGCCCGCAGATATCGAAGCTTGGACAATCGCTAGTCACACTCAAACCACCAGATACTGCCGAAGCCAATCACAAGCACCTTTTAGGTACGGCGGACAGTCTACTAGAGACCGCCGTGTCCGCACGCCGCTTTATGACAAACGGGAACCGTCTAGAGATCGTCAATGCCATAAACAGCACAAAACAAGCAAGAAGCAAGCTTATAGATTTAATTAATTCTATTGGCACCGGCGGAGCTTCCGATACACTCACCAGGAAAATGTCGGCATTGGGCGATTTTCAAATAACCACATCGAAAGTTTGGCGGTTTGTAGTTTTAGTCGGAGAATTTGAATCTGCAGCGGTTGCACGAGCCAAATTAAAGTCGTATAAAGCTGATACCACTCTCTCCCCTGAGTTCCCTTCGTGGGTAGAAATCGGCCGTTATGATCACTATTCCCAAGCTGAAACAGAAGCACAGTCGTGGAATGATCGGAATTTCCCACTTCGAATAGACAGAGTACCGGATATAGCATTCAGCTACTCTGTAATTCGCAAACCAAAGTCTGGCGGATGGAAAGAATTGGTGTGGTTGCAAATATTGAAATTTGATCCGATTTCGATTTCAGGGGCCGCAGATGGAACATTGTTAGCACTTGCATCAAAAGATGGACACATCAAAACAATTCGAGGCAATGGAGAATCCAGCTGGTCATCCCAAATCAGCATGCCGACATCTTCAACTACGGTCTCCCCCAACGGGCAAGCATTGGCCATGTTAGGGTTCGACCTATTTAGTTATAGAAATGATGGGAGTCCACATTGGAGAAGACCGTTCAGGCCCGATAATCAACTGCTCGAACAAGGATTCATTACCGAAAACGGATTAACGGTCCTGCGATCCAGCAATGCAAGTCAATTGGGACGGGTGTTCGCCTATTCACCATCTGGGCTGCGGTGGACCATCCAAAGAGACGACATAGGGGCTGCTGCTATAGACGTAAATCAAAACAAAGGCCTAACAGCTATAGCTTCCTATAGATCTGGAATTAGCCAAGTACTTTTCGTGAATGAAGAAGGCAAATTTCTTCAGCAATTCGGTGTCGAGAAGGAAATTCGGCAAATATTACTGCTTAAAGATGGCACGAGGATTGCCGTACTTACAGCAGACAGTGTGGAAATCTATGACAGTGAACGTGGCGAGTTTTTAAGAGAATTGTCGGTTAAAGCCCACACCATGGCAGGATTGCCTTCAAACGGCGATATATTTCTAGCCAGCTCTCGAGGACTCTCAGCCTATTCTTTGGACGGAGATAGATTGTGGTTTAACGACAGTGTAAAGATGAGAGACCTACAAGTGTCCACTACTTATATTTGTGGAACTTCATCCGATACTTCGGTGAGTGTGGTACGAACTAACGGGGATTATCTAGGTGATGCAACTACTTTGTCTTCGCTTCGTGGATACACACTATCGAGAAAATCCAACATGCTGGTGGCTGTCAGCGCAGATAGAAATGTTTTAGCCTGGCAGCTACCTGATTAAACCGACATCATTCAAAAGCCTGTGCGAACCCCCATTTCACGGGCAGAACCGGCCATTCCGAATTGCTGCCAATATCATGTGGTCTATTGTCAATGTCCCCATCGCTTGACTCATGACTCAAGATCCAGACGGGCAACAACGTGAAATACGCTCTATTTCCTTCAAGCGAATAGCTTAGCTCCTGATAATGTTTGTACACGGGCAATTCTATTTCCTGTCCAGACTGCATAATTGGCAATAGCTTGTTGACAATAGGCTGACAATACAGAGAATCCTCTTCGGACCTCATCATACGGCCATAGGCCCTACATATCAGTGGGCGAACTTGGTACACAGAACACAATCCTTCAACCAAGAGAGGGCACTGTGTACTCTCATTGGAGAAAATGGTATCAATCGTATCTGCGGCGGATGGATCATCCAGATCCATTTCCTTCATCTTCATCCACAACGGCAAGGCAGATCCACTATCATCCAACAGCTTATGACATCTATCGACCAATTGCTTTCTAAATGCCATAGTCGACCCGGAATGAAGATGCTTCAAAATCTGCACCCATTCACAATACGTAACTAGAGGCAGTTGACTACAGCAATCATGGCAATCAGCATCGCAATGCATGCATTCATACTTATCTTCAACGTCATCTATGACCACTGTCAACACCTCGTATATGTCCTCTAGCCCATGCCCGTCTTCTAAAGACTCGAGTGCGACATCATAAATCAGATCTCCCGCCTCCATTATCCGCGAACGGAGATCTACATCCATTTGTACAACCTTAAATTAATTCTATTTCACCGCAACACTAGTTGAGCGCAAGTCAACTACACACCCAATCATAACTTTCGTTACCGTAGAATAAAGTCACTAGTGTGATCAAGTGTGATCAAGCAGATCTCAACAGCAATCAATGTAAAGTGGGGCAACAAAATTATGAACGAACATTTTGCTGGCATTTTAAGCGATGCAACCACACGCAAAGCCCGAAATGCTGCACTTGGCCTGGAACAATGGACCCTAAACGTCCAAATCAAATTGTGCGAAATATCAGCACCAACATCAAAAGAAAAGAATAGAGCAAAAGCCTTTGCAGACATCCTTGCCAATTGTGGGGTATCAAACGTGCATACTGATGATGTTGGGAACGTCATAGGAACATATAGTTCGCAGAATTCTCGCGAGGCCCCAGTAGTTTTATGTGCACACCTGGACACTGTTTTTTCTTCAAACGTAGACCTTACAGTACGCAGGTCAGAATCTATATTACGTGCTCCAGGGATAGCCGATAATGCACGCGGATTGGCAGGGTTGGCATCAATAGCCAAAATCATTTGCGAATCTAAACCTGATCTGACACATCCGATAATTTTTCTTGGCTCGGTGGGTGAGGAGGGTAAAGGAAATCTCCTAGGCGTAAAACACTATTTCCGAAAAGCAGACAACAATCCAACACATTGTTTCATTGCTGTAGACGGTGTTCAATGCAGGCGCTCTTTAGCAATACATCGACTTAAAGCCACAATATCCGGAGACGGTGGTCACAGTTATGCTCACTATGGGACAGGAAATCCGATCCATGCTGCAGGCGCCGCAATATCGTCTGTCAACAGGATAGATGTGCCAAGCCAACCAAAGACTTCACTGAACATAAACACTGTCAACGGTGGACAAGCAATAAACGCCATACCAAGCCACGTTTGTTTCGAGGTGGATATTCGATCTGAAAGCCAATCCATTGCTGACAATCTGGCCGAACATTTCGAAAACACTGTTAGAAATAGCGTCGCACATTTCAATATGGTGAACTCCAAGTCATCGAACCCGCTTCAACTTAGATTTACCTCTACCGGACAACGGATTGCAGGGGAGACAGCGCAAAACAGCCCAATAGTGCGCGATGCAATATTAGCAAGCCAACTCTTAGGACTTGACAGCAATTTTGAAGCCGCAGCCAGCACAGATGCAAGTTACCCTATGAGTATTGGAATATCATCGATATGTATACCTGCTGGAGGTCAAAAAGGACAGACACATTCATTGGACGAATGGTTTGACACAACCAATGCACAGGCCGGCATCGAGCGCCTACTTATCTTGACTCTCACGCAAGCTGCTTGATGCATACAACGAACATATTGTTCCTGCCATGCCCACCAAATATAATCATGCATATAGTGTATTTCACTCCCGCAATTACCAAAAAAACAGTTGCTAAACACGGTTGCGCAGTGTTGCGCAGTTCCCTGCAAATATCCAAAAGGTAAAAGAACAATGAGCATGACAAACAAGGATTGGTGGCCAGGTCAAATTAACCTAAAGATTCTCCGCCAGAACTCTGACTTATCCGATCCTATGGGCAAGGATTTTGACTACGCCAAGGAGTTCAACAAACTTGATCTCGATGCCTTGAAAAAGGATATTGATAAGGTGATGACGACGTCGCAAGATTGGTGGCCGGCCGACTATGGGCATTACGGACCATTTTTTATCCGGATGGCGTGGCACGCCGCCGGCACATACCGCGTCGCCGACGGCCGTGGGGGTGGAGGATCCGGCAACCAACGCTTTGCCCCTCTGAACAGCTGGCCCGACAACGCAAGCCTCGATAAGGCACGTCGATTGCTATGGCCGATTAAGCAAAAATACGGCCGGATGCTCTCATGGGCAGACCTACTGATCTTCGCTGGTAACTGTGCGCTGGAATCTATGGGGGCCAAGACCTTCGGATTCGGCGGAGGGCGCAAGGACGTATGGGAAGCCGACGAGACTGACTGGGGGCCTGAAAATACGTGGCTAGCAGACGAACGGCACGGGGATGACGCGGAGATTGAAGGGCCTTACGGAGCTGACCATATGGGGCTAATTTACGTGAATCCGGAGGGGCCAAACGGTAATCCAGACCCACTCGCCGCGGCCAAGCATATTCGCGAAACGTTCCGCCGTATGGCGATGAATGACGAAGAAACGGTCGCACTCATTGCCGGCGGACATACTTTCGGAAAAGCACATGGTGCGGCCCCCGATGACCAGGTCGGCCCTGAACCAGAAGGCGCCAACATGGAAGATCAAGGCCTTGGTTGGAAGAACAGATTTGGCAGCGGAAAAGGCGGGGATACAATCACCAGCGGCTTAGAGGGCGCTTGGACCACCAATCCGGTGAGATGGGACAACAATTACCTCGAAAATCTCTACGAACACGAGTGGCAGTTGACAAAGAGTCCCGCAGGAGCATCACAATATACTCCCGAGAATTCCTCGGAAGCAGCAACCGTGCCAGATGCCCATGATCCGTCAAAAAAGCATGCCCCCATGATGCTTACGACAGATCTTTCAATGCGGATGGACCCTATCTATGGCCCAATCGCAAAGCGTTTCCTAGCGAACCCGGACGAGCTTACCGAAGCGTTCAGTCGAGCCTGGTTCAAACTGACGCACCGAGACATGGGCCCTCGCAGTCGGTACCTCGGCTCATTGGTTCCGACCGAGACACTATTGTGGCAAGACCCTGTTCCTGACGTCGATCATAAATTGGTAGAAGAGAACGATATAGCCGACATCAAGGCTAAAGTCCTCGCAACAGGTTTGTCCGTTTCTCAACTAGTCTCGACTGCCTGGGCATCCGCGTCGTCTTTTCGTGGCACCGACAATCGTGGTGGAGCGAACGGGGCACGCATCCGCCTCGCGCCGCAGAAGGATTGGGAGGTAAACGGTCCGACCAAGCTAGCGACCATACTGCGAACGTTGGAGCAGGTACAGGAAGAATTCAACAAATCGCAGACTGGAGGGAAACGTATTTCACTTGCTGATTTGATCATCCTTGCAGGTTGCGCGGGCGTAGAGGAAGCCGCAAAGATCGCCGGGCATAACATACGTGTTCCATTCACACCAGGACGTACTGACACGTCTCAGGAGTGGACCGACGTAGAGTCATTTGAAGTGCTCGAACCCATCGCAGACGGATTCCGTAACTACCTCGGAATTGAACACCAAAACCCGGAGGAGCTACTGGTTGAGCGGGCAAACATGTTGACCCTGACCGCTCCTGAGATGACAGTACTTCTCGGTGGCATGCGCGTCCTTAATACGAACGTAGGACAATCCTCACTCGGAGTCTTCACCGAACGGCCCGGGATGTTGACGAATGATTTCTTTGTGAACCTGCTCTCCATGAACACCGAGTGGCAGACATCCTCTACATCGAAAGATGTGTTTGAGGGGCGTGATCGCAGAACCGGTGCTCTCAAATGGACCGGCACCAGGGTAGAACTAGTCTTCGGTTCAAATTCTGAACTACGAGCGCTCGCAGAAGTTTACGCATCTGACGATTCCCAGCAAGCCTTCGTGCGTGACTTCGTTGCTGCCTGGGACAAGATGATGAATCTTGATCGATTCGATCTTGCGTCCGTAAATATTTGACGCGGCGCACCTATTCAATTATTCGAGCTTTTTCACACTAAATTAAGTAGTTGAATAAAGCTCTTCAATTAGACGCAGACAATTTCCGTATCCCATTAATTTGATATGATAATTCGGAGGAGCCAGTGTACATACGCGACATAGTATGTCAGGATTTAACTCTGGTTAAGCGCAAATTCACCTAAGAAGGATGGTTCGTTTATATGGCAACTTATGAGTGTTCTCAGTGCGGTATGTCTGTCAATGCCACTTGCGGTCACTGCAATTCTGAGCTTGTACATGACACGCTAGAAGGCGATAGTTCCGTGCAAATATCCAAATGCCCAAACGGACACGGCAAGATTAAATCCCCAATGTGCTGTGGCAACGACATGGCTTGCCCAACTAGCTCATAAGCAGTTACTGGCACACTATATAAGGTCATCGCTCATCTGCATGGCCACAACATGGTTTCAGGCGTCTATCCATCGCCTATCTTGGCTGGTTGCGCCTCACCATCGAATGCTGGCTGCACATCCAGTTTTATTCGACCATCATCAGCGCCGACTGTTACGGTGCACCCAGTTGGACACTTAGACTCCAGAACCATCTTAGCGATCGGATTTTCCACCTCTCTCTGAATAGCCCTACGCATGGGTCGTGCCCCATACTCAGCATCCCAACCTGCGTCCAACAACAGTTCAAGAGCGGCATCAGTCACTTCAAGATTGATCCCTTGTTCTGTAATACGACATCGCAAATCGTCTATTTGTATCCCAACAATTTGCTTCACCTGAGATCGCGTTAGGGATCTAAATACAACAATCTCGTCTATTCTATTTATAAATTCCGGACGAAACGCCTTCCTCAATTGATTAAGCAAACCTATTCGCATTTCCACATAATTTTGCTCATCCATCTCACCATCCATGCCACCGTTTAGTGATGGCCTAAACCCTACAGCATCTTGGCGACGAATTGTAGATACACCCACGTTTGAAGTCATAATTATTACCGTGTTCCTGAAATCTACTATATGCCCCTGCCCATCGGTCAATCTTCCATCATCAAGAATTTGCAATAATACATTCAGCACTTCCGGGTGAGCCTTTTCTATCTCATCAAAAAGAACCACCTGGTATGGACGCCGCCTTACAGACTCAGCAAGCTGACCACCTTCTTCATAACCGACATAGCCGGGAGGTGCCCCAATCATCCTACTTACTGCATGTCGCTCACCATATTCAGACATGTCGACACGAACCATTGCCTGGGAATCGTCAAACATAAATGCCGCTAATTGACGGGCAAGCTCTGTTTTTCCAACTCCGGTTGGACCTAAGAACACAAAAGACCCCATCGGCCGTTGAGGATCCGCCAACCCTGATCGCGATCTACGAATGGCATCAGCGACCGCGACAACAGCCTCATTTTGCCCTATTAATTTTTCATGGATGGTGGCTTCCATACGAAGCAATTTCTCCGCCTCTTCTTCCAAAATTGCAGTCACTGGTATCCCGGTGGATTCGGCTACGACTTCGGCTATGTCCTCATGCATAACCACTTCCCTTATGTCTTGTTCATGCAGCCAGCCAGATCTAGCAGAATCGAGGTTCTCTTGTAATTGCAGTAATTGGGACTTAAATGTTGCTGCCTTTTCATAGTCTGTAGCCTGCCATGCCGACTCCTCTTCTTTTTTGAGTTGGCCAATTCGGTTCTCGGCTTCCCTGAGTTCTTCAGGCATATCAAATATCCGCAATCGCAATTTGGCAGCAGCTTCATCCACCAAATCTATGGCTTTGTCCGGGAGGAATCTATCTGCCACATATCTATTAGACAAGTTTGCAGCCGCCTCTATAGCCTCATCAGAAATTTTCAGCTTATGGTGTTCCTCATATTTGTCTCGAAGCCCTTTTAATATCAGCATCGTGTCTTCAACATTTGGGGCATCCACATATACGGTCTGAAAGCGCCGAGCTAATGCCTTGTCTTTCTCAATATGCCTGCGGTACTCGTCCAGCGTTGTAGCGCCTATAGTTTGCAAGTCTCCTCGTGCCAACGCAGGCTTCAGCATATTAGCCGCATCTATAGCTCCTTCAGCTGCTCCAGCACCCGCCACATTATGCAATTCGTCGATGAATAGAATTACTTCTCCTTCCGAACTTACGATCTCTTCAATCACAGATTTGAGTCTTTCCTCAAATTCACCTCGAAACTTCGAGCCAGCTAATAGCTGTCCCATGTCTAATGCCAACACCCTTCGCTCTTTAAGTAATTCAGGAACTTCATTTGCTACAATTCGAATCGCAAGCCCTTCGATAATTGCAGTCTTACCAACCCCTGGTTCACCTATCAACACTGGATTGTTTTTCGTTCTACGAGACAGTATTTGCATAACCCGAGAAATTTCAATTTCTCGACCGATTACTGGGTCTAATTTACCCTGCCTAGCGGCAGCAGTAAGATCGACGCTATATTTTTCCAGAACACCGTAACGACTTTCGGCAGTCGCGCTGGAAGCCCCCTGTGAGCCCCGTATTTGCCTTATTGCGTTACTAGCTTTGTCATGAGTTACCCCAAGTTCGCTCATGATCTTTGCCCCTTCACTATTGGAAATATTGATCAGAGCAAGAAACAGGTGCTCAGTTCCCACATATTCATCACCCATTCTGGTTGCTTCAATGCCGGCATTATCGAGCAATTTTTTAGATTGAGGAGTCAAATAAATCTGCCCTGTAGCGATAGTTCCTTCACCGCGTTCACCATTAACTTTTGGCAATTTATCCAACATTGCACTAACACGACTACGCACGAAATCCGGGTTTATCCGAAGTTTTTGAAGAATTCGAATCGCAAGAGATTCAGGAGCTTCTAATAGGGCCAATAACACATGCTCAACATCTAACTGGGAATGACGCATATCTACCATGTTTTGATTAGCCCTTGAAATCACGTCCTGGGCTTTTTCCGTGAACCTATTAAATCCTGAACCTTGCAACTTATACTCCTTACGTTCAGATTGCTAGCTCGTAATGCGAGCCAACATCTCCTTTAGCCTCCTAATTTCATCGGCATGCCTCTGTTGCATTGCTCGAAATTCAATTTCATGATCATGTTGCATCCTCTCTATACGATCGGTCAGATTCAAGATCATCTCCACTCCCGCAAGATTAGCGCCCAACTGCTGAGTCAATCGGCGAATACGCTGGACTCTATCAACATCCCTATTGGAATACATTCTCACTGCGCCTTGCGACCGTTCAGGGCGGACTAACCCTATACGCTCATAATTCCGCAATGTTTGGGGATGGGTACCAGTTATTTGTGCTACAACGCCTATGTAAAACATAGGCCTGTCATCATCCACACTACTAGTACTACGAGACCGTTGGTTCTCATCATCAAAAACCATTAAGTACTCCTGACAAATGCTTTGAGTCTATTAATCCGGATCATTTGGGCTTTCCCCTCTTGCCTTACCAAATTCGAACATTATTCTGCGTTCCTCCATGCTTAAACCCGTCGGTATTTGAATCACAATTTTGACTAACAAATCCCCGCGCAGTTGACTATTTAACTTATACAAACCTTGCCCCTTCAAGCGAAGCATCGCACCATTTTGTGTGCCGGCAGGTATTTTCAACGTGATGGCAGTTCGATCGATGTTCATTAATTCAATAGAAGCTCCTAGCACGGCCTCTGTCAGAGGCACATCGACTGTAGCTACCAAATTGTCACCTCGCCGCTCAAAGTTTTGATCATGGGCAACTAAAACTTTTAAGTACAGATCACCCTTGGCTCCATCAGTTCTAACAAGCCCTTCTCCGGGCAAACGTATTTTGGCTCCTTCACGCACACCCCTCGGTATTTTGATCTCAAATTTCCGATTGCGAATCTGTCCATCGGGCGAAGGAACTCGCAAATTAAGCACCTTGGCACCACCATAAAAGATCTCCTGCAAAGTAGTCTTGATCTCACTCTCAATATCTGCATTTTGAGGAGCCCGCCTACCCGAATGCACACTATGAGCTCCACCCATTCCATGCCCAAACAATTGGTCAAAGAATTCACTGAACCCTCCCATGCCTCCAAAATCAAAAGCTTGCCCACCTGCAAACCCTACTCCTTGTGATCTGCGAGCAGCCTCTTCAACCGAACCATAACGACGATAATCTGCCCCAAAACGGTCATAGTGAGTACGCTTTGAAGAATCACCCAGGACTTGATACGCCTCGTTTATCTCTTTAAACCTTTCTGCTGCTTGCCCATCACCAGGATTGACATCCGGATGATATTTGCGGGCCAGTTTTCTATAGGCACGCTTAATTTCTGCTTCATTTGAATTGCTGGCAACCCCCAATACCTGGTAGTAGTCCTTGTAATCCACATTACGTGCCATAATTAGCCCTAGTTTCCTGCATTATTTTCACCATCTCTGCCCCCCATTCTAGGACTCATCAGAAGTTGCCACTTTGACAACACTAGGCCGCAAGACGACATCGTCCAATAGATATCCTGCACGTAATTCTTCAACTATATGACCATCTTCTATTGAGTCGGATTGAACAGAGTCAACAGCCTCATGAAATCGAGGATCAAACTTTCCACTTGCATTTATTCGCCTCACACCGTTGGCGTCTAAGGCAGCAAGCAATTGGTCTTTGGTTAGTTTTACTCCGTCTAGAAGTGCTGTTAGTTCAGGTTTATCACCATTTGTAGATTCAATGGCTAACTCCAAATTATCCACTACAGGTAGTATTGAAGAGAGCAAATCTCGTTTACGGCGCTTAATTGATTCCGCCATCATTCGATCCACACGCTTGCGATAATTGTCCATATCAGCCTGTAAGCGACGATATTTCCTGTCTAAAACTTCAAAATCATCCAACTCTTCAGAATCTTGTCCGCAAGGTTTGTTTGCTGTGCTCTCTGGATGGTCCATGATTTCTATACTCTATTAAGATGTCTCATCATCGGCAGCACTGAATTCAGCATCAACAACCTCCCCTTCATCCTCTACATCATTACCCTTGTTGGCTTCCTCGGACCCTGGAGTAGTTTGATTACCATCACCCTCAGATACCGTGGCAGCATTCTCATAGATTTGTTGCCCAATCTGCATCTGCAGTTCCTGGATTTCCGCAGTAACAGATTCTATCTTCGTAAAATCGAGAGGGTCCTCTTCCAACAGTGGCTTAGCATCATTAATCAAATTCTGAAGTTTCTCTTTGTCATCATCAGAAATTTTCTCTCCGTCTTCACGAATCATCCTTTCAGCCTGATACACAACACTATCAGCCTGATTCTTGCTTTCCGCCGATTCTCTACGAGACTTGTCCTCATCTGCATGATCGCCAGCCTCCTCTACAAGAGAATCAACTTGTTCCTTACTCAGATTAGTGGAGGCTGTAATAGTGATCTTTTGCTCTTTCCCTGTGCCGAGATCCTTAGCCGTTACATTGACTATTCCATTGACATCAATATCAAATGTCACTTCAACTTGGGGCACTCCCCGAGGTGCGGCTGGAATTCCCTCAAGCCTGAACCTGCCCAACGCCATATTGTCCACGGCCATCGAACGTTCACCTTGCAATACATGAACATCCACAGCCGTCTGTCCGTCTTCAGCAGTAGAAAAAATCTCGGACTTGCTAGTAGGGATCGTAGTATTTCGCTCAATTAACGGAGTCATTACTCCACCAAGCGTTTCCACGCCAAGAGAGAGTGGGGTCACATCAAGAAGTACTACATCTCTAACTTCCCCAGTAATCACTGCAGCTTGAATCGCGGCACCGACAGCAACCACTTCATCTGGATTAACACTACGATTCGGTTCTTTACCCGTGAGCTTCGTTACCAATTCTTGAACGGCAGGCATCCTAGTAGAACCACCAACAAGGATCACTTCGTCTATTTCTCCGGGTCCTATGGCAGCATCTTTTAATGCTTGCTGAAATGGCTTCACCATTCGATTGGTTAGTTCAGATGTCAATTCTTCAAATTTTGCCCGGCTCAGGTTGGAAGTCAGATGCTTAGGCCCCGTCTGATCTGCCGTTACGAACGGAAGGCTAATTTCTGTTTGAGGGGTAGCTGACAATTCTATTTTGGCTTTTTCTGACCCTTCCACTAATCGCTGTAGGGCCTGCCTATCCTCTCTCAGATCTATACCTTGCTCCCGCTTAAATTCATCAGCTAAAAACTGCACTATTTTCTGATCGTAGTCATCCCCACCTAGATGCGTATCACCATTTGTAGCTTTAACTTCAAACACCCCATCACCGACTTCCAAGATGGAAACATCAAATGTACCCCCACCCAAATCCCAAACTACAATCGTTTCAGTTTCTTGCTTGTCAAGACCATAAGCCAATGATGCCGCTGTAGGCTCATTCACTATCCTGATCACATCAAGACCGGCGATAGTGCCAGCATTTTTTGTAGCCTGCCTCTGCGAATCATTAAAGTATGCTGGGACTGTGACGACAGCCTGGTCAACCTCTTCCCCCAAATACTGCTCCGCGTCTGCTTTAAGCTTTTGCAGAACCATTGCTGAAATTTCTTCCGGTGTCACATCACTCTTCAATTGAGGTATTTGAATCCTAGCTTCGCCACCTTTACCTTCAACTATTTCAAAAGACACTCCAGATCTTTCACTTTCTACTTCGTCATAGCGACGCCCAATGAATCTCTTGGCGGAGTAAATTGTGTTTTCGGGATTAAGTACACCCTGGCGCCTAGCTAACTGCCCTACCAGACGCTCGTCTGATTTTGTATACGCAACTACAGACGGAGTGATTCGAGCACCTTCCGTATTCGTAATAACTACTGGCTTACCAGCTTCCATAAATGCAACCACCGAATTGGTTGTACCTAGATCTATTCCTACTACTTTAGCCAAAGCAATAATGTCCTCTCTCGTCTAAATGAGCTAATTAATCCGTGGGCTTATTTGGGCCCCAAATCGTCGTAATTCATCTGGTCGTATAGCAGCCGCCAATACTTGATCCATCGTATCTACAAAGATCAGTGTTAAGCCGCGGTGAATCTCCTTCGGCAAATCCTCTACATCACGCTTGTTTTCCTGAGGCAATAGCACTTCCTTGATACCAGCACGGTGGGCGGCCAAAAGCTTCTCTTTGACACCCCCTATGGGCAACACTTTGCCGCGCAAAGTAACCTCACCGGTCATTGCAATGTCCCCTCGGACACTCGCCCCAAGCATGGCCGACACTAGTGCTGTACTCATAGCAATACCTGCAGAAGGGCCATCTTTTGGAACTGCTCCAGCAGGAACGTGCAAATGCACTCTGCTATTGTCAAATAAGTTTGGCTGCAACCCGAAATTAGTAGCCTTGTTTTGAGCAACAGATAAAGCAGCCCTAGCACTTTCTGCCATGACATCACCCAAATTTCCCGTCCGAGTAAAACTGCGCGTTCCCTTCATCCATGCCGCTTCAACTGGCAGTATTTCACCACCGTATGAAGTCACCGCTAAACCATTTACAATACCAACAGCACTCTCACACAATTCCTCATCTGGATCATATTTCCGAGGACCTAATAGATCCTCAAAAGACTCAGCAGAAACCCGAATTTTCTTCACAGCTGGAGTGCCTGTAGCCAACATCCTCGCTGCTTTTCTACATAATCGAGCCAGCTGCCGTTCCAAATTCCGCACCCCTGCTTCACGCGTGTAATGGTGAATAAGCGTCCGGATTTCCTTGTCACCCATTGCCCATCGTCCGTGCTTGATGCCATGCTCGCTCAATTGCCTAGGGATTAAATGTTTGCGCGCGATAGATAATTTCTCGGACTCCGTATATCCAGACAATTCAATTATTTCTAACCGGTCTCGCAGCGTGTTCGGAATGGAACCTACGTCGTTGGCAGTCAAGATAAATATCACTTGCGAAAGATCGTAAGCCACCTCTAGATAATGGTCAGAAAATTCCGCATTATGTTCCGGGTCCAATACTTCAAGCAAAGCATTCGACGGATCACCACGAAAATCACTTCCGAGCTTGTCAATCTCATCAAGCACAAAAACCGGATTGGTTGATCCAGCCTGTCTCATACCTTGGATAATGCGTCCAGGTAACGCCCCTACATAAGTGCGCCTGTGACCCCGGATCTCAGCTTCATCACGTACCCCACCTAGAGATACACGCACAAACTCCCTGTTCATCGCGGTAGCTATAGACTTACCAAGGCTTGTTTTACCCACACCCGGCGGTCCCACAAAACACAAAATAGGACTCCTCAAAGCGTCCGATAGACTCCTTACTGCCAAGTACTCCAACACTCTGTCTTTGATTTCCCGCAAACCATAATGATTACGATCCAACACCTTTCGCGACTTTGCGAGCGAAATTTTTGAATTATCCTGCATCGACCAAGGCAACTCCAGCAACCACTCAATATACGTGCGCACGACAGCTATCTCTGGTGAAGTAGGCGGTATAGATTCCAATCTATCGATTTCTTTGCCAGTTTTACCCTTCACATGGTCTGGCATAGTGGATGCGTCCAAAAGTTCCCGCAATTCGTCAACATCTTCGCCGTGGGCGCCCCCTATGCCAAGCTCTTTTTGAATAGCCCTTAGTTGTTCCCTCAGATAGAAATCACGCTGGACTTTTTCAATACCATCTTGAATCTTCGTTTGAATACGACCCCGAACGTCCAGAATCTGTAGCTCTTCAGCCAGTATCACACTTACTCTGTACAATCGGTCATAGACATCTAGGGTTTCTAGAATATCTTGTCTCTCATCAAGCTCCATAGGCCCGTTGGCAGCAACTAAGTCGGCGAGCCAGCCAGCGTCTGCACTACGCTTTGCCAGAGACACCAATTCCGTCGACACACCCGCACTTCTTTCTGCAAAATCATGTACTTGCTTTGCAACCGTGCGCCGCAACGCCTCAATATCTGTCCCAGAATGGCTGAACGACTCATTTTTTGTGACACACGCCACATATCCATCATCCGTCTCAAAGAAATCCTGAATTTTCGCCCTATAGAGCCCTTGAACCAACACCGAAAGCCCACCATCAGGAACCTTGTAGGTCCTAGTGATTTTACCTACCGTCCCAATGTCAAAAATGTCTTCCCTACTAATATGTCGCTTTTTTCGGTTGCGTCGTTGAGAAACCAAGAAAACCAAGTCGTCCTCCGCCTGAGCAGCATCAATCGCCCACATAGAGAAAGGACGCGCTACTTGAAGAGGAATTGATATTTTGGGATATGCCACTAAATCAATGAGCGGAATCACGGGGATTTCTATAGATCCCACTGAGATTGGTTCCGTCTCTTGAATTTTGTGTTTCGACGCCGAAGAATACGACATATGTTTAGATAAGGGTTATTGCCTACTTGTGAGAATATCTCAAACGTATTAGGTAGCTGAGCCACTTCAGATGCAACCGGTAGAGTAGTTGTTGAGCGCGATATTGTCAAGGTATTTGTAGGTGCCTCAGTAAGGTCAGAAGAGATACCGTACATAGATTGCTCTTTGCGAATTTACATACACAACCCACGCCCTTACCATTTCCCATGCGATACTTGGACAAAATGAATACGAATCACGAACTTATTGCTCACTACAAAGACACAACGATCTGGAGACCGATCTGCCGAAAAATAGTCAAAACTTCAATAAATCCGTGAGGGTTTGCCGTCGCTCAGTACTTGGCTTGGCGGCAGCCACACTTATGGCAGGATGCAGCGAAGAACCGAAAGTCGTCCCAACCAGGCAGGTCACGTTAAAGCCTACGCCAATACACCGCCCCAACCTATCCATAGCTGGATGGCCATACAAAACCACCGTATTGGAATCTATACTGGACCGTTATAGAACCTTAAACCCCAACTCTACAGTGACATTCCTCCCTATTAGCGAATCCTATCAATCCAGCGTTGAGCATCAATTAAAATCATCATCAGCCCCCAATATCGTCCAAGTCCGGGAAAGCCAAGCAGGACAATGGCTAACGTCAGGGTTATTTTCTGCCTTAGACAGTCAGCAAACCTTCACAGACTTGGTGAACAGAATGGGACCATCCGCGCGAGCCGGAATCATCGCTGGAAAGATTCCAGTAGGATTACCGTATTATTCCGACGTAATGATGTTGGCATACAATCCTCAAATGTTAGAAGCTGTGGACGTACATCCACCGAAGACTTGGGAAGAATTAAGAGCCTACGCACTACAGATACGCAACGCGGGCCTATCAAAAACTCCTTTGACCCTAAATTTCAGCCCAAAAGTAAACTCGAACTTGCCATGGTGGGGGATGGTTTACGCTGCAGAGGGACGAATGCGCTCACCCAATGACGATCTAATTGACATTAACCCTGAATCCCCGGAGGCTCGCCTGCTAAAGATCATTAGACTAATGCTGGTTGATGATTTCACTCTAGACCCCAACCTTGGAGACACTAGTTACTCTGCGATTGCGGATGGTAAGCATGCTTTCACAATCGTTGGCTCGCACATGGCCGCTAGATTCAATGATCAAAACACATTGAATTCGACGCGCATAGAGTTCACACTACTGCCAGGGCTGGACACACCAGGTGAATTTACAGTGGGCTGGACGCCATTTTACGCAATGACATCTCAGAACATCGACGTTTATGATTCTGCTTTGCTGACTCTGCATTTAGGTGGCATCGATTCATCTGGCGAGTTTTTCTCTCCCCGAAAATGGGCCCTAGAAGCAGGTTTACCGCCAGCTTATCCTGAAATCCTAAGCCACAAAGATGTAAAAAATCGATTCAATTCTATAATTGACTTAACTACTCTAAAGCAAGCTCTAGGCGCCGGAAGACCAGTGGAAGCCCTCTGGGAACCATGGTACAGAGCATGGGAGCACCATATGCAGGAAGAAATCCTACTCGCAGTATGGGGCCGAAAAAATGAAGTGGATTGCCTCCAATCTATCAACGAGTTTGGGCATGCTCTTGCCCGGCGCAACAGACAATAGCCTTTTCTATACATGCATAGCCCTTCCACATTCTGTCAACCCAGCCGACCCTAATCCTGCTTAACGCTCACAACAAATAGCGGTTGAGGATATTGATTTGTCAAACAAGTCATCCTACTTACCAGCGAAAAGCATTTCAATTTCCCCGACCATATCACTTGCCCGGACAGTATAGTTGTCATAGAAGCCAGGCCAGCCTGTTACAGCAACCAAATCAGGATATAGGCCTACAAACTATGACGTCGTGGCCGTTGTAATCCCAAGATGGCATTAGTTAACCAATGTGTTCGGGCTTCAATTTGACCCATCCTTCTTCATGTTTGATACATGCAAGTGCAGCAAACCCTTGACGAATTCGTGGTCGACACATAGTCTAGCCCTTGTTATGAGTTCATTCCTACACATGCCAAGCATCTGCCAAATCAGCTTGGACAGATACTTTATGTTTACGGAGCCGGCTTGCCCGGCGAGTTTCGTCTCGTAACGATTCCCGTTAGGTCACAGTCGGCAAGCAGAGGCTATTCACCTCTGCTTTTTTGTTTTTCCGGCTAACATTTCACCGATCAACCACCCATAAGCCCAACCAAAAGCCAGTACATTCAGGAGATTAAACAAATGGTGATAGTCACTAAACCTAAAGCCTCAGCAGAAGAAATAACAGCCATAGAAACTCGAATCATTAATGAAGGCCTTCAGCCACACAAGATTGTTGGCGAAGCATTGGTGATAATTGGAGTCATAGGCACACCATCAGAAGACTTTCGCGAACAAATGGCGGTGTTCCCTGGAGTGGAACGAGTCGTACGTATAGGAAAGCCCTACACTATGGCTGGCAGAGGGGACAGCCGGTCCGACACAACAATAGAAATTAAGGGGACATCAATCGGGGGAGGAGATGGGGTAACGATAATGGCCGGGCCATGTACGATAGAAAATCGAGATCAGCTTATGTCGACTGCCGATACAGTCAAACTTCATGGCGCAACCATATTGCGTGGTGGTGCCTGGAAGCCAAGAACATCTCCCTATAGTTTCCAAGGAATGAAAGAAGAAGGTCTAAAACTTCTGCAGGAAGCTGGGTTGAGGACAGGTCTACCAACAATCACTGAAGTAATGGAACCTGACCTTGTCGAAAAAGTCGCACAATACACAGATATTCTGCAAATAGGTGCCAGGAATTCACAAAATTTCGCATTACTGAGAGAAGCTGGTGCTTCGGGCATCCCTGTAATGGTCAAACGAGGACCTGGTGCAACTGTCGAAGAATGGATCATGTCTGCAGAGTACGTAATGGCAGAAGGAAATCCCAATGTGATGTTATGCGAACGAGGAATAAAGACATTTGAACCCTCAACTCGAAACTCTTTGGATATCAATGGCATAGCTATGGCAAAAAGGTTGTCGCATTTGCCAGTAATCTGTGATCCTTCACATGCGACGGGCAAATGGTACCTTGTGGAGCCAGCAACATTAGCAGGAATCGCTGCAGGTGCCGACGGTGTCATTATAGAGGTGCATCCAACTCCAGACCATGCTCTGTGTGATGGGCCGCAAAGCCTGACTTTTGGCAACTTCGAAAATCTAGCAAAAAAGATTAGTGACATAGCGACAGCGGTTGGCAGGCCAGTCAAAGATTTGGCCGATACTAAACCGCCAATTTCACAGTAACGCCAAAATGGGTACCGATGTCATTACCATAGCACCAGCAGCATCCATCCGTGGAACTATTTCTGTCCCTGGTGACAAATCAATAACACACAGAGCACTTTTACTTAACTCGGTTGCTAGAGGTAAATCGCAAATAAGTGGAGCGGGGCTCGGAGACGACTGCTTAAGCACTATATCGTGCCTACGTCAGCTAGGTGTACAAATAGAGCAAGTTGCCAAGCACGAGTTTATTGTCCATGGGGTTGCGGACCAGTTACGCGAGTCTACAGTGCCATTAAATTGCGGAAATTCAGGTACCACCATGCGACTTTTACTAGGTATTTTGTCAAGCATCCCACAATTTAATATCTTGTATGGGGACAGCTCCTTAACTAACCGACCCATGGGGCGAGTAGCCAATCCATTACGGCAAATGGGCTCCAGTATCGACGGGCGTCAAAACGGCAATTTACCACCACTTGCGATTAAGGGCCGTTCCTTAAATGGGATCGCATACCACATGCCCGTAGCGAGCGCCCAATTAAAAAGTGCCCTTCTTCTCGCAGCTGTCAGGGCTAACGGGACAACCATTATCAATCAACCTGCTCAGTCGCGGGACCACACTGAGTTGATGCTTTCGTCACAAGGCATAAACATGACCAAATCAGGAAACACCATCAAAATGGATGGGGGACAAGAACCCGAAGCTATAGACGTACTTGTCCCCGGAGACATATCTTCCGCGGCATTCTGGATGATTCTGGCTGCTATCCACCCAGACGCCGAGCTTTCAGTGAAAAATGTAGGGAGCAACCCTACTCGTACAGGGGTAATAATGATTCTGGAACAAATGGGTGCTCACATCTCCCAAGACAATTTACAGATTGGATCTGAACCTGCAGCAGATTTCTTCATAAAGTCCAGCTCCTTACGCGGAACTACTATATCCGGAGCTGAAATACCTCTTTTAATAGACGAATTACCAGCTATAGCAGTGGCAGCGACGCAGGCTGAAGGCACTACAATAATTCGGGATGCAACCGAATTGCGAGTCAAAGAATCCGACAGAATTTCAGCCATGTATCAAGGCCTCCAGAAGATGGGAGCTGCTATAGAAGAGACAGAAGACGGATTGATAGTCCATGGACCGTCGTGCCTACGCGGATCTAAAGTACAGTGTCACGGAGACCATCGTGTGGCAATGGCTCTAGCCATTGCTGCCTCTTTGGCTGAAGGTGAAACGGAACTTTACGGCGCCAGCGCAGTATCAATAAGCTACCCAGGATTCTGGCGCATACTTCACGAAATTCAATCAGTATGACCCAAAAATATGCCATCCTTGGGCATCCTATTGGCCATTCTCTATCGCCACACCTCCAACAAGCTGCATTTGACGAAATGCAACTCGATTGTTCATATCAAGCTATAGATACGAGCCCACAGCTCCTACCAGAACTATTAACCGAAATGAGACAAGGTAAATGGTCCGGATTCAATGTAACATTGCCCTTCAAGCGACGGGTTTTGCCGTTGTTAGACGTTTTGACCCCATCGGCTCAAAGCGCTGGCGCTGTCAACACCATTTACAAAAAAAATAATCGTCTGGTAGGAGCAAACACAGACATACTCGCTATAGAAGACATACTGAACAGCCAGCAATTGGACCCATCAAATCACTGCCTTCTAATTGGAGCAGGCGGTGCAGCACGAGCGGCCCTCGTTGTTCTCATAAATCGTGGTCACCCGGTAACAGTCCTCAATCGGACAGCTTCAAATGCATTATTTATGACAAGTGAGACCAATTGTAATGACCGAACCGATGTTGCAACTTTTGCTCACCAGAACATACCAGCATTAGCTAAATCCAGTCAGCTTCTAGTAAATGCGACGACTATAGGCATGTATGGTGGCCCAGAACCTAACCGAAGCCCTCTCCCTCAGGAGGCATTCAATTCCGAACACCTAGTATTTGATATGGTTTACAGCCCCGAGGTTACCCCAATGCTCCATTACGCCCTCAAAGCAGGATCTCGCACCATCGGTGGGCAAAACATGCTGGTAGGTCAGGGTGCATATTCGTTTAAGCTGTGGACTGGGCTCGAAGCACCAAAACTAACAATGGAACGTGCAGTGAGAGAGGCGATAGGATTGTAATGACAGTTTCTATGCATACACGCGTTTTCCTGGTAGGACTAAGTGGATCAGGAAAATCCACCGTGGGACAGCGCGTAGCAAAGTCACTTTCTTGGAATTTTGTGGATACAGATCGCCAGATAGTTGCGAGGTCGGGAATGACTATTGCCAACATGTTCAAGACTCTAGGGGAAAAGCATTTTCGAAAACTAGAGCGTAATATCTTGTTAGAAACGCTGGAAGTGGAACGCACAATTGTAGCCACAGGAGGAGGAATGATGGTCTATTCTGACAATGAAAAAGAGATGTTAGAAAATGGTTTGGTCGTCTATTTAAAGGCTACTCCTCACAAATGCGCCAATAATCTTCTCCGATCCCAACATCATGAAAAGCGCCCACTAATCGGCCAGGATAGGAACACCGAATCGGCTTTGAATCTCTTGCTGAACAAACGAAAAGCTTCCTATGAGCGAGCTCATTTTATATTGGATGTCGAACACCTAAACTTGTCAGGAATGACTACTGCGTTGACGAACCTTATAGAATCAGACTCTGGATAGTACCCGATGAATCTTCCCAAATACGTTGAGATTGGAACCGGAATCATCAATCAAATACCATCCGAGCTAGAAAAGCGGACCATCACTGGCAAAATGTTTGTGGTTTCGGATTCAAATACTGGATCTTTATACGCCGGGCACATCAGAGAAGTTTTGAAGTCAAATGGACACGAAACGGAATACTATGAACTTCCTCCCGGCGAATTAACCAAGTCTATGGAATATGTGCAAACTTTGTACGATTGGCTCTATTCCTCTCGGGCAGAGCGATCCGACGTCTTGATTGCAGTAGGAGGAGGAGTAATAGGCGATTTAGTTGGCTTCGTCGCAGCAACGTACATGCGAGGGATCAAGTGGGTACAAGTAGCAACCACGCTGCTTTCCCAGGTTGACAGCAGTATCGGAGGAAAGGTTGCTGTAGATCTAGATTCAGGGAAAAACATGGTCGGAGCATTCCACCCTCCCTCCCTGTCACTACTTGACATAGATACTCTCACAACACTCCCAGAACGAGACCTCAGTTCCGGTTGGGCCGAAGCGATAAAGCACGGTACGATTCTTGATACATCACATTTCGAAGAACTCGAAGCCAACTTCAATAATCCTCGAGACCCCACTCTGCTATTGTCCGCCGTAACTCAAAGTGTACTAATTAAATCGCGCGTTGTAGAAAGGGATCCATATGATCAAGGATTTCGTGCCGTACTCAATTACGGTCATACCATTGCTCACGCACTGGAAACTGCAACCGCATACAAGAAGCTACTACACGGCGAAGCCGTGTCTATAGGGATGGCTGGCGCCGCAGCTATCAGCAAAAAGCTGGATTTAATTTCTGCTAAGGTTCAAATGAGACAAAACAACTTACTTGAGAGAGCCCTCCTGCCTGTTACTTATATCGACATAGATCCCAATATAATTTCCGACGCAATGAAAGGGGATAAGAAAGTATCTAAAGGCAGACCCAAATGGGTACTCTTGAACGGGATAGGCAAAGCGACCATAGGGCACGATGTCGACAACCAACTCGTACTCGGGGTGCTAAATGAATTGCAAGAAAACCAAGTCTAAAATGCTGATAATTGACCCGGCCGAGCCAATCTCCGTAGAATCGCAGAGCGGTATAAGCCCGGAGAAATAACCTCAATGGAAGCACTCGGAACGGTCATAACCTATATCATCGCTATATCGGGCGGATTTTTGGCTGCCTTGTGGGTAGCTTCGATTTTTTGGGGCTACCAAGATATTGCTGACCGTACACTTGATCTATATGCCCGGCTATTCGCCGTAACCTTAATAGTCTTGCTGGGGCCTATAGGTGTTGTTCTGTACCTCGTTCTGAGGCCTAAGCGTACCTTAGATGAAGCATATGAACATTCACTCACTGAAGAAGCTTTACTTCGCGAAATACAGGAGGCCGAATATTGCCCTAAATGCAAGCATCGAGTAGAGCGTGATTTCGTCATGTGCCCTAACTGTCACAGCGACATACGAAGACAATGTCCAAGTTGCAGTAGAGTCGTGGAAGTTTTTTGGGAACGATGCCCTTATTGCACAGAGTCATTAAGACGGCCAGATTCTTGATAGCACACCAATCTGAACAGAAAAACGATTCGACGCAATTCCGTATACCCTGCTATGGATAGCCACAACGAAACAGGAATATACGGCACAATCATTCCATACCGCGGAAAATCACCAACCATCGGTGATCACGTTTTTGTTGCACCAGGAGCGGTTGTGATTGGAGATGTCCACCTAGCAGATGGAGCCAGCGTTTGGTTTAATTCCGTAATTAGAGCTGATCATGAGCCTATACATATAGGGTTAAATTCAAACATCCAAGATGGCTGCGTCCTGCATATCGACCACGGAAGCCCAGTGGAGATAGGCAACAACGTAACAGTTGGGCATTTGGCGATAGTGCATGGAGCCACTATAGGTGACGGATCTTTGATCGGAATGAATTCTACGATCCTAGATGGTTCAGTTGTCGGAAAACGTTGTGTAGTAGGAGCGAACGCCCTGGTTACTGAAGGGTCTCATTTCGATTGCGAAACACTCATTCTTGGTGTACCAGCAAGGGCACGTGGAAAAGTTAAAAGATCTATGCTCGACTACATGAAAAAGAATGCGTCTGGATACACAAAATTGTCCGCAGAATTCAAAAAAGAACTCGAGGCCTAAGAGCTGTTAGGTCTGCAGGATACACGATATGCTGGCCCTACCGATGCGTTAGCCAACATTAACCATACCCAATGAGCTACTATTAACAAGCTTCTGAAAGTAAAGTGACCGGCAATATTTAAATGTCTGATCCGATTCGTTCAACAAATAATCAAGCTAAACCCGTGATCGTACAACTTTTCGCAAAGGCTGCCGAAATTACAGGGACAAGGCAAATAACTCTACAGTTATCGGGCGAAGAGACAGTTGGCACACTATTCCGAAAAATTGCCATAAATCACCCTGAACTCAGTGAGCTAAAAGCTAGCCTACGATTCGCGGTTAATCACGAATTTTCCGATGATACAAGACGTCTTCATCCAGGAGATGAGATCGCACTAATACCGCCGGTCAGTGGAGGGTAGCAAGGAACCAATGGGGCGACTAATCAAGATCACAGATGGACCAATATCTATAGACGAAGGTTTGCGACAGGTAGCATATCATTCGAACGGTGGAATCGTAACTTTTACGGGTTCCACGCGTAGCTCTACCAAAGACAAAAAGGTTAAGTATCTATTCTACGACGCTTATGTTCCTATGGCACGCTCTGAAATGGCAAAAATTGCTGATTTTATAGCTGAAACATTCGAGGTACGCGACATAGCTATGGTTCACCGAATCGGTAAAGTGCCAATAGGAGAAACTAGTGTCTTGGTTGCGACGGCAGCACCACACCGAGCAGAGGCATTTAAGGCCTGCAGATATGCAATTGACACGCTCAAAAATACGGTGCCGATATGGAAAAAAGAATTTTTCGAGGACGGGGAAGTCTGGGTCGGAAACACGCCGTCAGAAAAACCCAAACATGCATAACCCAACCACGTGCATACACAGGTCCCCTTGACTAAATTTCACAAGGACAGCCCTGCTACACAGACAGTGCCAAGGGAAATACTGCGAGTCGAATTACACAGCCATACCCTATGGTCTCACGATTGCGGAACTGACCCAAAGCAGCTAATGATATCCGCTAAAAAACGCGGACTAGACATGGTAGCAGTCACCGATCACAATCAAATTGGCGGCGCCTTCGAAGCCGCTGAACAGAACATATTGCCTGTGATAATCGGTGAGGAGATACTGTCTAACGAAGGTGAAATTATCGGCTATTTCCTGGACCAATGGATCCCTTCAGGCTTGAGCCCTGAGGAAACGATAGCCAGAATCAGGGATCAAGGAGGCGTAGTATCAGTCCCGCATCCGGGGGATCGGATTCGCCGCAGCACTCTACGGAGAGAATCTCTGACTAGAATTATGCCCCTAATCGACATGATCGAAATTTTCAACAGTAGAGCAAGTGAGAACGCGAACATATTTGCCCAGGAGCAACAAGAACGCAACAACAAAGTAGCTGCTGTAGGAAGTGACGCCCATACAGCGTGGGAAATAGGACGTAGTTGGCAAGAAATCCAGCCATTTTCGAATTCTGACGAATTTCTTGAGTCTATGAGAATGGCAAAACTTCACACCGTTCAGAGCCCATACTTAGTGCATTTTGCTAGTACTTACCAAAAGCTGCGACGACGATTAATCGGTCCCCCAGCACAACGGCCTCTTAAGCCATAATAGGGAATTTAAGTAGACTAAACTTTACTATTCATTTCATTTGGTGGCGTACGTGTAATAGTCTTTGAATGACCGTAACATTCGTTGCAATTGCAATAAACCAAAGACTCAACTCCAAAACCCAACCGCCAATCAACAGTGCTAGTGACAGAATTAATATTCGTTCCGGCCTCTGAAGCCAGCCCACTTTTGCGTCATGACCCAGCCCTTCTGCTCGCGCACGAGAATAGCTCACCATCACAGATCCACCCAAGCACGCTAGAGACAACACAACCATGTTCATTTCGTCGACATTGGACGAATAAAACCAAATTAAACCTCCGTAATAGCAAATCTCCACATATCGGTCCAGAAGGGAATCAAGAAATGCTCCAAATTCGCTCTCCTTGTTAGTTACCCTTGCTAAGGAGCCGTCTAACATATCAAAAAGTGAGGCCGCTATTACTGCTAAGCCAGCCCACGAATGCATACCAGAGGCAATCAATATCGCAGTTGGCAAACTCAAGATCAAACCGCATATAGTAACCTGGTTAGGGCTCACCCCAGCCTTACCAAGTGGAACCACTAATCGATCAATTACACTTCTCATCCATTGTTGAATACTTTTGTTGATCAAAACTTGGCCTTTTGTTCGCTCAATAATTCATGATAGTAATCGCAAATGTTCTTGCCAATAACATCCCAAGAGAATTTCTTTGCGCACGCCAATCCTGACGCTCGATATCGATCTCGAGTATCTGGATGGTCAATCATCCGCAATATTGCGCGAGCCAGAGCTCTATGATCATCGGGCTCAACATACAGAGCAGCTTCTCCTTTAGGCGAAACCGTCCTATAGCCCTTAATATCACTTGCAATAACCGGGGTTCCAGCAGCCATTGCTTCGAGTAAAACTAAACCCTGGCTCTCCCTGCCTCCAGATCTAGCAGGAGCTACTAATACGTGCGCCGATTGCAAATAACGCAACTTATCTTCTTCTGAAACAAACCCAGCAAAAAGGACCTCTTGAATTCCTAATTTTGAAACACGCTTTACTAGTTTTTGATGCTGTCTATCGCTACTCGCCCCCACTACAATAAGCCTTACTCCAGTGCGCAGTCTCTGTACTAGCTGCATTGCCTGAAGTAATACAGGCAATCCTTTGCGTTTTTCCGGCCTACCTAAAAAAACGATGTTGAATTTACCGTCCGACAGGCCATTAATCTCAGGTGTTCTGGTTCCATATCGTTCCGGATCAATGCCATTGGGGATGATGTGGTACTCCTCAGGAAATATTGCATGCACAAAGTCCCGGGCGGCTAAAGAAACTGCAATTCTGCCATGCAACTTACCTTGTAGATGTTTGACTACTTGCCTGTAGGTGCGATAGACCGTGCTCTTCTCTCTAGACGCATGAAACGTGCCAACGTTTACCGCATTTGAAAACCAAAGCACATACCAAGGTAACAACGGAGCTAGGGGCTCATGAATATGGACAACATCGAAATTGCCTGCTCGCAATATCCTTCGAACATGAGGAGCCAAGGTTAAAGAGAAGCTTACTCTCGCTATAGAAGCATTACTTCGTAAAGGGACAATAGTTTTTCCTACTCTGTGAAACCCATAGACATCAGATTCAGTCGCCACACTCGAACTAGGAGCAATAATATCCACTTTGTGCCCCATGCTACGAAACTGTTCCGTTAGGTTTGTAATATGAGTAGTGACTCCACCCGGTATGGCAAAATCATACGGTGATACTTGAGCTATTCGCAATGGGGCCCCAACATCAAATTTAGAGATCGTAAACCTCGCCAACAGTAGTACACATGTTTTTATTCTACCGATCAGGCCACATTCGTCTAAACATATACCATTCGTGTGGACAAGACCGGATTCCTGCCTCAATATCTAACATCATAGCCTGCGCTATACGAGAGACTTCCTCATTCATAGCAAGCTCAGTATTTGGCTCAATCGGTTTACCCGCTAGTACGAAGCTGCGTCCATTCTTATGCCTAGTAATTACTCCAGCTACAATGGGGACATTGAGTTGATAGCACAATCTAGCTGTACCAGCTGGAATAGATGTTGTAGAGCCAAAAAATTTTACATTGATGCCTTTGCCAGGAACTGGGCGGTCAGCTAACACTGCTACAACACCCCCGTCCCGCAGCACTCGCATTAAACGCTTCACATTTGTCATAGGAATCGTCAGCATTCCCTTTGACAGCCTGAGCCTACTAGTAATTTCGTTTACTGCACTACTATTGAAAACTTCTTGAACCACATGTGTAGTCGCAATATTTGCTGCAGCGGCACCACCGCTATCCCAAGACCCATAATGTGCCGTAACTAAGATCACCCCTCTTCCTCTATCTACAGACCTTCTTATGTAATAGGGGGTCTCTCGCGGAACCCATTCAACCGAGCGCACAACATCGTCTGTTCCGCGTCTATAGAAGCTGAAAAGGAAAAGGCTTTGCCGGAAAAATTCGACCACCGAATTGAATGCTGTTTTCCTAACCCGAGGATCTGTTACAGGCAACCCTAATACTACCGAAAAGTTCTCCGTCGTATTAGACCGGATCCGTCTGTTACATCTGAATACTACAAATCCTATAAGCCACCCGATCCAGTCCCGCACAATATTCGGCAGAAAATGGATGATATATGACGTGCTTTCAAATATGTATATGAGAAGCTTGTCGGCCATCGCTATTTTGCGTAATCCACCGATCTAGTCTCTCTAATTACTGTCACTTTAATTTGGCCAGGATATGTCATAGTATCCTTGATTTGGGCAACCACGTCGCGAGATAATCTCAAGGCCCCCAACTCATCAATTTCTTCCGGCTTAACAGCAATACGCAACTCTCGACCGGCCTGCACCGCGTATGATTTTTCAATCCCGTCAAACGAATTCGCAATCGTCTCCAGCTCTTCCAATCGTCGAACAAATAGCTCTACTGTTTCCCGACGGGCCCCGGGTCGAGAAGCAGAAATAGCATCAGCCGCAGCTACTGCAAAAGCTTCAAACGAATGTGGTTCCACTTCAAAATGATGGGCTTCCACAGCATGGGCAACAGCCTCGGGAACATCAAACCTTCGGCAACGCTCTGCTCCAATTAAGGCATGTGGTCCTTCAACCTCATGGTCGATAGCTTTACCTATATCATGAAGCAAACCACCAAATCTAGCAGTTTGCGGATCACCGCCAACCTCGGAGGCCATAGTGCCCGCTAGAAATGCCACCTCCAAAGAGTGACTTAGGACATTCTGTCCGAAACTTTGCCTGTATCTGAGTCTTCCAAGCATATTGATCAAGTCGGCATGCAAGTTTGGATATCCCACATCGTAGGATGCTCTTTCGCCTTCAGCTTTTATAATCGCTTGAATCTCACGTCGAGCTTTTCCAACCTGCTCTTCTATCCGGGTTGGATGAATTCGCCCATCCTCAATCAATCTCGTTAATGCACTGCGAGCCACTTCACGACGAACCGGATCGAAACACGACAGTACTACTGTTTCAGGAGTGTCATCTACAATCAAATCAACACCTGTTGCAGACTCCAAGGCCCTAATATTACGTCCTTCTCGACCGATCAGCCGCCCCTTCATTTCGTCACTAGGCAAGGAAACTACTGACACAGTGGATACAGAAGTGTGTTCCGATGCTACGCGCTGCAATGCAACACCGATCAGCCATCTCGCTTTATGGTCAGCTTGCTCTTTAGCTTCACGCTCAGAATCGCGGACAATTTGAGATAATTGCTCTCTACTTTCTTGCCTCGTTTGCTCCATTAATCGATCTACCGCTTCAGATCTAGTCATCTCGGAAATCCGTTCTAAACGATCGATTTGATCTTGATGAGCTCTTTCTACCTGTTGCGACCGTTCATCTAGAGCGGATTCACGATCCCGCAGTTGATCTTCCCGATTGTCCTGACTTTCGGCCCGACGATCCAAACCTTGCTCACGTTTACGTAGAGACCGTTCAGTAGACAACACCTCATCACGACGATCTCTAATCTCCAACTCAACCTCGTCACGAAGCATATTAGCTTCACGACGAGCTTCGACAATCAGCTCACGCTGTTTATCTCCTAAAGCTTTAAGTTCTGCGTCTAAGCTGAACTCCAACAGCTTGCGTTGTCGTCGCGCAAACCAAATCTGAAGCAGATAACCTATTGTTATTCCTAAACCTACTATCAATAACCCCACAGCCACGACCAAAGGCCAGCTGTCCACTGTAATTCCTCCGACCCACTGGGTAATTGTTCATTGAAGCTCCCCTGGCTGAAATCGACGAACCAATTTATATACCAATAAAACCACGAGTGCACCCACGCCAGTGGTATGGGGGCGCACATCAGTGGAACGAAGAGCTTGAATATTAATAATCATGACCACAAATTAGCATGTCCAAGCCCTCACAACCACTGATAAGGCAAATAATCAGCGGTTTTGCAACATTAATCGCCTGTAAAATCTCACCGTTTGCAAGGCAATTGACCGATGCGAAAACTTATCAGCAACCCGGTTTCTGCCAGCTTCTGCAAATGCATTCACGAGTTTTTCATCATTTTTGAGACTCTTCAATGCAGTCGCCAATTGTTTATAATCACCAGCTTGTGTTATCAATCCGGCATCACCAACAACGTTAGGGATCTCCCCTGAGTTACTGCCAATCACCGGGATCCCACAAGACATCGCTTCCACTAAAACCCGACCAAACTGTTCTCGCCAACGCGGAGATGGTATCGATGGCAAAACCAAGGCGTCCAGTGTTCGTAAATACTCTGGCATTTTATCAGCTGTGATATGCCCTAATAACTCCGGCTGTAATCCATTTTTAGTGAATTCTGAAATTAGAGGCCCATCACCTGCAATCCTGACAGTAAAACCAGGCCCACATATCTTCAGAGCTTCAATGAGTACTCGAATCCCTTTTTGACGGGTCACCCTACCAGCAAACCCAACCACAAAATCTTCACTCTTTGATTTAACGTCAATAGGGCAAAATATTTCGGGATCGACACCGAATTGAGGAATAATCCCAAGAGTGTTTTTAAATCCATGGGACTGCAACACTTGACCGGCTGCGTCCGAACCAGCAATTGCATGCGAATGCTTCAAACAATAACGCTCAATCCAACTAAACGGAGGAGGGTAACGTTGGTTCAAATTCTGCCAAGTGAAAAACACCGGACGAACATTGTGCCTTTTAGCTAGGGCCACAGCCTGGCCAGCAGCAATGTTATATGGCTCTTCATCAATATGAAAAATATCAGGCCGAAATCGACGTATCACCTGACCCAGCCATGGATAAAAGTGAAGGTGGAAATGCCCGTTCATAATTATCCGACTAGTATTAAGCTCATAACCATTGGTGTGTTGTCGCTCTAATTTCTGCTCACGACCATCAGTTTTCCAAGATTCAGGCACCAAAACCAACATCTCCACATCAGAAAACCGGGCAATTTCCTCAAGCTTTTTTTGATACGGTCCAATCAAACAAGCTTTGGATAGCATCAGTACCTTCAAATTAATTCCTTATAAATTTCATACGTCATTCGGGCAGTACGATCCCAAGTAAATTCCTTTGCTTTATTCAAGCCAAGAGAAGCAAAGTGCTGAGCCTTAACAGTGTTATTACTAATCGACCCCATAGCCTTTGACCAGCCAGATATATCATCAGGGGGCAAAGTGATAGCAGCATTCCCTACAACTTCAGGAAGGGATCCAGCATTCGAACAGATAACAGGAGTGCCAAGCGCCATAGCTTCGAGAGGCTCCAATCCAAACCCTTCATAAATGGAAGGAAAAACAAAGGCTGAAGCAGAAGCCATAAGGCCAATTTTTTCTCGGTCACTCACTGGACCAATAAACGTTACGTCATCACTGACCCCAAGATATTGACCCAATGACACATAGTCAGGAAAAAGATCTGATCCTGCACACGAAATAGCTCCCGCTAATATTAAGGGTATTCGATCTTCCTGAGGAGTAGCAGCCATAGCTCTTAGCAAGACTTGTATGTTTTTGCGTAATTCTCCAGACCCTAAATACAACAGATACCGATCGGGCAATCGATATTTATCCCTCAACACACTAGAATCATTCTCAGCGAGAGATACATCACCGCTGTCGACCCCCAAAGGAATTACAGCAATTTTGCCCGAAGGGATATCTAACAAAGATTCTATATCGTGGGCAGCGGACTCAGAATCAGCAATGACGATATTCGCCCGTCTGACTGCCTTAGAAGCCAGTGACGTATAAACCTGCAAAGCGCGGGAACTCCGGTATTCCGGTATCTTTAAGGCGATCAAGTCGTGTACTGTTACTACATCACAACGCCCGAAAAAGGGAGGCCCGAAATAGGGCGTATGAACAACTTCACTACCACGTGTACTTAAGGGACACAGTAGATGTTCCCAAGCAAGTTTACCTAACCAATTCCCTTGCTTTCCAACCAATCCACTAGGAACAGAAATCTCAAATTCGTCAGACGGGAAGTTAGCGCGCAGTGCCTCTACTAATTTCTTGAGGTATACCGCGGAACCAGTATGCATCCTATGGCTAAAATAGCCGTTAAAGGAAATCCTCAAATTTTCACCGCCGTTGGCACTATGGCTAATGTATTGATAATCAGTTCTTATTCAAACCAAATCGGTGACCCAACCCGTAGGTAGTCGTATCGTCATATTCGTGCCTATGCTTTACTTGGAATATCAGCATAAGCATTAAGCCACCTATCATAAACGTCCAGGACAACTTTGTTAGGCCAAAAATCAACGGTAGAGCTCGATAAACAATAGTTGTCGAGGTAAATGTACGCCTAGTCAGAAACAAGGCCAAAAACCATACTACTAATACAGCTATCGCCGTTGGAGGGTTCATAAAAAAAGTAGCCCATCCAGCAGTGGTAGTACCTCGCCCTCCTGAAAACCACAACCATATTGGCCAGATGGCACCCGTCGTCACAGAAATAACCGCCAACATCATTGCCACTTCATCCCCAGGCAAAAGCAGATTACTTAACCTATACGCCCCAAATCCCACTGCTGCATTACTAGCAAACGTCAACGCAGCCGGCAGGACACCAATGTTGTAGAGAGAGTTGTATATAGATATATTGCCCGTACCTAACTTGCGAAGATCACGTCTACCAATGACCAAGGCCCATATAAATGCAAATGGCACTGAACCCAGCAAATACGACACTACTACTAATGCAAAGTAACTCAACATTTTATCTTCAAGACCCCTGTATAAACACACTAACAATAGCAATAGCAGGCAAGTTTCGCCTATCGCATTTGACCAAACAATTATTCTTCATTCGTCTTCATTGGGAAATCACCTTCTGATAACACGCTACTGTCTTTTTGGCAGCGTCACTCCACGAAAAACTGGCAGACCGTGCTTTCCCTCTTTCGACCAAATCTTCATACAACGCACCATCGTCAATTAATGCGCCTATCGAATCCGCTATTGATTTTTCATCCAATGGATCGACCAACACTGCAGCTCCTCCGGCAATCTCCGGCATGCAGGAAGTATTTGATGTAATGACTGGAGTTCCTACCGCCATAGATTCTACAACTGGCAACATAAACCCTTCGGCAATACTCACAGCCGCAGTCATTGTTGCCTGCGAGTATATCGCAGGCAGTTGTGCGTCTGGAACCGGGCCGAGTAGCTGCAAGAAACCCTCCCCTTGCACAACAATATCACTTAATTCTTTTTCAGAAATCCATCCCCGTGGGCCAACATGTATTAGACCTAAATCATCGTGGGTTTGCCGGACCAATTTAACTGCCTCGACAACTTTTAATAGGTTTTTTCGTGGCTGCAACGTACCAACAACCAGCACAAAACGTTTTGGTAGTGCATATCGACCTCGGACGAAATCGACTTCTTTCCTACGCGGTACCCGCAAAAATTTTGTGTCTACGCCATTATAAATAACGTCGATTTTTGAGGCGGGAACTCCATAGTACTTTGTTATCTGATTCGAGGTTTCTTTCGAGACTGCAATTATCCGATCAGCACTGACAACTGAGCGCTCCACAGATTTTTCCAAATGTTTTCTGAGACTTGGCACCGCTGTTTGCGGATGAGTCATATAAGTCAGATCATGTATCGTCACTATCCTGCGATCGCAAATACTTGGGGGCAAGACAAAGTCAGGTGAGTGCAAAACATCAAAACGACCCGCAAATAATTCTACTGGGACAGGCAACCGCAGCTTATGCCATAAGGCAAAGCTAATGCGAGGATGTAATGGAATTCTTGTTCCTGACCATAACCCTTCTGAAACACCAGCCTCTAATAATCTAGAACGTCTGAAACCCGAATAAAAAGCCTTGATTTCTAGCTGATCACATGCACCCGGCAAAGCTTTGAGAAGCCCACGCCCAACCCTCCCAATGCCAGCTATTTGCCAAGCTGCAGCAGTAGCGTCGAAAGCAACCCTCAAATGTCCACGGCCAATACTGGGTGCAAGAGAAAACCCATACTTGCTCCTATATACACTCCGATCCCACCCACCATAATATTGTCAACTACACCATGTGTCAGATAAACGCTAAATGCTCCCAATCCAGCCAATGAAATCCAATTACGATTGTTAAACAACCCTAGCCCACAAAGATGAAGAGCAAAACCCACGAATAAAAGCAGCCCGATCAATCCAGTTTCAGCCAGCAAGTTCAAGTATATGTTGTGAGCATGTCCAAGGGGTTCTTGCCATAAGTAACTGGCATATTCTGGATAGTGGGTTACAAAACCTCCTAACCCAACACCACTTATTGGATTGTCAACTACCATGCTCAACGCAGCGGCCCAGAAGGCGAGCCTTTGATTAACAGCATAATTTTCTGGAGTGATTGAATTGAACACTTCGTATAAGTCGGCCACAAATACTGCAAGCAACCTATTGAGATTCAGATCTACATATGCGAAGAGAATGGAAAGTGTTACGGAAGCTAATAGCAGACTTACCACTGCCCCCATCCTAAATTTACGGCTGATGAGTCCTGCCACTATTATTGATCCAACAATCGCCGCTAAAAAAGCTCCTCTCGACAGAGACAAGGTCAATGCTAGAATCGACGCAAACAAGATCAAAGCTGCTGAAACACGGTGCCCTCCCTTCAGGACCCAAACTGCAAGAAGCGCAACCGGAATATGCAACGCTAAAAATCCCCCATAGGGATTGGGCTGTTCAAATGTCCCATAGGCTCGGATGATCGGACCAACGCGAAACGAATCTGGCCCTATTCCAAACATTGCTTGAACTCCACCCAGAGTTGCTTCTAACAAGAGCACTAGTGCAGCCGCGATAGCCATAGGTTTGATATCCCTATAGGTTCTCGCTAAATCAGCCACAACAAATGCAACAATAAACACTTGCAGCCATTTGAATAATTCCTTGAGAGCACTAACAGAATCAGAGGCCCAACCCGCATTCAAAGTTAAATAGCCAATAACCAAAATTGCCGGCAATGCATGTACAGTAATTCTTAGTGGGATACCTTTCCTATATGCAAGCATCCAAAAAAGCGCAAAAACGGTAGCCAGTTCAGTTAGAGTCATTGACAACGAAAACAAATTTATCGATATCACTGATTGAAACGGCATCGTCATTATGACTAAAACCATGCCTGTAGCTGGGTGCAAACTAGCAATTGAATGAAGATTCATGTAGAAACAACACACCCCAATAACCAAACACGTAACAACGACAAAAAGCCATATCGTGGACAAGTTCAAAACTGCCAAGCTTATCAGAAGAATCGCTATTATCTGCAGCCCGACCCCCCATAGTCGCCCCAGCCATTTGTGGTGAATAATTGTCTGATACCGAGAAATTGGATTACCTTTCTCTGAATAATTCTGACCATCATGTCTGACACAAACCCTACATTATCAATCTTAAACGAGCTTCGACAGGTCACATCTGGGATAATCAGGTAATCCCACTTTATCGGAGTGTTGTCATGAATTCATCAATACGTTGCTTTTTGGGACTTGGTTCCAACATAGGCGACCGATATGGCATGCTCGTACAAGGTCTGAATTCGCTAGCAACCCATTATTCACCTGTAGCAGTCGCTTCTGTATATGAGACCGAGCCTTGGGGCAACACGAATCAATCATCATTCTTGAACACCATTTGTGTAGTCGACGTTGTTACCAATCCTATCGGGCTACTAAAAACGATAAAGCAGATAGAGTCAGATTTAGGGCGCATTCCTTCAGACCGTTGGGGACCACGCCTCATAGACATCGACATACTTACGTTTGGGAATCAATTTGTAGATGAACCAAGACTTCAGATACCACACACATTAATAGAAAAAAGATTATTTGTATGCGCGCCCTTATCCGAAATCGCTCCGGACCTAAAAATACCTGGAATACTCGGAACTCCGACTAATCTCGCAGAAAAGCTATCTTGCACCGACACTGTGCGCATTTGGCGGAGACGGTCTGCAGTAGAAAAAAGCCTGGACCATCCCGGCTGGAAATCAGGCTAATATTGATAATGAATTACCCAGAAGCATTAGCATTTTTCTACAGTTTTTCCGATTGGGAACGAGGGGTTGGATTCAACAAGACAGCTACTGGCTTTGGCCTTGAAAAAACAAACTCTATGCTCAACTATATGGGCAACCCAGAAAAGGATCTGTTTCTCATTCATGTAGCAGGCAGCAAAGGCAAAGGGTCTACATGCCACATGCTTGCTGAAGCCCTACACAGGTCCGGATATAAGACTGGATTGTTCACCCAACCTCATCTTCACACATTTCGAGAGCGGATTCAGATCGGCCTGAATCCAATCAGCGAACTAAATTTCACGAACTTAGCCAAAAAGACTAAATCGACGTTGACGGAATGTGCAAGACAGAGTCAAAAAACATTTGTTCCTACCACATACGAACTGACAACAGTAGCTGCGTTTAAGCATTTCTCAGAAATGAATGTTGATGTGGCCATAATCGAAGTCGGCTTGGGAGGCAGGTTGGACGCCACCAATGTGATAACGCCAAAGTTAAGCGTCATCACCCCGATAGAACTAGAACACACTAGTATCCTCGGAACACATATTGAGCAAATAGCATATGAAAAAGCAGGAATCATTAAACCATTTACTCCTGTGATCACTGCCCCTCAATTAGATAAGGCTATGACCTCGATACAAGACATAGCCGCTCAGCTCAATGCCCCCATAGACTTAGTCACAAATTCAGATATAAGTTATTGGAGCAAGGACGTAATTGGCATGCACAATCGCATCAATGCTGCTGTTGTAACAAAAGCACTAGACATTTTGGTCGATGTCGATCAGGGTTTAACCGTTCCTCACAAAACACTGATGAGTACTGTACGATCGTTTTCTCTACCAGCAAGATGCGAGATCGTCACAAATGACCCCTTGTTAATAATCGACTCTGCACACACGGTAAATTCCATCAACCACACTATTGCTACAGCCGATGAACTTCGCCCCAACAAACCACTGACCCTAATATTTGGCTGCAGCTATGACAAAGAAGTGGATAGGATTCTTAATAGCATTGCTGGGAAGGTGGCCAGTATTATTGCTTGTAAATCGCATCATTCGAAGGCTATGGATCCTGACCGGATCTATAACCTGGCTCAAAGGCACGGTATTCCGTGTGTTATTGAGAAAAAGGTAGAACAGGCTCTCAAAATTGCCACCAGCCACAAGGGTGAGAGCACCGGAGTTGTAGTGACAGGTAGCATGTACCTAGCAGCAGAAGCGCGAGAAGCTCTACGCTTGCACGATGATACAGACCCTCACACTGTATCATTCCCTGAAGTGATGCCAGATGAGTGATAGACACAAAACCCTTCAATCGTCAGCAGGCTCTATGAAACGAGCCAGCAAACGAGTTATAACCAGATTGATTCAACCACTGCTGGGCGGCATATCCGCCCGGAACACTAGTCATGCATCCATCACTCGTGGAGGCAACACTCTATGGCCTTTTGATGATGCTCCTGAGAAGGTCCTTCTGGTACGCTTCGATGTACTTGGGGATACCGTAATGTCTCTAGCATTGGCCGCCGACCTTAAGGAACTGTTCCCAGACATATCGGTGTCATTTGCTACGACACCAGAATCTGCCACAATCGCCAGGCTTTGTCCTTATATAGACGAAATCATTGAGGCAGACGCGCCCGCAATCACGCATATCCAAACAGGTTGGAGACCCGACAAATGGTTGGCATTTGGCGAGGTAATTACAAAAATTCGCAACCAACACTTCGACATAGCAATTTCATTGTATGGACCTTTATCTGGGACGATAACTGGATTTAGTGGGGCTAAATGGAGAATTGGATATGGCTCTGAAGCATCCACCGGACACTTCGATGTAGCTCTAGCCGGTAAACGATCTGACGGAATCAAGCACGAAATAGAGTGGGTTAGAGGTTTGTCCATGACGGATAACATCGACCTTGCGAACAACCTCGTAAAAATTCCAGAAGGCGAATCCTTGTGGGCTGAATCAGTAATGCCAGAATGTTCAACAGAAATTATCGCTCTCCACCCGGGAGCACGGACCGGTGACGCAAAACGATGGCCTACAAAATTTTGGCGACAACTTGCGGAGAGACTTGACCGCGCACATTTCCACCTTATCACCGTCGGCGGACCTGCGGATATTCAGATAGGCGAGAATATTTTGCGTGGCCTGTCAAAACAACACAACCAGCTAGCAGGGAGCACGTCTATTCCTCAGTTAGCAGCTATCCTAGATAAAGTGGATTTATTCGTATCGGGAGACAGTGGCCCGCTTCATTTAGCAAGCTCGCTCGGCACCCCAGTAGTGGGAATATATGGACCGACAGACCCAACGCTAAGCGGCCCTTATGGAAGGACATCTGAGGTAGTAAGGGCCAATATACCCTGCAGCCCTTGCTACAACCTACAAGAACCCGCATCATGCGCATATGGTGACCAACTGTGCATGCAATGGATAGAACCTCATTTAGTGATGGAAGCTGTGCACTCTATTTTGAAACAACTAGTTCAGGAGTGAAACAATAGGATTTTCAACTCAACCCATCTTGGGTATCCCTATCAGCAACCTTCGCATGGAGGAAGCTGTGTCGTGGATATTGGCTTCGGCCAAAGGGTCTGACACAAAAACAGTACACACTGTAAATCCAGAATTCATCGTTCAAGCGCAACGGAACACAAAATTTCAGTCAGTCCTTAGAAATGGAGACTTGAACGTCGCTGATGGGGTCGGCATAATCGGCGCCTCTATATTGTTGGGCAGCAAATTGCCCGAACGTATCACCGGTGTTGATTTGATTCAGGAAATTGCAAAAGCTTCAAGTGGAAATTGGCCATCGATGTATTTTTTAGGCGCTGAACGCGGTATAGCCGAAAGAGCCGCAACCAACTTATTGCAAATTTATCCTCAAGCCACTATTGCCGGATACTTGTCTGTAGACGCAGACAGCAGAATGGACCAAAAAACGGTCAGCAAAATCAATCTAGCAGATCCAGATATTTTGTTAGTCGCATTTGGAGCGCCAACTCAAGAATTATGGATAGCTCGAAACAAAGCACAGTTAAATGCATCTATATGCATTGGGGTAGGCGGCAGTTTTGACTACTTGTCAGGTCATGTCAAACGAGCACCAGTCGTGCTGAGAAAACTCGGTCTTGAATGGGGATTCCGTCTCTATAAGCAACCAAAGCGCTGGAAACGCATGTTGGCACTACCAAAATTTGTATCGCTGGTCCTACGACAGTCAATGTTTCATAACGCCAAGAATAGATAATCAGCTATTTCCAGCATCCCAAATTGCTTCTGGAAGGATTATCGACGTTATGAGGCCAGCGACTAGGAACATTGCTAAAACCACTAGTGCAAAAAAGACGCCAAAACTTTCGGACAAGAATCCAGTAACCACTCCCCCTAACCCCTGCGAAACAAAAGTAGCCCCAATGCCCAACCCTGATGCTGTTCCAATAAATTTAGGCAGATTGTTCTGTACGGCCAATACCGTAGGAGTCTGCGAAGCTCCCATAGCCAGACCAGCTATGCACCCAGCGGCAATCGACAGCCCAGAACCAGGGATCCATGCAGCAAGTAACAAGAACGGTGCTGCGAAAACAAATGCGCACACGACAAGCAATTTGACTTCAGCAAAATCAGAAAGCGCACCGCCGGCAAAGGTGCCCAAAGCAAATCCTCCAACAAAAAACGCTAACGCTAGTCCTGCAACGGACGGTTGCTCTACAGCGTGATATAGGAATGGGAGAAACACCAGCGCGCCACCAAAAGCCAGACCCCTCATCAATATTACCAACCCTAGCATGAATAAATTGTACCAATCATGTGATACGTTTGCTTCACCAGTGGAAGAATGGAATTCAATCTCTGTGCCACGAACAGCAAGCAGTAGCCCAGCAGCAATTACTATACTGACGATAGTCAACACGCTCGTGTATTGCGACCCCACAAAATCCGACGAGTATAGTACTAATCCCGCTACGGCTGGGCTTACAGCCATCCCCATATTCCCAGCAAGAAAAAACACACCCAGTGACACACCCTTACCTCGGGCAACAATCTTGTTTGCTATAGCAATAGCAACCGGATGATAGGCTCCAGACCCAACACCTAACCCGACTAAGATCACCATCATCCAAGTATAGCTGGGGCTTCGTGCCAGCAATGCGATCATGGTTCCCTGGAGCACTATGCCACCAACAATTATTGGCCGAAAACTTACACGATCGCTGAGCAGTCCAAAAAACAAATTTGATGTGCCATTCACCGCGATCGTCGTTCCTGCTGCTATTCCAACTTGAGACAGACTCAACCCCAAAGACACTGCAAGAATTGGGTAAAGCATATTGGCGGTAATACCAATATAGTCCACACAGAAGTGACTGGCAGTGATAGCAATACGAGCAGTAGACATTCAGTAACACCATCCTTCAAAATGATTTGTACGCACAGAGCCCGTACTGAACTACACTATTAGCGTATACAGTGTTTTGGGGAGCCTAATCTAATTGCATCCTAAAGCAATTCCTGCACACAACCAATTTTCGGAGGATATATCTGGCATGAGTGATAACAAGTGGGTCTACCTATTCAGCGAAGGCTCTGAGTCCATGAGGAACCTTCTGGGAGGGAAAGGCGCTGGCAGCGCAGAAATGACCAAAGCAGGCATGCCAGTCCCTCCGGGTTTCACTATCACGACAGAAGCATGTTTAGACTATTTTGCTAACGATAAAAATGAACCTGAAGGCCTAGCAGACCAGATACAAGCCTCTTTAGCAACAATAGAAAAGCAGACTGGTCGTGGGTTCGGGAACAATTCGAATCCTTTACTAGTATCCGTACGGTCAGGGGCTAGAGCTTCGATGCCAGGGATGATGGATACTGTGCTAAACCTGGGCCTTAATGCCGAAACACTCCAAGGGCTGGCGACTCGTACTGGAGATGACAGATTTGCTTGGGATTCTTATCGAAGGTTTATACAGGGTTATGGTTCTATCGTTCTAGGTGTGGAAAGCCACCAGTTCGAAGAACTCATAACTGAACACAAACTAAAACTTGGGAAAAGCGGTGATACAGAATTAACCGCCGAAGAATGGCAATCCCTAACAGGCGATTTTAAAACACTAGTAAAAACCGAGACCGACATGGAGTTCCCTGATTCTCCCTATGAGCAATTAATGGGCGCAGTTAGAGCAGTGTTTGATTCTTGGTACGGCAAGCGCGCTATGGATTACAGAGCGGCAAACAATCTTCCTCATGATTGGGGGACTGCAGTGAATGTACAAACAATGGTCTTCGGAAACATGGGAGCTAATTCAGGCACTGGAGTGGCATTCACTAGAGACTCAATCACTGGAGAAAAGGTTCTGTTTGGCGAATATTTGTTAAACGCTCAGGGAGAGGACGTAGTAGCAGGGGTTCGGACCCCGGAAAAAATCCAAACTCTACAAGACATCATGCCCGATGTTTACGACCAGTTTCTGACATATGCTAACCAACTCGAAAACCACTATAAGGAAATGCAAGATCTAGAATTCACCATAGAGTCAGGTGAGCTATTTATGCTACAAACGCGAGCCGGGAAGCGAAGTCCTAGAGCAGCGGTCAAGATCGCAGTAGACATGGTCGGGGAAGGGTTGATCGATAAGCGAACTGCTCTAGAACGGGTAGAGGCGGAACAAGTAAACGCGGTTCTTCATCCTCAGGTAGACCCCGTCGCTGATATCTCCCCAGCAGCGACAGGGTTGAATGCATCTCCTGGCGCTGCGAGTGGACAAGCCATCTTTACGGCAGACGAAGCCGATGAATTAGGTCGTTCTGGACAAGCAGTCATTCTAGTCCGACCAGAAACATCTCCTGATGATTTTCACGGAATGGTCGCATCAAAAGCTATTCTGACAGCACGTGGAGGAGCCACCAGCCATGCAGCAATAGTTGCAAGACAGCTAGGATTGCCAGCAGTAGTGGGATGTGAAGAGATCAAAGTGAACCTAAAAGACAAATCTTTTCAAGTCGGTGAAATTACTGTGAATCAAGGTGACTTGATCACCGTAGACGGAACAACTGGCAATATCATTTTAGGGGAAGCCCCTCTGATAAAGGGCGAGATTACCGATGATCTTGAAACACTATTAGAGTGGGCCGATTCTACTCGGAAGTTAGATGTATGGGCCAATGCCGACACCCCAGAAGAGGCCTTGTTGGCACGCAACAATGGCGCAACTGGAATAGGGCTCTGCCGCACAGAGCATATGTTCCGAGAAGGTGATCGTCTACCAATAGTGCAAGAAATGATTCTGGCAGCAGATGAGAAAGGGCGACAATCGTCACTTGACCAACTGCTTCCAATTCAACGCTCAGACTTCAAAGGTATCTTGAAGGCTATGCACGGTTTGCCCGTAATAATACGGTTGTTGGACCCTCCACTCCACGAGTTCCTCCACAGTATCCACGACATAGAGTCGGATTTGGACGGACTACGTGCTGCAGGGAAACACAATGCACTAAAAGAAGCAGAACGCATGCTTGCCCGAGCTCGAGATTTGCATGAGGCCAACCCAATGCTCGGACTTAGAGGATGTCGCCTAGGCATCGTCTACCCTGAAGTATATGAGATGCAAGTCAGAGCAATAATCGAATCTGCAATTGAACTCAAACAAGATGGGGTAGAAGCCAAACCTGAAATCATGATTCCTTTGGTGGGACACATCAATGAATTACTGGAGGTAGAAAATAGGCTTCGAAATACCGCATTAACCGTACAGAATGAACACGGAGTTGAGGTTAGCTTTAAATTTGGAACCATGATGGAAGTGCCGCGCGCATGCTTGACTGCGGATGAAATAGCAAAACAGGCAGAGTTTTTTAGTTTTGGAACTAATGATCTAACTCAGACAACTTACGGGATAAGCAGGGACGATGCCGAAGGCAAATTTCTTCTCAAATACGTTGAAGATGGAATATTGCCTGCCAATCCATTCCAAGTATTGGACAATAGCGGAGTCGGCGAGCTAATGAAAATAGCAGTCGAAAAAGGAAGAGCGGCACGGTCCGATATTGAGATAGGAATTTGTGGAGAGCATGGAGGAGATCCTGATTCTGTGCATTTCTGTCACGAGCTAGGGCTTGATTACGTCAGTTGTTCACCCTATCGAGTTCCCGTAGCCCGGATTGCAGCTTCCCATGCAGCAATTGGTAAAGCGCCGCCCGCAGACGTCTAAATTAAACTGAGTATCCATACATGCCAAAATGACAATAACGGTAATTATCAAAAGCAGTTGACAGAATCGACTATAGGAGTAAAAAAGTGGCATCTAGCGTCGTGGATGACGTAAAGGACCGCTTGAGTGCCGTTGAATTGATAGGTCGTACTGTTCAGCTCAAGCAGGCCGGGCGTAATCACCGTGGATTATGTCCTTTTCATACAGAAAAGACTCCATCTTTTTTTGTGTTCCCTGAATCTAACAACTATAAATGTTTTGGATGTGGTGAAGGCGGTGACATATTCACCTTCACAATGAAAATTCAAAACCTAGAATTTAGGGAAGCGCTCGTGCTACTGGCAGAGCAGTCAGGGGTAACACTCGATGATATCCCTGGTGGCACAGAGCAAGCCCAGCTCCGAAAACATATTCTGACAGTCAATGATTCAGCGGCAGAATATTTTCGATTGCAATTGAATAATTCCAGAGATTCAATCGCCGCGATCAATTATCTCAAGACCCGAGGGTTAACAGACCCAATATCAGATCAATTTCAATTAGGGTACTCACCCAAAAACTGGGATTCTTTAGTCAAACATATGATAAGCATCGGTTTCGCATCGAGCGAGCTACTCACAGCTGGACTTGCGAGGGAGAGTAAGAGTGGTCAACCGTACGACTATTTTCGCAATAGAATCATGTTCCCTATCCATAATAGCGCCGGCCAGGTCGTAGGTTTTGGGGCACGGTCGTTAGACAACGAAGAACCAAAATACTTGAACTCTCCTCAGACACCAGTTTTCGATAAAGGATCTGAGTTGTATGCGTTAAGTCATGCGAAAACTGCTATTAACAACAAAAAAGAAGTGGTAGTGGTTGAAGGATATATGGATGCGATCACAGCACACCAATTCGGATTTGACAATGTAGTCGCCTCAATGGGGACTGCAGTGTCTCCGCAGCAAATCAAGAAAATCAGTCGTTTAGCTGGTCGAATCGTACTAGCCTTAGATGCAGATCCAGCAGGGCAGGCAGCCACTAGTCGAGCATTAGAGGCACTTCGACAGGAAAACTCAGACCCAATCACACCCTTAGTTCAAAGTGAGGCTCGCTTAGAAGCAGAGATATTAGTCGCGCAGCTACCTGATCATGAAGACCCCGACAGCCTGATTCGATCGGATAATCCGTCTTGGGAATCCTGTGTAATAAATGCTACGCCGTTAGCAGACTATCTTATCCGAGTTCTAGCTAACAAACATGACCTTAATAGCTTTATCGGGCAGGCAGCACTACTCGACGATGCCGCACCAATAATTAATTCAATACAAGAAGCAAGTGTAAAACTTCATTACTTGCGAACTTTGTCTAAATTGGTGAACATGCCGGAACAAACCGTGGAAACAGAGCTCATTCGACGAAGAAACAGCACGGCAGCACCCAGACAAAAACCAGGTCTAGAACCTGTAAATTATCCTGATGATTATCTTTTGGCTCTTGGCCTGAGGAGCCCAAAATCTTTCTGTACAATATCTCGTATTGTCCACGCAGAGGATTATTCCACGAGCGAAAACAGGCTACTGGCCGATTTATTGGCTAGAATTGGTATGACAGATGAGAGCGACCCGGCAACCGCGATACGCGACGAACTAGATTCCACGCTGGCAGACCGCCTCAATACTGTCATTAGATTGATGGGACAAATCCCTTCAATGTCGGTTGAAAAAACATTTGATGAGATGCAAAGAATCGCTTATCAGCTGCGCCGAAACGGACTTCGATCCGAGAATCAACACCTGCAATCATTGCAGGCAGATGGACAATCTGTTCGAAGTGACGAAGCGTTGGCCAGATGGCAAACTCGCATACTCACAGAAATGCGGGAAATTCAAGATTTGATTCGGCAATAATTCTTGGGACGATAGTTCTGACGGATAAGGCCGTTTAAGGAGATATATACACACCTTGGCAACTAAACCAGCAAAAAAAACTAGTAACAAAAGAAAGAAAAAGCAGGTAGCGCACCTAGATGAGCTCGGTTCAGCTGAGGTTCAAGACGAGGAGATACTAGTTGAGAGTGACGATTCCCAGCATTTACCGGATTCTGAGGAAATAGTTATAGACGATACCGAAGATCCAAACGCAGTTGTTGAAAGTAGTTTGGAAAGCACTGGTGATTTAACTGTAGACATGGAAAACCTCGTGATCAAAGGTAAGGAACAAGGCTACGTCACATATGACGACATATTAGAGGTGTTCCCAGAAGCTGAAGAAGAAATAGATCAGATTGATTCCCTGTATCAAAAATTAATGAGCGAAGGCATAGAGGTCCTAGCTGAGAGCAAGAATAATGACGCACAAGGAGATCAACCGACTCAAGCAGAAATAGAACAAAAGGCCCAGGATGAAGAAATGAGGATGCGCCAAATGCGCGTCCCAAGTAATGCAACTGTAGAAGCTCTTGAAACAGGCGCCCTCGATGACCCGGTCAGGATGTATCTTAGGGAGATCGGAAGGGTTAACTTACTGACAGCACAAGAAGAAGTTACTCTAGCCAAAAAGATGGAAGCCGGAAGCATGGCCGCTCGGGAACGTCTAATCCAAGCTAATCTACGATTGGTCGTCAGTGTGGCGAAAAAATACATAGGACGAGGGATGTCTCTATTAGATCTAATCCAAGAAGGCAATATTGGACTCATTCGAGCAGTAGAGAAATTCGATTACAGGCGAGGGTACAAATTCAGCACATACGCTACTTGGTGGATTAGACAGGCCATTACGAGATCAATAGCTGACCAAGCCCGCACTATACGTATTCCTGTACACATGGTAGAAACCATAAATAAGCTAGTAAGAGTCTCTCGCCGACTCCTTCAGGAAAAAGGGCGAGAGCCAACGTCCGAAGAAACCGCTAAAGAAATGGGCATCACGGCAGAAAAGGTTAGAGAAATCATTAAGGTATCTCAGCAGCCAGTATCCCTGGAAACGCCAATTGGTGAAGAGGAAGACAGCCATCTTGGCGATTTTATAGAAGACCAGACCACTATGGCCCCTGCCGATGCAGCCTCTCATCAAATGCTACGAGAAGCCGTCGAGGCTGTGTTGGGCACGCTATCAGAAAGGGAAACGAAAGTACTTAAACTGAGATTCGGTCTCGATGATGGAAGAACTCGAACACTTGAAGAAGTAGGGAGAGAATTTGAAGTTACGCGCGAACGAATTCGGCAAATAGAGGCAAAAGCCCTCCGAAAACTACGGCATCCGCGCCGAGCTCAATCGCTCAAAGATTATCTCGACAATTGAAATCATGCTAATTGGTGTCACTCTGCAAAGAAAGTCATTTAGTTACATTTGCTTATGAGTCAGACATCCACTCGAGGGAACTGTCCCTTTTTGACACAATAATCCCAATCTATGGCTAGTAGCCTCCCAAGAGCACCTTTGGCTCCAGTCATGATAGGGTGCCCATGTGCACCGCAAATTGAATCAAAGTCCATCTTCAACAGAGCATGCAAGCTGACTTTCATTGCGTCAAGATCCGAATGTTGCAAATATGGACGTCCGGCACCCATATATAACCCTGGGGTACTACGAGGATGCGGTTTTCGACTAGGCATAGTTGGATCAGCATCAGGACCGTTGAGCGCATCACCAGTGAACAATATTCGCGAGTGTAGTTCAGGCTTCCACTGAATAATCGTGTCTCCAACAAACCGCCCATCTATGCAAATCCCACTCACTCCACCAGGCACGCTATCCTCTTCAGCAAATGTGTAGTCTGGCACCCCCTCCAGTTCCGAGTCGTCTTCACTAACCGCCGCTTCAGGAGCCCAAACAGGCGTACCATAGTCATCGCGAATTTTATAGGCATCACGCTCGTGCATGTCGTTGGTTAATACAGTTGCTGTAGGCACACCCCCGAATAAGTCCACCAATTGATCAAAAGAACTATCTATGGGGTAGACAGGATCGACTATTACAACACCTTCAGCAGTAAATAAGGCATATGAATGAAAGGCATACATGACCTGACGGCTTTCCCGCCAATTTGCCCAACGCAGCAATATTGGATTTTGTGAGTCACCCAACTCAATGCAAATTCTAGTCGTAGCTTCCAAACTAGATTCCAAACCAAAATAATTCGGCTGTCCGCAATGCGCAGACACCATGGTTATTCACAGAATATTTAATCTCTCTCAATAAATGCCGCAAGTCCCATCCCTCCTCCTATACACATGCTCTCTATGGCTATTTTCGAGTCTCTTCTCCGCATTTCGTAGACGAGTGATACAAGAATACGTGCACCAGTCGCACCAAGAGGGTGGCCAAGCGATATGCCTGAGCCATTCACATTCACATTTGAGTAGTCATAAACATCGAGTTCATCTAGTACCGCCAATGCCTGTGCAGCAAAAGCCTCATTTAACTCAATGAGGCTAACATCTTCGAGTGATCGCCTTGCCTTCCCAAGTAAATCACGTATCGCTACAGCAGGCCCTATGCCCATAACCCCTGGATGGGTACCAACCACCGACCATTGCCCTACGTAGCCTAACGGTTCTAACCCACGGTCTTTCGCCATGGTTTCCGTCATCAATAAAACTGCAGCCGCTCCATCATTGATGCCTGACGCATTACCAGCAGTAACCGTACCTCCCTGCCTTAATGGCTTTAAACTAGCAAGTTTTTCAATAGAGGTATCAGGTCTAGGATGCTCATCCCGACTCAATACACCCTCCTCTTCACCAGTTTCATCTTTGCTAATCGGCAGAATTTCATCCGTAAAAATACCATTCGCCACAGCGGACACGGCTTTCTGATGTGACAGCAAAGCAAATTCATCCTGTCTTTGGCGCGAAATGCGATATTGATTAGCAAGACGCTCTGCAGTATCCAACATCCCTCCTACGTCTGAATAATGGGAAGGGCACGACACCATGGTATCTGTTCCTTGCAATCTATCCTTGAGGTCTCTCGATCCAAAACGCAACCCCCATCTGGCCCCAGCCAAGTAGTACTCAGCATTACTTTCGCTCTCCACACCACCAGCTAAAACTATAGAAGCTTGCCCTGTACTAATTTGCATTGCACCATTCAGAACTGACTGGAGCCCTGATCCACACTGTCTATCCAGGGAATATGCAGGAACGGACACCGGAAATCCAGCTTCAAGCAATGCGATACGAGCTACATTCGGAGTCTCTCCATTCACCAGAACATGCCCCATAATGACCTCGTCTACTTCACCAGCATCTATATTTGCTCGTCGGATGCATTCACGCAAAACGGATGCAGCCAGACTAGAAGCCTGAACATTCTTCAGGCTCCCGCCAAATCTACCTACAGGAGTCCTGACTCCAGATACAATCGCTATTCGTTCCAGTAGTTTTCTCCCGACCAAGTAATCTAGTGATACTTAATATCAATGTGGCAACTGCTTCTACATCCTTACAAGCATAAACATTTTGCGCAAAGGACGTCTCTCCAGAGGGTGAAGACTACTGCAAAGACGACACAATAGCGACGGATATATTCATGAATATACATGCGAAATCACACGCATACAGCCATATTTCGTGTAAAGTCTCAGAACCTTCGACTTTATTCAGTCTAAGCGGGAATTGGTCCTAACGACGTTTTTGTCAAAACAGTAAGATAGAACTAGAAATAATTAAATAGCTTAATGACACAACCGAATCCATACTCACATCCGATAAAAAGATCAAAAAGTCTCAACGATTCACCTAACGGACGCGATGCTTGTGGAGTCGGAGTTGTAGCTGACATCAATGGTTTGGCCTCGCATACCACAGTAAGCCAAGCCCTTCAAGTATTGACTAACCTCGCTCACAGAGGAGCTCGCAACGCTGATCCTCTCACAGGAGACGGGGCTGGTATTACAACTCAAATACCGCACAGTCTCTTCCAAAAACAATGCCTTCAAGAAGGTTTTTCGATGCCAGATCCAGGCGAATACGGCGTCGGCATAGTGTTCTTGCCTAAAGACCCCAAGATGCAACGACAGTGCCAAAATGCTTTTAACGAAATAATCTACGAGCAAGACCTAGTATTGCTGGGATGGCGACAAGTGCCAATCGATAAAACAACCATCGGTACAACAGCCAGAACTCGCATGCCAACAATCATGCAAGTCTTTATAGGCAACTCAAAAAAAGAAGAAGCCGATACGTCATTCGAACTAAAGCTATACATAATCAGAAAACTTGTAGAACAACGTGTCCGAAATATTGGTGGCCATCATATAGAAGATTTCTATATCTGCAGCCTGTCCAGCACGCAAATTGTTTACAAGGGCATGTTGATCGCAGACCAAGTATCGGCTTTCTACACCGACCTACAACAAGAAGATTTCGTCAGTAGCTTCGGAGTAGTGCACTCTCGATTTAGCACAAACACACTCGGTTCTTGGAAGCTAGCGCATCCCTATAGACATGTAGTACACAATGGGGAAATAAACACACTCCGGGGCAACATGAATTGGATGATTGCCCGACAAGGACTACTAGCGTCATCAGAATTCGACAGTGAACTCACAAATTTGTTTCCAATAATAACGCCAGACGCAAGTGACACAGCAGCGTTTGACAACGTGTTGGAGCTACTTTTGCGAGGCGGCCGCTCATTAGCACACGCTTTATCGATGATGATTCCCGAAGCTTGGGAAAAACATCCGCACATGGCTCAGGAAAAGCGCGATTATTATGAGTACCACGCATGCTTGATGGAACCCTGGGACGGGCCAGCATTAATCGTAGCAACCGACGGAAACCAAATAGCAGCGATTCTTGACCGCAACGGATTACGTCCCTTCCGCTACACAGTAACCCACGACGGGCTGTTAGTAATGGGCTCTGAAACCGGTGCATTAGACCTAGACCCTTCAACCATCAAATACCGAGGGCGTCTCAGCCCAGGGAAAATGTTCCTTGTTGACCCGGCTCAGGGAAGAATAATCGACGACGACGAACTTAAATCAGATTTATCTAAACATAGGCCATACGGAGACTGGCTAGCAGACAACAGAACCTTGCTGGAGTCTTTACCCAAGCCATGCGAAGTATACAAACCTGACTTCCCTTCGCTTATTGCTCGCCAACGAGCATTCGGCTTCACCGAAGAAGACGTCAACCAAATCGTAAGCCCGATGGCAATTAATGGCATCGAGCCTATAGGCTCGATGGGACTAGATACACCCTTGGCAGTGCTGTCAGACCGCCCACAAATGTTATTCAATTATTTCAAGCAATTGTTTGCCCAGGTTACAAATCCACCATTGGATGCCATCAGGGAAGAACTAGTAACGTCGTTAGATACTTATATAGGCGCTGAACAAAATTTGCTGACGGACACTCCCAAACATTGTCGTAGAATTAAGCTGAATTCACCTGTGCTGACAAACGATCAAATCGGATCGTTAAAAGAGCTTAATGAGCCAGGCTTTATGGCGAAGACGATATCGGCTACAGTCGACATACGTGAAGAGGATGCAACATTCGCAAATGCGATGGATTCCATCTGCGCAGAAGCCTCTCTCGCAGTCAATCAAGGACACACACTTCTAATCATTTCCGACCAAGGCGTCGACAGAGATCACATGCGAATCCCTATTCTGCTAGCAGTTGCTGGTATACACCATCATTTGATACGAGAAGGACTGCGAATGAAAACTTCACTAATCGCAGAAACTGGTGAAGTGAGAGATGTTCATCAGTACGCCACCCTACTGGGTTACGGGGCCGCCGCAGTCAATCCCTATCTAGCCTTAGAGACTATTGAAAATTTATGTCGTCAGGGAGACATTATCTCTGATCCGCAAAAAGCCATGACATCCTACACAAAATCTGTTCAAAAAGGTATTTTGAAAATCATGTCCAAAATGGGCATTTCGACATTAGCAAGTTATCGTGGAGCACAAATATTCGAGGCCGTTGGACTACACCAGGATTTGATCGATAAATATTTCACGTGGACTTCATCTCGAATAGGTGGGATTAAACTTGAGCACCTACAGAAAGAATGCCGTCAGCACCATAAAAACGCATTCCCGACACGAAAATCAATAGATGATACCTCCCTAACCCCGGGGGGATTCTTTCAATGGTACCGAGATGGGGAACATCATATGTTGAGCCCTACATCCATAGCGCTTCTACAAGAGGCGGCTTCACAAAACCGTCAGGATTCTTACAACAAATTTGCCGATTTATGTGATTCAGAGGATAGGCATCACTCAACTATACGTGGACTTCTTCAATTTGATTGTCTGGCAACACCGATTCCACTAGAAGAGGTTGAGACCGAAGCCGAAATTGTGAAACGGTTCTCTACCGGCGGTATTTCTTTGGGGGCGATAAGCAAGGAAGCCCATGAAACACTCGCAATAGCTATGAATTCTATGGGGGCTAAAAGCAACACGGGGGAAGGAGGGGAAGACCACCGTCGATTCGAGGCGGACAGCGATGGTAAATGGAGAAACAGTGCCATGAAACAAGTTGCTTCTGGACGATTTGGAGTAACCGCACACTACCTTGCAAATGCATCGGATATTCAGATCAAGATGGCCCAAGGTAGCAAACCCGGTGAGGGAGGACAGTTACCCGGTGGTAAAATCGACGAGTATATAGGGTGGATACGAGGCTCCACCCCGGGGGTCGAACTGATATCACCCCCTCCACACCATGACATATACTCTATTGAAGACCTTGCTCAATTGATTCACGACCTAAAAAATGTAAATCCGTTAGCTAGGATCAATGTGAAACTAGTATCCGAAGTAGGCGTAGGAACAATCGCGGCTGGAGTGGCCAAAGCTTTTGCAGATGTCGTGTTGATTAGTGGTGACTCTGGAGGAACTGGAGCATCCCCCTGGAGCTCTATAAAGAATGCTGGATTGCCTTGGGAGCTAGGATTAGCGGAGGCACACCAAGTCCTCGTCGAAAATGATCTACGTAGTCGAATAACTGTACAAACTGACGGCCAGTTAAAGACCGGGCGCGACGTAGCTATAGCGTGCATGCTGGGAGCCGAAGAATTTGGATTTTCGACAGTTCCACTAATTACATTAGGTTGCATAATGTTAAGAAAATGCCATCTCAACACTTGCTCCGTCGGAGTAGCCACCCAAGATCCGATATTGAGGGCAAGGTTTGCAGGAAAACCAGAGGCAGTTGTGAATTATTTCTTTATGGTTGCTAGACACGTTCGCGAACTGATGGCCTCGTTAGGGTTTCGTACGATGAACGAAATGGTAGGTCGGGTCGACAGGCTAAAGCCAAGAGGTGATATAGATTTTTGGAAAGCAAAACAATTAGACCTGTCACGATTGCTACATGTTGTAGAAGCACCAGAATCCGTCGGAAGGTACAAGCAGATTAGACAAGATCATGGCATCGAGAACGCCCTGGACAATCAAATTATTGCCGCTTCAACCCCAGCCTTGAAAGACGGGAGTCAAGTAGCCTTAGAACTAGATATAGAAACTCACAATCGATGTGCGCTGACAATGCTAAGCGGAACAATTGCAAAGCAATTCGGTAAGGAAGGCTTGCCACCAAACACTATAACTATCAATTTCACAGGGTCTGCTGGACAGAGCTTTGGGGCCTTTTTAGCAGAGGGCATATCGGCGTCAGTAATCGGAGATGCCAATGATTATTTTGGAAAAGGAATGGGTGGTGGAAGATTGGTTTTAAAACCGTCACCTTCGGCAACTTTTCCATCCGAAGACAATATAGTTGTTGGCAATGTCGTACTATATGGAGCAACTGGAGGCGAATTATTTGTGAACGGACGAGCGGGTGAAAGATTCGCAGTACGTAACTCCGGAGCGAGAGCGGTCGTTGAAGGAATAGGCGACCACGGCTGCGAATATATGACCGGGGGAGTAGTAGTAGTATTAGGATCTACGGGAAGAAATTTCGCAGCAGGGATGAGCGGAGGCACGGCATACGTATATGATAGATCCGGCGATTTTGCAAAATTCTGCAATCACGAAATGGTAGACTTAGACCCTATTTGCAACGATGATGAGGTCCAGTTACGGGCGCTTCTTTGTGAACACGAGCACCATACTGGCAGTAAATTAGCGGCTGACATCCTTTCTGACTGGCGGGTATCACTGTCCAGATTCGTCAAAGTTGCTCCTCGCGAATACAAGAGAGTGTTAGCAGAGCGAGCAGCACGTACAGAGGATGAAACCGCTCACACCATGGAGTTGATTAAAAACGGGTAAGCCAACAGGATTTCTAGAACACCCACGCCGCCCAACACCCAAAAGGGATGTTGGCGAACGAGTGCAGGATTGGGAAGAAATATACAAGGATTGGCCCACTAAGGATGCTGTCAATCAAGCTGGTCGCTGCATGGGCTGTGGCGTGCCTTTTTGCCACACAGGATGCCCTTTAGGAAATCTCATCCCCGATTGGAATCACCACGTTTATGCTAATCAATGGGGCAAGGCTGTCCAGTCGCTTTTGGCCACGAATAATTTCCCGGAATTCACCGGACGTATATGCCCGGCTCCTTGTGAAGAAGCCTGTGTACTAGCTATCAACGAAGATCCGGTCACTATCGAACACGTCGAACGAGAAATCGCTGAATACGGGTTCGCAAACAACCTGATGGATAGAAGCCCTATAGAAAGAACCGGTAAATCAGTCGCCGTGATCGGGTCTGGCCCCGCAGGGTTAGCAGCAGCCCAACAACTAAATAGTGTCGGCCACAAAGTAGTAGTGTTTGAACGCGACAGTTACCTAGGAGGCCTCCTAACACTTGGCATACCTGATTTCAAATTAGATAAGGAAATCGTGTTCAGACGCATAAAACAACTAGAAGCTGAGGGAATTGAATTCAAAACCAACGTCAATGTCGGTATTGATGTTGATGGAGACGAGTTATTGTCCCGATTCGATTCTGTATGTTTGGCAACTGGTAGTAATTACCCTCGTCAATTAAGCATACCTGGGAGCGATTTGCCAGGCGTCGTTTACGCAATGGATTATCTGTGCCAACAAATACGTATTAATCAAGGGGAAATGATACCTGACGATCAGTTGATAAGTGCTGCAGGGAAATCTGTCGTAATTTTAGGGGGAGGTGATACTGCAGCAGATTGTCTAGGAACCGCTCATCGTCAGAGGGCAAAAGAGGTACATCAGTTTGATATCCATGAATGGCCAGAAGAGCGGACAACGGATAATCCGTGGCCATACTGGCCCCTCATCATGCGCACTCGAACTACACCAGCACATGATGAGGGAGGAATACGCACATTCAATGTTCTTGCTAAAAAGATTATCGGCACCGACAAGGTAGAAGGCCTTCAAGCAGTCCGCTTAGATTGGGGCGAGCCTGATCATAGAGGCCGTCCCGAAATGATACGGGTTCCAAATTCAGAATTCGACCTAGCTGTCGATCTAATTTTTGTTGCGATAGGTTTTGGTGGTCCTAGTGGAGAATCAATCATAGATCAGCTTGGCACAAAATTAGACACCCGTAACATGCTATCACTAGATCATAATATGATGACCTCAACAGACGGAGTTTTTGGAGCTGGCGACGTAAACCGCGGTATGTCTCTAGTGGTATGGGCTATTGCACAAGGACGCGACGCAGCAAGGGGCATAGATAAGCATTTAATGGGTGCCACCACTCTCCCGGCAAGCGCCATGACCATGTCTATGCACGTAGGCCGCTAAATAACAATTCCGTTCCACTTATGAGAATACTGGCAAATCCTCTGTACATGTTTTGAGCTACGATTCCCGACCTGTCTATACGGAGCGACGTGTCATTGCATCAAAGGCTAATCTGGCATGTGCAAATGGGTCATAACCAACTCTCGACTGCACCTGTATAGAAACTTCTGCTGTAAAGTAGCCAGAATATCCGGCTTCTGTCATCAACTGCATCTCATGCGCATAGCAATATTCATCTTCTCCCGGAGTCAAGAATTGAAAATCCGGCCATCTCCCATCAACACCCTTCAAATGTGTATGGACAGTATACGATGCCAACAAATCAACGCATTTCTCTAGAACCATACCCTGTGCCAAAAAATGACTGTAGTCAAAATTCACTCGCAGTGCACCAGATTCTACAGACTCGATTAATTCAATCATCTGTACTGGTGTATGAATAGCAGATCCAATATGTGGCTCCATAGCAATTAACACACCAGCTTGTTCTGCCTCATCACACAATCTCCCTACTCTATCCACAATCAATTGCCGCTTGCTTTTCCATTCCCCCTGTTCACCTCCTACAGTCGTATTAATGACAGGAGGAGAATCCGGAGCAAGCTCCAAAGCCAATTCAATGGCCCCTAATATTCTCCATATACTTTGATTGTGAATATCAGTTTGGTCCGACGTAAGAGGAGAATGAGCGGCAATGGCGGGTAAATCCACACCGTGTTCACTATAAAGCCTGCGTATAGCATTTTTGCGATCATGATCCAGAGATTCCAAACTAGTTGACCAACGCTCAAGTACAGTTAGTTCTATTCCTTGATAGCCAATGGTTGCAAGAACTGGAATTGCATCTTCAATATTAACTTCGGGCATTCCCCAAGTGCTAAAGCCTAATTTCATCACTTCCTCAATGAGTTATTGTCCATTGCCAGTTACAGGCAATAACACGTACGATGGCCGAGCTTCTGAATGATAGACGCGTTGATGTGCAACAGAACATTCTGAGCCAAAAGCAAAATCATCACCCGTGTTCAAATTACGATCAAAACGCGGAAAGTTGCTGGATGATATGTGCAATCGTATACGATGCCCTTTTCTAAAGACGATCGCCGTAGGACCTAGCTCAATCTGATATTTATATACCTCACCAGGCTCGATTAAATTTGGATCAAGACAAGTGTCGCGGCATGTCGCCCGTACTATTCCATCAACTACGTTGAATGATTCTCCAAACGGATAAACATCAATAAGTTTGGCTGTAAAGTCTGTGCTCACGGCGTCTGATGACGCATGAATAACAACGGTTACCATCCCCATAATTTCCAACCCTTCTTCCAACACAGCGCTTGTGTAACATAATATGTCAGAGCGACATTCCAGTTCTTGCTGATCTTTAGGTCCCCAAGGCACCAATTCAGGAAAACAACACGTATTACCCCCCAACGTTGGTACTGGATCCTTTGGATCGTAAGTGAATTCGTCATACTCGTCGTCACTGGGAGCATCAAAAGACAAAACACCATCGCCATTAACAGTATTGGCTTGGCCATCTGAATGCAGGTAGAGCCGCTGGTTATGAGACCTCTGTGGGGGCCATTCGGACTCTTCTTTCCACTGGTTTGCACCCATCACAAATACCGTGACCGGCGCCATTTTTTCTATCTCGTTATGTTCCCCCTTTAGCCATCTGTCCAGCCATTTATTTTCAAGATCGTCTAAGTCAAAATGTGCGGTACTCCCAAATTCCATGTCCCCCAATTGCGATTGATTTTCCAAGGGGTGAGCCCATGGCCCCATGATCAGTTTATTGAATTCATTCGACACCGCTTGATCGCTTCGCATCTCTAAAAAATTCGCGACTGTACCATCCGCAAACAAGTCATACCAACCGCCAATACTCAGTACTGGAATCTGAACCTCACAAGACGATTGCAAATCTATTCTTTCCCAGAAATCATCGAACTTGTCGTGCTTAAGCCAATCGCGAAAAAACTCGATCGATTTACCAGAAACTTTGTCCATATCCATCAATGGAAGAGACATTAGCAAAGATTCCCAATCATACATTTCAATAGGTTGCTGAGATTTCCTGTAATTTTGTAATGACCAACCCAATGCAGTGAAAAGTTGAAATGCACCTTGCCGATAGTAAACCCCTGAATAAATATCGGATGGAGCCACTCTAGGAATAATACATTTCAAATGTTCTGCTCCAGACCGGGCTGCCTCCCACTGAGTAAAAGCGGAATAAGAAGAACCAATCATTCCTATTCGGGTGTTGCACCACGCTTGCTGAGACAGCCAATGTATTGTGTCCTCACCATCATTGCGCTCACAATGCCACGGATTCCATTCACCGTCAGAATCCCATCTTCCTCTGACATCCTGAATGGCCACAGCATATCCAGTACTACACAGATTTAGCGCCTTCCTAACCCGACTATCATGACTGTTGCCGTAAGGGGTGCGAATCAAAACGGTAGGGAATTGGCCTTCGATGTCCGGAAGATATACATCTGTGGATAATTCAATACTGTCCCTCATAGGAACGCGCTCATCCATTTGAAATCTGTAATTCAGATCTCCCCCCGATCACCACAACTTAAACGCTGATTGAAGCTCTGAACTTCGATAGAAATCATTGCTATTAGAATGCCACCCCTTGCCTATCCGTATGGGCCCGCAAGAGATCTCCGCCGATACTAGTCACATACAAATCAGTCAGTTCAGGTCCTGCAAATGTGCAGTTAGTCGGATTGTCAACCGGCAACGGGTGTGTCTCTACTATTCGCCCTGACTGCTCTATCACATATATCATCGGACCAGGCCCTGATGAGCGTCTCCCTGATGTCGCAATGATGTTGCCTTCTGAATCCCAACACATTCCGTCAATAGCCCTATACGGGAAAAAGTTGTGAACAACTCGATGCTGACCCAACGAACCATCCCTCCTGATTGGATATGACCGAAGCTCTTTCGGCTCGTCCGGATCGCGACCTGCATTAGAAACAAATAGCTCCGATTGGTCGAGGGATACCAGAATTCCATTTGGCCTAGTAGTGTCATAGGTCACTCGCGTTATAGACCAATCATCGTTGTCACATGGATCCAATCGGTAGACAGATCGATGGTCCAATTCTTCAGGCGGTGTCAAATCGTCATATCTAGGGTCCGTAAACCATATCCTACCTGATTTATCTATCGCTAAATCATTGGGACTGTTCAATTGTTTCCCTTCAAATTCACCTGCCAACACTGTCACTTCCCCATCGATTTCAAACCTAACTACAGAACGTCTATTTTGTGAGCACCCATAAAGGCGACCATCTTCAGCAATCATCAAGCCGTTTGTTCGCGCTGTGTCGTCATGAAAAACTGTAGATTCTGCCGTGTCAGGGTCATATCGCATAATCCTACTATTGTTAATATCTGTAAATAGCAGTGATTTACCATCCCAAGCAGGGCCTTCACTCAAGTTATAGCCTTGTTCAAGAATTTCAAATTCCCAACTCAATGTAGTTCATCCAATCTTTTGTTCATCTCGTCAGTTAATCAAATATAGCCGGCATATGATGTCTCACCATGACATGATATCTCTAACATAACAATTGTCAGCCTGTATCCTTTGTTAAAGTTTCAGGCACCGCTTTATGAAAAAACACAGCACTAACGGCCCCAACTCCAGCAATAACCAGAGATGCCGACACTAATCCTACCAAGTCAGCAAAGCCTCCTACCATCATAGGCCCGGCAAGGGCTCCTCCTCCTCCTATAACCCTCCAAGCCCCTATAAATTCACTGCGGCTTTGGGGAGGGGCCAAATCAGTCCCCAAGGTCATCATCGCACCAGACCCTAGTCCATTACCAAGGCCCAATACCGCAGCTGCCAATACCAGCATTACAGCAGAACCAGATAAAGCCACCATGATCATACCCACCGACATTACAAGCAGAGACGGAATTGCAGCATATTTCCGCCCCAATTTGTCCATGACAAATCCAGCCAGTGGGAAGAGCGTCATATCTATGGCCCCAGAGATCCCAGTAATGAACCCTACGGTTTCCACGTCCAAATCCAGCGCAAAGGCTCCGTATACAGGCACTATTGCAAGCCTAGAGCTACGAATGAGCATTAGCAGGAGTGATCCTACAGCAGCAGACGCGATTAATGGAGATGAGAACGTCTTTAGACTACCAATACTTTGCCGTAGTGATTTAGATGAGGAACTCGGATTGTCTCCCTGAGGCGCCGGTGCCAAAAGCACAATTAAAAATGCTATAAATGCCATTATCCCTGAGAGATGTATACACCCTCTAACGCCAAGTGAAGATACTGCCAACCCGACCAAGGTTGGCCCGACAAACATGCCAATCCTCATAACTCCACCGAAACTAGACACCACCCTACCTCGATTGTAACCATGCACAATTTCAGCAATGGACGTTATCTGGGAAAGAAAAAATGCGGCCAATCCTAATCCGGCTGCAAAGCGAATAACTAGAATTATCCCTAACGACTCAGATAAAGCGAGACCCACTGAGCAAACAGCCAGCAAAGCACACCCAAACAACATTACAGATCGATTAGAGACGTGAGATAAAATCACTCCAACAGGGATGTCGGAAAGCAAATTACCTAGATGTGCAGCAGCGATCGCAACCGATATAAGAGCGAAACTATCCGTAAAGGAGCCAGCAAATATAGGGATAAGCGGTAGTAACATTCCTTGCCCAACAAACAAGAAAAATGATGGGATGAATAGTGGGATCGCTAGAGAACGCATTACGCTTCTGGTTGAATATTTTGTTACTTCGTTGATTTTGGCCACCTATCCAGCGACACGAGTACATACAGTTAAAGACTAACTTATATCTGCCAAGGCCTAAGTATCTCACGCATTGCCAAAATTTCCTGTTTATCATTCTGAAGACTACTAGCGCACGCACTTGAACCTTTAGCCCTGACCCAGGTTGCGCAAATCAGAGGAGGATCCAAGTATTTAAAAGTCCGGTCCAAGCCTTGCGGCCTAGACCGGACGGCCTTCAAATTAACTGTTACTACAGGCGGGGTTACGCCTCAGTTATTCCGGAAAGCTGGACAAGCCCCCTTTTTTGAAGGTTCGTAACAGTATGCCCTCTGTACCAGCCATGGACATAGCTTTTCCTTATGCTTAGTTTTGCTTTCGACTAACAGGCAGTATCCAAATATCGACTGTGGCGAAGCAGCTTAGCTATCGCATCTAATATTACTTGGCATCCTCATTCATGAATTAAGTGCATGCCCAAGCTTTATCACAATATTGCCTATTATCAGATATCGTTTTCCCTCTAAACCATCGCTGTGTTCCAAGCCTATAAAACAAATTACGCCCAAAAACAGAGTTTTCAGGCTATTATCTGCTGCTGTAAGGAAGCCCTCATGGAACTTAGTTTCGTGTTTCGTTATGTAAGGGCAGACTTGATAAATCCAAATCCAAAACTTTGCGGAAAATCAGACCACGTGTTGAAGAGGAGACCCTTTATATGTCCCAAACAGATACGCATAAGGTACAGATACATCAGCTAGATGAAAATGGAGCACGCCGTCCATTAAATGTAAACATACCTAGTCACGATAGAGAGCAGCTTGATGATGTCTCTTTCATGACGGCCATGATTTTAGTGCTGTTAGGAAATTACGCTCAAACCGGTCATTTCGGTGGCCCTCTTGCTTACACCCCATATAACGTGGCTGCACACCTGGCAGGACCTGAGCTAGGCGGCCTTAGCTATGACATACGTCAGCCTAAACATCCATATTCTGACAACTTCATGTTGGCCGGCGGTCACAATATACCAAGTGGGTATGCCCTATGGATGGTCCTCAACGAAGCCATGCGTAAACAGCATAACCGCACCGGCGACGACCAATACAAGGTGTCTTTTGATCAGGGTATTTTCGCCATAGACGCACTAGGATTTCGCCGCGGAGCGAACGCACTAGAAACCTTGTTAGAAGACAACGATTTAAGCGGGCACCCCTCTTTTGCTGACGCCAAAATCAGAGGAATCAAGGCTTTGGCCGGACACTCCGAATCCACCGATATGACAAATGACGTCAATGGTGGACCATCAGGCATAGGTCTGTCTACCGCGGCAGGAAAGGCCATGTTCTGGGATGCCATATCAGCTCCGAAAAACAAAAAAGTGATGGCGCTCGAAGGCGAGTTTGCTATGACAGAAGGACACGCACAAGAACTCAAATCCATAGCTCTGGCACAGAAGGTAGGGAAGCGTTTAAGGATACTGCTCTCATACAATAACGCAGGCATCGACGACAAGTTGCTGGGCGGAGTTATAGACGACAAATATGTTGGATATGACATCTTAAATCAGTGGACCAGTTACGGCTGGAAGGTTCTAGAGCTGGAAGACGGTAATGATATTGACCAGATAGTTGCTGCCTTCAAGACTATGGAAGATGCCCCTTTCAGCGACAAGCGTCCATTTATTGTGGTCGGCAACACGACAAAGGGATGGTGGCCCGTCACTTCCAATGGAAAAATTGGAAATCACGAACAATTAGTAGGTTTCCCCAGCCACCCATACACAATGAAGATGAACAGCGACTACTTCATCGCTCTAGCAGAAAGCTATGAGAACCATTTCGGAGTCACCTTTAGTGGCATACGTGACGGTACACCGGAAAGCGAGCACGCTCGCTTAATTGAATTCAAAACAAACATTGACATTGCCCTATCGGTGATGGATAAGGACTCAAATTTAGGGGAGTGGATAGCAAATCGACTGGTCAACATTGCGGGCACAGTCGAATCAAATATAGAGACCCGACTGTCTACAGACGCTAATCCATTTTTGGACGAACGTTTGGCTCCTGATAATTTACCAATCGATCCACAGAACGTGACAGCTGCAGGATCAGACCAAACAATATCATTGTTCCGCAAGTCTGGAGATAAGGCGGGTACTCGACGTGCAATCTCAGAGGTGGGCAAATGGCTAAACTTCGTCACGAACAACCGCTTCTACACGCTAGCAGCAGACCTGTCAGACTCAATCAACGTTGATAACGCACACTTTGCAGGGGTTTATGATCCAGAATCAAACCCGGGAGGGACCAGACTTAAAGGAGCGATTCAAGAGGCCGGAAATGCAGCCACCATCGCTGGTTTAGCCAGCCAGACTATGTCTCAAGACCCTACAGTGCACTCTGGACTGTGGGGGCTATCAGGCACTTACGGGGCTTTCACTCCTCTGATGTACACACCAATACGAGTGTTTAGCCAACAGAATCAAGACAGCCCATTTGCCATGGGAGTAGTTACAATATTAGCTGGCCATTCCGGACCAGAAACGGCAGCAGACGCTAGAACACATTTCGGAATATTCGCGCCCCATGTGTGGACATTATTCCCTCGCGGACAGGTGTTAAACCTATACTTCTGGGATTATAACGATGTTGCACCCGGATATTTTTCCGCAGTTAATCACGCCGCACGCACAAAAGAAGCTGGGGTTATCGTTATACATGTCGCCCGCCCTGATTTCAACGTGGCTGATCGATCTAAATTTGCAGATACGGACATTAGAGCTGCTGCAAAAGGTGCGTACATAATCAGAGATTACTCTCCAGATCAACCGCCGATGGGCACTGTATATGTCCAAGGTTCTAGTTCAACCAACAATCTTGTCAGTACAATACCGCAACTAGAATCCGAAAAAATTAATGTGCGAATCGTAGCCGTCATAAGCGAAGATTTGTTGCGACTACAACCAGCATCTTACCAACGACAAATACTGTCAGACTCCGATCGCTTCGATTGTATGTTCATCACCACAATGACCAAACGTGTGCCACCATTGTCTAATCTGGGACCGTTAGCCGAAGAGTTTTCGCTGTCTTCAGACTTCGATGACCGTTGGAGAAGCGGTGGAAGCGAAGAAGATGTCATCCGAGATTCAAGACTCGACCCTAAATCAATTATTGATGGGATCAAGCACTTTACTGACTCTCGAGCTGACCGTCTTTCAAGACAACGAAACGCAATGGACAATCTTTAATCGATAATCAAGCCAAATAAAACGCAGATAGCACAAGGCTGCGGGTTAAATATGACCGTTAAACTTAGGTTTTGTAATCGCACCTTCACTGGCAGAGGATACTAAAGAGGCATATTTGGCCATCACACCTGATGTGTAAGAAGGCTCTGGCATTTGCCAGTCAGACATTCGCGCATTGATCTCGTCATCAGTTAAGTCGACTGACAAGTTATGTTGCTCTACATCTAATACAATCGTATCCCCATCGCGGATAACAGCAATAGGTCCGCCATGTGCGGCTTCGGGAGCAACATGCCCTACCGACAATCCACGTGTTGCCCCAGAAAAACGCCCATCAGTCATTAGAGCAATATCTTCCTCTATTCCAGACCCAGCTATAGCGGCGGTAACTTGCAACATCTCTCGCATACCAGGACCTCCCGCGGGTCCCTCATAGCGAATCACCACAAAATCCCCCTTCTTTAGCTTTCCACCTTTATGCGCCTGAAAACAATCTTCTTCACAATCGAATACACGAGCAGTCCCTGTAAATTTCATACGCTCATGGCCCGCGAGCTTAACCACACAACCATCCGGTGCTAAATTACCACGAAGTATTGCTATTCCACCCCTAGGTTTTATAGGCTTTTCAATATCTCTAATAACCATTTGCCCCGATGCCTCTTCAGAAGCCGCGGCTATCTCAAATATAGTTCTACCATCCACATTAGACGTGTCATGAAGAAGGTCTTTCTTGACCAATTCCCGCATAACTAACGAAAGGCCTCCCGCGTCGAAAACGTCCTTAGCTACATACTGTCCACCAGGCTTTAAATCGGCAACTACTGGGGTTCGCTCCGAAATTTCCTCGAAATCTTCTAGTTCTAAAGGAATGCCCGCTTCATTTGCAATCGCCAACAAGTGCAGTACACCATTGGTGGATCCTGCTGTAGCTGCCACTGAAGCGATGGCGTTTTCAATTGATTCTCGGGTGATAAAGTCTTTCGGGCATGTACCTTGCTCAAGTAAACCCATTACCATTCGGCCTGTTTGGCGAGCTGCATCATCTTTGTCTGGATGGGTAGCTGGAATCGCATTAAAGCCAGCGGGACTTATGCCCATAAATTCCAATGTCGTAGCCATAGTATTAGCCGTAAATTGCCCTCCGCAGGCTCCTGCTCCTGGACAAACAACGTCTTCGAGCAATTTAAAGTCTTCCGCTGACATCTTGTCAGCATTAAACGCTCCCACTGCCTCAAACATATCTTGAATGTTTACATCTTTTCCTTTGAATTTTCCTGGATTGATAGTCCCGCTATACAGCACTATTCCTGGTATGTTCAAGCGGGCAAGAGCCATAGCGCCTGCCGGAATAGTTTTATCGCATCCAACTATGACCACCAATGCATCAAACGAATGCCCTAGAGCGGCTAGCTCTATCGAGTCTGTAATGAGCTCACGACTTACCAAAGAAGCCTTCATACCTTCTGTACCCATCGAAACCGCATCGGAAACCGATATGGTGTTGACTTCAACCGGCATTCCACCGGCTTCTCTAACACCTGCCTTTACGTGCTGCGCAAGTCTTCTTTGATTGAAATTGCAGGGCATCGTTTCAATCCACATGTGGGCAACCCCAACAACTGGTCTCGAAAGATCTTCATCAGTAAACCCAATGGCCTTAAAAAACGATCTTGCAAATGCCCTGTCAGGCCCGTCAGTCATTACTGAGCTGCGATGTTTGAACAGATTACTCATTGGATTGAATCTCCAGATTTACAGTGTCAGTCATCCCTATTAGCCCCATAATGCTAACGCAATCGCAAAATAGTATCCGAGATAGAGGCAATAAATCATTATTTGAGATATGGTCATTATTCTGAAATGCAAGGAGGCCTAACTTTGAACATTAAAGAACTAGACATCAAATACTTACCACAAATGCCTGCAAATAAATCTCGGGGCATCGGAATTGTAGGAGCGGGAGCCATCATCACTGGTGCACAGCTCCCAGCATACAAAATAGCTGGCTTCAATGTGGTGGGTATAACAAACCGCACACGATCACGCGCAGAAAGTGCTGCAAAGTCTTTCGATATACCAAACGTCTACGACAATATTGAAGATATGCTTAGCAATGACGATATCGAAATTCTGGATATAGCTTTAACCCCTGACACACAGATGGACGCTGTCAGGATCGCGGCACCAACGGGAAGACATTTTCTTTGCCAAAAGCCTCTTCATGAAAAACCAGCCTTAGCAGCTCAGATCGTAAAGATGGCTAATGAAGCTGGTGTAAAACTAGCTGTGAATCAGCAGCTTCGGTGGGACGGTCGAATGCGCGCAGTGAAATATTTGTTTGAAAATGGATACCTTGGAGAACCAACCCTTGCAACTATCAATGTGAACATTCACAACCCGTTCGATCTGCCGTGGCTAGGAGGAGACCACGTGGAAGTCATGTATCACAGCATCCATTACTTCGACACAATTCGGTATCTTTTCGGTGAACCAGACCGCATATTCAGCTCAGGGGGAAAGTTATCCACACAAGACCGCCCTGGCGAGACTAGAAGCACTACGATCCTAGAATACGCGTCGGGGGCCACAGTACTAGTTCACTCATCAAGTAACAACACTATGGATACTGAATACGCAGAATTTCGGTTTGAAGGAACTGAAGGGATTGTCCGTGGCGACTTTCATCTATTTTCTGGGGCGGCAAAAGGAAACCCGCGCGTCCTCACTTACGTTTCTAACTCTCTAGATAACCGTTATACATTTGATTTCCATATACCAGAACTCAGAGTTCCTCACGCCTTTATTGGTCCTATGGCCTCTTTAATGAAGGCGATCGAAGAGGATTCCACACCTGATCCTTCAGGCGAAGACAACTTAAATACCATTAGACTAGTAAACGCTATTTATCGTTCTATGCGAGAACATCGAGCAATCGAAAAGTCTGAATTCTGACATCGAGCTGGACTAAAGCCCTGCGTCACGTGCTGGCAGGGTATGTACCAGACTCATCGTGAGTCTCACAAATCTCAATAATTCCACCTTCGGGGTCGTGAGCATAGAATGCAGTCTTAGCACCATTTGGACTTGTAAGTGGCTCGGAGAATGGCTGGCATCCTGCCTTCTGCATGGCCCTATAGGTCAAGAAAGCATCGTCCACGTCAATCAATATATGATTCGCATACAATTGATTTGACCTTCTATTATCAACATCATCCGAATGACTGTGATATTTCAGAAGTTCTATTGTCCACTTCTGGCTGTCTGTCCCCAGAATAGCTATCTCCAAATCCACATCTTTTAATCCGACTACTTTGTCTATCCATGCCCCGCTACGCCGAAACCTGTGTTCGAAGCTAAACCCCAACACTTCACAGAAGAATTCTGTCATCAGGTCTAAGTCTTTTACAACGATACCCACATGCCCAAAGCGCGTACTCACACTACAACCCACCTAAAGCTAAGGTCTTTTGGTTCAAGTAAACCGTGTATCACGTTTCTATTTCATGAACGCTAGAGTACGATCAGCAAGACTCGAGATGCTCGCCCCATCGAACCCGGCAACCATACTGCGAACTTTGTTGTTGAGTGGCCCAATCCATTCATCTGGCAACGCCCGAGCCCCATGAATCGCCCCGATAACCGATCCAACGGTCGCTCCATTGCAATCAGTGTCCATTCCACATTCAACAGCTATACATATGGTAGTTCCATAGTCATTTTCCCCATACAACAACCCTAACGCTACAAAACACGCATTGTTTATAGTGTGTACCCTGTGATAATGCCCATATTTATCCATCACAACCGCATGAGCATCTCGCCAATCAGAATACTGTGATTTGAGATCAATAGTGAATTGAAGAGCCTCATACAGACGTGATTTTTCGGGAATCTGACCCATTCCTGCACGAAGGGCAGCAACGGGATCATCTGTACCAAATGATCCCGCAATCATTGCCGCGGCAAATAGTTCGCCATAAATTCCGTTTTTAACATGGGAAAGAGCAGCGTCGTTGTAAGAAAGACGCGCAGCAGCTTCAGGATCCCCTGCTTTTACATACCCAAACACGTCAGCCCTTATCTGGGCCCCTATCCATTCACGAAAAGGGTTCCGATATGTAGCGGTTGCCGGGGCCTGCAGTCCATTAACTATGTTTCTGTAAGTAACTTTTTCTGCTGTATACACCATCCCATATGGGAATCTTTCTACCCACTCTTTACCGACATCTGCAGACTGGTAATTCAGAGAATGCCCCTCTAGTACAGCAATGGCCATAAGCATGTAGTCAATATCGTCATCCCTGGACATACATTCAAAATTACCACGTGTAGATTCTTTGGCCGAGTGATGGTAGGCGCGGTCGATTGGATTAGGGTCCAAATAAGGAAAATATTGTCTCAGAGGCCATTCTCCAGCCGCTTGCAGCAATGCCTCAATGTCTTCGTAAGACCATCCTTCAACTGGCTTCCCTAACTGACATCCACCACATCTACCCAACCACGCTCCAAGCACTTTATCTTCAATATCTCCGGTCACACCATCCGAATGATCAATAGTTGGCCTGGAAGCCATTATTGCTTCCAAATCACTCGGTTCCTCGTACGGCCAATCTGACTTGAGCGGCAACGATTCCAAATAGGCTAGAAATTCTTCGCGACCGCCCTCTTCCTGTTCCACAACTTCCCATTTAGATAAGGCCTCCTGGACGTCACAGCCTTCTTCTTCCCTCTGAATTATTTCAAACCTTATTATGTCATCCAGCTCATCCAAAGTGTCGTCCCACGATAATTGCAGCGTATTCCATACATTCTTCTTTTGTTGCCAGGTTTTTACTTCATCGTCATCATTTATGGATCTGCCAAACCCATGTATTTTTGTCATTTTCGATGCCCTCAAATTGTGTGTGCTGAATATAAATCCCTACAAGCTCGCCCATTAACGGCTATGTTTTAGTGTAGCTTGCCGGCCAATATAACCAAATTCCCAATACCTATTGCAACATACAACATCGCAGATTCAGCATCGTCGATAAACAGTTGCCTCCCACGGATATGAGGTAGCAACCCTGTTCGCTACAAACCCGTCTTTAAGAACCCTATTCGTTACTGTTACCGGGTCATGCAGAACATATCGAAACTCGTTGCGTGTAATCCACATACTAGCGTTAAATAGTAGTTGAAACCCCACGGTAGCAAGGTTGACCTGCGGAATCGTAATAATTAGTGTGCAATTACATTTTGCAAGCACAAACTTTAATAGATCAACGACAGACGGGCAGCAACACACAACACGATCCAATATCACCACGTCAGAACATGGAAGCAATTCCTCCAGTTCAACCACGTCACCGACAAAATGGTTCACATAATCAGAATATTTCAGCTTTGCCGCTAGTTCTTGGGCCACGGTTATATTGTTCAAAGAAGCATCTACTCCCACTATACGCCTAGCACCAGCCAGAATTAGACTTTGATGCAAAGCCCCCACACCACAGCCAACGTCTAAAACCGTGCTTCCTTTTAACCTATCAGGCCCCAAAGCATCGATAATATGCCGGATGCGCGAATCTAAACCTTTTCGTAAAAAACGCCTTGCCTCTCGTTCAGCTGAATTCCTGTCAAACACTCTTGCTATACCACTCTCACGATAATTTTTACTCATAAACTGCTGTCCTTTTGACAATCGTCGTTATACATAAATCTCGCACTTAATTATGCTGAATATCTCAGTGTTGATCGACAGCAAAAACTACATCTCCGGCGTAAACAAGCCTATTATTGACAGCATGACAAACAAAGATGCCAAATCCGAAAATAGTCGCTCTCCCCAAAAAGGGCTGATGGACGAGCTCACATCCCGTGGTCTAGTACACGATGTTAGTCATTCAATTATTCCATCAATTCTCGATCACAACACCACAACTTTTTACTGCGGATATGACCCAACAGCTCCTAGCCTGCACGCTGGTAGCCTTGTCCCAATTCTGCTTCAAAAAAGACTGCAAATCGCTGGCCACAGGCCAATTGTCCTTATAGGCGGAGGAACAGGAATGATAGGGGATCCGTCCGGTAAAAGTGACGAGAGAAATCTGTTGAGTCAACAGACGTTAGCCCAGAACATAAGCGGTCTAGAACAACAGTTCAAAACTTACCTGGATTTTTCCGCGGGCCCAAACAGCGCCTTAATGCTGAACAATTCAGATTGGCTTGAAGATCAAAATCTCATCTCATTTCTGAGGGATACTGGAAAGCATTTCCCTCTCGGAAGCATGTTGTCACGGGAGTCGGTCAAACGACGACTCGACAGTGCCTCCGGAATAAGTTTTACCGAATTTGCCTACCAAGTTCTGCAAGCTTACGATTTTTATCACTTGTACAAACATTATGACTGCCGGTTACAAGTAGGTGGGTCTGATCAATACGGCAATATTTTGTCAGGCATAGATTATATTCGAAGAGTCACTACCGATATCGACCCTGCTTTAGGATTTGTTTTCCCTCTCTTGACGACAACATCGGGCGAAAAGATGGGAAAGACAGCAAAGGGTGCGTTATGGCTAGATACTAATTTGACATCACCTTTTGAATTTTATCAATACTGGTTGAACATCGATGATCGAGATGCTGTACGGTTTCTCAAGATACTCACATTTCTAGAGCTAGACGAAATATCAGAAATTGAAAATAAATTCCTCGAAAATAAGTCTTCTCGGTTAGCACAGAAGAAACTTGCGGAAGAAGTGACACTGATGATCCATGGAGTCAATGGCCTAGAAGAGGCAATGGCAGGCACCAGCGCACTATTTGCTGATGACGAAACTAAAACGCTAGACGGTATCCCATCAATATCGATCACATCGTCGGTACTAAGTGAAGGGTACGATCTTCGGACTGCACTCCAAGCGGTAGGATTAGCAGATTCGATTAGCGCCGCCAAAAGATTAATTCGTCAAGATGCAGTTACTGTTAACGGAGACAAAGTGACCCAGGGGCGCAATTCAATTGGATCCAGTGACGTAGATGACGAGGGCACAATATTTCTCGGAGTGGGTTCACGTCACAAGGCTGTAATCCGAGTTATCGATTAGTTATGTAAAGCCGGGTGATTGAAGTATATTTCCCAATCCTCCGCCCTAACAATTGACAAATTTGTAGTCATTCGTAGTACGATTGCCAGCCAATTCTGATTGAGCAAAGGAAAGTGGCTTTATGTTAGCAAAAGAAATATTTAGCTTTCCACACCCGGTGAATGATTATGCTGCGCGCGCTGTAGCTGGCATGGTATCGGTTATGGCGATATTTACAGTGGTTTTCCAACTAGGATTTATGCTCCCACTACTAACCCTCGGCTTTGCAGCAAGAGTACTTACCGGACCGACACTGAGCCCGGCCGGACAACTAGCCACTAGAGTTATCGTACCGATGCTTGGCAACAGAACAAAGATGGTGGCAGGACCACCAAAAAGATTTGCTCAAGCCATAGGTCTATTGTTCACTTTAGGATCCACAGGGCTTTATTTCGTAGGCGACAATTCAATTGCTGCCTTCGGACTTATAGCTGTATTGACTATATTTGCATTGTTGGAGTCTGTACTGGGATTCTGTACAGGTTGCTTTGTATTCAACTTGCTTATGAAGACGGGCATAATCCCGACCACCATATGTGCAAAATGCAACAATCTGTTCGACTAAATCCATCGCGGTCTATTTTTCAATATAACTGACGTCGCACAGGAAATAACTAATCAATACCAATAGGATAAATTTAGCACTTGCGACAGCTTTAACAGTCAACTTAGCCATCGGTACGATTCGCATCATATTTGGATTGTCGACCTCATCCGTAAGTATCGTAGCCGATGGGTTTGAATCTTTGTTGGACTCTATGTCAGAAGCCATAGGCTTAGTTGCAATACGGATCACGTCTAGACCTGCTGATTCAGACCACCCATATGGTCATAGCAAAGCAGAATACTTAGCCACCATGGGAATAGGGGGCTTAATGTTCGTGGCGGCAGCAGTGATTGCTAGAAATGGCATAGAAGCCTTAATCCAAGGAACTGGCCCAACTATATCTGCACTAACTTTCATAGTTGTAATTTTCACACTAATCGCCAAAGCCGCATTGCTACTTTGGCAACGTAAGCAGGCAGCTGATCTTCAAAGCGAAATTCTCGTCGCCGATGCTTCACAACTGCAAAACGATGTGCTTGTTACTTTGGCCGTTCTGATAGGGCTGATAGCGACTTCCTCCGGGTTTATGTGGGTCGATTCGATACTCGGGTTCGTGGTGGCATCGGTCATCGTGTATACCGGTTTATCGCTGATAAGAACATCTTCGACCGTCCTAATGGATTCTATTCATATAGATCCTAATCTAGTAGAGAAGGTCGCTCAATCGGTACAAGGCGTCCATTATTGTCATGCAGTACGCACAAGAGGTCGACCGGACGAGATATTTATGGATTTACATATACACGTTGCCCCACAGATCTCGGTACAACAAGGACACCATATTGCACACAAGGTAGAAGAATCTGTAAAAAAGGATTTCGCAGCCGTTAGAGATGTCGTAGTCCATGTCGAGCCATATATATCAAAGACACACAAATCTGATCACCCATCTACTTACCCATAAATCCCCTTGACTGGAACGATCAGCCTTTGTTCTTCCAACATTTTTCGTCATGGGGAGCCGACGTGCGCCCTACATCGTGCAAGAAACTTCGAGCTACTGACGGACCCACAAATTTAAAGCGTTTGCGTAAATTCTGGATTAGCTCTTCCTCGTCTCCCGTCAGTTCATTGAGCCACTCTCCAAACCCTCCATTTTCTTTTTGTATTTCTAAAAATATCCTCGCATTATCTGCTGTGGCCTCAATTTTCCTCCGATTCCGAACTATCCCAGGTGTATCCATTAGTCGGTCAAATTCATCGGTACCATAGTTTGCAATTACAGCAACATCAAAGTCCCCAAAGGCTTTCCTAAACGCATCACGCCTGTTGAAAATAAGCTCCCAACTCAGTCCTGCCTCAAATATCTCTAAAGTTAATGACTCAAAATATGCATTGTCATCACATGGCTGCGCACCCCACTCAGCATCATGATAATCCATCATTTCAGAACTGACGTTAGCCCATTCACAGCGCGTTTTATCTTCACATTTGCTCACTCAAGCCCCTCGACTTTCCCATGCAAGTCATAAGACATTATCGTCATCGATGTGCGTGACCAGGGTACCAAAAGATAAGCACTATCTAGACATCATCCAAAAATATGCGCCTGCCAGATCTTGCCGAAACATCGACGGCCTCGACGACACGCATATATTCCATGCCAGTTTCCCACGACGGCACTCCATTCCGCCCGTCCCGAATAGCCTGTATAAACTCGTCCTCTACTGTCCAACCGCCAGCTGCGACCGAACTCATCTCCACTTCTTGGATGTCCCAACCAGGAGCCTTTGAAAACGACATGGATCCTTTCTCACTATCAGGAGGACCTGCCACATAGTGAAGGGTGCCATCAGTACCATATGCGGATATTGTTGTATCGGATGCCCCACCAGCAATGCTACTGAAATTGAGACTTCCAGTACTACCATCAGAAAATTCCGCAAGTACGAACACGGAATCTGGCCTCTCTACATCGCTCATCTGTCCGTAAAGCAGTCTCTGCTTTACGTAGGTAGACTCGACCGCCTGCACTGACGCAAATTGGCAATTGAACCAATCTGCTACCACTTCAACCATAATGCCGAGAGTCAGAGTGTTAAGCCCTGACAGGTCGCGTCGTTGCCTCCAATGGAGATCAGTATCCAGATCTAAATTGTCCCCAGTAAACGACTCTACGGTTATATGTCTAATAGCTCCTAAGTGCCCACCGTCCACTATCTCCCTAACCTTATGGCGATAGTACATTCCATGCGGTGGAGGACACACCATAGTTGTGCGATCTGTACTGATGGATTTGTCCACCATACGTCGAGCATCACTAGCATCCATAGCAAGACGCGCCTGACAAAATACATGCTTTCCAGCATCCAATGCA
>CAJWLF010000008.1 GCA_913043205.1 uncultured Chloroflexota bacterium | reverse complement strand
TTGGGACATGAAGTAATTGGGATAGATAATGGTTATTTCGAAGATTGTAGATTTGATGAATATCCAACAAAATCTTTATATCAATCAATAAAAAAAGATTTAAGAGAAATTACCAAAATTGATCTAGAAGGAATAGATACTGTTTTTCATCTTGCAGCATTAAGTAATGATCCAATAGGAAATTTAAATTCAACTTGGACTAGTCAAATAAACAACTTAGGTTCTGTGAGATTAGCAAATTTATGTAAATCAGTAGGTGTATCAAGATTCTTGTTCTCTTCAAGTTGTATCATGTATGGAGAATCTAACTTAGATACAGTAGATGAAACTTCTCCTGTTGACCCTAAAACTGACTACGCTAAAAGTAAAGTTGATGCTGAAAAAAAAATACTGAAATTAGCTGATTCAAAATTTGCTCCAGTTTCATTGAGAAATGGAACAGTATATGGATTGTCTGAGTTCATGAGATTTGATACTGTAACCAATGATTTTACAGGATCAGCAATGTGTACAGGCAAAATAATTAACCTCTCGCGGGTTTTGGATGAGTTCTGGACGGGTTTTGGGCGAGTTTTCACCGTTTTTGGGGGTGAGTTTTTTCGATTGGGTGATTTTTATGAAATGTTTCATGATGATGCACGTGTTGCATCAAAGGCGTTGTCCCTCACATTAACCGGACGTGGGAAAGACAATGCTCGCATTCCCATGTGTGGCGTTCCCTTTCATGCCGCTGAAAATTATATCTCCAAGTTGGTTAAAGATGGATACAAGGTGGCCATTTGTGAGCAAATGGATGCCCCCACGGATGCCAAAGGCCCGGCCCCTCGAGAAGTGGTTCGAATTGTCACCCCGGGAACCGCGCAGTTGGATCCTGTATTGGATGCCGATGCCTCCAATTATTTGGTTGCAATTTGTCGATTCCGACAATCATTTGGATTGGCATTTGTTGATGCCTCCACAGGCGCATTTAAATGCGATGAATGTTCAAGTATTGAAGAGGTCCAAAATGAATTGCTGCGATTGGATGCGCGAGAAGTATTGGTGGATGATGCCATCATTCATGCCATTTATCATCCATCCAAAAGTTCATTTTTCCCCTATGAGCAGGCCCAAGCCGAAGCTGGGTTCGGAACATCTCCATTTGTGCACCACTGGTTCCACGTCGGAGTACTGAGAATCGGAGGGGAAAAAATGGGCCACTCTATGGGTAATTTCATTACTCTTGAAAATATTTTCAATAAGTTTTCGCCAAACGCCATACGATTATATTTGTTGTCAACGCACTATCGAGCACCTGTTGACTTCACAGAAGACTCACTTCCACAAGCCTCAGCCGGGTTTCACCGACTACAAGGAGCACTGCGAGCCCAACATTCGAACAGCAGCCCAAACCCAGCCAAAGACACTGAATTACAAGATGCTTGCATAATAACGAAAAAGCTTTTTTATGAAGCCATGGATGCCGATCTCAACACAGCAGCAGCCATAGGTTGCCTGTTCGATTTAGCGAGATCTATCAACAGACTTGCCAGCAGTTGTTCAGAAACTAGTGTGGCACAATCTAAGGCGGATTTATTATCCTTAACGTCTGTACTTGGAATCAAGCTGGATGACCGAACCAATCCATCACGTGAAATAAAGCCTTACATTGAACTGTTGATAGAACTACGAGCAACTCTTCGTGAAAAGAAGAACTGGACGTTGGCCGATCACATTCGAAACAGTTTGCTAGACCTAGGAGTGATCATCGAAGACGACTCCAAAGGTACCACCTGGAGAATAGGTTAGGCTATACCATTGACTACAGACACAATCATGCTGGAAAACATGATTTTTTATGGATACCATGGCAACAAATCTGAAGAACGTAGTTTAGGACAGCGGTTCTCCGTAACGGTAATTCTGCACTGTCGATTAGAAAAAGCAGGTCGATCAGACAGCCTGGATGACACCGTTGATTACGGTCTCGCGTATACGGCCGTCAAAAAAGTAATGGAAGGCCCTTCACTAAATCTACTAGAAACTTGCGCGGAACAAATATCAACAAGTTTACTCGCAACATCTGATCTCATTGAACAGGTACAAGTCGTAATTCGCAAGCCATCTGTACCTATAGCCGGCCCTCTGGACTCTGCAGTTGTCAGCATCACTCGTACTCAGTAGGATCATGGGGCACTGATTAATACCGATAACGACTAAGGCGAGCAACGGATTGTGATTTTATATCGAAAACGGTATTCCAATACCAAACGTGATGTTAGGCCCAAACAATGAAAAGGCAGGATGAACTAGAGTCAGCAGTCAGGATCATCCTAAACCATATTGGGGAAGATCCAGATCGTGATGGACTAATAGAAACTCCCCAGCGAGTTGCCCGAATGTACCAGGAGCTTTTTAGCGGGCTAACAGAAGACCCAAAAGCCGTTTTAGGGACTACCTTTGATCAACCATATGATGAAATGGTAATGGTAAAAGACATACCATTTCACTCAATGTGCGAACACCACTTGATGCCCTTTATAGGTACAGTGGCCGTTGCATACATCCCATCGGACAGAGTTGTAGGATTGAGCAAAATTGGACGACTTGTCGACATACTGGCAAGGAGACCTCAAATCCAAGAACGGATAACAGTGGAAATTGCAGATTGTATAGAAGAAGTATTAGATCCTAGAGGAGTGGCAGTGCGTATTAAGGCAGAACACCTTTGCATGAGCATGCGCGGCATCAAGAAGCCAGGCAGCACCATGATTACAACTGTCACAAGAGGGGTGTTTAGGACAATGCCATCAACGAGAAACGAATTTTTGCTGTCATTGAATAATTCCTAAGCAAACCCTGCAAAGCACCTAATCTGACGGGTACACTTCAGGGTTAACACAGTTTGGTGGAAACTCACCGTTCAAGTATGAAATCACACTGCAGTTAATAAGTTGACCCATCCGGCTAAACGATTCATCTGAGTTTGAAGCTATATGGGGAGTAACTACAATAGATGGAATGTCGAAAAAAGGGTGGTCTTTCTTCGGTGGCTCCATAGCATAAACATCAATACCTGCTCCTCGAAGGTGACCGGATTTAAGTGCTTCAACTAATGCTATTTCGTCTACGACTGCACCGCGCGTGGTGTTCACCAAGTAAGATCCTGCCTTCATATCAAATATACGATCTCTGGACATCAATCCTATGGTTGAATCATTCAATGGAACCTGCAAGCTCACTATGTCAGAATTTGCAACGAGTTCGTCCATGGACACAAATTCACCTTCAAGCCCCAAATCTACAAGCCGTCTAGCATCAGGATTCCTAGTATGCACCAATAGCTTCACATTGAAACCCTTAACCATAGAAACAGCCACCCGTGAACCTATGTCACCTAATCCGACAATACCAAGGACCTTGCCATCCAGCTCAGATCCAATAAGCCTAGATCTCTCTTCAAATTGCTTTACCCTAACTGATTTGTCGGCCCAAGCTACAAGTCGTGTAACTGCAAGAATCAAAGCAACAGTATGCTCAGCAACTGTTTGTGCATTAACCGAAGGAGTATTCAGAATTGGTATACCAGCAGCTGTAGCAGCCTTTACATCAACCGAATCGACACCAGCCCCAAACCTTCCAATCACCTTTAATTTATTCCCGGATTCAATAACCTCCCGGGTAATAGGTTCCGTTCCGGCAATAATCGCATCAACGTCGATAACAGCCTTGGCCAAGACTGCGGGATCATCATCAAATACCTGTACCAGCTCGCCAACTTCACGCAATATGTCCAATTCTGCCTCCGGCATCGGATATGTCTGCATGAATCTCCACACCTTATTCATCAAAAACTCCCTCTACGATTTCAGCACTTTACTGAGTAACTCGAAATGTTCTAACGCTATCCCAGTTCCTAAAGCCACACAGAGCAAAGGCTTATCCGCTAAAACACAAGGAACTCCTGTCTCCTGAGTCAAAAGTTGATCAAAATTTTTCAACATACTCCCACCACCAGTCATCACTACGCCTCGATCGATAATATCAGCCGACAATTCAGGGGGGGTCTCCTCGAGAACGGATTTTACCGAACGTACGATTGCATTGATGGGATCAAGCATAGCTTCCGTAATCTCATCAGAGGTCACAGTGACAGTGCGAGGTAACCCACCGATTTGATCCCTACCTCTTACATCCATAGGAATGGCTTCCTCCATTTGCGTCGCACTCCCAATCTGCAATTTGATTGATTCAGCAGTTGGATTTCCAATCAATAAGTTATATTTTCGTCTGACGTAATTCGAAATAGCCAAATCAAGAGTGTTACCGGCTATTCGAATAGATTTAGATACCACAATGTCGTTTAGAGAAATTACGGCGATTTCTGTTGTACCACCCCCCACGTTAACGATCATGTTCCCACTGGGGGCTGATATCGGAATCTGAGCACCTATAGCCGCAGCCAATGGTTCAGGGATCAATACGGCAGTGCGACAACCAGCTGAAAGTGCAGCATCTCTGACCGCACGACGCTCCACATCAGTAACACCTGTCGGCACTGAAATCATCATGTCAGGCTGAAACAATCGTATTCGTCCACATATACGCCGAATGAAATAGCGAAGCATCGCTTCTGTAACTAGGAAGTCCGCTATCACACCCTCTCGCATAGGGTGCATGATACTGATGCTGTCCGGATTACGTCCGACCATGTTGCGAGCTTCTTTGCCCACAGCTTGAATCTCACGATCAGGCATGCTCACAGCTACTACAGAAGGTTCGCTCATCACTACACCGCGCCCACGCGCGTAAACCACAACGTTGACGGTTCCTAAATCAACTCCAAGTTGTCGAGGTCCAAACAAAGTTAAAGTAATTCCTCACTAAATCGCAGACGATAAATTAGATTCTACATATGAATCTACATGCACATTAGCTCCAATCATAGCTAGGTCACGTGCAAGATCCTCATATCCCCTCTGAATAAAACGTACAGAATCAATTGTAGTGACCCCTTCTGCGACTAACCCAGCTAGGGTCAGTGCTGCGCCTGAGCGGAGATCGTTTCCGGCGGTAAGCCTGCTACCTTTCAAACGACTCACACCATTAATGACTGCCCGAGTACCGTTTACTTCTATACGGGCTCCCATATCACGCAATGCATTCACATATCCAAATCGACTATCAAAAACTCGTTCAACCACTACGCTATCCCCGTCTGCTTGAGTCAAAAGCACCCCCATTTCTGCCTGCTTATCTGTAGGAAATCCTGGGTGAGGCATGCTATGTACCTCAGTCGCCATTAATTTGCCTTCAGACCTCACAGTTATACATTCTTCTTCACGTTCGACATCAGCTCCTACTTCAGCTAATTTATGCAATACTGGTTCCAAATCACCATAATTCACATCATTTAACACTACTGCACCACCGCACATACCGACCGCAATCGCAAAAGTACCAGCCACCATCCGGTCAGGCATCACTCGATATCCCGTACCATATAGCCTACCTCGACCCCGAATCTGAATAACACTAGTTCCTTCTCCCCTAATATCTGCACCCATCGACTTGAGAAACTGTATTAGCTGTATAACCTCAGGCTCGCGAGAAGCGTGGACAATAGTCGTATACCCTCTTGCTAAAGTAGCGGCCATAACCAGGTTTTCAGTGCCAGTGTGACTGGGATAGTCTAAATACACGTGTGCCCCATCTAAGCGGTCAGCTATGGCACTATATTGAGAAGGCTCTACGTCAATCCTAGCACCCATGGCTCGAAATCCAGTGATGTCAACATTCACCGGTCTGACGCCAAGTTCACAACCACCAGGATGTATACACTCAATACGCCCAAAACGACTCAACAACGGCCCTACAACTAAAAATGATGCTCTCATAATGCTGACCAGTTCGGCATCTGGTTCCGTAGAAGTAATGCTAGATGCTGTGATAGTAAGTGTCCTTGCAGACCTATCAAAGCTAACGTCGGCACCTAGCCGTCGAACTAATTCCACCATAATTTCGACATCCTCAATCAGAGGAACGTTTGTCAGCTGACAAGTTTCATCTGTCAGTAAAGTAGCGGCAATCATAGGAAGCGCCGCATTCTTCGCTCCCGGTATATCGACCGACCCTACCAAACGATTACCACCCTCAACGACCAGACGGTCAGGGACCTTTAATCTCGGCCCATCATCTGCGGCCACCCCAGTCATTTCATCCGCCTTTAGCGATCGCCGCGTTCAGCGGCACGCAGTCTGCCTAGCGCTCTGGAAAGAGCGCCACGCGCACTCATAGCTTCATCCGAGTCTACTGCAGTATCAATTATTTCACGAGCCCTATCACGCGCAGCTTTAGCGCGTTCAACATCAATTTCATGAGAGCACTCCGCCGCATCAGCTAGAACACTCACCACGTTTACATTTACCTCTAAAAACCCTCCACTAACCGCAAAAACCGTCTCTCCAACAGAACTCCGTAAAGTCAGCAAACCCGGCGCCAAAGCCGTGATTAAGGGGGCATGGTTAGGAAGAATAGTCATCTCTCCCTCAGTACCCGTAGTTATCACTGCGTCAACATTGTCAATCTTCTTATTGGACTCGTCCAATAAGAAAGTTCTTTCGGGTGTTACTAATTCAACTGCAAGATTAGCCATTGACAATGTATCCACTACTATCCATCTAAGCAGCCTCCTCAGCCATCTTATCAGCCTTCTCAACTGCCTCTTCGATAGTACCGACCATATAGAAGGCTTGCTCAGGAAGATCATCATGCTTACCTGACAATATTTCATCAAAGCCCCGTACAGTATCTTCGATAGGCAGTGTCCTGCCGGCAAGGCCTGTAAATACCTCTGCCACGTTCATAGGTTGTGATAAGAACCGTTCAATGCGACGTGCACGGGCAACAATAATCCGGTCTTCATCAGACAATTCTTCTATACCCAGAATAGCAATAATGTCCTGAAGGTCTTTATACCTTTGCAAAACTTGCTGTACACCCCGAGCTACTCTGTAATGATCTTCTCCAACGATTGCAGGATCAAGAATTCTAGAAGTCGATGTTAATGGATCAACAGCCGGATAGATTCCTCTGTCCACAATCGATCTCTCAAGTCGAATAGTTGCATCCAAATGAGCAAAAGTAGCCACTGGAGCAGGGTCCGTATAATCATCAGCAGGCACATAAACCGCCTGTAAAGACGTAATCGACCCACTGCTCGTAGATGTGATTCGCTCTTGAAGCTGTCCCATTTCCGACCCTAAAGTAGGTTGATAACCAACTGCAGAAGGCATCCTTCCCAAGAGAGCAGACACTTCCGACCCAGCCATCGAGAATCTAAATATATTATCTATAAATAATAGGAGATCTCTCCCTTCCTCATCTCGAAAATATTCCGCCATAGACAATCCTGCCAAAGCCACTCTAAGGCGTGCCCCAGGAGACTCGTTCATTTGCCCAAAAACCATCACGGTATTGTCCATTACCCCAGCTTCCTGCATTTCACCAATCAACTGAGTCCCTTCTCGAGTACGCTCACCCACGCCGGCAAACACCGAGTAACCTCCATATGTGGTGGCAACATTGTTGATCAATTCCATAATCGTGACGGTCTTACCAACACCAGCACCACCAAAAATCCCAGTTTTACCGCCCCTCGTGAATGGAGCGATCAGGTCCACCACCTTCATCCCTGTTGTGAACATCTCCGTAGACGTCGATAAATCTTCTACCTTAGGAGCTGGTCTATGTATAGGCAACTTTTCATCGGACTCAACAGCATCCCCACCATCCACAGGGTTACCCGCAACATCAAAGACGCGTCCCAAAGTATCCTTGCCAACAGGAACCATAATGGGACCACCAGTATCGTTAACTCGCATCCCACGCTTCAAGCCCTCCGTGGGGGTCATAGCCACACAGCGCACCCAACTATTCCCTACGTGTTGCTCAACTTCGAGTAATAACGGGGACTGGCCCTCGCCCAGATCAACTTCTAAGGCATTGAATATTCCCGGCATGGCATCCGCTGGAAACTCGACATCAACAACAGCACCAATAATTTGTACTATTTTCCCCTCAGCCATTCCTATATGTTCCTTTCTTTACTGTGAGAGCGCACTAGCCCCCGAAGCAATATCAATCATTTCACTGGTAATAGCGGACTGGCGTTGTCTGTTATACAACAACGTCAGGTCATCAATTAACTCACTTGCATTATCTGTAGCATTTCGCATAGCAACCATGCGTGCACTGTGCTCACTAGCAGACGCCTCAAGGGCGAATCTGTACATAGCAATCTCCAAGTAGCGTGGAATTAATGTTTTCAAAACGCTAACAGCGCTCGGCTCATATATGTAATTCGGAGCATTCACGTTGGTCAATTCCTCTCCCTTATGCTCCACCGGTTCTATCGGCAGCAATCTACTTATCGAAGGAGATTGATTAATAGTGTTAACAAAGCTAGGAAACACGACGTCAATTGCATCAAATTCCCTGCTTTCATAAAGGTTTTTGGCAAGATCTGTAATGGTTGAAACGTCAGAAACCGAAGGCTGATCTGGTACGTCGAGATAAGAGCTGTGGATCGGCGCTACTTTGTTCAACATGCGAACACCCACTTTGCCGATCCCAATGATAGATACATCAACACCTGGATTAGCAGACCTGAGTTGTTCAATATGTTCGATAGTTTGTCGAACCACATTGGAGTTGACAGCACCAGCTAGGCCTCGGTTGCTAGTGAATACCACCACAGCCACCTTGTTTTCATCTCGTCTCACCAGAAACGGATTAGGATCTTCGTATTCTGGAATCGCAGCAACTAACGATCCCAACACATACGTCAGTTTTTCAGCATAGGGCCTAGCTTTTTGTACTGCATCTTGGGCACGAAACATCTTAGACGTAGCTACAAGTTGCATCGCCCTAGTGATTTGGCGTGTAGAGTCAATGCCTCTGATTCTCATGCGGACATCGCGTAAACTTGGCATAGGAGATTATTGGCCATCCCCACTGGCTACAAATTGGTTGTCTATAAACGCCGTCAATGCTCCATCCAGAGCCTCAAGATCTTCATCAGGTAATAATCCAGTGTCCGTAATTCTAGACATTAAATCGCTGTGTGATGCCCTCATAAATTCAATAAGTTCATCAAGGCATCTAGCAACATCATCAAGAGCCACATTGTCCATAGCCCCCGCAGTACCAGCTCTAATCGCTACTACTTGATTCGCCAAGGATTGCGGTACGAATTGACCCTGTTTAAGTAGTTCAAGCAACCTCTGACCGCGCGTCAACTGTTGTTGAGTGGCGGCATCCAAATCAGACCCAAACTGTGCAAAAGCAGCAACTTCACGATACTGTGCCAAATCCAGTCTCAGACCGCCGGCCACCGTACGCATCGCCTTAACCTGAGCATCACCCCCAACTCTCGAAACAGATAAACCAGCATTTACAGCAGGCCGAAAACCAGCATTGAATGCATCTGGCTCAACATATATCTGCCCGTCAGTGATTGAAATAACATTGGTTGGCACATACGTTGTAAGATCACCTTCTTGTGTTTCAATGATAGGTAGGGCCGTTAGGCTTCCTCCCCCTAGAGCATCGCTCATGCTTGCGGCACGCTCCAATAACCTTGAGTGCAGATAAAAAATATCTCCTGGGTAAGCCTCTCGGCCAGGCGGGCGACGGAGCAGTAACGAAATCTGTCGATAGGCCCACGCATGCTTAGTAAGATCGTCGTAGATAACCAATGCATGCTCACCCTTGTCACGGAAGTACTCTCCCATGGTACAACCGGTAAATGGGGCGATATACTGCAATCCAGCAGGATCACTTGCAGTGGCTGCCACGATGATTGTGTGATCCATAGCACCATGCTCTTCAAGTAACGCACGAACTTGGGCAACCTGCCCTGCTTTTTGACCAACTGCAACGTATATGCACTTAACACCGGTGTCACGCTGATTGATAATAGTGTCCAGCACTATGGCTGTCTTACCAATTTGACGATCGCCGATTATTAGCTCGCGCTGCCCTCTCCCAATTGGCACCATTGAGTCAATAGCTCGAATTCCTGTCTGTAGTGGGGTGTCAACATTTTTCCGGTCGATAACCCCAGGGGCAACTTTCTCTATCACTTCATAGCCATCAGCGGCAACAGGACCACGTCCGTCCAGAGGATCTCCAATCGCATTGACAACCCGACCTAAGAGGGCCTCTCCAACCGGAACCTGGGCTACTCGCCCCGTCGTACGTACTTCATCTCCTTCGCGTATATTTTCAAATTGCCCAAGTACAACAGCACCTACGGAATCCTCTTCCAAATTCAGTGCCATTCCAAGGACTTCATCAGGAAATTCCAGAAGTTCACCGGCAAGAGCTTCAGACAGCCCAAAAACACGGGCTATGCCATCACCTGCCTCGACTACCGTACCTACATTTGATTCGCTAACACTAGTATCAATTGACTCGATTCGCTGCCTAAGCAGCTCTGCTATTTCAGAAGGATCTTTTGTCATTACTCTCTATTGCCTGCCTGGGTATAGTGTGCGTCTAAGCGTCTGCAAGCGAGCTGCCACGCTAAAATCACGTCGCCAATCGCCTTGTCGGAGTACCAGCCCGCCGATAATGCTGGAATCCTCCTCTTGCGTAAATATCATACGTCGTCCAGGACGCTGCATAACATCACGCAGTTTATCTATTTCTGCCCCTACCAAAGTAGATGCAGTCCTGACCGTGACCCGGTCCACAGGACCTTCAATCTCACTTCTCCGCACAAATTGAGAATAAATGCGGGGCAGAAGATCAAAGCATCCGTCTTCTAAAGTCAGTTCACCTAAGCCAACCCCAAATTCACTGAGCAATCCCTCACCCAGTTTTCGGAATTCACCAAGATTATCCCTAACATCTATGCGAGCCCTCGACAATAAATTACGAACAGATGGGTGCTTCCCCATCTGGGAGAGAATCGACAAATCCCTATCCCAACGTTCCCAAGAATCGTCATCTGCAGCAAATGCCATTATGGCACTGACATACTGCCCAACTATTCTTCGGTCACTATGTTCGTCACGTCTCACTCGCGTTCACCATCTATTTCCGACAACACGCTGTCTACCAGCCGTCGTTGTTCCGGATCATCAATACTTCGATCCAAAACCCGACTAGTTGCCATAACCACCAAATCAGCTACCTCATCCCGAGCATCATCCAAGGCCGCTGATTTGATCTGAATCGCCTCGCGCTCAGCATCGGCACGCAGCCTATCGGCTACATCCCGAACCTTCTGCATCTCTTGAGCCTCAACTTCTTGAATACGCCCAAGAGATTCCTCTCTCATGCGCCGAGACTCCTCTTGTCGATCACGCAAATCGGTCTTGAAGCGCTCTTGCTCTGCTTCGGCTTCAGCCTTAATAACTTCAGCCTGTTCTAGGCTGCCGCTAATACGCTGACGACGCTCGTCCATTGTCCGGCGCAACGGGCCATACAAGACCTTATTCATAAGGAATACAAAAACGACAAACGTTATTAATTGAAAGACGATGTTACGGGGGAAAATCCCCAATCCATCAAACAACTCAATCACAGTTAATCACCTAATCCCTTACTTTTTTAGATTTCTGCGAAACCACCTATCCCCCAAGACCCAATGCCAGGAACAAGCTGATCAAAAAGCCATAAATCCCAATGGCCTCGGCTAAACCTAGACCAATAATCATTGTAGTCCTAACCGCATTCTCCGCCTCGGGATTGCGACCTAACGCCTGCATAGCAGCGTTAACACCGCTACCGATGCCTATTCCAGCGCCTAGACCAGCAAGACCGATAGCCAATCCAGCACCAAGCGGACTCAAGTCCATTGGGGCGTGTGCAATCGCCTCTGTCGCCAAATGTAATGCCATTTATTCGCCCTCCTTTTAAGGAACGATCAGTGATGCCCTTCGACATCACCTATAGCCACGCTGGCAAAACTCAGCGTAAGCATAGTAAAGATAATTGCCTGAATAAGACCAAAAATAACTTCCAGCATCAGGAACACCACTCCGACCAAAGGAAAAGCCCAACCAGCTAATCCTAGTAAAACCTCCCCTGCAAATAGATTACCGAAAAGCCGAAACGATAATGAAACAATAACAAAAAGTTCGATTAACATGAATATAGGTGCCAGCAACCAAGATGATTGCGCCATGGCCTTAAAGTGTCCTATCAAGCCATGGGAACCAATCCCTGACGAGTGAATTAGTACAAATGCTGCAAAAGCCAAAGCAAGCGTCATATTCAAATCCGCTGTAGCGGGACGAATGTATGGAATCAAAACTTCTTTCCCATGGTGTTCTCCCATATATCCTACCGTCCCGACGAACGGGAGAAGACTCATCCAATTAGAAAACAAGATAAACACAAAGAAGCTGGCGATTATAGGGAATCGAGAACGTGCATATGGCCCAAGAGCCGGCTCAATCATTCCCTCGACGAATTCAATTATCATTTCTGCAATATTTTGAGTAGTTCCTGGCACCAGAGAGACAGTTCGTCTAACCATCAACCCTACGCTTAACAAGACTGCCATGACTACCATCATCATAACCATAGAGTTGGTGATGATCAGTTGTCCTAACCCGACCGGCAGATCTAATTTACAAGATCCGCATATGGGTTCAGCAGCTATAGAAAATTCTGGTAGCAATACACCCTCTCATTTCTGCCATTTATAGATGAGATACATAGAGTACGCGCTACAACCCAATCCAAGCAATATGCCAAGAACGAGCAACCACGGGGAACTCCCAAGCACACTATCCAGATGGGATCCCAACAATGATCCTGTGCCAATAAACGCTCCGACAATGAATCCAAACTCCAGTGCGAGCGCAGCTGCGCGAATTGTGCCCAATCCAACCTCCGCCACTAGTAATGCGCGCGAGTTAGTGAACCTTTTCACATCCGCGCGCGGCGAATAGTAGCATGGTATGGCCAACACGCCAAAGTGTTGCCTGTTTCCTGTTAACATCTACATTGATAAATATACGGAACAGAATTGTTAAAACCAACTATCAGTTCATCAATAATTACAGGACTTTTCAAAACAATGAAACACAAATCCCCTGAAATTCGCCGTGAAAACACTTCCACTCCCTGGGCATTTATCATCCTGGTTATCCTCGGAGGGATTGCACTATCTGTATTCGGTACTTGGGCATACTCGGCACTTTAGCGAGGTATCAAAATAACATCTTTTGGATTGGTAACTCGACACTAAATTAGCTTGACTTGGTCTATCACTTAGTCGAATAGCGAATTAGAGGGTCTGTTGTCGCTAATAATTGTGAGAGAACTCAATATTTCATGGTGGTTATATTCACATATTGGCCCACTAGCAGCCGCCTGCAAAAAGTGCCAAACCGAATATGTCAATGCTCTTTGCCTAGGCTACGAGTAATACTTAAATGATGACAAGGTTGCATTAGTTATCCAGCTGAGAAAGTGAACAATCAGCGTTCTCTTGAGTATGATAGGTCATCTAAGACTTTAGCAGCACGCTGGGCTATTTCCTCAATAGATTTTTCACCTAACATCACAGGGTGATCCAACTCTGATGTCATAAATTGCCGATCAGATGGCGAAAGATTTAAGGACGTGGCTTTAGTCAAAGCAGTCTGCATGTATTCCATATCTTGCGAGCGTAATACTGTCTCGACTTCAACTGCACGATCCAAATCCTTGCGTAGAGCCGATGGGAAGATTATTGATGGCACAATATTTGCCAAAGCTTTCATTCCGGCAGCAGCAGCATCTACGTTATTAGTGCGACTAGATATCCCAGCCATCATATGTATATCGGTAGGGGTACGAGTTGTTTGCCCCTTTGGCATAGGAGCCAAGTCGAAGCCATCCTTCTTTCGCCATTGATTTAAGAGCCAACCGCTATTGGTCGGCAAGGACATCATTGCAAGATCCCTGCTAGCAGTCGCACCCCACACACTTCTACCACGTAACGTCGGCATAGTAACGACACTTCTCTCCTCCTGCACTATACGCCGCATTAATTTCATAGCCTCCAGAGCGGAATTGGAATTGAGGACTTCAGAATCGTGGTTGCGATCCGGCAATTCCGAACCCATCCCTTGCATCCATACCCAAGACGGAGGCAGAGGCTGGGTCCCTTTGGTTGTCGGCAGCAATTGAAGAAACCCAAGAGATTCGGGATCTTGTGACCCAGAGCTCCTCGGTGTCAGTCGACGCACATTGTCCGCGAAAACGTCAGCACTCCACCCACTTGAAGTCGGAATCTCTACCCCAAATTTATTAAACACTTTCGGATTAAACATGAGAAACCAAGGTCCTAAAACCAATGGGACAGCAAACTGCCTGCCATTTATCGTCCCTGCACTATACGTATTGCCCCAATACGATCCTTCATCTAGCAGTTCTGTAATTCCCGATATTTTGTCGAGTGCTAACAACTCTTCCGAGCCAACCAAATCCCCCAAATGCTGGACAGGAAACAACATGATGTCCAGTTCTCTTAACTCCGGAAGAGAATCCAAAGCGGCAGCTAAACCAGCTTCCCCTACTGCCAATTGATTTTGAAAAATGCGCGGGACCCCAGGCTCACTCCTACTAGCCAAACTTGCTAATTGTCGATAACTGTCCCCTCGTGGACCCCAAGGACTGTGAATAACTAGAGCCTCCACTGTTAGTTTTTCCATATCAGAATCAAGTGGAGATGAACTGACATCAGCAAACCCTGAAATATCTTCTAGGACAGCCTGCTGTTTATCCGACAAAGATGGTTTGCTATTTACTCCACCACAAGCCACCATCAATCCCGCAACTATCGGAGTGATCATCGTTAACACAGTGCGTCTTGCAAATCTTTTTTTTGATTTGCACTGCCCCCTCCCTGACGAGCCCAATGGTTTTTGCTCCATCACTAAATCACCTGGCGATCCGCCACAGATGCCTATTTGTCTTACTAGCCATCGAATTCTATGTTATCTCTCCACACAAACGTAGACATGTCTAATACCTGTGGGCCTCGATCATCCGGCACGTCTACATATCTCCAAATCTCGCCCCCCAGCCCCACCAAGTACACACATCGACTAGAATGATAGTCATGGGGAACTGCTACCTGCAAAACCGCCTTGTTCTCCAACCCCGTATTTAACTGCTCCCAAGTCAACCCAGCATCTCCCGACCTATATACCCCCTCACTCGTACCAGCAAAAAGGACTGGCTCAGTATCAAAGTCAGGGACAGAAACCACTGATAGAACAGCTGTGTTTTTACCTCCAGGTCTCACGCCACTCCACACCTGTCTAAACCGCCGAGCAGGTTTAAATACTTGATTCTCAGTAGCAAAATACCAGTAATCATTATCTTTCGTGAACACGGAGGGAATTGCCACACTAGCCCACTGTGAATCACAGGCATTTTGAACCCAGGCTTTCCAGGAAGTTCCTCCATTGAGAGATCGATGAACCGTCACTTTACCTCTTCCAAAAGTAGCCACAAACAAATGCCCATCATCGGTGTAGCGGGGCGACAACTGTACGTCCACTATCGAATCTTCGTAAAACTTATGATCCAACTCATTAAACGACTTACCTCGGTCTACGCTGAGAAAAAGTTTTCCTAACACTCCACCAACCACCACCACACCAGATTCGCTGAAATCATCCGCTATAGAAACCGCTCGCAGATCATTAGTACCTACATCGTCAATAAGTTCCCATTTGCCCCCACCATCAGTCGTGTGCAACAATCCCGCCTCAGTCGCAGCAAGTGCATATCCGTCATCACTAAAATTTGGAGAAACAGCTATTCTATGCACCGTCAATTCCTCCGTGTCTATAGCTGCATCCGTCCAATCCTTGCCACCATTTATACTCTTAAAAACCCCACCATTTGCACCACCTGCAAACATAGTCTGATCCCGAGTAAAAGACGAAGACAATGCAAAACATAGCCAGTTCTGACTAGCTAAATTGTCACTGGAATCGCCCCAGTTTTCTCCACCGTCTTCTGACCTTATTACCCCATTTTCGTAAGTCCCAGCAAGCACTAATATATTTCCCTGCTCACCAGCAAGTGCCAAGATTGAAATCACTGGATTCCCATAATCATCGTTTGTCACCATTTGAAACGATTTGCCACCATCAGAAGATCTATATACCCCGCCTTCACCGGTTCCCAAAAACACAAGATTGTCCAAATCAAAATTTGGAGATACAGCTATGGCATTTACAGACAGACCCTCCACCCCCTCAGACTGCCGCCAATCTTTACCACCATCATCGCTAAACCACATTCCGCTAGTCTCGCATCCGGCAAACAATCTCCCTTTTCCTTCTAGCGACGGAGAACAACCGAATGCTTGGATAGAATCACTGCCTAGGAATTCATCTCCAGTTGATTTCCAAGTTCGACCCCCATCACTGGATCCGAAAATGCCTTTTTCAGGAACAGCACAAAACACCCTCTGGTCAGATCTAAAGTCTGGAGATATCAATAATGCCAACACTGATTCCTCAGGCAGGCCGCTATTAGATGCATTCCACGTTCGCCCGTTGTTTACAGTACGAAAAATCCCATGGTCATCCGTACCAATTATTGCTGTCTTATCATCCGCAAATGCAGGCGAATGACCAACACAGGTAATCTCTGGCACTACTCCCCAGAAATCCATAGCTATCCATTGGCTTGCTCCAGTCCATGAAACAAACCCACCAGCTTGATTTGCCGACGCAAAAAGATTGCCATCATTGTCATAATTCGGACTAACGCCCATGGCCTGAATAAACGGACTAGTAAGGCCCGAATTGCTAATCGACCACGACTTACCTTCATCATCGGAAACAAACACTCCCGCCATTGTGCCAGCCCAAACACGCCTGTCACCCGCGGCGCCAGCCGAGGCTGCTAACGAGGCGACTGTACCACCGCTACGGCCACCTATCCTTTTCCAAAGATTGCTATCCCCTTTTTCATATAATTCTTCAGACAACTTCGATCGCTTTCTCAGTACATAAATGTTTCATTTTTTGCCAGATCAGATACGAAGTCGGATTCTGGAATCTAAAGTGTACAAAACTCCAATACCGACATAATACGAAAACATCACAACATAAGGACTCATGACAGAGTGCTACATATTAGGGTATGGACAACACCTGACCTACAAATATCGAATCTGGGTTTGCAATATTGTTAATTGCCTGTATTTGATCAAGTGAAACAGCATGTTTATTTGCAATGGTCTGTAATGTGTCACCTTCCAGAACCGTATAGCTGTCTAAAGTAGAACTCTCGTCAGTGATATTGTCACGCACCTCTGGAATCACCAGCACCTGTCCGGAAAAGATAGAATCTGCGTTGACAATCCCATTAGCAGACATCAACTGATTGAGGGACACGCCAAACTTTGCCGCTACATTAATGAGGTTGTCTCCAACCCTAACCACATATTGGGAAGTTCGACTTTCCACTACTACCTCATCCTCATCGTTGTTAGTCTCGTCATCCAAGTTATCAACAATACCGGACGAGTCGATTGAATTTTCCGTGACAAAAGGTCTAAGAGTTGGCAACTTGACATCAGGCAAACCCCTCACTTGCGACGTGTCTACTGGGACCGTTTGAACCGTTCCGCTAGCAGTAGTCGCCGCCCGATCGTAACCCTCTTCCTGTAGCACCAACGCCCACCACGTCACCAGAACGGCAACCAATAGCAATGCAATTCGGGTGATTTGCACCCAATTCCGATCTATCGCTTTAATTGATTGTGGACTGCTAACATTAAACCATTGTGCTCGTGACGACTCTTCAGTATCGGCATCCGAAATAGTCGACCCTTTCACAGACGAGGATTCCCAGAAGCAAGTATCAAGTCATTGACATTCGTCAAGGTGGCTCCAGTCATGAATAAATCGTTAGTAACGCTTAAAAAATTATACGAGTCGTTGTTATTAAGGTAGGCCCGTGCATCTAACCCGGCCTGGAACCCTCGATCCACAGTACCACCATCCACAATAGCTCCCGCAGCATCAGTCGGTCCATCGGTACCATCTGTCCCAACCGATGCTATTGCTACGTTTTTTATGCCATCCAATACCAAAGCTGCAGACAAAGCTAATTCTTGGTTCCTCCCTCCCTTTCCGGTCCCTTGAACTGTAACCGTAGTTTCCCCTGCATATATCTCTATAAAAGGGACTTTCCTACATCTCATACTATCAATCAATCTATTAGCAATACGCCTACCCACATCTCGTGCCTCTCCTTCAACGGCAGGATCGATTAAATCTACCGCGAAACCCAATTGTTTTCCAGTCATCATTACAGCATTCGCCGCAGTTACCACGTCTGCCAGTATGAAATGACGAACTCTGTCGAAGATCGGATCCCCAACCTCGGGCGTCTCCTCTATTAAGCCCTCTTGACCACGCCGCATCTCATCCATCACACTGACCGGCATATCATCTCTTAGATCATACTCATCAATGATACGAAGAACGTCCGAAAAACTACTTGAATCACCCATAAAAGGGCCAGAAGCAATAACATCCAAATGGTTCTGCAATACATCGGATATAACCAAAACCAACACTTGTGCTCCCAAGGACGCTTGGGCGAGTCTGCCACCCTGAACAGAAGAAATGTGCTTCCTTACAGTGTTAAGGTGCCCAATCGGAGCTCCGGAACGGAGCAATAAATCAGTGGTAGTCTGAATATCTGCAAGCGACAAGCCTTTTGCAGGAGATGTCAACAAAGAAGACCCACCCCCTGATATCAGAACAATCACCAGATCATCTTGTGAGCCCGATCGAAGGAATTCCTCCAATTCCTTAGCTGCCTCAACACTCCTATCATCCGGCAACGGGTGAGATGCCTCATATATGTCACTTATTTTAAGTGGAACAGAATGGCCTTCTTTTGTTATTACAATCCCATCTTTAATCCAATGCCCCAACATATCTTCCATTACACCAGCCATACCACATGCTGCCTTACCCAAGGCTACTAGCCTTACCGAACGATAAAGAGTTAGATCGTATTTTTCTTCCCTAATGCGCAATTCTCGATCGTCCAACGTTATCGAACTTCTTAGCACTTTTTCCGGTTTTGCTGACTCGATTCCTGCATAAGCAGCAGTTGTCAATAGGTCACGCAATGCAATAAGCCTCCAGCTGGATCTGTAATCAAAGCAGTCCGGGCCCTTTGAATTTGATCAATTTCTGTCGAGTGCATTCACAAAATGAATCTTCCATATCACCTGTCATTCTTACCGGTTCCGAATTCAACAAGTCGAACTATCCTCATCCGAAGCAATCAAAATCATCGCCCCAGAATATTCGGGACGACTGATGCAAACTAAGTGATGCATCGATTACCTCACCAGTATCCCAGGCCGCTTTACCTCTAGATATGTATCAATCATTGGCCATTCCGTGGACACCGTAAGCACTTCCGGCTCGGATTCCTTTGTCAATATTGTGTCTTCACTTTTTACACCGGCAATCGAAGGATTCCATGCAAAGCATTGACCTGCATTAATTTTCCAATCTTCAGGACTACCGGCAAATATCTCCCGCGAGGCGTATCCTGCTAGGCCACCTTGATGGTGCAATTTCCATTCATCTGGATAACCCCAATCAGAGTACGCCTTTTTCCCAACCGCCAACACGTCCTGCAAACGGGATCCCGGGACCGTAGACGACAAATACGACGCATCAATATTTGCACAAACTTCAGATTTTTCAGCGAGTTCGACTGGCAAAGCCCCAAAGTGCACCAATCGTGTCACCGAACAGTACAACCCATACCGAGTAGTTGAAGCAACTAGCATTGCATATCGTTCAATCTCTTTATTTGTAGGCAAGGGGTGCCTATGCCTAAACAGCCTTTCATCTGAAGCTACTAGTAGTACAGGGCTCAAAATTGCCTTCCCATTCAATTCTTCAGCCATAGCAGACGCAACTTCAAACTCAGTTTGCAAAGGTTGGAACTTCCGAGCCACTTCCTGAATACTTTCACTAGTTTCCCTACACAGATCAGCTAATCTTTCTTGCTCTACCCCAAGTAAATCCAATCGCAATTTCATGAGTTCGCGATTCCCATCGATAGTCCCAGGAATAGAAATATCAGCTGCCACCGTTCCCTTAATGATTCCACTGATTCCCTCATCAGGTTCAAAATAAGCTTCGTGCCACGGCAGGACCGCAAATTCCAGCGGAAGCCCGTCAACCTCCTCATCTTTTAGACGCGGCATTTCGACATTCGAAGTCAATAGGACAGTGCGGTCTCGTGAATACAACAGACTGGCAACACCCTTAATGTCGAATGTATTTATATACGATCGACCACCACCAGTAGCCCAAGAAAAACCAGAAATACTGGAAATTACTACCCAATCCCAATTCTGCTTGTCCATCAACCCCAGAATTCGCTCACGTTTCAGTTCAAACTCAGACACCCGACTTACAACAGAATCGATCATCTTACGGCCCTCGCAATACGTTCACGACGAGTCGCTATTACGCTCCGTACAGACTGTAAGCGATTGAGCAATCTTGTCAATTCATCCAGGCTCGGTATTTCCATACTGACTCTAACCTCAGCAACACTATCGTCGTTAGTTTGTACATTAGCCGAAATTATGTTGTATCCCTCCTCAGCGACAACAGTAGCGACATCACGCAGGAGACCTTCTCTGTCCGCCGCCTCTACGATCAACGTGACCGGCAAACTAGCTTGTTCTTCTCGCCCCCAACTAACCTGCACAAGTGCGTCAGTAACTTCATCTAAGCGTGAACAATCTTGTTTGTGAACAATCACTTCATTTTCACCTAAGGAACCAGCGATCTGTGTCCCTGGTAAGGGCGTACAACATTCTGCAATTCTCGAAGGTAAACCTAGTGAATTAACTATTCGTCTTGCACCCCAAACCACTTTCACTAGTCGCTCAGAATCGGGAGTCTTCACAATATTAGGACAATCTATTCGATGCACAGTAACCCTCCTGTCTCGTGTTATATAACCAATTATTTGATCTCCGGGAAGAGGGCTACAACAAGAAGCAACCCTTGTATATAAATCACTGACACCCTCTCCGTCTATAAGTGAGGATGTCTCTCGTATCTGCCCGTCTGTGACTGAAACTGGTCCAAACAGCTGCTTATCGTGTGAAGGGGCTTCGAGACCTAATCTATTGATCACTTGAGCAGTGGTCACCGCTCCATAGCCCACCGCAGCAAACAATCCAGCAGAATTAACAAACGACAGTCTATCTACAACCCTAGACAAATCCGCATCTGGCAACGCATCTAGGCCATCATGCCCCAATCGCTTAAGCTCCCGATCAATTAGATTGCGTCCAAATTCTTCATTCTCCTCCCTTTGCTCCCGCTTGAACCACTGCCTGACCTTATCTCGTGCATGACCCGTGCGAACAATTGTCAACCACTCTCTGCTGGGCCCCTTGCTTGACTTACTAGTCAGCACCTCTACCAAATCACCATTCTGTAGCTCATGCCTTAATGGAACCAGCCTTCCACCTATCTTGGCCCCAATGCATGTATGCCCAACTTCAGTATGTATCCGATAAGCAAAATCGACAGGCGTAGCGCCTCGAGGCAGATCAATCACGTCACCCTTGGGAGTAAAGACAAATACCTGATCAGCAAATACATCAGCCTTCAAAATATCTATCAATGGAGCTGCAGTATCAAGATCCTCTTGCCATTCGAGAACCTGCCTAACCCAAGCTAGTTTCTCATCAAAAGCTTCAGGACCAAGCCGTCCTTCCTTATACCTCCAGTGAGAGGCTACCCCATACTCAGAATCCCTATGCATCTCTTCAGTCCTGATTTGAACTTCAAACGGACTACCGCTGGGACCCATCACCGCCGTGTGTAATGACTGATACTTATTCGGCTTAGCGGCAGAAATATAATCATCAAACTGACCAGGTATAGCCCTCCATTTCGAATGTACCATTGCCAGTATTTGGTAGCACTGTTCTACAGTTTGAACAATCACACGTATAGCAATCAGATCATATATTTGATCAAATTCGACTTTGTTCCGTTGGATTTTTCTGAAAATGCTATATATGTGCTTGGCCCGCCCAGATAAATCAGCCTGCAAACCACTTTTTTGAATATCCCCCCTGAGCTCATCAATTACTTGTTTAACCATTGACTCACGTTCCACACGACGGGCATCTAACATCGACGCAATCTCATGATAAGAATCAGGTTTGGTATACCTAAACGCTCCATCTTCAAGCTGCCATTTCCAAGTCCAAATCCCAAGCCTTCCACACAACGGAGCGTATATTTCCAGTGTCTCTGCACAATAAGCTTGTCTCTTAGCATCGTTCAGAGCATGGACAGTCCTTATATTGTGCATACGATCCGCTAGCTTAACGAGCACCACCCTAATGTCACGTGCCATAGCCAGAAACATTTTTCTGAGCGTCCATGCCTGTTCATCTTCAAGATTGGTTAGATCCAGCCTTGTCAATTTGGTAACCCCGTCCACTAGATCTCCTACTTCAGGACCGAATCGTTCCCTGATCACAGACAACGAAGTATCAGAATCTTCTACGACGTCATGCAACAGAGCTGCTGCAATAGCTGCTTCGTCTAACCGCAACTCGGTTAGCAATAATGAAACGGATAAAGGATGATATATATAGTCTTCACCAGAAAGGCGCTTTTGACCATCATGCGCCTCCAAGGCGTATTGGTATGCATCCTCTATTAGAGACATAGCGCTATCCCGATGTGGCCCAACTATGTATTCCCCTGCACGTGCAAGCAGTTCGGAAATGCTTACTAGTTGGGGGTTATGGGATGAATACTTCGCACCATATTCATCAAATTTGAAATCCGTAGTCATTAACCCAAGTCCATAGATTCAACCGCGTTTACACGGACATCTTCAACATTCATTTCTAGCATGTCGCCACCGCGGAACTTATTTTTGCGAAGCGTAAAGGCAACATCATAGCGACCACCTTTACGCAACTGATTAACATACCGTCCGCCCCTAAACCACACACAATCAACCGTCGCCGACAACTCGGCAAATCGCAGCTTAACGTGCGCCCCATCCTTGCCAATAGTAGTAACTCGATCTAAGGACATCTTCTCACAAACGTAGACAGGCTGTGAAAAACCCATTCCATATGGTGCTAGTTCGGTCTGAACGGACAAGGTATCCGAATTAACACTGGCCGGATATAACCGACAATCAACCTCTAGCACCAGTTCCCCCTTCTCTGTCGACGGAATGCTTTCCCAATACTCAAACAACTTTCTCTTGAATGATGTGATGTTAGCCTCATCTAAGCTGAAGCCTCCAGCAGCTCTATGTCCGCCAAAGGTATTAAGATAATTAGCACAATTTTCCAGTGAAGCAATCACATCAAACCCCTGAGGAGCCCTAACAGAACCACGAACTATTCCTGATTCGTAACTACCTATGAAGGCCGGAACTCCATATTCCTCCACAACCCTGCCGGCTACCAAACCGACAACCCCAGATGCCCAGTTATCGTTAATAGCAAATATTGGCAACCCTGTTGTCGAAACATAGTCGTCAACTACATTTTTCATGATCTCTAAAGTCGCTAGCTGACGCTGCCTATTCAATACCTCAAGCTTTTCGGCAAGTTTTTCAGCAATATCCTCAGACTCAGACATGAGCAAATCGAAAGCTACTTGAGCGTCTGCCATCCTGCCAGCTGCATTGATTCGAGGAGCAAGTCGATACCCAACATCACTAACTTCTATGTCCTCGGAGTCCAATCCAGACACTCGTGCAAGTGCGTCCAATCCTATCCTATGCCGCCTTTGCATTAGGGCTAGTCCACATATTACAAAGTGCCGATTTTCATTCACGAGGGGAGAAACATCTGCAATCGTTCCTAAAGCCACCAAATCCAACAGATGGTCGGGAACAATTTCCCCATCAGTCTCAATAGAAAGAGCTTCGATTAATTTGTAAGCCACTCCAACACCACATAATCCTCTAAACGGATATTGGCTCATCGGGTCAGCAGGATTTAAGGAAGCAATAGCAGAGGGAACATCCCTCATAACCACATGATGATCCGTCAAAATCACATCCATCCCCAGCTGAACAGCCTGTTCGACTTGTTCTGTAGCATTTGCTCCACAATCCACTGAAACCATCAATTCGGTCCCTGTTTGGGCAATATGTTTCAACGCCTCAATATTGAGCCCGTAACCTTCCCTTGTACGACTAGGGAAATAGACCGTTGTATTAATCCCTAGTGACTTAAGCGCAGAAACCAAAACAGCAGCCGCTGTTACTCCATCTGCATCGTAGTCAGCGTACACACAAACAGATTCGCCAGCTAGGCGAGCTGCTAAGAGCCTTTTGACTGCTTGTTCCATTCCGGACATAAGAAAAGGGTCGATCGATTCAAATTGAGTTTGCATGAAACTATCTATTTGCTTGGCACCGACAACGCCACGGTTGTACAACAGTTGTACGGCCAATGGCCGCATGTTGGAATGTTCTTCGAATATGTCTGGAGGACCTCGTCGGGATATTTCCCACCGTTGGCCCCTGATACTTGGTACGCTCATATTAGTCCACGATAATATTTGCTCGACAATAAAGTAATTAGGCACATGAACAAAAGTTTAACTATGCAAAAAGTTATCGGAAGTCGCATTACATGAGCACGCTATCCGTCGAATCTATAGAACTCTTCACTGTAAATGGGACTCGCTCAATTGGGTCTTTGTACAAGTTAGTGCTTCCGACGGAACAATAGGTTGGAGGGAAGCATTACTTGAATGGAGAGAGATCCATAGTCTCTGCTATTGATTAGCTAAAGCCCATGCTAATCGGACAAGACCCCACTCGCATACAGTATCTGTGGCAGATGATGTACAGGCAGCGATTTTGGCGCGGCGGTGTAATTACAATGACTGCCATCGCAGGGATCGAGCAAACCCTTTGGGACTTAAAGGGCAAACACATGAAATGCCCTGTACATCACATTCCGTCCGAAGGATGTTTTAAGATCCCTGAGGAACCAGGTCTTGGCATCGAAGTCGACGAAAAAGCTCTGCCGCTACGGGCCTCGATCGCTGGATCCTGTCCTGCCGAATTTCTGCCAGATGGAACGCCTGTAGGTGCCTGACAAACCCTGACCTTTTATTCATGGTTTACAATCACGAAATGTCCTTACGGAAACACAGATAATCCAGCGACAAATCCGAACAAAGCTCCTGCCACGACACCCACTAGACACAACAAGCCCACATCTCGTAAATATACAAATTGCGTTGGTTGCGAGCTTAAATCATCATGCTCAGCATTAACGTCTGTCATCAACTGCGCGACTTTAAACTCATGGTCATTATTAGAAACAATAGGGTTGAACACGACACCGCCCACATCACCTACTTCATTACCCACCCCACTATCATCGTCACCCACATCTCTAATCGGATCCAATAATACTCTCTGCAGCAAATCTGGCCGTCCTGAACCAGTTCGCCGCAATGCATCTTGCTGAATTTGCGCCATCTTCGCCTCTAATCAATACCCACTATTGTGGAAAATAACCTTAGGCCTCCCGCAAACTAAACATCTCGATAAGCTCGTCGATTACACGAGTAGCAATACCCTCCTTACTTTGCTTAGGAACCTTAATCGTTGATTCATCAGCCCTAATGATAGTCACCTCGTTGGTGTCAGTAGCAAAAGCAGACCCGACATCGTTGGCAACTATTGCATCTAAGCACTTAATCTTCAATTTCCTTCTAGCATTATCCTCTAATTCGCTTGTTTCTGCTGCAAATCCAATGCGAATGAACTCACCGGAAACCGAACTTAAAAGATCCGGGGATCTATTTAGTTCTAAAACTATCCCGGATTCCCCAGATTTAATTTTGCACTCAGCAACCTGCTCAGGAAGAAAATCGCCAACTGCAGCATTCATTATTAGCGCATCACACGATGCAACTTCCAACTTCGTTGCTTTCTCAAGCTCAGCATAATTACTCACAGAAATCACTTTCAATCCACCGGGAATTCGGATTGAAGGATTTGCCACTATCAGCGTTACCATACCTCCCCGATCCCGGGCCTCCACTGCCAAAGCCACTCCCTGTTTCCCAGTAGCCCTGTTACCTATATACCTCACTGGGTCCAGATGTTCTCGTGTACCACCAGCAGTAACCACTATCCGCTTGCCTCTAAGTGGTCCCTCAGCCCCTAGTCTCCCTCTTAATTCATCAATCAATTCATCAGGCTCTGGCAATCTACCTTCACCGTCTACTCCTGAAGCCAACCGGCCTGTGTTAGGAGCAATCACATGTACACCCCTAGACACTAGAGTATCTATGTTGTCAGTAGTAGCTTTATTTCGATACATTCGAGATTCCATTGCAGGAGCAACAAGCAGAGCTCCACGTAGCGATAACGCAGTAGCAGAGACGATGTCTGACGCAAATCCCATTGCAAGTTTTGCCACAATATCAGCTGTTGCCGGAGCCACTAGCATGGCGTCCGCACTAAGGCCGATTTCAACGTGAGAAATTGATCCTTCCGGAGTCATTTCCATTACGCTCGAATAAGCCCGTCGTCCCGTGATTCCCTCAAAGGAAGCCTTGCCAACGAATGACATCGCAGCTTCTGTTAGTAAAACATCTACCACCGCACCCGCTTGCACTAAGTTACTGGCCAAATAAATCGATTTATAAGCGGCCACACTACCAGTTATTCCCAAAATTATCCGTTTTCCGGCCAGTATGCTCATTATTCCCCGCTCGTCATCTGACAATGGACAATATACAGACCTTGCAAAGTCAAATCCGGTAATACATAGTCGATACCATCCAAGTCTCCGGCAAACACCTCAGCTAGTCCACCAGTAGCTATTATCTGTGGAGCACTACCCATTTCATCGCCGATCGACTTCAACATACCGTCAATTAGGTGAAGAAATCCAAGATAAAGCCCAGACTCCATGCAGTCATTTGTATTCTTCCCAATATAATTATGTGGACGCTTGAGCTCTATTCTAGGCAACTGGGAAGCAGTCCGAAACATGGCTTCAGCGGACATAGAAGGCCCTGGAGAAATAGCCCCGCCTCCATAGTCTCCATCTCCATTTACTACATCAAAAGTGATAAACGTACCTACGTCTACAACAATCGCTGGACCACGGCAATATTTGCTGGCAGCCACACAGTTAACAACACGATCAATACCAACCTGGTGAGGAACATCGACCAATAAATTCGTCTCAGGCACCCCATCAGCCGTAACTATATCGGGCTTAACAGAGATTGCTTTTGTCAATGATTCAGCAATAACTGGAGTTAATGGTGGTACAACCGAAGCCATAATTGCAGCCTTGAATCCAGAAGGGACAAAATCGCCTTTCTGTAGGGCAGTTGATATTAGGATTGCGTAGTCGTCAGCCTCGCGCTTGCGGTCTGTAGCAAACCTCCAAGTTTCTACCAGATCCCCATCACTAAACACCCCCATTTTAAAATTTGTTGTACCTACATCAACAACTAAAAGCATTCTGCATATCTCTATATTGTTCGATTACTGTTACAGTGTCTTCCCTAAATAGGGTCGTACTTATCACTTGAGACTAACCTTGGCCAGATCAAAAACACCAGAATATCATCTCAAAGGTTTGAAACCTTTAGAATTGGTTAGCATGACCTCGACCCAGTTTGACGAGGTCAAGCAAGACATTAAATTAGCAATCTTAGTTCTCGGATCAATCGAGCAGCATGGTCCTAATACAGCTCTAGAGACCGATTTGGCCATGGCGCTAGAGATGACCCGGATGTTATCTTCTCGGATGTATCCTCAAGTACTAGTAATGCCACCCATACCGTGGGGTATGTCAGCGTACCATATGGACTTCCCAGGGACCATAACGCTCAGACCTGAAACAATATTAGCTCTACTACGAAATCTATATGAGTCTATTAATAATTGGGGCATTGAATGTTTATTGATCGCCAATTTTCATAGCGGTAATGAATCGATAATCAGTACAGCGGTGCAGCAGTTATCATACGAATATAACCCTAAATTCTTAGGGGCTATAGACCTTCCAGAATTAGAGCCAGACAACATCGAAGCACAAATGCTCCACTCGGAGTTCGTAGGCCATGGATGCGAGATAGAAACTTCAGAACTTATGTATGTTCGTCCGGATCTAGTTAGGGTGGAAGAAATTAGTGAAGGAAGCATTCAAAACGATGAAATAACCTATCGCAGATCGGCTCGAAGCAAAGGTCTACGCACCAATTGGTCTTTCAAATCAATAACTAAAAACGGAGCATTGGGTGATGCTAGAGCAGCCAGCTATGAAGCAGGACGGTCTATGGTTGATGCTATGGTCGACTCATATGAAGAAATCGCCCAGCAAATCATCATCACTCATAATCCGAGCCCACAAAAATCACAAAGCAGCAAAGACAATAATTGAAATGAATCAACGCCCTCTGATACTGTCCGAACTAACCACCGACGAATTCTCTTCACTTCGACCAGACATCGATTTAGTACTGATGCCTTCAGGGTCAATACGTCATCATCAAGCTGAATCGCCGCTGGGCACGGACACCCTGACTGCCGAAAGATTTTGTCATATTGCATCAGAGTATTTTTTCCCCAATTTACTGGTGGCCCCGCCAATTTATTGGAGCATCTTGGATCCTAAATTGCCTGAATCAAAACAACTGTGCATAGACAGTAATACTACAACTTCAATAATCTCTGATGTGATTTCGTCTCTGCAGACCCACGGACTGAATAATCACTTGATAATTAACAACCACCCAATAAGCGATCAGCTGCTAAATGATGTCTCCAAAGGTTTAACCCAAACTATTCCTGGGTTAACAGTACGCAACATTGCTTTACCCGAATTAGGACTTTCGCACCGGATCTCAAATGGTTTGAACATGATGGCCGAGAATCCCAAAAGCCATAAACAACGCCAACAACAGGCAATCCAAGAGACGATATCTTTAGACGACATTGAAACGGAAGACAATGCCCTAACTGACGAGAATTGGTTGAGCGCAGCATTGGAACGCCTGAAAGATGTAATAGAAGTGACTTATACATAACACTTCTCACTGCTACTATGAACCATCGCCGGGGTGGCGGAATTGGCAGACGCAGCGGACTTAAAATCCGCTGGGAGAAATCCCGTATCGGTTCGAGTCCGATCCTCGGCACCACACATTCGAACCTGTTTTAACAATCTCTCTTGTTGCTTAGATTCCCACAGATATAATCTGCATTTGCCAACGAACATCCACATCTGCCTGTACGTGTAAAATAACATTTCCCGATGAAAATCCAGTCAGTTGTTTGTTTACTGGGCTGTCTCCATCAAAATTGAAAATCTTACGTTTTTCCCCATTGGATTCCAAGCTAATAGCTATAGGACCAGAGCTCGACGAAACAACGATCCCATACCCTGGCTCAAGTTTGAGTGGACCTAATACACCATCACCTGAAGCTTCTTTTGAAGTCAAAACACTGTTTTCCGTCGCTTTTAGAACTTTCTGAGCGGGCTCTTGATCCGCTCCCTGCAATCTCACATAAACATCTGGTTCATCTACCGTGCCTCGAACGGCAAACTTTTCACCTTCGCAAACATAAGGACTACTTACAACTTCCGACGCAGGTATTATGAAATCGTTCCTCTCGAAGTCACCCAGTTTTTGGTATTCGGCAAACACTTCATCGGTTAAGTGGAAGATCATTGAATGGAATCTTTGTTTGGCTAAACAAGCTGGAGTATTTGCGGCTCTGCTTTCTGTTCTTCCATATGCGGTAACACAGGGGGAAGGAACCCCATTGCCATCCAAGTGCTGCTCTAAAGAAATTTCCCCTAGACCATGGCCAATCAGATCACCTGCTTTAACTCTGTAACCCGGAGTAGCTGGCCTAGCATTCCCACGAAATAGATTTCGATCAGACACTGGCTCAATAGTGTCAATTATTCCGTCAACTGGCATGACGTGGTGATATCGAACCCACATGTAGGGAGCGGCGTCAGGTCTTATATACATCTGATAATCCCACCTGTCTTCCGGCCATTTCTTGCCTGTATTCTTTTCGTAATCCACTCGCCATTCGTGCGAATACTGTCCCTCTGATTTCCATACGTATAGGACCACCCCATCATGGCCAGCATAAATAGGGTTATCTAGCGCAGCGTTGTAGAAATCTAAATGTTGAAAATAGTGCTTCATAGAACAGCATGATTCGAAAGAATCTGAATAATCGTGCCCTGCTCTAGAACGGAACTTTGATACATGTTCAATCCTGCTGACATCGACGTGAGATGCTGTGAAGAATTTTGGAGGAGTAATGTCGGCATACGATGCGAGATCGGTTACCAGTCCTCCAGGGCCAAATTGCATTGGATCCTTCTCCGAACTAGACGGCACGACCTCGGAGATAGTGTTCGGTGTTGACGGTGTGTCCAAATCTAGATTCGGGTCAGCTGGGGTGTTCACCTTTGTATTTGCGGTCGATGTTTTCGGTTTTTCCACATATTTAATTTGGGACGATTGTGTATGGGTGGGCTTTAAAACCTGAGTCGTCAGACCGACTCTATCAGTGGTTGCAGTTGATTCATCACAGCTAACGACAAGTAATGAACATACTAAGACAAATACAATCTTTTTCACTTATGCCTCGCTTGTCCGGTTGTCGCCATTAATTAAACCAAACCACATACATCTATCCCTCAAAACCTGTATATACGCAAAGTCATTCTAAGAGATTATTGTATTTTACAGGGGGTATCCCTACTTTTTACGTACTACGTAATAGGGGCCCTAGAAGCAAAGTTTGAGGATGAATTTGTTGTTGGTTTTTGGAAGATAGGCTGTTGTTGAAATACACTCGAATTAGATCGTTAAACCGTATGTCTAATGCGGATGATGAAAAGGACGAATCAAGTGAATATCTGCGTCGTATCAACTTTTGACGGTACCACTGATGACTATATGGAAATGTTTAATGCCACCAAAGAAAAGGGAACAGGTTTTTTCACTGATTACGACATAGGCATTATAAGAGAAGGAAAAATTGCTTTGATGATTCACATAACTGATATGGAAAAATTTCAGGAATTAATGACGTCTGAAGAAATGCGAGCATGGGATACGAAATTCAATTGTGTCGATGAAGTCTACTCGCTCGAAAAAATAGATTAACTAACGCTCAAAAAGCGACACAAAACTCGTGTGGTGAGGGATGACGTATCTTTATATAAATTAATGGCGATACAAATGAAGTTTGTTTATGACAGAAACATGCATTAGATATGGGGGTTTGAGGAAAAATCTAAGACTAGCAGCGATCAATGTTCTGGGCCATTGGGAATCAGAGATCACTAAGGAAAAACGTAAAGCGGCGCGGATTGGGTCAAGTTCTCTCCGGATATGGGCAATGGTAAGTACATAATGGATGATGAAAGTAACAAACTAACGTGGTCTCAGTGCGTAAACTATGGTGGCCTCAGTCGTATCGCCGATAATCTGGCAAAATGAGGTGCAAACCTTTTGGTAAACGGAAGCCTCCGATCCAACTAAATGACAAGCCCCTCCGACGGATTATGAATCCTGAATATAACTGAGCAGTGCTATTATGCCTCAATTCAGTACCCAGCCAATAGAAACAACTTGAAATCGAACTCATCCGAATCAGACACTAAGTCTCCCGAGATAAAAGACACCCAATCGTACTACAGAAGCTTGAGACCATGGTCCTCGTTAGCATTCCGCGATTACACCATGCTTTGGGTATCAGGCATGAGCATGCTAATCGCGATGCAATTGAGATTGTTCGCCAGCACGCAGTGGTTGTATGACGAGACAGGATCAGCTGTACAACTAGGAATACTCGGCGCTATCCAATTTCTGCAGATGCCGGTGGTAGTTTATGGAGGCTTGCTAGCCGACACTATCAACCGGAAGAGACTGATGGTATTTACCCAGTCCGTTTCTTTCATTTCAATGGCACTGTTAACCCTGGCAGCATTGAACGAAATTCTAGCGCCATGGATGATATTCACTGTGACAGGAATGACCGGGATTGTGAACATGTTGGGTAATTCCGCCAGACCTGCCATGCTTCCAAGAGTGATCCCACGATCCCACACCACAAATGCAGTAACGTTCCAAACGGCTTCTTTCCAGATCGGACAAATTGCGGCGCCACTCCTATTTGGTCTACTTTTCACTCAATTCGGTGTAACGACGACGTTCTTGGTCGGATCTGTATTTGCTGGGGTGAGCATGATCGCTCCCGCCATGATAAATGCCAGTGGATCCCCAGATCCCGACACTACTACCCAGAGCAAGGTTACATCACTACGTGAAGGGGCGAATTTCATAAAAGGACACCCGATCCTACCAGGACTTTACCTACTGGACGTGGGGGTCACCATTGTCAGCTTCTACCGCATGCTTTTCCCTTTGTTCGCAAGCGGTCTATATGGCATGGGGGCAGAGGGAACTGCCCTACTTGGCTCTGCCAACGCACTTGGTGGGGTCGGTGGATCAATGTTGGTGTTCTTCACGGAGAAAATTCGACACAAAGGCAGAATAGTTCTAACCGCCACATTGGCCTACGCTATCGGATTAATTGCATTCGGAATTACACCTATCTTCTGGATCGGACTCATCATCGTCGCGTTTTTGGGTGCAACTGACTCGGTCGGTATGACAATGAGACAAGCTATCGTCCAGCTAACCACACCGGACAGACTAATAGGTCGAGCTTCTAGTGCCCACTCATTCGCCGCTATGACCGCAAACCACGCAGGACAGATGGAAGTTGCGTTCGTTTCAGCCGCCATCGGTGCCGGCGCAACGATGGTATTCGGAGGTTTCATAGGGATAGCTGTAGTAGGGATAATCTGGGTGACAATACCGGGTATTCGTCGCTATGAATACGTTGAGGCTCCGCCAAACGAAGTAACAACCAATAACACACAAGCTGACCGATTTGAAGGAACAGGCTTAAGAAAAAGGTAAGAAAACAAACCTGTATCACGATCTTGATATCCGCTGAGAGAAACCTTGGAACGGTTCAAGTCCGATCCTCGGCACCACACATTTAACTCTTTACAACGATCATTGCGTCTGCTTTAACAATACATCTTTATGTTAGGTTAATTGCTAGGCGCGCTACGCCCAGTTCGTACATATTCATCCAATTTAGTCTTTAATTCGCTGACAATTTTCGGATACTGAAAATATAGGTTGGTAGTTTCGCCAGGGTCAGTTTCTAGATTGTACAACTGTCCTGGCGCACCGGGTGCAGTGTCAGGAATAGCAAATGGTATGAGATCATCCGTAGAATAATCATTTCCTCCAGAACCCTGGTGATCCAAGTATTTCCACTTATCTTTTCGAATAGCCAGATCAAGTCCCGAGGTCTGATGCAAGGTATGGGAGCGTATCGCTTCTTTATCACTCTGACGACCCAATAACGCCGGCATAATATCAAAACTGTCCTCTGCCTCATCATTAGATATCGACACCCCGGTGATTGAAGCACAAGTTGCAAAAATATCGCATAAGCATACCGTCTGATCACTAGTCTCTCCCGGTGCCACAGTCCCAGGCCACCTGACGATAAACGGAATCCTATGGCCACCTTCCCACTGATCCCTCTTCATACCCCTCCATGGCCTTGCACCGTCATGTTCATAATCCTTACGCATATTTACCACACTGGCAACTTCAGGGCCATTATCACTAGTCACAATAACCAGCGTGTTATCTGACATACCTAGTCTTTCCAGAGTCTCGAGCAACTCCCCTACAACGTAATCAAATTCGTAAATGAAGTCGCCATGAGGTCCTGCATTGGTTTTGCCGCAAAACTTTTTGCCAGGGAAAGATGGAAGGTGGACACCCTGCGTGGAATGAAACAGAAAAAACGGTCTTTGTTGTGATTCTGCGGCATGATTTTCGAGGAATTGTATGCTTTTGTTCAACAACAGCATATCCATCTCTTCAAAATCAAAGTCGGGTGCAACCCAGCCGACACGGTTGTCCTTAGAATAAGGATGGTCCGGGAGGGAATCAGGGTCGTGTAAACCTGTTGGTGGTACAGGAATCCGATCGCCATCTATAAAAGCGTAAAGAAAATCAGTTGTCGGGCAGCAAGCAGTCCCGAAAAAATGGTCGAAGCCGCGATGGATGGGAGAATCTGGAATACTGCGCGTATAGTCAATGCGCGTCACCGGATCGAAACCATCTTCGTTGATCGGATTCCCATCCCTATCCAATAAACTGAGACCTACGTGCCACTTACCAAACAACGCAGTCGTATATCCCTGCTCACGCAGCATGCCAGGCAAAGTCTTTCGCGACTCTTCAATCAAACAGGGTCCACCTGCTCCCGTAAAAACCCCGGAGAATCCCGTACGAAAGGCCATTCTGCCTGTCAATATGCTGTAGCGACTAGGCGTACATACAGTAGAGGGACTATGGGCATCCATAAAAACCATGCCCTCTTCCGAGAGTCGATCAATATTCGGCGTAGGCACTTTTGACTCAGAATTGTATGATCCAATATCCCCGAAACCAAGGTCATCAGCAAGAATAAATAGAATGTTAGGCATAGACATCTGACTACCTCATTAGCTCTAAGTGAACGCAACTACGCACGCAAATCGTTCCCTGTTTCAGCAATGCATCAATTACCGTTCAAATATTAATATTCCATTTCGCTAGCCGTCGGATTCCGGTGGGCCTAATACCGACCGGGATTCCAGAGCCCAAGCTCCGATAGCCATGGCGCCACCATCAACATTTATAGATTCCCCAGTGATAAATGAAGCAGCATTACTAGCCAGAAACACTGCAACTGTGCCTATGTCATAAGGATTTCCAGTAGGACGGCCTCCTACAGTATTTACCCAATCTAAGTTGTGATTAGTATCACTCTGAACCTTTAAGCCATCTCCCGTGCGGCCTTGTATCTCCGCTGCACTAAGCCCAAGGCTGGTATCAGGAATCGCTCCCGGATTGATTGCCACAACGCGAATGTTATCTTTTACATAATCCAAAGCCATGTTGCGCGTAAGCGAGAGAATACCGCCTTTACTCGCTGCGTACACAGGAACCTTGGTACGTGATTGCAACCCTTGCACGCTGGCAATGTTGATAATTGTCCCACCCCCCTGCTGACGGATATAAGGTATCGAAAATTTAGACATCAAAAATTGTCCTTTTAGATTCACATCAATGACCCTATCCCAAGTTGTTTCATCCAAATCTTCCACCCGAACATTCGAAGATTTCGGTTGAATACCTGCATTGTTCACCAATACATTCAATCCACCAAGAGCGGATACGGAATCGAGAATCATACGTTCAGCTTCAGATGCCGAACTAACATCACCAGTAAAAGAAACGACACGATGACCATCAGCCACAAGGCGTTCAGCGAGACTGGAGGCAGCGTCACCGTCGATATCTAATATGCTCACAGCAGCACCGGATCTCGCAAAACATTCGGCTATTGCCGCCCCAATGCCCATAGCCCCGCCTGTAACAACAACAAATCGATCCTGGTCATCAGAAATTTCTACGCGTGGCAATTTAAAACTGTCCCTTGTATCGTGCAGTTACTACCCAAATATCATGAGGCAATGTCATATTCGCCAATTTTCTATAATTGAGCTGTCCCAATTTTCACGAGAATCGACGATGCGTTCTGCCCAATCCCCACTCGGCAGATCGACCAGTTGTCCATCTCGAACCACTTCTATGTTATCTCCCCACTTCAATCCCGTATCGTCCACAGCATGCGAAGGGCAGAATTGGACCACATAAGCCCTCCTTGGTTTGTCACTATTGTTAGGTCCACTGCGATGAAAACATAGTGATGAAAAAACGGCTACAGACCCTTTTTTGACTTCGACTGGTATTCCGGGCTCCTCCCCCTGATATCCCACTTTATCTCCCAAATCATCATCGACGACATGCTCTTGCAGACCCCATTTATGTGATCCACTTAGCACCCAGATAGTTCCATTTTCTACAGTTGCATCCTCAAGTGGTATCCATAAAGTCAGGTACTCAAGTGGATCCATTTTGTGATAACCGGTGTCTTGGTGCCAGGAAAAAGCTCCTCCACTATGTGCCGCTTTAGTTACAGCCTGATTCCAATAGAGACGGACATTCTCTCCCATCAATGCAGCAGCAATTTGAATCAATTTGGAATCAAAGCATATCTTGCTACTAGCCTCACTTTGCAAATGCAAGTGAGCAATAAAATTTCTGCCTTCATGGGAAATACCTCTTCGTTCACCGGTCGATCTAATTTCAGCATCTTGCTTGGACCGAAGTCTTTCAAAGTCATCCGCGGCCGCATTCAGTACATCGTGTGGCAAGACACCTTCAGCAATAAAATGCCCCTGTTCCCTAAATTGTTCAATTTGCATATCTGACAGAATCATAAATCCACCTTAGGTGATTTGGATTATTCATTATCCTTATCTATCGTAATACATACATGGTAGAGCGAAGAATATCTCAGGAGTAACAATGCAATCGGATAATTTGGCTCAGGCAACCAGACTAACGGCAATGTTCCAAAGGGGCCTGGCAAATTCTCAAAACAACTATCATCCAGAACATAACCTAGTGGGACCCACATGGCACGGCATGACAAGAGCTATGGATGACCGTCCCATGAGCTATGACGCAAGGTTTTCCTTGTGCCTCGCTCAGGCACTAATGCGCATTGGTGATGAAAACTCTGTAGCTCAAGCAGAAGCCATTATCGCAAGAGTTCTCGAGTGCCAGGAATGTAGCCCTCACCATCCCCACAGAGGTAACTTTAGATGGCTGTACGATGATATTGAAGTGATTGACCTGAATGCTGTTCAATTTTACCTCCGTTTTCTACTTCCAATCCTAATAGAACATGACGCCCAACTTTCTCCTCAGCTAATTTCCAAGTGCCGCGAGTGCGTCCATATGGCGCTTGAAGAACAAGATCGAATGAATGTGGCGCCCACTTACACCAATATTCACATAATGGCCCTTTATTCGTTGCTCGTCGGAGGACAGTGGCTCGATGATGAATATTTTCAAACATTAGGTAAAGCACGGTGGGATGAATGGGTTCGATTCACAGTACAGTCTGGGGCCCCACACGAATACAATAGTCCGTCATATGGAGGCATTGATCTATCCGCCTTAGCGGTCATTAACCAACATCTGAAAGATCCAAGAATTTGCCTGCAAGCCCGCATTATGTACGAACGCTTCTGGCTTCATTTAGTGCTACATATACATCGTCCAACCAACCAACTTGGTGGTCCTTATTGCCGTTGCTATTGGGACTCGCTAATGTCTGGGAAAGGGGTAGTAAAAGACTTGATCTGGAGCCAAACAGGTTGGAATTGGGCACTTGAATCCGGCCCATATGGTCGGCCTACAGATACGGAGTTGCCGTCCAATTTAGAGTTGGCCATGACAGACCATTGGCTACCAGAATTCGTACCATATTGGATAAATCAGCAACAACAGTTCATGCCTTATGAGATAAAGGAAACAGCAAACCGCAAGGAAGGGACAGACCTTACTACTTACGGCACCAAGTCTTACGTACTCGGCACAGCCAGCCAAACTTACAGTATTGGTCAGGAAGATTTCTACATAGAGCACCAATCAAATTATTTGATTGCGCACTACTCCCGTCCTAACAGTCCTGGTAAGTGGGGAATGATGTACTCTCGATACGTAGTAAATGATCAGCATTTCGGTACTATCAGCCCAGCACCCGATCGTCCTCCAAACTCTTTCTTTGACCAGGGAAATTTTGCTGGGGCCCAACTCAAAAACAAATCCATCGCTCTGTACTCACTGCAACCACAGCACGATCTAGTGTCCTCACTAAAAACTGTGATCGTCTTTCCTGACGCAAAAGCTATTGACGAGATTTGGCTTAACGACCGACGCATAGCTACGAAGGATTTACCACAGAAAGTAGCTGAGGATGACTGGCTTGTGATAGCAGATGGATCAATATACGTAGGTATTAAGCCCTTAGAACATAGCTGCTTGGGACACGAAGCCCCAATCGTACTCGAACAGGGTCCGAATGGTGAGTTATGGTTAACAATCTACAATTATCGTGGCCCAGCCAAACGCTTTTGGGACTACGCTTCACTAAAGGGAGCGTTTTGGAAAGGGAACATAAGGGCGGGCTATGTTGTAGAGATAGTTGAGCAGACAGACTATGAATCTGCAGACTCATTCTTAGTGCACCTGCATCAATCTGTTATTGAAGACAGTGTGGATTCCGAATATATGCGTCATGTAGTCTTCAGCAACGACGGGGAAGAGTTATCTATCGACTATGACTTATGGAACACTGAACCCGGCGAACGTAAATTCAATGGCGACATATACTCGCCTCCATCTCTTACATCTCCCATTGCAATGCAAGGAGATAGCGGAAATCTGCATCTAGGGAATACTATCCTTGCGACGAATCCACAGCCTATGTGGCTAATCAATCAGGAATCGGATTCCACTAAAAATACTTGGATCGCAGTGAACCCCCTGGACGAACCTACCCCGTTGAGATGGGAAACTCCTCTAGGAGTGATAACAGCAGAACAATGGGGCCTAGGAACACTAGTATTGCATTCCGAAACTCCAGAAACAGGAACCCTCTCAATTGAATCCCTGACTGAACCTATAGGATTACAGGTCCCTGACGGGGTTTCTGTAACATTTGTTGATTGAAAACCAAGAAGACAACTCACTTCATGACCGCGACCACCTTGTCTACAGAGCGAATTCAGCCATTTAGAAACACCATTGATAGATCGAAAAGTTTGAGTCTTATATGAACCAAATGAAATCTTTTCATCTAGACGTCCCAGAGCGCACATTAGGTCAAATCCGCAAACGAGTCGCAGATTTCCCATGGCATGAGATGCCTGATGACGGTGGGTGGGAATATGGGGCCAATCTAGACTACATGAAGGAACTCTGTGCATATTGGATCAATGAATTCGACTGGCGAAAGCAGGAACGAAGCATCAATCGTTTCTCACAGTTCACTACCCCTATTCACGGTATTGACTTACATTTTATTCACGAGAAAGGAAGCGGGCCATCCCCATTGCCTCTGATCATTTCACACGGCTGGCCTGGATCAGTAGTCGAATTCCTCGACATCATAGACCCCTTAGCCCACCCTGAGCGCTTCGGCGGTAGTGCAGATGACGCATTTGATGTAGTCGCACCATCACTCCCTGGATTTGGCTTCTCGGGCCCGCCCGCACGACCGATCGGACCTAGAAAGATGGCCTCCATGTTTGATGAATTAATGACAAATACTTTGCAATACAACAGATATCTTGCCCAAGGCGGAGACTGGGGAGGGGCCATTTCGAGCTGGCTTGGATTGAACCACGCTAACTCTTGTTGTGGTATTCACATAAATATTATGACTATGCGCCATCCGGACGGCCCAGTTGGTGCAGAAGAAGAAGCTTGGGCTATTGAATTTGAACGTGAACAGTTGACGGAGAATGGATATCGAACTCAGCAAGCAACTAAACCACAGACCCTAAGCTATGCAATGATGGACAGCCCTGTCGGAGTTGCCGCTTGGCTTACAGAGAAATACCGCTCCTGGTCAGACATAGATGGGGATGATCTTGAGAGTGTTCATAGCAAAGATTCGATGCTGACCAACATAATGGTCTACTTGGTAACACGCACTTTCAATACTGCTTCTTGGATATATTACGGGCGACGCGAAGAAGGCGGCCGCATATTGTCTCAAGAGGGCAAGCGTGTCGAGGTGCCTACAGCAGCAGCGTTGTTCCCAAAGGAGATCCTGTCTTGGCCACCTCGTTCCTATGTTAAGCGTGTCTACAACGTAACTCAATGGACTGAGATGCCCCGTGGTGGTCATTTTGCCGCCCTTGAGCAACCCAACTTACTGATAGATGACATACGAGAGTTTGCAAAGACTTTTCGATAGATTATTTCAGTTAGATACCATGCAGCTACATTAAGCTCAAATGCAGATCATGACAAAATAGGTCAAATTTCACAAAGGAAGACATGCTATGAATGAGAGCATATTGGTAGTTGCCGACAACCAAATATATAGGGCTATCGGCAACATAAGTCGTAAAATTTTGCATGAATCAGACAGTGCCGCCTCAGTTATCGAGCACGCTATCGATCAATTCCAAGGTAACGGTGGTCAAGTGTTACTGGAAAACGGTGACTTTACATTGGATCGTCCAATCCAATTGACCAATAACATCACGTTGAGGGGTGTAGGGCGTGGCACGCGACTCATTGCAAACCATTATGCAGGTCTTGTGTGCGAAGGTATCAACGGCGTATCCATTGCAGACATGCGAATTGTCGCCGGGCCAAATAGGAATGCCAAAACAGGAATCATCCTGGATTATTGTGGAAACTGTTCCGTGCGTGATTTGATCTGTATAGGATTCGCCGATTACGGCATATTAATGAAAAACCATTGCTTCTTGTGTGAAATTCGCGGTTGCAGCCTTGCCGGAAATGGCAAGGCCAACGTTGCACTACACAACAACAAGTGCTTCGTGGCTGAGAGGGATCTAGGGTCAGGATCCGTCTCCACATCGACCTGGCAATTCACACGGGCCGGGTTCTGTGTGCCAAACCTTGTGAGCAATTGCACTATTTTTGGAGGAGGCAAAGGCATTGAGCTAAATGAAACAACAGTCGCCAACATTGTGGCATGCACTGTGTACCAAACGCATGACATCGCATTCCACATACACAAAACCAGCAATAGTGTCTTAATATCAGGCTGTCGCACTTTTCAAATCACCGGACCGGCAGTCGTCGTTGAAGAGTCGCACGAATTCAACCTATCAAGCAACATATTTTGCTGGCATACCGAACATGGAATAATTACTAATAACGCACGATGGGGCACGATAGTCGGAAATGAGATCATTGACACCGGAAGCTGGAACTCTGAATTACCGGTAGTCAATGGAACTTCATCCGAACTATTACCCGAAGATTTTGAACCATTTAACGGCATCAATATGATAGACACGCACGGTTACGCTGTTACCGGAAACAGCATTTTCAACTGGCAAGTATGTCCGCCCATGAAATATGGAATTTATGAGGATAAGGCGTCCAAAAAGAACGTTATTACCGGAAACAACATTAACTTGTTTTCAGAAGATAGTGTGCTTTCTCTCGGTGAAGAAACTGTCGATAAAGATAATGTAGGTGAATCCAGCACTACTCATTTCTGGGCGGCAAGTCTAGAAAATCAGCTCCAGAGTTTTGTTACACAGCTTATGTCTGAGCAAATCGAAATTATGAAATCATAGATTTGGAGAGACGGATCAAACCTAATGCGGCAGCAAGATGAACTATAGCGACCTTAAATCCGAGCTAGACACCGGTGGAGTAGTCTTGATCGATGGGGCAACCGGCACCGAGATCGAGCGGCGCAACGTTCGGGCTTGCCAGTTTGGGTCGGGTTTTCTACTCGTGTTGACCCCGACGGCTCTGTGAAATTGCTGGACGGCATACCGCTTGCAGAGGGTGTAGACGCCGTGGCGGAAGAGGATATCGACCTGATATCAATCATGCATACCGACGTGAAAGCCATTGAAAAGAGCTTCAAAATCGTTGTTGAACACTGGTCGGGGCACCTTGGAACATACGCACATTCTGGGCGGTGGGAGGACCCAGAATGGATATACGGTCCTATGTCTGAGGCCACCTATGCCTGCGAGGCAGCCAAATGGCTAGACCTTGGTGCCCAGGTGATCGGCGGCTGTTGTGGCACCGGACCTGAACACATTCGTGCGCTAGGCGATATGCTCCAACAACGGCCTCGTTAACCCTGAAGTAACGCCAGGCGGAGCAGCTGGATCAGCTTTAGCGAACGGCGGCAACCTTCAAACAGAACTGTTTTTGCTAAGAAATCGGTCCCGGATCAAAATTCACAGGGCTAGAATCCCGATGTAGCGTATTCCGATAAACAATTCAAAGGATACTTCCATCCAGCGGCGTCGCATGAGGCATTCCTTTCTTACGAACTAGTTCAAGAAATTTGTCTCTCGCAGGCGGTTCTACTCCAACAGGGCCATTTTTCCAAAGATTCTGCATCCAGTTAGGTGCTTTGTTGCCCTCCAAAAATTGAATTACATGTCCATGCAGCCTCTCTGCTTCTCCCGGATTATCCTCAATTAAATTCCTAGTCATTCCAACATCGTCCGGAAGATAATACAGCTCCCACAGATCCCTATCAGGAAAGTCGATCAGCGACCATTCTGGGCCAGTCGCAGTCAGAGATGTCCATCCTTTGTTCATAAAAATTCCCTGATTGTTGTCACTTCCAGTTTCTGGCACAAAGAACGGATATCCCCCTGATACTGCAGTGTTTCGAACAGAATCCAATTTACCTGTCATCAGTGGCAATAGGGAGTGCCCCTGTACATCCATTTGTTTTGGAGGAGTAATTCCAAACATATCCATAATCGTAACTGCTACATCAGGTGATTGAACGAGAGATTGAATACGCTCACCTGCACCGATTCCATCAGGATGGCGAATCATGAGAATCTGGTGGGAAACTTCCTCATAGAGAGGTCCAGTTTTACTCTGAAGCCCATGTTCACCAAAATAATGCCCGTGATCAGACATTATGATGACAACCGTGTTGTCCCTCATGCCAAGGTTGTCAATTTTCTCCAGTACTCGTCCAATATGGGAATCGCACATAGTACATTCAGCAGCAAATAGGTTTCTTATGTGAGTCTGTTCTTCTTCAGTAAGAAATTCCGCAGAGCGACCATATCGCGGCCAATAAACAGAAGTGCCAGTAAAGTCTGGTGCGTACATATCGACGTAGTGTTGCGGAGGATCCCACGGTTCATGAGGATCAAATGAATCAACCCATAAGAAAAATTGGTCGTGCCCAACATTACGCTCCAGCCAATCGCACGTTGCCTTCATAACCAATGGCGCAAAGTATTCTTCTTCAAGGGACCTGTTCATAGTCTGACGATGGTAAGTCGCCATATGAGAGTTTGTGCGAAATTTTTCAGCATCCTCGATCCTCCAGGTAGGAAACCAGTCAGTACGAGAACGATCTACTTCGTTGCCACGAATCATTTCCCAGGAATGAAACGGACGATCGAAACCATAGCCATAATTGATCATATGTGGAGTGTCATTTATCAACATAGTAACCACACCATTTTCCCGAAGTACTTCTGGCATGGTTAGTGCATCCCATTGTAATGGTTGCCATCTATGTAACGGCTCACCAAATCGCCCTTTCATCAAATCATGCCTGGTCGGAATAGTCGCAAATGATCCGATATAACTTCGGTCAAACACAGCACTCTCTGCAGCAAATTGATCAAGTACTGGCGTGTGGATCCAATCATTCCCATTAGCACCAACATAATCGTATCGCCAAGTATCATTCATTATGAACACAACATTCATACAGACCTCACAGTGCCATTACAATAAGACAATCCAAGTCGAGTCTAGTAACGTGCTTAAGCATTTGTCGAATTCGCATGTTCAACTGATTTGATCCCGGAGCATTTGGAGGCCCCATATCTAGGTATAAAGACGTTCAGATCCTCTAGGCTTAGGCGCTGGTTCCGCTCTACCCGGCTCATACCAGGACCCCGCAACTGGCGGGTGTTTAGCGTTAGGGTCGACGATAAGGTCAATCACACAAGGCTTGTCACAATCAAGAGCCTGTTGAAGAGCTGGTTTCACCTGGTCGTGATGCTCTATACGTATTCCCTCAGCCCCCATAGAGCGAGCCATCGCAGCAAAGTCCACTGGCACCTTGAATTCCGTCCCAGTGATTCGATTACCAAAGTCAGCCTTCTGTCCATCCCTGATTGCACCTAGGCTCTGGTTATTGTAGACAAGCCATATCACCGGCAGTTCCCATTCAACAGCCGTTGCAACTTCTTGGCATACCATAAGAAAGCCACCATCACCAGTGACTGATACGGCAGGCAAATCAGGCCGCGCAAGCTTGGCTCCAATTATCGCTGTCGGGCCCCATCCCATAGGAGTCCAACCACCAGGGTTTAAAAAATACCCGCCTTCGAGAATCGGATAGTAACAAGAAAAATAGTGAGCGTGATTTCCAGTATCAACACTAAGTATTGAAGCCGCAGGTAGCACGTCTCTAACTTGTTGAGTTATCAGTAATGGTTGCATTGGCACCAAGTCTGGCGATGTTAGCTCTAACTCAAATTTATCTTTTGCCGTAGATATTGTTGTTCTAGACCTATCAGCCTTTGTGCGCCCTCCTAGCCTATTCACTTCAGCAAGCAGGTCCTCTAGAATAGCCCGTGCGTCACCTACCAGACCGATTTCTACTGGATATGCGCGAGCCATTTCACGAACCTCTGAGTCAATCTGAACTATTCGATTTTCCTTCACAAAAGGCAGGCCTTCAGTCCACCAGCTTGTAGATTGATCTGAAAAGCGATAGCCAACAGCGAGAATCAAATCAGCGTGTTCGCGGATTAATTCATGCGCTATAGGGTGCCCGAGCCATCCGGACATACCCACACATAAGGGATGGTCCTCTGGCACCGATCCCTTGCCAACAAAGGAACTGGATATTGGCGCACCAAGAGCCTCAGCCAGATCTATCACAGCAGCCCCAGCATCAGATATTCGAACCCCATTTCCTACCATGATCACAGGTAATTCAGCCTCTACAAGAAGTTCTGCAGCGTCATTAGTTTCCTTGCGACCAGCCCGTTCACGACTAGAATAAGCAAACGCGTCTGGTAGCTCGTATACAACATCACACTGCTCTGACTGCACATCCCATGGAATCTCAATTGCAACCGTGCCCGGGCGACCAACTTTTGCCGTTGTAAACGCTTTCCTAACAGCAGATGGGATCATACTTGGCTCCCATGTCGACCAAACCCGTTTTGTCACAGGTTGGAGCATCTGAGTAAAGGCTTGATCCGAATTTGAACTGTCAGGCCTAGAAGTCTCTTGGAGCTGCCCTCTTCCTAACCAACCCTTGATCGGGGATCCTATTATGGCCATAACTGGACTAGAAGTAGACATCGCCGTTCCAAGGCCCATTATCAAATTGGCTGCCCCAGGGCCAACAGAAGCGCAACATACGCCAACCTTGCCAGTCACCCGAGCATACCCATCTGCAATATGGGCAGCAGCTTGCTCATGACGAACAAGCTTGAATTCAATGTTTGATTCAATTAGAGCATCAAGAATGTTCGTATTCCCATGCCCAGGGATTCCAAACACATACTCAACCCCATGTCGTTCCAAAGCATCGACCAGGACGTCAGCACCATTCATATAAGTCCACCTTCAGCATGCTCTTTAAGCACCACGAGTGTCGTCAAAAGTTTTCCGAAAATCAAATTCCTCCGAAAACGGCATCTTGATTTTTCTTCCAGCCCAAGAAGAATAGAATACAGCAGTTACAGCCTCGATAGCTCGCAGCCCATCGATGCCCGAGGTGATGGGTTCCGTGCCACCATTTATACAATCAACAAAGTGCTGCAATTCACGTGTATACCTGCCGTTGTTTTTGATTTCATCGTCTAGGTTAGGCAGATTATGGACGGTAACATCACGTTGTTCTCCATTAGACGAATACAGCTCCATATGAAACGGATCTGTAGATATGTAGCTAAAGCTACGATTGAATTGAATTTCCAACGTAGCTTCCGTACCCACTAAACCATATTTTTCAACAACTGGACCATGCCGAACTCGAGAGATTGTATGTACGCTAGTTCCACCAGAAACATGTCGCATAACTGCAGATGCATGATCTTCTACAGTACGGGTTGGGTCGACCACTTGAATTTCACCACTTAGATGGATTACGTCACCCAACCACCATCGGCATAGATCAATCGTATGACTACCATGGTCTTGAAACACTCCTCCCCAAGTTTCCGGCATCTCACGGCTACCTTCCACGCGTTCAATCCGTGGTGAGCTGAAGGACCAATCACAACGTACTTCAATAAGTTTGCCCAAATCACCAGCCCTAAGCATCTCTGCGGCTTTTAGAAAGCTCTTGTCATATCGCTTCATGAACCCAATCATGAGAACTTTCCCATTGTTGTTCGCAGCATTGATCATCCCTCTGCATTCCTGCACAGACCTTGCCATAGGCTTTTCGCAGAACACGTGGAACCCGTTCTGAAGTGCCGTAATCGCCTGTGTGGCGTGAGCCCACACAGGCGAAGAAATAATCACAGCGTCTATGTCCGAACCCCAAATTGCTTCAAGATTTGCAACTACTTTGCCCTCACCAATTAATTGGCAAAGCTTTTGGGCATTATTTGAATTGGGATCCCAGACTACCTTTAATTCAATATCTCGCAGATAACGCCATATTGGAGCATACATAACCTGCGCACCCTTTGGTCCGCACCCGATTATTCCAACCCTTACCTTACTCGCCAAATTCAGTACCTAATCACCACTTTGGATCGTTGCAGGTTGATCACGAAACACTCCTCGCCGTAAAACAGATTGAAATTCAGGCAATATTAATGCCGCAATTAAAAATATCACTACCCAAGCTAACCCCGGGACAAACATCAACACATCCGCCCCCAACATATCAGCAAACCACCCGAATCCTAAGTTCATAAACGCCATCAAGCCCCCGGCAATCATGGCAAAAATTGACATCACTCTACCGCGGAATGAATCCGGAACTACTTTTTGCACTAATGCGTTTGATATTGCCATATATCCTGCCTGCGAACCGCCAACAAATACCGCTGCTAGTACCGCAATAGAAGTATTGTTAGTAGTTGCCAATACAAGCATAGCCAATCCACTAACCAAGCCAGTGAAAGTGAAAACTCTACCTTGTAGCACCGAATTCTTTATCGTAGAAATGAATAGAACTCCCACTACAGCACCAGCACCTACCCCCACAACGATGGTGCTGTAAGTGTTGCTGTCCCCACCCAAATTGGTAGCAATACGAGGCAGTAGCGCCTCGTATGCCATAGTAAAGGCGCAATGAAACCCGACACACCCTATGATCGAATATAACCGAGCATCTTGACAAATATGACTGATCCCAGCGGCAATTTCTCGTCCAATTCCAACGACAGTAATTTTTGGCCTTTCGATATCTACTGCTTCCGTTGTCCTATATTCAATTGACAGAAGTTGAAGCAAGGCAAAAATCAGGATTAGCGTTGCAAACACAAAACAAATTCCCGCGCCAAAAGTTACTAGTAATATTCCTCCTATAAGAGGTCCGGCTAATCTAGAACCATGCTGAGCGATACCACTTAGAGATACGGCATTCAGAAGATGCTGCTGTGAAACAAGATTTGGAATTAGAGCCTGGATAGATGGCTGGGCAATCGCCATAGCAACTCCATGAACCACCGCCAATACAACAACGTGCCAAACCTGCACCCAATTTGCCAGTGTGAGAGCAGCTAACACCGAAGAGGAAAGCATCATGATGAGAACGGCGGCCAGAGCAAGTTGTCTTCGATCCAACCTATCCGCTACCGCTCCAGCTATTGGCCCTACAATGATAAGCTGCGACATCCCGGCAAAGGTCACTACACCGACCGCTAAAGACGAATCGGTAAGCTCAAATACCAGCCACCCCCTGGCTAACATGAGCGCCCAGCGCGATGCCGCAGTAAAAAACGAATAGTAGAACAGTCGTCTGTAATCAGAATAGCTTAATGCAGGTAGCTTGTTCAGTACGATAGTTCGCAGTCTATCTATACCGACTTGAAAAACTCCAGCCATCAATAATTCCGCCATATTCCATTACACAGATCAGGAAATTTATCCTTTTCATCATAGTAAGCAATTTGCCAAATCGACTTGAGCCTGTCCTGTTCCTGTACAGTGAAATAAGGCACCGGGCACAAACGAGTAAATGTTCTTCCTCCCTGATATTCCCCAAATTCCCAATGCGTCATATGCCATCCATTTTCAGGAGGGCCAACCGGGTATGGATACCCTATTATCTGTCCCTTAATAACTTTCCCGTCAATGGAAATTTCATCAGACACTGCTGCCAACCCGCTGTAGATAGCCATAAATCCTTCAAATCCAATCGCAACATCAAACACACCCCCTGTTCCTGAATGGCCTTCACCGTACGAAATTATGTCAACCACTATGCCGTCCGCAACTGCAACGAGCGGAGGCTGATAATCAAATTGAAAATCCAAACCAACGTGACCATACATATCATTAGGATGCCGAGTTGTCTCGCCAATCGGTATTATTCCTTTAGGCTCATTTTCAGAACTAAACGGCAATATCATTATCGGGACTGCTACCCTATTACCGCCTGCCTGCTCTGCCTTATCCATAGAAGACGGAGCAGACTGGCAACTAACAAACAACATGATACTAGCGATTAATACAGCTGTTCTCACCTAGTCACCCATTGGTCAAGCAAACAAATACATTCAGTTGGTGAATATGTCTAATATGTTGCCTAGTTTGCCACCACCATCCTGCCTGTAAATCTCGGTATACCCACAATCAGCACACGACACAGTAGCGTACTTCTGGTTTTGGATATTCAAAAAACGAGTCAGACCCGATCCAGTAGTTCGTAATTCACCTGTCCTGTATTCACTATTGTCACATTTATTACATCGATATGATTGCTGCATATATAACCCCCTAGAACAATCAGGCAATTCAAGCTACTTCTTTTCTTTTTGGAGCCTCGTTTTTATTTTCGATACCAAGTCCTCAACTTGATCAGAAACCGCATCAGGATTATCCGACAAATAACGAACACCCCTCCCTAACTTATCTTTAATGTTTCCTCTAATGCCATCGACCACCTTAACGATATCATCAAATTCGGGCTGATTCATATTGCGCCTTGCAAACGGCGTTTCTAGTCCACATCGACCACAGTAGTCCCATCTCGGTTGCAACTCTATACCACACGCAGAACATAGGTTCAGGGATCCACGTTCAGAACCACATTGAACACAAAACTTGTACTCACCGCTCAACACTGAGTCGCAACTATTACACTTCCATCGTTCGTCTGACATATCAGTCACCACAACTTCTTTACTCTTCTGTGTCCCTACTAGAGCATTCTACGCTGTTGTTTTTTTTAACGATACCTTTTCTTACCTAGACTCTTTTCAGAACCAATAACCGTTGTTTCTAGTTCAGATCTATACTAGCTTTCCTGCTCTCATGATTGCTGCCCCTTTTTCCCCAACCATGATGGAAGGAGCCTGAGTATTACCACTAATTAGTTTAGGCATTATCGATGCATCAATCACGCGAAGGTTTTCGAGCCCTCTCACTCGAAGTTCTGTATCTACAACAGCATCTTCGCCTACACCCATTGAACAAGATCCAACGGGATGGTAATCGGTCTTCGACCATTTCTTTATGTAGTCTCTTATAGCTTCATCACTAGTAACAGATACACCTGGCATGTGCTCATACCTTATGTAGGGAGCAAATGCTTCTGTTTGTAATAACTTCCTGCCCCAGTGAAAGCCCGCCATTGATATTTCCCAATCATATCCTGAGGAATCACCACAAAAATTAGGATCGATCAGAGGAGCCTCTTCAGGGTTTGCCGATCGCAGTTTCACAGATCCGACACTGCGTGGACGAAGATTACACGTGTTGATCGTGATACCGTGTCCTTTTCGCCGTTGTCGCCCATGATCGATAACATAAGCAGGAAGACAATGAATCTGTATGTCTGGCGAATTTACTGCGTCGCTACTTCTGACAAATGCACCCGCCTCTGCTACACATGCTGTCATCGGACCAGTTTTATACAGCAAATATTGAATCATATGTCGTAAAGCTCGATCTGGCCTATCTTCTCGATTGTAAGAAATCGGTGCCGTTTCAGCCGTCAGATATACATCCATATGATCTTGAAAGTTTTGACCAACTCCTGGTAAGTCATGAACCACATCAACACCAACACTGGACAAGTGCCCAGCAGGTCCAATCCCAGATAACATCAGCAGACGCGGAGAATTCACCGCCCCACTGGATAGAACAATTTCATTATCAGCATGCACTACATGTGTATTTCTTCGTCGTCTATATTCGAGCCCCACTGCCTTACCATTCTTCACAAGAATTCTTGTCGCCCTTGCTTTTGTAATTACTGTTAGATTTGAACGCTCTTGGATTGGACGTAGAAAGGCGGTTGCAGAACTTTCTCTCTTCGCATCACGTTGTGTGACGTCGTAGAAAGTCACCCCATCCTGAGTGGCACCATTAACGTCCGGATTAAAATCTATTCCAATCTCTTGGGCAGCTAAGACAAAAGCACGTGTTAGAGGATTATGTTGGATTTGCTGCGTTACATTTAATTCCCCACCCACTCCATGGTATTGATTATTCAAACGGGTATTATTCTCCGAAATCCGAAAGTATGGCAGCACCCCGTCATAACCCCAACCTTCATTGCCTAGAACCCTCCACGATTCGTAATCCGACCGGTGGCCCCTGATATAAATCATCGCATTAATCGAGGTAGAACCGCCCAAGGTTCGACCTTGCGGATACCACATTTGACGGTCATTCATTTGTGGTTGAGGGACCGTACTAAATCCCCAATTGACCCCAGGACTTGTCAGTTTGGTAAAACCCACGGGGATGTGAATAAGAGGATTACGATCAGGACCTCCAGCTTCAAGCAACAAAACAGAACAACGTCTATCCTCACTCAACCTATTTGCCACCACACAACCAGCCGCCCCAGCCCCTACAACCACATAGTCATATACGTCAATATTGTTGCGCCCCATACACCCACCTTTGCAAGGCATATCTCGATTGCTAAGCCTGATGGCTAAGCCTGCTAGTTTATTTGTAGAGACTAATATAAATTTCAAGCATTTGCTAACGCACAATTCTCAATACTAGGTCACAATTCAAACTGAATTAGGCAATGTTTCAACTTTAGACTAAAGGCAGAGTTAGTGATCAATCCACGACTACAAAAAGCATTAAATGAACAAGTAGTAAACGAGCTATCAGCTTCCTATTCATACCTGTCCATTTCAGCAGCGCTTTCTCAGTTAAATCTCAATGGATTCGCAAAATGGATGCGTGATCATTCTGAAGAAGAACGCATGCACGCTATGAAATTATTCGACTTCATATTAGACAGAGGTGGTCAAATTGAACTCGGTATTATTCAAGCCCCTGAACACAAGTTGGGGTCTGCTCGAGAACTAGTATCAGCAGCTCTTGAACACGAAAAAGCGGTTACTGGTGAGATAAATTCCTTATACCAGCTTGCACTTGATACCAATGATTATCCGGCACAAGTAATGCTTCAGTGGTTTATTGCCGAACAGGTAGAAGAGGAAAAAGTGACAGGGGACATTGTCCATCAAATTGAGATGGCGGGCGATAACACTTCTGCTTTGTTGCTACTAGATGCAAAACTTGAAAACCAAAGCGGGTCGCCAAACTAGTCGCGTATTGTCCAAGCACTAGTCACACACCCTGAAATATTGTATCGCGCTAAATGATCCAGCAGGGAGCGCCGAACGCCGTGTTTTCAGCCACCGACAACTTGTTTTTTTGCACGGGGTTGAGGTACGCTGATCACTAGATGGTTGGCAATTTATTCATTGAAGTGTCGGTTGTTGTCATGTCGTCGCTTGCACACAATTTGGTAGGGGGAACCAGATATGAGCACTCGTACTTTGACTGGAATCCTGTTAATTCTCGGGCCGATAGGAACTTTCGTGATCTGGGGCTTTCTGGAGCCAGTAATCATTGGTAACGCCGATACTGCCTCAGAAAACCTCAAGCTTTACCTAGCAAATGAGACCGCATACTTGACATTAGGAATTATCGGAGGGGTTTGCTTCATTGGCTGGTTCGTGGGGCTTGGCATGCTAGCAACTTTGCTCCGTAACAAGGGCGGCTCTGGATCAGCGTATTCCGGTGCTGCAGCAATATTGTTCCCAGGATTAGCTGGAGTTGCAATGGCGAGCTGGGGCTTACAAAAACAAGCAATAGAAGTTGCAAAAACAGTAGGCCATGAGGCCGGACATACACTTCAATTAACAGCCGACAACATTGGGGGAGGGTTGGGTTTTGTCTGGCCAATAGCAACGATACTTATTGGAACATCCATAATTATGCGAAAGTCTGAAATACCTGTCACTCTAGGATGGGTGTTGTCTGCTCTTGCAGCGATAGGTGTAATTCTATTCATCTTCGGCACTCCAAGCACTCCTGGCCTAGTCGGTTTTCTTGTCTGGATTGCCATGGGACTCACAAACGCTGCAATGGGGTTTGTTCTGATAAGATCACAAAAGTCTAGTTAGCTTGAAGGCTGCTGGGATAGAAATGGGAAAGACAAACTGATGCAAAGCGAACTTAAAACTCTGCAATCTGCCAATGACGCCATGGAAGATTCGGCCGAATTGCAATCGCGATTAGCAGAAGACGGATATCTATTCTTCAAAAGGCTGTTTGATCCTGACGTCATTATGAAACTTCGCAAAGATCTGCTGACAGTAATGCAAAAAGGTGGTTGGCTGGTCGCGGGTACAGATCCCATGGACGGCATTGCAGACATTTCCAAACGATGCACGGAAGGGGATCCAGACTATCCCAAGGTTTACCACGAGGTATACAAGGTTCAATCATTTCATCAGACCGCCCATCATCCAGACGTGCTGGCAATAATGGAGAAAATCATTGGTGATACAGTTTTCCCACACCCTTCCAAAATTGCACGTTTATGGTTTCCGCAATTCACAGATCACACAACACCCGTACATCAAGACTTTGTTCATTTTCAAGGTTCTTACGATACATTTACGTGCTGGTCACCAGTCGGCGACTGCCCTGTAGAACTAGGGGGATTAGCTGTTCTGCCAGGGTCACACCGAGTAGATGAGGTGCTGGATCACGCGTTTTCACTAGGGGCAGGATCTTTGTCTGTCGACACTTCAGGGCATGAGGGCAACTGGCACACAATCGACTATGAAGCAGGTGATGCACTTATTTTTCCAAGTCTAACTTTGCATAAAGCCCTCCCGAACGTTACAGAAGACAGGTTGCGGGTTTCTCTAGATAATAGGTACCAGAATGAAAACGACCCAGTGGCAGAACATATGTTGCAACCTCATTTAGCCAGTTTCTCACCATTGAGCTGGGAAGAGGTGTATGCAGGCTGGACGGATGATTCCTTGAAGTACTATTGGAAAGACCGTGATGGTCCCGTACTCAGTAAGGATTCAAGTTACATGGATAAGGCATTCGAACAGGCAATAGCTTTAGCGTCGAACGGAAATGAACACGCTAGGCTTCATCTAGAACGCATAGTCCATCGTGATCCTGAATCAGACCAAGGTAAGGCCGCTGCAGCTGCGTTAACTGGCTCTAATTAATCCAGTAAGGTAGAACTACTAGGTCAATACTTGTATAGGAGAAACCAATGGAACAAGTTGCTTTTGTATTAAAACTATATCCCGACAAAGTTGAAGCATACAGAAAAACCCATCAGGCGGTATGGCAGGAAATGATAGATGCTAATCGTGCCGCCGGAGTCAGAAACCACTCATGTTTTCTATACGGCAACTTAGTGTTCGCATACATGGAATGCGACAATTTTGAATCTACAGATGCCATGCTAGAGGAATCAGACGTTGTTCAGGAATGGCGTAAATTGCATTCAGACATCGTAGACTCAAGTAGCGGCGAGACCAGAGTGTTTTTAGAACACGTTTTTCACCAAGAGTGAGCATCATCGATAGCTCTAGAACATCTTTCACATAGCGTTTACTAAGTCTAGTGTTGTCCTCCATCCCTTGCTACTAGGTCTGTGATGTAGTCACAGATACATGTCTAGCGTTGTGGTTGTATACATCCTCCGTATGCATTAGAGCTCACGAGACTTGGATCAACTCACTTTACCGCACCGACAAATTACTACACTATTTTATGGAAACCGCACAATTAAATGATCGACTGAAGGCAAGGGCTGACCGTCTCTACAGTTATAATAGTAATCTATTTGACAATAGTTTGTGAATTAATGCACAATGTACCTTAACATTGAGGGCGGACCCTCAGTGTGTTACTGATAAAGCAGTCATACTGATGCACACTCCTCCCCCCAAAAGTTATGGGTCCGCCCTCCTTGTTTCTACGCCAATCTCAATCAAAAATCATTCACGCCTCCAAATAACAGCACTAACAAGCAATTATTGTTAAAAGCAAATACACTAAATAGGTGCACAACATTAGCTACGATAGCTCAGGAGGCACCATGGACGGGCATGACGCTGTTGCGGCCATATTGCGTGATGAAGGTGTTCGTTATCTTTTCTCTTTCCCTCACAGCCCGCTAATTGATGCCTGCACTAAAGTGGGCATCAGACCAATAATTGGCCGTACAGAGCGCACTATCATCAATATGGCTGATGGCGTCAGTAGAGTTAGTAGAGGAAAAGAAATTGGAGTAGTGGCAGTACAATACGGCCCTGGATCCGAAAATGCTTTTGGCGGAATAGCACAAGCTTTTGCAGACAGCACCCCATTAATCATGCTCGCTGGCGGATATGAATCGCAACGTATGGGCATATCCCCGATGTTTGACACCGTCGAAAATTATCGAGGCGTCACAAAGTGGACAGCTCAGATAGCATCGGTTCATTCGATACCTGATAGGCTAAGACGAGCATTCGCTATGTGTCGTAATGGTAAAAAGGGACCAATCGTTCTCCAATTACCTATGGATATAGGGTCCCAAAACTTCACTCAAAGTCTTGAAGGCTATAAGCAACCGCAGACACATAAATCATTAGGGGATCTAGCTGATATTAGAATCGTATGTGACTTGCTTCAAGAATCACGAAATCCGGTGATACAGGCTGGGATGGGAATTCTATACGGAAATGCTACCGAAGAATTGACGAATTTAGCTGAAATCACAAATACGCCAGTGATGGTTACGCTAAACGGGAAAGGGGCCATAGCTGACTCGCATCCACTCGCCCTAGGACTGCTTGGAAAAGTAGGATCTCTCCCGGCGGCCCACTTTATGGCAAAAGCGGACCTCGTTATCGGAGCCGGAGCGGGATTCAGCATCGCCAATCAGCAGGCTGAAATACCTAGATCGAAGAGGTTAGTACAATTAATCGATAATGACACTGACCTTTATAAAGATTACGGACTGGAGCACGCAGTCATAGGCGACATCAAACTGGTTTTGCGCCAGATTACCCAAGAGCTTAGATCGAGAAATGCTCCACCTAAGCCAGATCCAACACAGGAAATCAAACAGCTGAAAACTAATTGGTTAAATGAATGGACCCCCAGCCTTGAATCGAAAGATCAGCCAATCAACCCTTACCGCGTAATCAATGAACTCAATTACCAAATTTCAAACACCCCTTCTATCGTCACTCATGATTCCGGAAACCCCAGAGACCAAATGGCACCATTTTGGCACTGCGAACCGCATAGCTACTACATAGGTTGGGGGAAATCGACTCAACTTGGTTATGGGTTAGGACTTGCCTATGGGGCAAAACTTGCTGACCCAGACAAGCTAGTTCTCAATGTAATGGGAGACACTGCAGTAGGGATGGCAGGCATGGATTTTGAAACTGCATCACGAAACAATATTGCAGTTTTAACAGTAATCCTGAACAATGGCGCTATGGGAGGATACGAAACGCACATGCCTGCCGCCATAGAAGCTTACCAAGCAAAATATATGGCAGGAGATTACGCTGAAGTAGCTAAAGCGCTAGGAGTAGAAGCAAAGAAAGTCGATGTCATTGATGACCTGGCATCTACAATTAGTTGGGGGGTGGACGTTGTCAATAGCGGCAATCCCGCAGTGATTGAAGTCGCAACATGTGAGCGACCAATCGTATCAAACTATGAATCACTCTTTGTTAATCCCTGAATTATTTCAGAAATAGAAACAGAATGCTTGAACTCCAGCCGCGTACTCCACTTTGGTATTATCGAAGGCGGGCACGACATTCCAAGCAAGTTAGACAGACAAGACACATTGAAAGCAAATTGGGAATTCTTTAAAAATCTATAGTTGTAACCGTTAACGACCACCATTACGAAACGCATTGTCAACGTCTATTTGAAGCCCGTTTGCCAGAGCATTTGTTCGGTTCGCCATACCTACGACCGCCATAAGCTCCATTAGCATCCCTTCACTCATACCTTTAGACCGAGCTGCGGCCGTATGACTGTTGATACAGTAATCGCAGGCATTAACAGCGCTTACGGCGACATAAACCATTTCTTTTGTTAATGGATCCAATTCTCCAGCACTCATTACACTCTTGACATCATTCCACGTGTCTTTCAGAAGATCTGGCCGAGAAGCCAAAACTTTCCAAAAATTGTTGACCGTTTCAGTTTGGCGAGTCGCCATAATGTCGTCATAAATACTTCGAATTTCATCGGAGGCCACGTCATATTCGATCATTTGCACAGTACTCAAAAGGGGCACCTCACAAAACAATTACTGGGGCACATTATATAATTGATATAATATGTGTACTATACTCGATTTATGGGTTGGCAAACAATAATAACAATACAGCACGATCAGAATCTAGAAACATGGTTAGCTTTAAACAAAACACAGACTGGGTATGTGCGAGCGTTACAGCACCCTCTTACTCATTACGTACCGATCCTACAGGTAGGCTAAGCTGGCCTTGTATAGCACCTGACAAGAACATAGATCTCAAACAGATCGTCACCGACATTGGTGCTGAGGAAATACCAGACGGATATAACCTCATAAACACCGCAGCACGCAGTAATGCTGAGATAGTCTCTGACATAGCACGACTAGACGATCACGCGGCCAGCCAAAAACCTGAATATTTCTTAGGCTTTGCGGCCAAATGGGGATCCCTAGGATTTACCCAGTTATGGCGAGATAACTCATTGAATAACCAACCGATACCACCTTGGGTAACCAATAGTTTTGGACCTCTAACCCCCAGCGAAAACACACACTACGACCCTTTAATATGGATCTCCCGGCATGCAGAAACGATCGGCTTTTTACTGGAGCTAATACACCATAGAGACTCTGCCACAGCAACTCTTGAACGAATATTGTTCCAGCATGAATTATCTGGAATTGCTGAATCCCTTCCCGAAGCTCGTCTATACGAAGGTAAATCATTGATGCTACACAACTTTAAGGGTCGCGCTAACGCATTGCAACATGTGCCTAACCCTACTGAACCTCACCATCTGTTAGCAATCGGTCTGAAATTAAACAGTTCAATAACTTTCGAGAAAAATGCGCACCCACGAGAAATGGCAGAAACCATAATAGAATTTTGTATAGTCAACAACCTAAAACAAACTTCGATAACGTTGCAAGGGATAAAACTGGTAGCACCTATCCAGGCAGCCTATCTTCATTTGAGAGACCTTTTCAATGCTGAGGTTGGAATCTACCTAAAATCTTGCAGAGAGTGTGGGAAATTGTTTGTTTCTGGAAGAAAACAATCCCGCTTCTGTCCGGGGCTAGGATCAAAACGAATTTCATCTTGCAGTAATACATATAGAAAAAGACGCAGTAGGTATATCAGTAAATTAGAATCCATATCTGGGCTGTCCAAAAAATTATGCGTACAAGCCTGGGACGAGTCCAATTTCCAGTTTGAGGTAGCTAGGAAGAGGTTACAGATGCATGAACAAGATAAGCATTAGAGAAGCAAGCAAATCCGACATATCCACTATAGTCAGATTTAATGAGCTATTGGCCTTGGAATCAGAGGGCATTTCACTAGACAGGGCATTGCTAAAAGAGGGAGTAGCATCAGCCATAGAGGATCCAAGCAAAGGATCATATTTCTTGGCCGAAATTACAGAGTCCGGGATCAAAAGAGTGTCCGGCCAATTGATGATAACTTTGGAATGGAGCGACTGGCGCAATAGCAACATCATATGGATACAGAGTGTATACGTCCAAATTGAAGACAGGAGGTCAGGGGTTTTCCGAAGTCTGTACAACCATGTCAAAAAAATAGCGGACGCTTCTTCTGAATATTGTGGTCTCCGGCTTTACGTCCACGACAATAACCACATTGGTATCAACACATACCTTAAAATGGGTATGGTAAAACCTGGTTATTCAGTACTAGAAACCAAAGATCAGCTCAAGCCTGATTGATACCTTAATCTCACCTAGCAGAATATTCCATGTTCAATTCGGTCGTAATGTCTATTGCCTTCTCCAGAGAACGCGACACGGCACAGACCTTCTTATGCAAACCGTGGGCTCTTTCTGCCGCTTCCCTTTTATCGTCGTCAACTATTAGTCGATAGGAGACATGAATTCGCTTGATCAATAAAATTCCATCATCACCTTTTACGACATCACCCGTTGCATCGGCAACGAATTTATCATCTGTAGCGTCAATACCACGCGCCTCCAGCGCGCCTCCTAAGGTTCCGGTCAGTCAGCCAGCAGCTGCTCCAACAACATAATCCAAGGTAGCCGCACAAGGCTCGTTCGAATCATCGGTTTCACCGTAGAATTCGGCAACTTCTGAATGCACGCCCATCAAAACTGGCCCATCGTCCCCCGGAACAAATACACGCTTCAACTTGCCCTTACCCTTTACTCTATCAACCATAACTTTGGAAACGTATACAATTTCGTCCGACATATCATGCCTTTCCCATTCACACTCAGTACAGTGGACTATCATTAATCCTGTAAATGCCTCATCACCCACCATGCTAGCGCAAACTCTGGCGTATCGAAAGGCAAGCTGCAAATCTAAATGCTTAATAACAGGCCGGCATCAAGACTGCTTAACACCACACTCATTAGCCTGTACATCATATGCACAATCTGCTGGCAAGCATGCTCAGCTGAATTGTCCACTTCAACACGGCAGACTGAACAAATTGATATTAATCAGACCCAGCTAGTGGCCGTTCTAACGGCCAAAGAATTCTACCCAGGCAAAATCCGGATACCTTTTCAACTGATGACTAGAGAGAGCGACCCTATAGAAAACGCTAATGTTATGGCAACAATTACAACAATCAACCAGACGCCTGCATTTACGATTAACAATATAAACGCAAAATATTTGGCCATCATTGAGCAAGACTCCTCAAATCCGATCGCCCTTGCCGGTTTCCAGGGCCTGTATGTATTAGACGATGTTGATATTCCTTCAGAGGGTTATTGGGAAGCAACATTAGAAATAGAATTACCCACTCAAAAAGACACGCAATATGCGCAACTAGCATTCGAAGTAGTCGACACAACCAATGCCCCAAGACCCGGAGACGCTGCTATCCCTGCAACAAATCCAACATTCAAAACCCTGGAGGGCCTTGCTCGGATTAGCACTCACCCCACCCCAAACCCATCCTTCTACAAAATGACAATAACAAGAGCCTTAGAAGAACCAAAGCCTTTAGTCCTAGTTTTTGCTACTCCAGGGTACTGTACAACCCGGATGTGCGGACCTGTTTTGGATGTAGTAGAAGCGATACATCGTAAACACCCTCATTCAACCAATTTCATCCATGTCGAACCTTTTGACTTAGACACTGTTCGAAGAGAAGGCAAGTTATCTTGGGTCGAAGCAGCACGTATGTGGAACCTCTCCACAGAACCATGGGTGTTTGTTATCAAGGACAAGTTAGTTCTGAGCAGATTTGAGGGATTGTTTGCCGAAGCAGAATTGGAAGATAAACTAACGAGCGCACTGACCACACCGCAATAAATAAGAACTTACATATCCGAATCGCCATGAATTGTTTCACTTACTCAGGCTCGGCGCCCAAAAATTCACGTATCAATCGGACGGCGGAATCAGGTCTTTCAGCATGAATCATATGACCACAGTCCTCAAGGATTTCCAAATGTCCTCCACTCATATCTGAAATCAAGTCTTGTGTACGCTCTAGATCACATGCTTTATCTGCTTCCGCAATTATCGCCAGAGTAGGTATTTCGATCATCTGTGCTATGCCTCGTACTCCGGCTGGATACAGGTATCTAGCAGATCTTTTCAATGAACCCCAAAACCCAGGGCTCCCAAGAGCTAAGTATTGCTCATCAATCGTTTCGTCATTAATCATAGATTTGTCGCAATGCCCTAAATGGTTCGCTAGCTTCACTGCAAAACGACTGCCCAATACCAACGGCATCAAATGCGAAAATAGGGAATTACCAGCAAGCTTTGCCCCCCACTTCGCCGCCATACTAGGGGCCAAAAACGGCGATATTAATACGAGTGCCTCAAATCTTCGAGGCGACCTAAAGCTTGCAAATATTGAGGTCATGGAAGACCCAGAGTTTGCTATCAATATTGCTTTCTTTATCTCCAAAGCCTTCATAATTGCGTCGATCTGCCTGGCCTGTCCCCGCCAGGAGTGGTCCACTCCCTGCGGTTTATCAGAAAGACCAGACCCAAGAAAATCACATAGATGGACACGGTAGTCATCCTGCAATTCCTTCGCAATCCCTCTAAAGGAACGAGAGGATCCTGCGAAACCAGGCAGCATTATTATGTCTTTCCCATTTCCAATCGACTCGATGTATACCCGCCCGATGCCGATATCCACCAGCTCACCGCTGCCTAAATAATCGTTAGGATCGATAGGAATGGGCCAGAAACCCCATCGATAAAATGGATTTCGTGAACGATGTCTAGCACGAGCCAGGTCAGTATCAAGCACAGGCAGATCTCCTCAGAGCTATATCGTGCAAACGATTTATGGGCGAGTTATACACCCAAATGATATTATCTCTTTGAATGACAGTTCTCACCCAAAAGAGGAACTTTCTGCCAGCAGAAGTAATTTTTCAGTTAGCTTCGAAGCTGGTAACTCCATAGAAAGGATTAGTGGTGCGTAAATACGAATTGGTTTCCCTTTTTGAAATAGAAGATGAACCCAAGATATCCGATGAACAACTAGGTCATCTAGAAAAACTTATTTCTGACGCAGGAGCATCTGTTAAGTCTACCCATCACTGGGGCAGACGCAAACTCGCATACCCCATCGACAAAAAGACAGACGCCTATTATACGCTTCATAAGCTGGATGCAGACCCAAGCTCGATTGCTCAACTAAACGAAACACTAAGACTCGAACAGGGGTTAATCAGATACCTGCTGGTTTTAGACGAAGGTGGTGTCGGCCCTGAAATAAAATTAGAGTCCGTCAGGGATTCAGATGAAGTAGTCGATAATCAGGATGAGGAATACGTCGTAGATACACAAAAAGACGAGAGTTCCAATGAGTGATTATTCAGGGAATGAAAGAAGGGGTCGAAGTCGCGGCACAAAAATAATTACAATCATAGGTAATTTGGGGGCTGACCCTGAAATGCGGTCAACTTCAACCGGTGTGCCCGTGACTAGCTTTAATGTTGCCGTAACGGACGTCAGGCGAGGCCGCGACGGCCAAGAAGAGGAAAACACCGATTGGTTTCGGGTTTCCTGTTGGCGTGGATTGGCTGAAATAGCCAACAACTACTTACAAAGAGGAAGCCAAGTGTTCGTCTCTGGTAGATTTCGCACTAGCACCTGGACCGGGAATGATGGACAAACAAGAACTTCTCTAGAAGTTCAAGCTGATCAATTACAATTGCTAGCCCGCAGTCGGGACGACGGTGGAAGTGGATCAACACCGAGCCCGCAGTCCAGCTCTGGAACCCAACAGTCGCCGGGCGAGATAGACCCAGACGACCTACCCTTTTAGCAAATCCATAATTTGGACAAACGCTACACTCATAGTAACAAGGAGGACTCATCATGACTGGTGAATCAGAACTAGAACAGACAACCTCATACGGTGGCAGAAACCAAGATGATCGTCAGAATAACAATCGCGAAGGCCGCTCCACCACTCAAGGCGGCAGACCAAGAGGCCGAGGAGGGCCAAGAAGAAGAACCTCTCGAATCGAAGAAGGTGATTGGGTCGATGGACGTATCAACTTGGACTACAAAGACGTGGCAATGATGCGGCGCTTCATTACAGACTCAGGAAGATTGCTGAACCGCCGTCAGACGGGGCTAGACGCTAGCCACCAGCGACTACTGAGTAGACAAATAAAACGCTCACGTTATTTGGCGCTTCTTCCGTACACCGCGTCACACAACAAATAAATGGGGATATGTGCTAACCAATCAGTTACTCATATCAGTTGATGCTACAGCAAGTTAGTCGTTAGTCCGCCCACTCAAACTCGATTTGACCTATTTGAATAGTACATCCCGGGGAAGCACCAGACCTGCGCAGCTCTTTCCATACGCCTAGTCGTTCTAATTGCTTCTGCAACCAATCCATAGCCTCCGGAACATCACCATCGATCCTAGAGACTAGCTTTTCCACGTGATCACCGTAAACTACGTAGGTTTCAGGCGAAATTTCTTCTACGCTAACCGCGTTGACGCCAGGTCCAGGCCGCAGTACCACTTCGCTTGGCTCATCCAAAATGGCTGGGCGGAAAGTTTTGGATACCTGTTCAAACGTAGCTTTCAGAAGATTGTCTATTCCATCACCCGTTACAGCAGATATACCATAAACAAGTATGTCCATTTTGCTCATTTCATAACAAAACGCTTCCCATTCACCCTGTGCTTCAACAAGATCCATCTTATTTGCAGCAACAACGAACGGACGTTCACCCAATTTACGTGTAGACATTTCTAATTCCACACGAATCTTCTCGAAATTGGCCATCGGATCACCAGAGCTACCAGACATATCCACTACGTGAATAAGAAATCTTGTCCGCTCGATATGACGCAAAAAGTCATCACCAAGTCCAGACCCTTTATGAGAACCCTCTATAAGCCCAGGAATGTCAGCAGCAATGAGGCTCAAATCCCCCATCGTCACCACTCCTAATACCGGACTCAAAGTTGTGAATGGATATGCTGCTACTTTAGGACGAGCAGCAGAAATGCGCCTCATCAAAGATGATTTTCCAGCATTAGGAGAACCAACTAATCCCACATCAGCCACTAATTTAAGTTCAAGCCTTAACCATCGCTCTTGCCCTTTGCCACCCTTTAGTGAAATCCTAGGCGCTTGATGGGTTGAACTCTTGAAATGCATATTGCCTAAACCAGATTCACCACCCTCAGCCACTACCAGCTGATCATCCGCCTTAATTAGATCCCCAATTACCTGTCCGTTGTCATTATCTATAACCAAGGTGCCCTCGGGAACCGGAACAACCAGATCTTCTCCATCAGCCCCCGTACTACCACTTCGCCCACCGTCCCCTCCCCTACCCGCCCGAAGTTTCTGGTTGAAGTGAAATCTAATTAATGTGGCATCATTAGTAGTAGCTTGCAATATTACATGCCCACCCCTACCTCCGTCACCACCATCCGGACCTCCTTTTGAGATATATTTCTCACGTCTCAAATGGCGCGACCCATCCCCTCCATCACCAGAGCGAACGCACAAAATTGCTGTGTCATGAAAACGTTTCATCATTTACTCACACAATTATAGTTTGCATACGGAACACAAAATCAGGTAAACAGTCTATGCATTATGCAAAATCAAGACCTGAGGAAAACATTGAGAGTACTGGTTATAGGTGGTCGCCCTTTCGAAGTTGAAGCTTGTTGTGGGGGCACTTTGTCCCTATTAGGAAAAAATCACGAGATCACGATCGCACATGTTACCAGTGGTAATCTGTCACAGCATGATATAGATCCTTGGCAAATCAGCAAGAAATTGGCTGAAGAAGCTGCCGAATCTGCACAAATATTAGATTGCTCATTAATCATGCTTGAACAATCAGATTTCACAGTGGGTGATGACCCGGTCACAACCCTTCAACTAGTAGAATTGATACGAAGTGTTAAGCCAGAAATATTATTCACGCATAACCCCTGTTCCCACCACTCTGACCATAAGAACATTGCACAGCAGGTGTTAAAAGCAGGAGAGATGTCCACAGTTAATGGTGTGGAAGGTGGGCCAACATTACTAACACCACCTGCAATATTCGCGATAGATGCACTTCCACCAAATTCCATCATTCCCGATACTTACGTAGATATATCATCAGTACTCAACATTAAGAAAGATCTGCTATCTAAGTTTGAGTCTGCCCAAAAACATGCGCAACTACACAACAAGATGGAGACTACATTAGCTTATGACACATTAAGCGCTTATAGAGGTTTAGAGGCCTGTTGCCCCCATGCCGAAGGGTTCAGGCAATTAACTGGGTCCAAAGTTACTCGTCTTTTACCATAGGTAAAATCCAACCACGGGATAGGAAATATGCAAAACGATTATCGATCAACGGAATTGGCCAAATTGGTTAGAGACATTCAAGATTTTCCAAAACCCGGCATCGTATATAAAGACATAACCACATTATTAAAAGATGGGAAAGCGTTTAGCATGGCCATCGAGCTTATGACTGAACCCTTCATTGATGACCGTCCTGAATTAATAATAGCCGTGGAATCTCGAGGTTTTATCTTCGCATCTGCGATAGCCGACAGATTAGGATGCGGTTTCGTTCCTGTCCGAAAACCTGGGATGCTGCCAGCAAGTACTACGTCCATAAGTTATGACCTGGAATATGGTAGTGACGAGCTTCACATTCATACCGACTCGATTCGGGAAGGCACTAATGTTCTCATAGTCGACGACTTGCTAGCGACAGGAGGTACGGCGGCGGCGACAGAGGATCTTGTAAAACGTCTCGGAGGACTAATCGTCGGATGTGTTTTTCTAATCGAGTTAAGTTTTCTCAACGGCCGACAAGCCTTAACCTCCAAAAGGGTTCACTCAGTCATCAACTACTAGATCACGCATCTCCTATAAGCCCTTGTCCATAAAGTTGTAACACCCGTTCTGATACAAGTTATTTACCCCTTAGTGAACCATATGTGCTTATGTTCCTCATCTAATTCCATCATTACTGGAATATTGTTTCTATAGAGTCGAACACGCAGTACACCGTCACAACGCATATAAACTGATGCCGTATATCCCTCTGGATAATGCATCCGCATATGCTGCCCTCCACGCCCATCAGGTGTAGCGTCTATGTGCCAATCACCATCAACTGGGGGTACTATGTACCAATCCCCTTGAGGGAGAACCTGTTCAAAGTCATCTTTCATTAAAACATCCAGTTAAAGCAAATTTGTCCGAGTACAAGTTAATAACCATAATACGACCAAAAAGGGATCCGCAATGACTAAAGAAACAACTAATAATCAGAGTAGTCAAATCGACATTATTCAACAGCCACGTGTCTATTTGGTAGGACGGCAAACTATCGAACACCGAGATATGGACAAATTCCTAGCTGATTATGGAATGGAATGGAACCCGGACAGCACCGTAGCAGGTGAAATACTTGCAGAAGCAGGGGGGCGACTTTGCTACATGTCTTTCGGTAAGGGCAGGAGCACCAGCGCAGAATATATGGAAAACATACTAAGCTCGGGGCACGGTAGTGTCACAGAGCACGCTATCTGGAATTTTATTATCACGGGAGTGTCCCGAAGTTTCACCCATGAACTGATACGCCACCGCGCTGGGTTCGGATATAGCCAATTGAGCCAAAGGTACGTAAATGAATCAAACACTCAATTCGTGGAGCCGGACGTTATAGCAAATAATCCAAAGGCGCATGACATATGGACGTCGTCCATAAAACATTCATTAGATGCTTACAAGGAACTTGCCCAAGTACTTCGCGAAGAGTATTCGGAAGTTGAAAGCAGAACTTTGAGAAGGAAACTAGCTCGTCAGGCGGCTCGCAGTGTCTTACCAAATGCTACTGAGACCAAGATTTTTGTAACGGCCAACGCGCGCGCATTAAGGCATTTCATCGAATTGAGAGGCAATGAGCATGCAGAAATAGAGATACGGAAAGTCGCCACTGAAATACTCACTATAATGAAATCCGAATCCCCAAATCTCTTTGCGGATTATGAGGTGACCCCTATTGATGACGGTACCGAAATTGTGACGACCGAGTATCCTAAGGTTTGAGCCCAAAACCTGAGAGTAAAAGACTATCGGTAGAATTCCTGCCACCCAGGACATTAGCTAGGGTTGAAGACTGCCTGTGTGTAATTATTGACGTAGTACGAGCCAGCAGCACTCTATGTGCCTTGGGCGAAAATGGAAACCCGGAGATATTCCTTGCTGATAGTGCGATTGATGCTCGTAAATACAGGGACCAGCACCTACCGACTGCAGCACTTGGAGGAGAGCAAGACGGTCTTCCATTACCAAACTTCGATTTCGGAAATTCTCCTTTAGAAGTCCAAGAATTGAATTTTTCAAACCGGCAGGTAATTTTCGGCACCACAAATGGCACTTACGCGGCCCGCACATGCCAAGGAGCCAGATCAATAGTTTTCGGATGTATTCGCAACTTAGACGCAATCGTGGAAGAAGCGATAAATTTCGACGGTGAACGAGTCGTTCTGGTTTGCGCCGGTAGTCACAACGCATTTGCCCTTGACGATGCGGTGTGTGCAGGAATGCTGGCAGATCGAATATCTCAATCAAATCCGAACCTCGACGATTCGGCCCTTGCTGCCCAGGCTATTCACCATCACTATCCCAACCCTGAGCAAGCACTCAAAATATCTGACAGTGGACGAAGACTGAACCGGGTAGGGATAACAGAAGATTTAGCCTACTGTGCCGCAGCCAATGCCAGCACCTATATACCCAGGATATCAGTCGGTGCTTTCGACAAGGAACACCGGATCCAACTTACCTGATTGAATTCTAGGTCGTTTCATTATTCCTACGGCAACTTCTGCCCATAACCTATATAAGACATCCATGTATTGGGGCTAAGTTCCAATTGCAAGCGGCGACCGGCTTCAGGGAAAGTCATATTTCCATACTTTAAGTTAAAACCGACACTCAAAACATCGTATATATTGGCACCAGTCCACAAACCAGATCGCTCTCTTTCAATCACAGCATGCTCCCTCATCGCCTGATTAAGCTCATCGGGACGGATCAATTTCTCATATACATGACCGCGCTTAGGCACAATCCTCGTCAATGGCCAATCCTGTATCAACTTAATAACTACAAGCCAAGAAAATAGTGTCCTATTGACGGTATCAAACAAGAATATTCCATTAGGTTTAAGGACCCGGGAAATCTCTTTTATGGACTGACGCCAATCATCCACATGTTCGAGTACATCAGCACATATGACTGCATCGAAATATCCATGTGGAAAAGGAATGGCCTCGGCAGATGAATTGAGGTATGAAATGCTGGCCCCGCTATAGGTAGTATGCTCTTTAGCGCACAACACAGACGGGAATGAAATATCGAGTCCATACAGACTAAATTTAGACGACCATAGCTCTTCAGCCAGAAGCCCTCCCCCACATCCAACGTCGAGAATATTAATTACACTGTAGTTACTAAAATGATCATTTAGCACGGAGCCAAAGTATTTACTTCTTACCGGATTTAACAATGGAGCTATCCCTTGCAAAAACCCGTCTGGATCCCACCAGGTATCAGCAAGATGGTCAAACATCGTCTTTCCATCAACACCAGTATCTCTTTCTGGGCGATGTCGTCTAACAAACACACTTGCTAATTTATCGAACAGGGAATTGCTCATAACAAATTTTCCTGACACATTCTCGCTAAGTATGTCTGCACCATTGAATTATCGCCAATAGGCCACATGAGAACACCTACCCGATGGGTATACATCTCTTACGAGCATTGCATAGACTCAACGACCCTCATTGTTAAATCTAGATCACATCGACTGAAATATACAACGCTTCTTTCGGGTGCTTGATTCTATATATGCACCCGTTATGAATGTACGAATCGCAATCAAATCAGCGTAGAATTCATCATCTTGCCCCGAAGAGGCCAGTTATCAGGTTACTGACCGATAAAAACATTAATAGAATACTTCGGGCCGGACTAGTGACAAAAACTACGATCAATTATAGAAAGCGAGTTGCTGAATGACTCATCAATTACACGATTTTGAACCATCAATGTATTACGTTAATTATGGTCCTCACCAGCCTGCCCTCAACATTTCTCCTGGAGACTCCATTAGGACAACTACGTTGGATGCTGGTGGATTGGATGAATTTGGCAATAAACCGTCGCCAGATATGTTCCAAAATGAATCAGATACCGAACTCCAGCTTTCAAATCCGCAGACCGGACCCATTTACGTTGAAGGATCAGAGCCTGGCGATATGCTCAAAGTCCATATAGATGACATTGAGCTGACACGTAATTGGGCATGGTCCCGACATAATCCTGGGATGGGAATATTAGGCATCGAAGATCGGGCCCATGGACCTACGGGTCTCAACAAACCATTGCCTAATCAAGAGTATCGCTGGATCTACAGCAAGGACCACACAAAGGCAACTCTTCATCTCAATAACAGTCGAATTAAAGAAGTAAGCATTCCAACCCACCCTTTTCTTGGTTGCATTGGTGTTTGTCCCCGGAACGGAGAAGTGATTAGCTCTCTGACACCGTACAATCATGGAGGCAATATGGACTGCGTTGAAACCGCAGTAAATACAACTGTCTATCTGCCTGTATACCGAAGCGGGGCCCTACTAATGTTTGGGGATGGACACGGAGCTCAGGGCGATGGCGAGGATTGTGGGTCCGCTCTGGAAACCCCTACTCGAACAACACTTACAATCGATTTGATAAAACATTATCCAATCAACTGGCCTCGTTTGGAGAATGATGATTATATAATGACGGTAGCCAATACACGACCGCTAATAGATGCCGTTCGAATCGCAAAAGTAAGTATGGTTCGATGGCTGGTAACAGATTACGGGTTCGATCAATCGGATGCGCTTCAATTACAATCTCAGGCAGGTCTTATAAGAGTAGGTAACGTAGTAGACCCGCTATACACAGTGGTAGCAAAATTCCCGAAGAGATTGCTCAGCTAATACGCAACTACAACTATCTATTCTTTAATCGGGATGCCACATATAAACAATGTACTATTGACCCTGCTGACCCTATACACAATTCGCCAAAATCGGCAAACTCACAGGAAACAAAATTAATAATTGGTCAGCTGTTCAATATTTCCTGTACACATTCTCGCGCTATCCGAACGTTATAGTTCGTACCTCGATCTTCTGGATAAATTTGAGAAGTATTACACACAAACAGACCTTTTAGTGTACTTCGGTAGGGAGGGATACGTCTCTGATAACCCGCCTTTATCACCGGCTGCGCTACTTTATCTGCTGAAACCCAAATCTCCTCTATCAAAGAACGATCAAATTTAGGGAACACATTCTTAATATGAGGCTCATATTCATCGAGTAATTCATCACTGGTCATATCAAAATATCTGTGTGATGGATCGAGGTAGTTACTTACATACATCGGATGACGCCCTCCATAGCGAGACGCATCAATAAATCCGGAATGATCTATTAACCCAGCAAAAGGAAGGTCGACATCACCAACATTTGTCCAATAGTAGGGAGACACAGATTCCCGGAGACTCATCAGTAACACCAGGGCACCGCGGTATGCAATAGCACCGTAGTCCTGACTAATCGTATGAGAACCAAGAAGCCCTCTTAAAATAGGTAGGCCTACTGTTCCAATCACAGTGTCAAATTTCAGATCTTGTCCACGAACCCGAATCCCTTTTATATGATTTTGCTCTACAGATATACGTTCAACTTGACTAGACAGATGCACTAGCACTCCTCGCTCCCTCACATACTGCTCCAAGGCTAAGGTGATTTGTCTAAAACTACCTCGTATATATGCAAGTTTTTCACGAAACCCGAGTCTGTCCCTGGATTTGAATCTAACGTGCACTCGACCCCAAAACCACGCCATTGATATATCACGCCAGTGGTCACCAAATTTAGCCCTTAAAAGAGGCTTCCACACTATTTCAAAAGCTTCATTGCCCACTAATCCAGGCAAATACTCAGCAGCTTTAACGTCCTCGAATTCTCGATAGTCTGATATACGTTGCAAACGTTTTGTAGCCAAGCCCATACGTAGGCGCTCTGAAATGGAAATAGCCCCAAAGCGAACCAAATCCACTGGGTTGCTAAACGGGTATAGTATCCCATCAGAAAAAAATCCCATCGAGGGTTTTCCCCATTCCAATTTGGAAGACATACCCAATTCCTTCAGTAGCCCTATGATCTCATTATCGCCCCTGAACAAATGGTGATAGTAACGTTCTAATGGCTCCCCACCCACCTTTACAACAGCCAATTCCCCTCCGACAACTGAACCGGCCTCAAATAGTTCCACCTTTAGTCCTCTGCGGCACAATTCATAAGCCAGAGTCAGCCCGGTAATACCTGCCCCAATAATCGCTATTCGAGAATCCTTGCGAAACAAATACAATCTCCCAATCGTGTCATCGTTAAATTCAATACTCCAATTGCCACCAGGAAAATGGAGGGATGGGACCATTGGCAAGCAAATCTTTATGCAAATACATCACAAAATCTGTAGATCCCAAGTCATCCGGAGGAATTCTTCGGAAGTAGAACCCGAACAGGCGCTTTAAATTACCCTTTTCAGTAAACAGATCTCCAATTGAAGACAATTCCCAGCTCTTGTAGACGTGCTCTGGAAACCATTCCCTCAACTTAAATCGCACACCAGTATAGTTGCCAAATTGAGCACCCACAGAATTTGCCGTGTTCATCGATACCAAAACTATTTTCTCTTCAGGTGGCGCATACAGGACTGGACCGTAATTGACATTGCTATACTCGCGCAAGTACCAGGCATAGGGCCAATGAGATTCAGACTCAAGGTAAATAGCCGTTTCTGTTCCGGTCCCTTCACGATTTGCCACCGTTTCAATCACAGACAAGGCAGTCTTAACATCCCGTGAGGTTTGTGTATATATAACAAAATCCACGGGCACATCCCCATGGGCAAAAGTAACAGGAATAGAGTTCCGAGCTGTCCAGGAAATCAGGACCAACATAGATACAACAACGCTAATTTGTTTCACTCTAGACTTACTTGCCTCAATTAAAGCATTCGCACACCATGCTGCCAGAAGTATCAACGGCAAGATCACATGAACAGATATCCATGGTGCCTTTTCACCAACGACGGAGTATATGTATATGTTGGCAACTGCCCAGTAAACCACCATAAAAACAAATAAACCAACTCTGTTTTTGATAGATACCAAAATGAGTAATGAAAACACCAAGGCAAAAACTTCGTATACAGCCAGGAAAATCAGGTAGAAATACCATGGTTGGTTTACACGCTCAGTACCGCTAATTTCTATCCATTGAGTCAATGATAAGAGGATGGATTGGGGTAGATTTGCCAAATTGATAAGAAAGGAACTCATAAATAACCCGACTATCACAGCAAACAAAACTAACGCCACAGCGATTCCAGTTAAATCTTGTCTTAAGGCCAAAAACGCCTTACTTATCTTCTTTAGGACAGCTGATTCAGAAATAAGTTTTGCTCGTGCCAACAACACCCACGCACCCATTAGAATCACAAATGAAACAAAAACAAACCCTGATATGTAAGTGTTCTCTTTGGTTGCAAAGGAGAATCCAAATGCCAATCCTGTTAAAAGCACCCATTTGCGTTCTGGGCTACTGACAAACCTAATCAGACAAGACATAACAATTAATGTCCAAAATGCCACAAAAATATCATTCCGATTAAATCGGGAAAAATACATGAATCCTGTGGACAAAGTTATAGCCAGCATAGCTATCCATGTGCCATGACGACCCAATTCCCGCCTCAACAACATCGGAATTGCAAGTACTAGAGCAAATCCGAATATAGCAGGCAATAAACGCCCTGAATAATCAGAAGCTCCAAGCACCTTAAACAGGAGAGCTTCTGCAAAATATAGGAAAGGACCATGGTAAACGGGGTCATACTCATATTTGGCACCTTGTAAAATTGACCAAGCAGTATGAGCGTGGATACTCTCATCATGGTGGTAGGCGCGAGACCCTAGATCCATAAACCTTGTGAGGAACGCAATAATCAATATAAGAGTGAACAGGGCTGTGTCCCATCGAGCTATTCTCAATTAGAACAACCTTATGAATTGAAAAGTCGTTGTGGCAATAGAACAATATCTGGTAATTGACAATCGTGCGCTCAGATTCTTCATGGATAATTTGCTAGGTTCACACCGTAGATTTTGATGTTGTTTTGACCCTGATAAACCAGCGACAAAGACCTAAATGAGTCATCAATACGAGAACCATATTTTTCTATTTCGCGCGGACCCACAACTACATACTCCACTCCATGCATTTCCAGCAGATCAGTTCGTCCATCTACATAAATAGCTCGTGCATCATCTTGTCTAAACTTAAGTACGTCCAAATTGTTTCTCCATAATCTTTCATGTTGACCCCAGCCTATGAGAGTTGGAATTCCCGTCCATCCTGAAATCATATTAAGATCCGAATAAGACGTTCCTGGAGCTTCTAGAATCACAGTGTCATGTGATGAATTATCCTTCAACCAAGTAGCAGCTTGATAGGTATCAGGAAATTGATTTTCAGCAAAAAGCAATCCATCTAACGATAACGATTTTGATGTCTGCAGACGACCATGAATGGTCACTGCTGGATAAATCAGAGCTATCACCAAAAGCCCTGTAATTAAACTGCCAAACCCAAACACAGCAATCTTGCTCAAAACCGTTAACCTTATGCAAGCCTTACGAAACACTTCATAAAAAACAACGGCAGAAGCTGAACCTAATATTATCCATGCTTGGTAGTGAAACTTGAACACAGTATTCATGCGTTCATAGGGCGGGCCAAAAAAATCATCTATAAATAAAACTTCGGGCAATGTCATCAGCCCAAAACCGATAACAAGAACGCCCGGCAGCACAAACCACCTGGGATCAGTATCTCTTAACAATTCAAGTCTAATCCGCCAAACAATAGTAGCCATAATAGAACCTGTCAGCACTACACTGGCTAATGAGGGCATCAACAACCAGGCCAGGATAGTGGATACAATTATCAATATTATTGATCCTAAGCGATAGAAAGCGGGCATCAAGCCCAAACAAACGTACGTAACGCCAGCAACTATCCATACACCATGCATCTCAAAAAGATCCCCGATCATTGTCCGTTGGTCCACTATGCCTAACCCATTAAAAAAAGATTCAAATCCCAAATGAAAAGGGATAAACCACACAACACTACCCATCATCAGAGTCATATAATGTAGGATAAACTTACCAAATCTCGCGATTGACCTGTGAAGCAGCACCCCTGTCAAACCAAACAACAATATCGCTCCTGCAAACGCAGGTACGTTCCAAGGGTTAGTTACCCAAATACAACCCATAACCCAAGAGGTTGCGACAGTCAGCCAGAAGAGATCACCATTATCAGCCCTAGAATGGCTCCAATTTAACAGCCATCCAATTGCCACTGAGACAGATAACAAAGTATTTGGAAGTACCAATACGTGAGGGTGCAAATCACCCAATGCAAAAGAAAAGAAAGGAAATTCATTAATCGTATAATCACGCAAATCGCCATCAGACCCGAACATCTCAATTACACGGCTAGATTCCCAACTTAGGCCACTGAAAAAATAAGGGTCTAAGTGATTATCAATACCATCCAACAACCCGACAGCAGCCAAGTTGCCCACAATCAATACCAGTACAACTGCAAACAACCCAGCAATATTCCGTGATTTCTTGCCAGAATCGCAATAAGTCAAACCCAAAATGTTGTAACCCAATGCAAAACAACCTAGCACTGCGGTCGCAAATATTGAACACAGGCCAATGTTGAAGCCGATTGCTGGCTTAAGACCAGCTAACAAACTGAGAGCACCTACTGCAACGTAGCCAAAGTAGTAATAATTAATCTGAAATCCGGCTAACCAAGGATCTTCCGGTGGGAACAGATCAGTGCGCATAACAGAATTTAGTAACGCAAATTCCATAGGCTTCTCAGTACCCAATATCTCGGGACTAAGACTGCGGAACAATCCGTATACCCACATTGCACAAATAAACAAAATCTCACTGGATACAAGTAATCCTATATTTTGTCTCAGATTTTCTATTTCTTTTTTTTTGAATAACAAAAAGATTATCGCTACACAACATAGGACGCTGAAGACAATAATAAATAATGATCGACTTGCTCCGATCAAACCTGTATGTAAGATCACCCACATCACATAGGTGTACACGAACCAACCGACAACCTTACTGAGAATGTATCCCGCGCTAGGCAAATACTGAAGTAGCTGTCTAGCCACCGGAAAACCGATGATCGTAAACCCCCAAAACAGAATGGTGGAGACAATTAACTCAGACAATATCCATATACCTGCACAAACAAAAGCACATGGCACAACACATCATGAATCGCGTACTTTATATAATTGTACGTCTCTGTTCGAAAATACCAGATCCAATTGCTTGCCGGCCATATGACTAAATTTGATGATCCCTTCAGACGGATAATAGGCCCGTTCCAAGGCCCCTACGTAAACATATTGAACATCATATTTTCGTGCTATCCGCTCAAAAGATTCTATGCTTTGACTCGCGTAAGCATCGAATACATCCTGACGCCGCATATCTATATGTGATCTGTATGGCCATCGTTGCTGTTTTTCGTGCCAATCCCAACCTAGGACAGTCGGTAATCCAGTATTGGAAGAAACTCGTGCACCCCAACGATATACATCAATACTGGCTTCTAGTATTACAGGTAAGCCTCTGACATTTGTATTTATCCATCGTATGGCCTCTAAGTCATATTTGAGTTCGATTTCGTCTCCCTCCTCCCGTATAACACCACCCGACATGTACTGCCACCCATCTAATGAAGGAGCAATTTCATTATTTATCCGAGCTTCAAGTTTGCCTGGAATGGCACCAACAGGATATATAGCAGAACCAACTACCAAAATAGCTGCAACGGTTAAGGAACCTATTCCGAATATCGACACCCCCACTTGCAATCGACGTATTAATATTCGCAATATTTGTGGAAATACGAGTGCTACAGCAAGCGAAAACAATATCCAACCTTGGAAATAAGTTTTGAACACAGTATTAAGGCGCCCAACATCACCTTGAAGCACAATCCACTCAGGCATCATTGTCAGCAGAATCCCTCCGACACCCAGTGCTATAGGGATAAAGCTGATTGGATCGTGACGTTGATTAATACTCAACCCAATAAATACCAATGCCATACACAATGCAAATACTCGTGCCGAATCTGGCAAATTACTGTTAATTAGACAGGCGCCAATCACCCCTAGTGTGCCCATAATGACAAGCTTAGTTCTCGTCGAATAATCAATCCTGAACTTGGACACAGGAACTAAACTTATGAAGCAAAGCAAGCAAGTATAAAACGCACCAAACATCAGAAAATAACTAGCAAGCGGAGTAGTATCAGGGGCCCGATTAACACCAGTAAAAAAAACATTGAAGTTCCCGTGGAAAGGCCAAAATAAAAATTGACTCACTAACCCTATGCATACGCCAGTTAAAGCGACTCCAACCGCCATAAAGATGTTGACACGTGCTTGAACTCGCCACAATACATAGCAAACGGACAAGAGAATGATCACTGTAAAAGTAGGGAAATCCCACGTGTTCACTACTCGATGAACTCCCAAAACTACTGATGCCAATACGATGGGATTGAGATAGCTTGAAATAAATGCGCGGGTCTTTAGATTAATCGAAGCCCCACTTGCAAATAGTGTCTGAGGAGGAGTCTGCAACAAAATAGCTGTAGCACAAATTATTGACGCAAAAACCCAGGGAAGATTGTTCATATGAGCGTGCAAGTCACCATACAAGAAAGTGAAAAAAGGAAATTCATTCACGGTGTTTTCAACCACTCGAGTACTCCGCCAAAAGTCAAACTCGGCTGAAAATACACCAGAAAAAAGAATCGTCGGGATTCGGCCAATTAACATCAGAAAATGGGGGGGGGATTCTGCCGATTTATATGATATTTGCAACGCTTGTACCATAGCATCGACATTTCCAATTAGAAGTGTCAAAAATACGGCCAACACACCTACACCTACTGACCCTTTAGATTTCCGCACCAATCCAGCCCATATGTTCGACCCAGCAGAAAATATCATGGCTGCTGCCATACCAAAAATCGAAGCAATACTTATGTTGTATGCAATTTGAGGAGCCACTTTAAGCAAAATCGTCGGCACCGCTGAGAAGATATGGCCAAAGTAGTAATAGTTCAAGTAGCCACCAGAAAACCAGGGATCATAGGGCGGAAAAGACCGGGTACGCAATATGGCATTGAAGTGAGCGAAATCCATAGGCTTTTCGCCTCCGAAAGCAGTGTGCCATAAGTCAGGGTTCAAAGCCCTAATGACTAGCATTAGGATAAATGCGAGCACTCCTATCAATTCACCGGTTACGAGTAGAAACTTCCCTTTCGACAAAGCATGTATTAATTGATTCCTAGTCCGAATTGAAATTGCCAAACTAGTAATTGCCAATAGCGATACCGCAAGAATTAGACTCATTCGCGAAAATTCCACCCATCCCAAACTAGCTAAAAACCACACCGGGAAAGCTACTATAAACACCCCAAAAGGCTTAGTGACGAAGTAGCCAGAATCAGGTAGATCCTGTAGGAAAAAACGAATAATAGGCCAGGAGAGCATTGCCAACACTTGCACACACAGGTACCACATCAATGCAATCTTAATGTGATTTGTTTCAGAACCTTCATAACTCAGTCCATACGCTGAGTATGACTGATTTGAATTAGTAGAATGAACATCTAAAAATCTGGGTTCGTCCAGCATCAGATTCGACGTAGCATCCTTCGGAAGTTGATTAATCGACTGATTAATATCCACGCCGTTAAACATCAAATTTATTTCACGAATCCCCATACTCTTCGTGCGTTGAAATATACGAACCCTGGGGTGGTCATAAACTGTAAATGCCTCTTCTGCCGATAAATCGTTTCGTTCAAACCCGGCTATCGATGGAAAACTCGTAAACTCTGCAGCCAATTCAAATCCTAATTGGCCTGATTCCAGCAATTGAAAATACAAATTTGCTAACGGATATCTATATGGCATTTTGGGAATACTGCCACTAAGCCGATCACTGCTCTGTACGATGAGATCAGAATCTGCAATAGATTCGATAAGATGAATACGCTTACCCTCGGAAAGTCGATCGTAAAGCTTAAGGGTTCGAAACTCATACTCGGAAGAATTACCTGAATTCGGAAGGTTGAGGGGCAGACGATCATCCCAATGCTCAGTCGCAATAACACTTCCGGTGGGAACCTGCTCATATATCCACTCACTGGCAGATATTCTCGTGTGCTCGCGCGCGTATATTTGGCTAAATGCTAATGCCCAGAACAATGTGCCCAATATGATCAGACTCGAGCATACAGAGGGTATAAGAGGCCACCATTTACAAGAGAAAGTCCAAGATCTGCTTTTTCGCCAAGCCCATACCACCATCCAGGCGACTAGGATAGACAACATCGGGTATATGGGATGCAAGTACCGCATCGTCTTCAGAACTAAGACCCCGAAGTAGGCAAAATTTAATAGGGTCCACACAACAGGTAAAAACAAGGACCTTTCGCCTCTGATCCAGAATATTGCTGCAATAATCCAGCTTAAAACCGCCGAAATGCCAAAGAATGGACCCATACCCCATAGAATTAGATTTTTTATGGGATACAGATACGGAGTAGTACCAGCCCATTGAATTCCAGGGGGCCAATCATACGTTCCATTTTGTATGGCATTTTGCTGCAACACAGAAGAAAAGAATTTGTCGGACAAGCGAAAATCTAAAACATTAGAGCCAGCAAATGCATACGGTTGTATAACGCGAAATGTCAAAAGGATGACAAATATGGACACCAATCCCCAAATCAACATCCGTTTAGCAACTGGCCAACAGGTCGGATCTCTATCGACGTACAAACACCGAATGTGCCAAAGCACATGTAACAAACCGAATGGCAAGATCAGAACGGCACTCAATTTACTGGATAGAGCCATCCCTACCGCTATGCCTAAAAGTATAGACAAGTAAAAGTGTGGCCTCTGAGTAAATATCACCAAAATATATAGAGCCATGGTGACCCAAAATGTGGAAAATGTATCTACCGCAAAAAAATGAGATAACTGAATTGCAGACACGCTTAATGCATAAAAACTTGCGGCTAACAGGGCAACATTGTTTTCAAACAATCGCCTAGCCAAAAAATAGACAATCACAACTGTACCCGTATCAAACATTGCAGAACTAATCCGGCCGACTAAAGTCAAACTGTCATATTCGATTTGCCCGATCAATGTTGCGATGGCGAAGACAAAGAACACAGGGAAGGTACCGTAGACAAAAAATGAAACATCTGTTTGATTAAACGGATTCAACGATGATTCTTGAGATAGGTAAGCTCCTAACCCCTCGGGCCATTGAAGCCTAGCCATCACCATCGTTAGAAAACGTTCATCCGGGTGCAGATGCTGATTCTGATCCCACTTAACATTCTGCAACCGAAATATCGCCGCAATGAGAACAATCAGAAACGGAATTGTTTTTTTTACAAACAGATCCATTTGATGCCCACCAGTCGTTAGCTTCACAGATTAGATTTATTTATCAGCTGTAGGATTATGCCTCCAACAGGCATCTGGAATGTGGCCTCTAGATTAGACCTGCCAATAGGTTGAGTTTTCACATCAGTTGTTTCAACAGAACTTTCTATTTGCTCACAATCAACTACCGTAAGCGCCAAATGTACTGTTAACAAAAATACATTCACAACGCACCGTCCGAACTCTACACGGCAATTCTAATGGTTTTGTGTTCTTCACAGAGTTCTAACTACCTCGGCTCGCACTGAAATATTTCATATTTCTCACAGTTAGAACGACTAGGACCATTATTGCAGTTAACGTTCCCGCAATACCTATCAGAATAAATAGGATACTAACGAGAAAATCCCATTCATGTTAAGGATGGATATTTCTTATTTCTTCTCCCAAAGCGTCCACGTTGCGGTCCCTTCAGCATCTACCTCCCAGTCGTACACAGCGCAAATACCATTAAGGCTAGCTAGGGATGGGGCCGTAGCCTGAAAATAAACAGCTCCCCGAAAAGTTGCTCCACCATCAGCGGTGAATCTGCCAATCCCAGTTGCCTTGAATGTGGCTACTCCGTCAGCGGTCATAACAACACCTGCAGGACACTCTCCATAAAGTGTGCCGTCTTCCCTCATTTGAGAGGAATAGGTCGCTAGGGACTGCACTTGAACACCACCCAATGTTCCTCCACCTTGCGCCGATGTTTCGAAAATAGGCATGGCACCATCTGTTGGCAATGCCTTATTTGTCGTAGAACACTGTATCTCACCTATTTTCTCGCCCAACATATACAAAAACCTCTCTAGTATCTTATCTATTACATTATGGGTACCGTAAACCCTATCTAGTAAGCCGAATATTTGCAAAGTCGTCGCGGCAAAGCAAAGTTTTATTTCGCATTGAGGGTGTTTTGTATATGCTCAATTCGGTGATACTCAATAAGCTGCCATGAGTAACTAGCATGCCACAGGCTCAGCAACTGCTGGATGAGTAGGCTCCAGTGATGCGATGCCTCGTTAGTTTGTATATTCAAATCCATTCGACACCCACGACGCCCAATTTAGTGTCGACCAACTAGCACATTTCATATTCACTAACCGTCCACAGAGAATTGAATCAATGCTGGTTATTAGAGTTGCTGAATATAGATACTCCCAGACCACATATGAAGACCACAGCCTAATGATGAAACTTAGATTGATTTCACTTTGACCTCAGCAGGACACCATGATAGGTTGCAATACATCAAAGGAGGTGGTGCCTACATGTCTGATCATACTGGCTGTAAATACGGCCCGCCCCGACAGGTTAGGCTTTTAAAGCCTCAATCTTAGGGATTTAATTGGGCCATATTTACAGCCCAATAAATAGGCTCGCTGCTATTACAGGAGCGAGCCTATTCCCTTAAATACATCTCTCATTTAATTTCAAATATTGCTTCTACCTCAACCGGGGTATTGATTGGTAATTCACTCACGCCAACAGCTGATCGCGCATGCATACCAGAATCTCCGAAAACTTCCTTCATCAAATCAGAGAACCCATTGATAACTGTAGGCTGAGCATTAAATCCAGGTGCACTGGCCACAAATCCTAGCACCTTGACCACCCTGACCACTCTATCAAGATCCCCAAGCTTGTCTTCTAATGTGGCCAGAGTGTTAATGCCGACCGCACGTGCTGCCGACACTCCATCGTCAACTGTTAAATCACTACCAATCTTGCCCTCCCAATGACCCTCAGTCAGAGCTGGTAAGTGACCAGCTGTGTAAATCAAATTTCCCGTAATTACAGCAGTCACATAAGAACCCCCAGGAACAGGAGCTTTGGGTAGCACAATACCCAAATCTTTCAACTTAGATTTGACAATCAATTAAATTCTCACTTCCTTCACTGACAAATCATTTGCCCATCACTATTTCCGCAATAATTCTTTCAAGCGTGTCATCAATATGTCTACTTCCCCATCCCTCAAGCACATCACGTCAATATTTAGGAATTTGGCACCGTTGTACCCATTGCGCAATCTTATATCAGGATCGCCAAGACGTAACAATTCTATAATTTGGCTTATTGACATCCCTAATTGTTCTTCGTTGACATGTACACGTACACGCGGTACTGGGTTACCCGTTTCGTCAGGAAAAATTTTTTCAGGACGCACAAAAGGAACTTCCTCAAACCCTGACACCAAAAAATCGCACTTATCATGCATATCTCTTAATAGTTTTTCCTCATCTTGTCCAAGATAAAGCCTTATGGCTTCCACTAAACCAACTATCTGCTCTTTGCTAACTTTAAATCCACGACCAATACTCCCTACTACAGGGCTAGCGTGCCGCGCAGCAACTTGGACATAAGGCTTGGACCCAACAAGTAGCCCGGTGTCATTCGGCCCTCTCAATGCCTTCCCTCCACTGACTGACACTAACGTTACCCCCATGTCTAATAGATCCTTGATGGCAGCTAAAGGTGGAATTTGTGCTGATGCATCAACTATTAGCGGTAATCCGTGCAATCGGGCTACGGTCACCAAATCTTCAATTGTTGGAGCAGCGTCGGGCACAGTTTCCCAAGAAATTATCGCCGCTAAAGCACAAGTCTGCTCATTAATCTCATCTGCGACCGCTGAAACGTCAGTAGCAAGAAATCGGGATTGCCTTTTCTCACTATAGTGAGGTTCACTCCGTGCGTGGATTAACCTTGCTCCAGCGGCACGGAAAGTAGACTCCCAAATCCCACCATGACCGGGAGCTATTACAATTTCATTTGGATAACCAAGACTGTTTGGAAGACTACGGATCCGATCGGGATCAGGTCCTGTAATAACAGCTGCCGCAGCCAGAGTGTTAGCCCCAGCTGCCCCGGACGTGATTAGCACACTGCCACCATTGCTTGGGCCTATATCCAGCATACTTCCAATTTCTTCCCCAGCCAGACGCAGTAAGTCCGGCACGCTAACCCATTCTTCGCTAGCTCGTCGCATAACTTCCACAACCCCAGGAAGCATTATGGACCCACCCAAGGCCGTCATAGTTCCTCCCGCGTTAATGATGGGGCGCAACCCAAACCTTTCCTTATATATACTCATTTCACAAACCCCTGCGACGACCAATGCTTGCATAGTCACTCATATACGTGAACGAGATAACTTCCGCGTTTCAGCTGTCAAAACATCAATAACAGCTGTCTGACCATCCTTGACGGCCATGATACCGCGTTTAAATGCGTCCTGTAATTGCGCGGGACTTTCCACCGTTTCGCTGTAACATCCCAAAGACTTGGCTATGGATGCGTAATCTCCTGTCATAGATGAGGACTTGAAACGAGCCACTGACTCAGGAATATGCCTCTCATAACCACTAAATATTGAATCATGCTTGATTACAGTCATAATTGGGATATTTTCTCGAACACTAGTGTCCCAATCTAAACCTGTCATACCTACTGAAGCATCACCCATAACGTTGATCACGATCCTTTCCGGATTAGCAATCTTAGCCCCCATAGCCAGCCCTATCGAAAACCCAAGCTGAGAAGATTGTCCCCATCCCAAATAGTCCCGAGGATTCACAGCTTCGTAGAATACACTTTGAATATCTCTAGATCCTCCTGACTCATGAATAAACATTGCATTTTCCCCGGCCGCAGCAAGCCATAATTCACGAAACATCCGATATCCATTTATTGGGGCCGAATCATCTGAAAAGAGTGAGGAATATTCTGACAACCATTTGTCCTTAGTCTTCTTGATAGACCGTTCATTACGTTGAAACACGTCTAGTCGCCCATCTCCAACTCTTCGACGCAATTCCTGGCGAAGTGCCATGAGAAATAATTTTGCATCAGCGGCAACAGAGACCGCGGTTGGATAGTTCTTATTTAGATCGGTAACATCATTAGTAGCATGAACTATGGTCTTTCCAGCAGGAATGCTGGGCGTAAATGCCGCGACAGTCAAACTGGTGCCTACCGCAAGGACAGCATCGGAATTGCCCAGTAAATCATCCACCATTGCTGTAACCATATATGCGCCAGTACCAGCTGACAATGGATGTACTTCCGGAAAGCAACTCTTCCCTTGCAAAGTCGTCATCACTGGAATTCCAAGCAATTCTGCAACATCACGCAGCTCAGACCATGCCTGCGCATAGTGGATCCCTTGTCCAGCCCAAATAAACGGGTTCTTCGCGGACAATATGCGTTCAGCAGCCTCTTCTACAGCTCCATAATCAGGACCGGATTTAACCTTAGAGACTGGTCTGTAGTCTAATTGCTCTGAGAATTCTTGAGCGCAGACATCGCCTGGTAGTTCGACCATCACTGGTCCTGGTCTACCAGACCGTAGCGCGGCGAAAGCTCGCCTCATAATCCCTGGTATCTGCGAAGAAGATACTGGACGAGCGGCGTATTTGACCGTGTGGGAATAATTCTTCATGCTGTCGAACGCCGGAGAAATACCAATCCGATCAGTCCCAGGATGACCTGGAAGAAACAGCATAGGGGTCGAATCCGTATAAGAGTGAGCTACCGGTGAAAAGGCATTTTCAGCCCCAGCTGAACTTTGCACGGTAAATGTTCCTATTTTCTCGCCATTAGTAGATCTTGACACCCCATCGGCCATATTCCCCGCTACACGCTCTTGCCTAGCGGTAATTACCCTGATGCCACCATGGGCCATAGATTCTTGTACCGGAGTAAAAGGGAAGCAAAATGCATATTCCAACCCTTCCCTCTTTAGTATTTCTACTACTACATCTGCACCTGTCATAAGCTAGCATCTCCATGTATATCCCTAACATCACTTTGTCAGTTCTGTTGGCAGCCATGCCCATACAAACCATAATGCCCTGTGATTAATTATGCGAAAAGAACTTCAGGCAACTAATGCATTTTTTCAATGACCCATTTCAATCAGATTCTCTCATCGAAGGAGTACGCATTCGCAAGCTCCAAGTAAACAAGGACAATCGTGGCGACCTCGTAGAGACATTAAAGGCTTCTTGGGAAGACTTCTACGATGCCGACACATTGCCATTTGCGCAGTGTTATTTCTCTCGAACACACGCTGGAATCGCTCGTGATGAAGACAAATGGCACATACATAGCCATCAAATCGACCGCTTTGCTGTGATTGATGGAGACATCGTATTGGGCATGTATGACAATAGAATCGATTCACCCACTAATGGCACTCTGAACTTGTTGCGAATGGGGGAATCAAACAATGATGGTGGTCAATACGCCACAATGATACCAATAGGTGTTTTGCACGGATTTGTTACAGGATTAGACAAAACTGCAATATTGACTAATTTCCCTACACAATTGTGGGACCCATCAGACGAAGGAAGAGTAGCTTTTGACGATATCGGAGCTCGAATGCCTAACGGAGAACTTTTCAGCTGGGACCTTGTAAGAGAAGAGTTGCGAAAAGCATAGAAGTCCAGCTGCAGATTATGTGCAGACCCCGTCAGTAAGAACGCTAATGACTTCGCGTGTAAGCCTAGACGGTGTTGAAGCGCCAGAGGTTACTGCAACTGAGTCAACATTTTTAAACCATTCAGCCTGTAAATCGTCAACCGTATCGACAAGATACGCTGGCTTGCCAGCCACTGTCCTAGCTACATCCACCAGGCGATTTGAATTAGAACTACGTTCACTACCAACTACAATTACAACATCCGCTTCAGCGGCAGCTTCAATAACAGCCTCCTGTCGATCCTGTGTTGCACGACAAATTTCATTGTAGACCTCTACGTGCGGGAACCTATTGCGCACGGCTCGAATAGTGTCAGCGGTGTCCCAAATACTCAGCGTGGTCTGAGTTGTAACAGCGACCTTGCCAGATTCGATATGTAATCGATCCACGTCCTCAGGCTTTTCTACCAAATAAATCCTATCGGGAGCTTCACCAAGGCATCCTTCAGCCTCGGGATGCCCACGACGCCCAACATAGATTATGTCATAACCAGTCTCAACCAAATCCACAATCAAGTCGTGAGTCACTTGAACATCACTACACGTTGTATCCACAGCCTCCAGCCCTTTATTCTTTACCTTTTCCCTGACTGCAGGTGATACCCCATGCGCAGTGAATATGACAGTGCCGTCGCTTATTTTGTCTAATCCTTCTAATCTGTCATCACTGTCAATTAGCTCAATGCCCAAATCAGCCAATTCATCAGTCATATGTTCGTTGTGTACTAGATATCCCAGCATATACAGAGGATCTTTAGATTCTTTCGCCAGATTCCTCGCCATGGTCATAGCAGTCACGACTCCGTGACAATATCCTCTGGGATTAACCGATATAACCTTCAATATAACAAACACCTCCAAAAAGCCAGACGAGCTTGTAAATAATAAGACAATATACACAGATGTTTCGACAGTTGTCGGCTAAATTCAAGAATACACTTGGTGTATTACGGGCCATAATTATTGCTTACATACGGCTCATTACAGTTAGTATGTGGATACGAACCAAGTGTAAATCACAAAGATTTTAGAAATGTTGGATAGCCCCCTACAGCTGTTAGCTGCTGTGACGTTGGCATCATCGGGAATCATAGGATTATGTGCGATCGTAAATCAGGGCCGGAAACGGCATTAGAAGCAGGGTCTTCTTGCCCGTCATATCTATTTTGTCACTTAGCCAGTGCCTGACTGTAGAAACAACCCAGAGGAAAACCTATTCGGCACAGTAACAGAGGTGCAACGTACTCACTGTCGTGCATCAGTTGCACATTCAGAGGTGCAATTTCACGTTCCGGGGCGTATTATCCGTGATGCTGGCGGCAAAAACCCACTGCGAGTTGGGGATCGAGTGTTAATTGGGATTAGATCTGGCACGTTAGTGCTAAATACGATATTGCCTCGGGAATCCAAGCTGACCCGAACGATGGATGAACACGGATCAGTTCGGAAACGCAGTGAGCTTGCTGTAAATCTCGCATTGGCTATGTTTGTATTGCCGGTGACGGAGGACTCTAGATTACAGACTCGCAGATTCAGATTGCTTGACCGCATGCTAGTCGGTGCCCAATATGCAGGCATTAACGCATCGATTTGCGTAAATAAACTGGACCTATTAGAGGAACAGTCTGGCCTAGATAGTATGTTGCAAAATTACTCCAAGATAGATTACCCGGTTCTCAAAACAACAGCACTAACAGGCGAAGGTATAGACGCACTTAGAAGATCCCTCCCTGCAGGGCTTACTGCATTGGTTGGACCATCTGGTTCTGGTAAGACTTCAATAATACGAGCTCTGACGGGTCTATCCAATCTAACCACTTTGTCAGTAAATACAACCACTAGCAAAGGTAGACATGCAACTTCCAGCTCAAAAGCTTACGATTTAGGGAACGGATGTTGGGTGGTAGATGTGCCAGGATTACGTTCCTTTGGAGTCGATGATGTTCCACCTAAAGAACTAGCAAACCACTTCCGGGAATTCGAAGCACACCAGGGAAATTGCCAGGATCAATTCTGTACACACGTGGATAATGCCGGTTGCGCAGTCAAGCGTGCAGTAAATGACAATAATATCCCTTCACATCGCTACGAAAGCTATCTTCGCATGATGGTCGTGTAATGTATTTGAAACTGGACACTCAATCCTTTCCGAGCAAACATCAGGATTCCAGTGCTCGAACTCTCGTTACCCATCGATCGCAAAATCTGTGAAACTTTCCATCATCATTCCGACTTTCAATGAAAGAGGCAACATCGTCACTCTTGTCAAGGAAATATCTAATGCATTGAAAGGGGTTAAACACGAGATCATTTTCGCAGATGACAGTGCTGACGACACCACAAACCTGATTATGGAAATAGCTCAACAATACCAACATATCAAGCTAAGTCATCGCAAAGGACAGCGGGGATTAGCCAGCGCCGTATTACACGCCATTCCCATGTCTAAAGCTGAATACATTGCAATCATGGATGCAGATCTTCAACATCCTCCTTCAGTTCTACCAAAATTATTGTCAGCCATAGAAGGCGGAGCCGATTTATCAGTTGCAAGCCGATATTGTACAAACGGATCTGATGCAGGGCTGTCCGGACCGGCCCGAAGAATCATCAGCAAGATGACAAGATTAACAGCATATCTCGTTGTCCCGTCCTCAAGATCCACATCAGACCCCCTTAGCGGTTTTTTTATTTATCGCAGAAGCCGGGTTGGAAGTGCCAATATCAATCCAGTGGGGTTTAAAATATTGCTCGAATTATTAGCAAAATCTGAATTTAGAAGAGTGATAGATATCGGTTTTAAGTTTGATAGACGCACAGAAGAAAATAGCAAGGCAGGTATTCTTGAAGCTTGGAATTATCTAAGGCTGCTATGGCGACTGCGCTCATCCAAGTAATTCAAACGCTCACCCACCGCCGAAACCAGCTGCCCCATACTAGATGATGTGCGTTGTGCCATCTGTACGATAGATTCGTGCTCACCACCACCTAAATTCTCGCCAGCTGTATTAGTAATAACAGATATACCGGCAACTCGCACACCACAATGACGAGCAACTATCGCCTCCGCTGCCGTACTCATGCCCACCGCTGAAACCCCAAGCTTTCTCAACATCGCAACTTCCGCTGGAGTTTCATAATTGGGGCCGGAAACCATAGCATATATGCCAGTTCTATGGGAGAATCCGCACTTGTGTGCAGCTTGCCCCATCCACACAATAATTTCGGGATCATACGCCTCTGACATGGACACAAATCTATCACCTGATTCTACAACTTCTTCAAGTAGCGGGTTGTACCCCATCAATCCTGGGAAACATATGTGGTCACGAATAAGCATGATGTCTCCAGGCTTAAGGTCTGATGTCACAGAACCCGCCGCATTGGTCAGAACAAGAACATCAATGCCACAACCACACAAGACACGTATTTGGGTAACCAGAGGTACCATTGACCCAGACTCATAAAAATGAGCACGACCACTCATAATCAGAGCCCCTACACCATTAATTTTCCCAATGCACAATTCTCCCATATGGCCACGAACTGCAACTTCTGGAAACCCTGGAATGTCCTTATATCTGATCGAATGAATGATCTCCATCGACGCCTTAACCGGATCGAGCCCTGACCCCAGAATGACAGCCATTCTTATAGGGTAGTCACACTTTTCCAGAATAAAGTCGGCCGCAGACCTCACATTCGTGTTCAGCGAGCTTGCTGACAACCTTTCCTTAACCCAATCCCTTAGTGTGTGGATCCTGGCAAAGGCTTTTTACCCTCGCTGTCCTTATCCCTAATAACATCCAAATAGACTTGGGTAGTTATAGGGCTCGCATGACCAAGCATAGACTGCACTTCTGGCACAGACCCGCTAGCATTTAACTGGTGAGCCGCGAATGAATGTCTGAGGGTATGTGGAGTGATGTGACTAGAAATCCTAGCTCGTGCAGCATGTCCTTTAATGATCAGCCAGAACCCCTGCCTAGTCAGTCGGTTGCCTCGGTGATTCAAAAACTGTGCTTTTTCAATCTTCGAACGCAAAAGACGCAGACGCCCGTGCCGATTGTAAGCCAACACTGCATTCTTAACTCGAGGGCCAAACGAAATAGTACGCTGCCTGGTTGCCCCTCTAGAACAAGTTACACAATCTTCTACTAGGTCAATATCTGCGACATCTAGAGAAACGATCTCACTTACTCGCATCCCTGTTGCATATAGAAGTTCAAGCATAGCGCTATCCCGGTAATCTTCCGGAGAATCCCCGCCCGATGCTGATGCGAGCAGCCTATCAATTTCAGCAATCGAAATTATTTTCGGCTTCTTTTTTGCTACACGTGCGCTTCCAAGACTAGAACTAGGATCAGATTGGACATGACCTCGATCCAGCAGATATCGATACATCGCTTTTACCGCTGCAAGCTTTCTTGCCTGAGACGATGGCTGATATTCCCTGTCAATCAAAGAACCAATGAATAAATTTACAACAGAACTTGGCACCACCCAATCATCGAATCCAGCATCGATCAAATAATCTGCGTACTGACGTATATCGTTACCATATGCAGACAATGTATTACTGGACAATCCACGACTCTCTTGTAAGTAGTCGAGGAATTCCTGAACATGAATCTCAAAGTCGGATTTTGGTACTGTAGAACTCATCTTCACAACCAAATCAAAAACAAGTCACCGTTGTGCCAGCTGCATCATAATTGAACCCCATAAACGCTCATATATTTTCAACAAGGACAGCACGCACAGGCGCACCATCACCACGAGCGATTTTCAACGGTAGAGCAAATAATAAATAGTGTCCTGTGTCTATAGAACGTAGGTCTAACCCTTCCAAGACAGACAGGCGGTTACCAAGTAACACTCTGTGCGTATCGTGATTTAGATCACTGTGCGCCTCTACCGACAAGTAGTCAATCCCCACAACTTGCACTCCATGATCCACAATCCAACGAGCCCCAGACGGAGACAAACTTACAAAATTTGCATCAAAATCAGGTCGTGACATCAGCTCTTTAGATGAATTTGAAGTCTTTAGGAGAAGCCTGCGCACACCAGGTGGTATCTTGGCCGCATCAAGATGTTCACGACCTATACGTTCTACCGCATTGATCTCCGCTACAAATGCCGGCCCGCAGAGCAGACTAAGCTCGATCCTGTCCACTGTGGCGGTACCGTCAAAAAAGTGAGCAGGAGGATCGATGTGGGTCCCTGAATGTGTACCCATGGTCAGTAACGTGACGTTTGATACATCTCCATTCGCTATCCTAGAAGCCGGCTCCAACGATATGTCCGGGTCATCCGGCCACAGCGGAGTTGAAGGCCCTATTGGGATCGTTATGTCGTGAATTTTCGTGACACCTACTCCTTTAGAATGATTCATTCGTGGCATAACCACTAGGTTGACTATGGAAACGGTCACACATCGAAAAAATTACATTTCCCTGGGTAACACCACCGGATTAAACAGCGCCTCAGTTCGCAGAATCTCAGCGCTTGTTGGGAGACTAGCCAGGGTATTATGTTAACACAACACCAATCTTAGGATTACCTTAATTCTCTAGGCGATTGAGAAAATTATCCCGCTGCCGAACAAAATAGCTAAATAACAAGCGCTGAGTACGGTAGTCTGCGATGCGATTAGGGGCTAAACTGATCGAACCGTATAGCTAGCCGTTGGAGTAGAGATGCAAAACTACAAATTAGCATACGGTGAGTCTAATCTAAACCTACGCCTTCCTGCGAAACACACAACATTAGTTGAGCCTAGCTACGAGCCGCCACTTGAAGATCCATCTACTTGCATAAAGTCAGCCCTAAAGATGCCTTTGGATACCGTTCCGCTATCCTACCTCGCAAAATCTAATCACACTGTAGCCATTGTGTTTTGTGATATAACCCGCCCAGCCCCATCCAAACTGATGATTACCGAGTTGGTTAGCGAACTAGATCACGTACCCGATAAAAACATAGTCCTAATAAATGCCATTGGCTTACACCGCCCCAACACTAAGTCTGAATTACTAACAATGCTGGGGCCTGAGCTTGTTTCTCGGTTCAGAATTATCTCGCCAAAACCTCGAACCGCCTCATGCAATGTCTTTGTCGGTCACACCTCTAGCGGCAGGCCTGTAGCGCTAAATAGAGAGTATGTGGAAGCGGATATCAGGATAACAACTGGATTCATCGAACCCCACTTCTTCGCAGGTTTCAGCGGTGGAGCAAAACTTACTCTTCCAGGAGTAGCATCTGCAGAATCCATCCTTGCCAACCATGACGCCAACATGATTGGTGACAGCAACTCCACATGGGGAGAGACAGAAGGGAATCCTGTGTTTGAAGAACAACGAGAAGCAGCCCTACTGTGTGCCCCTGACATGATCCTAAATGTAACCTTAAACTCCAACAAACAAATAACGGCAGTTTTCGCAGGATCATTGAAAGTCGCCCACAATGCTGGCTGTCATCATTCCAGATCCGTATCTATGCAGCCGATCACTGAACTGTTCGATGTCGTAATAACAACTAACAGCGGTTGGCCCCTTGATTTGAATTTCTATCAATCCGTCAAAGGAATATCCGCGGGATCTAGAGCCGTAAAACCCGGAGGGCACATCATAATTGCAGCCGAATGCCGGGAAGGTTTAGGACACAATAACTTTGAAAAAATGATTGGATCTGGACACAACCCTGCAAAACTATCAAAAATTATTGAATCTAGAAACACGCCGGAAATAGATCAGTGGCAGGCCCAAGTGCTGGCACTGATACAACAGAAATCTCGTATCCATATCATGTCCGATTATCTGTCGGAAGAACAGATCACTCAAATCGGCTGTACTCCATGTAAAAACATAGAAAACACCGTCCGAAAACTGCGCGAACATGACCGCACAGGAAAGATTTGTGTAATACCTCAGGGACCCCAAACTATCCCATTTTTAGCCTCTCAACCAAACTTCTCATGTTGATTTTTACCCTTCCTAATCGCTCAATATATTTAAATTACTATTGCGAGACGCGTGATGGCTGATTATGCTTGGCAGTCGCCGGTGAAGTTGGTTACAAATAAAGCTAATATTCGTAGCCGCCGGTCAAAAGTAGTTCAGTCTTTGAAGTAATCGAATTACAGGAGAATCGAGAGATGTCAAAAGTTAAGCCTCTAGGCGACCGAATATTGGTCCAGCCTGAAGAACGTGATGAAGTCACTAGTTCCGGACTAGTTCTGCCAGACACTGCAAAAGAAAAGCCTATGGAAGGCAACGTTGTCGAGGTAGGGCCGGGTTCCCGTAACGATAGTGGAACAATACAAGAGCTCGAAGTCAAAAAAGGTGATCGAGTGTTGTTTGCAAAATATGCCGGAACTGAAATCAAATTTGATGGTACCGAGTACCTGATCATTAGCGAAAGAGATATTCTGGCAATCCTTCAATAAAGGTTCCATCTATAGCATCCGATATTGAGTTGACCACCCACATGAAAGATACAGGGAATGCCTCCTAAGGGTTTACTATTTAACGAAAAAGCTCGTCGCGCATTATTAGAGGGCGTCGATCTCGTTGCCGACGTTGTTGGAAAGACACTAGGACCAAAAGGGCGAAACGTCATGTACATGCGTTTCACCACCCCGGAAATCACTAACGATGGGGACTCAATCGCAAAGCAGTTTAGTGAATCCATCGAGGATATATACGGCAACGTTGGGGTACAGATGGTCAAGGAAGCCGCTATGAAAACCGGAGACATGGTAGGAGACGGTACGACCAGTTCCACTGTCCTTATGCGTCACATAGCCCGCGAAGGGATAAAAAATGTTGCTGCAGGAGCTAATCCAATGTTTATCAAACAAGGGATCAGTAAGGCAGCAAAGCAGGCCATTTCTCAAATCCATGAAGTAAGTAAACCAGTTTCAAGCCCAGAAGACGTTAATCATGTAGCTTCCATAGCTTCGAATGATCCAGAGGTTGGTCGAGCTATAGGAGATGTGATGGATCGCGTCGGTAAAGACGGCCTAGTGTCAGTGGATGAAAACACCCGAACAAGCGATCGGATATCCACACGTTACGTGGAAGGTATGCAGATTGATCGTGGTTGGCTTTCTCCTTATTTCGTTACCGACTCCGATAAGATGGAGGGGGTCCTTGAAAAACCCTACATTCTCTTGTGTGATAGCAAGATAGAAAATGCTAAAGACTTTCTGTCGTTTCTAGAACGCCTTCAAGTTGCAGGGATGCGCAACCTATTGATTATTTCGCCAAATGTAGATGGTGATGTCCTGGCCCTCCTGATAGTAAACAAGCTGAAGGGTAATCTGAACGTGATCGCGATCAAAGCTCCCTCATATGGAGATCGCATGAAGGACAACCTTGGTGACATAGCCGCTCTGACTGGTAGTACGGTGGTGTCCGAAGATATCGGCTACTCTTGGGAGACCGTTCCTGTGGAATGGCTGGGACAAGCAGAGCGAGTATCAGTAAGTCGGGAAGCAAGTGTGATACTAGAAGGTTCTGGGCACGAGTCCGCCCTAGAAGAAAGAGCCAAACTTATAAGAAAACAGATAGAGGCAGCAGACAGCGACTGGGATCGTGAAAAAGTCGAAGAGCGCCTTGCAAGAATCACGGGTGGGGTTGGGGTCGTATCTATCGGAGCACCTACAGAGCTGGAGCTAAAGGAACGTAAACGCCGTGCAGAGGATGGAGTGGCGACTACCAGAGCTGCTATTAAGGAAGGAATTGTGCCGGGCGGCGGAGTTTCTTTCGTCAGAGCAGCTCAGGCCATAGATGTCAGTTCTATGGAAGGTGATGAACGCACGGGAGCCCTAATACTAAAGAAGGCTCTTGAAGGTCCCTTACGCAAAATAGCTGCGAATGCTGGCGAGATCGAGTCTTTGATCGTGGATGAAATTGTTGGCAACGAGGACCCTTGGTACGGCTGGGATGCATCAGATATGCAATTCGGCAATTTGTACGAATTAGGGGTTATCGACGCAACTACGGTATCAATAACAGCCCTCACCAACGCAGTGTCCGCAGCCTCTATGCTGATCACAACAGAGGTATTGATCAGTGATCTTCCGCAAGCAGCCACCCCGGTCTCTCCCGAAGCCATGCAAGAAATGGGTATGGGCGGCATGGGCGGCATGGGCGGCATGGGCGGTATGGGCGGTATGGGCGGTATGGGCGGTATGGGCGGCATGGGCGGTA
>CAJWLF010000007.1 GCA_913043205.1 uncultured Chloroflexota bacterium | reverse complement strand
ATCATCTTGTTGAGGGGCAATGGGGTCAGTCAATTCGTCAGGTGGAGTAGTGGTTGTTTGGGAGTCTTCGGTAGTGGGAGTGGACACATCATCTTGTTGAGGGGCAATGGGGTCAGTCAATTCGTCAGGTGGAGTAGTGGTTGTTTGGGTGCCTTTAGCTTTCGGAGCAGTGATGGTCACTTCAATTGGTCGTTGTTCACCAATAAGACCCTTTTGGGTTGGGTTGCCGACTGTCAGTTTAAGGGCTAGCAATGTGCCATCGGACTTTAGGTGCCCTATAACCACTACTGGTGAACCAACGATTGGCACCCCAATGATTTGAGGGATAGGTGAACTAGAGTTTATGAGGACTCTGCGGCCATCTACCATCAAGGCTTCATTCCCGACGGCGGTTAGAGTGCCTTTGAATTGGGTTGGGGTGAGGTCATTCTCGATTAGTACTGGGCTGTTGATGATGTCTGTTTTTAGCGTGCCTCGGACAGAGTCATCAGTTTTTTGTACAGGGGCAGGGGTGTGGAAAGTTATTGGCAAAGGGGACTCATCAGGCAACTGTTGTACAAGATTAACTGGTGTTTTTGTGGGGGCTTTTACTAAGGCTTCTATGGCTACCACCAGGGCTTCTGTTAAAGGGGCCTTCTTATGGGCATGTAAAGAGTCCTTTGTTGCCTCAACTGCTAGAAGCTCTGAATGATAATCAAGACGCTTTACATACTGTTCCCGTACTGACTCAAAATCGGCTCTCTCCTCTCTGTATGTGGGTGATTTTGCTAATGAGTTAAGACTGTCAAGACCTGATTTCACTGATGACGTGTACTCACTACTGACTTTTGAAAACAATATTGGATCTGAATTGGTCTCCATATTTTTTATTTCACGAAGCCTTCGGTCAGCAAATTCCATATGGAGAATAGGTAAAGTGCTTTCTGGGGCGAGTTCTATCTGAGCTTTTTCAAGGGCTAATTTGTAATCGTACAAAGGGCTGTTTGGGCTACTGATAGTTGCCGCCAAAGTAACGCTTCCTCCAGCTAAGACGGCAAAAATTAAGGACATTGACACCACGGCGAGGCGTGTCTTGATAGTGATCAAGTCGAGTATGATTGCCGCGCGTTCTGTCAGTGATGGTGATCTAGGTGTCTGTGTCTGGCGTAACTCACTGGATAATAGTATTTCGCCTGCACGCAGGCTTTCCGGTGTCATGGGGACAGGTAGATGGTTGAGGCTATCGACAATTGACAAGTACGAAGAAATAATAGGAGCCCATTCTGGGTAGTTATCGAAGCAGTCATATCGGTTCCAAGCTCCTGACATGTATTGGTCCACACATTCAGTTACAGCATCTTGTAGGTTCGAAGATTTCATGCTGGTGATTCGCCTTCGCCCAGAACTGCCCGAAGAGTTGTCAGAGCTCGGAATTGTAGGGCCCTAACTGCTGGTTCTTGTTTATTGAGTATATTTGCGATTTCGCGATGAGTCATACCTAGTCCAAAGCGCATGGATAATACCTCTGCTTGGTCTGGGGTTAGCTGTTTCATCGCTTTGCTAAGTTGCTCTCGGTTTGCGATACGGTCTAGTTCGTCGTTGTCATCAACGAGTTCGAAGGATCCCTTCAGAGTTTCCAGTGACACACTAGGACGACTGCGTCTCCAGTGATCTGAAATGGTGTTGCGGGCGATTCGAAATAGCCATGCGTTGAACTCTGGTACTGAACGATGTTCGTATTTCCCTATTGCTTTCAAAGATTTCATAAAAACTTGGTTAGTAATGTCATCTGCTAGGTCATGATTTCTGACCCGATAAGAGACAAATCTATGTATACGGGGTGCAAATTCACGATACAACTCACCGAAGGCATCGCTATCAAGGGATGCTGCCTTTTGAATAATCTCATCTATTCGATTATTTGATTGTTCGAGTGGGTCGTTCAAAGGACCCCTGTCCTATGCTTACTAATATTTAACGTGTAGTTGCTCGATATGTTACGCCGACTTAATCACTTTTGAGCAAGAGTTGGATATCTGTCTACATCGCAGGTTGCTATATCGAGGCATAATTATGGGCGCCAGCCATCAGGCCTAGCATATATCGTGTAATCGATGCGACCGATTCGGAAATGCCATGCGGGAATTTCTAGCCAACGAATTATTGAAGCTATGATGTAAAGAGAAGCTGGATAGCGGCTTCATAGTCGTCCGACCTGTCGCTATCCCCCTTTTGCGTTAATGGTGCAAATGATCCCTAGTTCGATCTTTTGACGTAACCTGTAATCTCTTGCAAGCTGGTGAAATTATCAGCCGTCGAGAATAAGATGAATATCGGTGGGTTTTAATGACACAGACCATTCTTTATTATTAGATACATCCATAACCTGATAGACATGTGCTGGAAGATCGACTCTCAATGTGTGGACACTATTTACTAGGAGTTCTAACTGGTGAATAGATCCGCGTGCCACTTCTCGTAGGATTGTTCCATCGATGGTGTTTCTCGACCTTTGGGACGACTTTCGATGCTTACGTATCAGAAAGACCGATTCTGGCCGGACACAAACATGTATTTTTGTTCCTGGAGGGATTCCCTGTTGGGCTACGACTAGCTGTTGGCCTAAGACGTCTACTACCAACCCTTGTAATGTGTCTTGAGTGACAATTCCAGGGAATACATTCGGGTTTCCGGTTAATGATGCGACGCGCTGTGAATCTGGGCGCAGATAGATTTCATCATGCTTTGCGGATTGTAGGATGCGTCCTTGATCTAAGACAGCGATTTTACCGCCCAGACTAACTGCCTCAGATAGATCATGAGTAACGAACAAGATGGTTAAGCCTTTGTCTTTTTGAAGTCTTGATATTTCATCTCGTAACATGTCTCTAGTAGATTCATCCAGGGCGCTAAATGGTTCATCTAGCAATAATAGAGAGGGGTTTGGGGCAAGGGCTCTTGCCAATGCAACTCGTTGACGCTGTCCGCCGGATAGACTCTTTGGCATTCGGTTGCGAATATCGTTCAGATTAAAGAATTGCAGTAACTCTACTACGCGGGACTGTCTATCTTCAGCTGTTATTCCTTTAGCTCCGAAAGCAATATTGTCGGTGACGGTCATATGAGGGAACAAAGCTCCATCTTGAACCAGATAACCTATTTCGCGTTTATGTGGAGGGAGCCAATAGTTTTTCTTAGTATCTGAAAACAATTTATCCGCAAAGCTGATAGTTCCCGAATCATGTCGATGAAGGCCGGCGATCAACTCTAGGGTTAGGCTTTTACCGGCTCCTGATGGGCCAAACAGTACTAGAATTTCACGTTCAGCTTGCAGAGATATGTCTAGTGTAAAGTTTCCGAAATTTGTAGTTGTATCTACGTTAAGCATGGAATGATTTTCGTTTTAGTCCGAACAACCTTAGACATCCGAGCAGAGCACATGATATAGCTAGAAGTATTATGGCTATCGCCAACGCTGAATTTAGATCATTTTCCATCAAAGTCATGATGCCCAGAGGCATGGTTTGAGTCATCCCTGGCAAGTTGCCAGCAAACATTAAGGTCGCGCCAAATTCACCTAATGCCCTTGCCAGTGCCAATGCGAGTCCAGCCGTTAGGGAAGGGGCAGAGAGGGGAAGGGTTATACGCATGAATGTTCTGAAAGGAGAAGCTCCGAGTGTTAGAGATACTTGTTCTAGGCGTGTATCTACGGATTCAAATCCGGCACGAGCCGATCTAATATACAGAGGTGCTGCGACGAAAATCTGGGCTAGCACCACTGCAAATGTAGTGAACCCTATTTGGATGCCTACCATGTCTAAATTGCGCCCAATTAAGCCAACTCGTCCAAATGCCAGCAGTAGTGATAATCCGGCTACTACGGGAGGGAGTACGATAGGAAGATCGATAAGGGTGTCAATTATGGGGGCCATTGGTATGGACCGGCGGGCTAATAAATAGGCAAGTGGAGTGCCCGTGACGACAATAACGATCATTGCGGAAGAGCAGGTTAAAGCGCTTATGCGTAAGGCTTCGAGAACTATCGGGGAAGTAAGTAATGAAGGATCCCGAAGCGCCTGGCTTCCCCGGACAGCTAACCCAATCAATGGGGCAACAATAAAGCACACTAGAAGGAAGGCTGGAATGCGTACTGATCCTGCCTTCATAACGGTACGTTATATGTCATCGAACCCCACGCAATCATTTGCAATTTGTACTCACAGCCCCTATTGCTCCAAGACGGAGGGAATGCTTGAAGGTGGATATGGTGCCTCAAATCCGTTGCGTCTGAATTCTGACTTAGCAGCGGTGGTGGTCAAATAATCCACAAACTTCTGAGCAGCATGATTTTCTCGCGATAACGCCACAGCTATGTAGTTTGTGCCTACGAGGGCGGGTTTAGGCAGAGAGACAGCCCTGAGCATTTTTGAGTTGTGAGAATCTGATTGAAATGCGAACCCTGCATCTACTTCGCCTAGCAGTATCTTACTCACAACCCCCTGTGCGCTCGTTTCGTGTGAGATGACTTTTTCATGGACTAGGCTCGTAAAATTTGATCCAAATTCGTTTTCCATGGATAGGTTTCGGAGTAAATCTCTTGCTAATCTTCCTGCTGGCACATTTGGTCCTGCCATTGCGATTCTCACGGAATGTTTTGTGAGATCATGAATAGTATGAACTACGGAGCTGGAAGATGCTGGAGCCAATATTGCTGCATAGTTTGATGCTATTGGACTGGGGATCCCTGACACAATATGTTCCTTTGTCAATGCTATGATTAGACGTGGGTCGGCTGATATATAGACGTCTGCTGGAGCTCCCAGCTCGATTTGTGACTTTAGATTGTTAGAGCCTCCATAGTGCACAACGAACTCAGTATCAAAATCCGAATATTGATATCGACTTAAAATGGTATTGAGTGGATTGATGAGCGAGGAGGCAGCAAACACTGTAATTTTATTTACTAGGGAAACCTGGCACCCTGTAATGGACAATACTGCAGTTCCAGCGACCATTTTTAAGCAATTTCGTCTAGATGCTAGAACATTTCTACGTGGGCTTGGCCCCAACATTGGGCTATTGACATGATGGCATCGCATTGAGTCATGCGCGCGGGGATGGCAAATCCAAGTTGGAAATCTCTAATCCGGCTTGACTGGCTAGGGTTTCTGCTTGGTCAGTTTTTTCCCATGGCAGATCCAGATCCGATCGCCCAAAATGGCCATATGCCGCTACTGGTGTGTAGATAGGTCTTCTGAGGTTTAAAGTTTTGATGATGGCTCCAGGGCGCAGGTCAAAATTTTGTCTAATCAGATCGTCAATTTTGTCGTGATCTATCCTTTCAGTCCCGAAGGTTTCCACGTTTACGGCGACTGGCTCCGCGACTCCGATACAGTATGCCAATTGGACTTCAGCTCGATCGGCAATACCGCCAGCTACTAAGTTTTTTGCGACATAGCGAGACATATACGATCCCGAACGATCAACTTTTGTTGGATCTTTCCCAGAAAATGCTCCCCCACCGTGACGTGCCATGCCTCCGTAAGTATCTACGATGATTTTCCTGCCGGTGAGCCCTGCGTCTCCCATAGGGCCTCCCACGACGAAGCGGCCTGTGGCATTAATCAAGATGCGAGTGTCTGAATCGATGAGATCTGCAGGGACGGTATGTTCTACAACCTTCTCAGTGAGCTCCTTGCGCAACTGCTCAGTGTCCACTCGATCGTCATGTTGGGTGGCAATAACTATTGTGTCTACTCGTTGTGGCAATCCATAAGCATATTCGATTGAGACCTGTGATTTGCCGTCTGGGCGGAGATAGCTCATTTCTGGATCGGTTCTACGCACGTCAGACAGCCTTTTTACGAGCGAATGCGCTAATGTTATGGGTAGGGGCATAAGGCTATCGGTCTCACGGCAGGCGTAGCCGAACATCATGCCTTGGTCTCCGGCTCCAGTGTCGTCTGGATTGGTTGAGTTCACTCCTTGAGCTATGTCGGGAGATTGTTCCTTTACGCTGACCACAACGCCGCAGGTTTCGCTGTCGAACCCGTATTTTGCGCGTGTGTACCCTATCTTCTCGATGGTGTTTCTTGCGATTTGAGAGATATCTACGAATGCCTCAGTGGTAATTTCACCAAGAACCATTATTAATCCAGTGTTGGCTGCGGTTTCACAAGCTACCCGAGATTGCGGGTCTTGCTCCAGCAATGCGTCAAGGACTGCATCAGAAACTTGATCGCAAATTTTGTCCGGGTGACCTTCTGAAACCGATTCAGAAGTGAATAGAAACCGGGGGGATTTAAGCATAGCAATACTCAACAGTGATTCTCCTTATTTGTGGTGGTCCTGGGTGCTGATGATCTAATCATTAAGTTCCTTCTTGCCATGAATCCAAATACTGAGTTTGTTCTCCAGTCAGCTCGTCGATTGTCAATCCCATCGAAAGGAGCTTCAATCTCGCAATTTCCGAATCGATGTCTTTTGGTATGGAATAAACTTTATTCTTAAGAGATTTGCTGTTGCTTGCGACGAATTCTGCTCCTAGTGCTTGGTTGGCGAAGCTCATATCCATGACACTGGCTGGGTGTCCTTCGGCGCTTGCTAGATTGATTAGACGGCCTTCGCCAAGAAGATAAATCTTGCGGCCGTCTGTTAGCTCGAACTCGTCCAAGTAAGGTCGGACGTTGCGTTCACTGACCGACATTTCTCTTAGTGCTGCAAGATTGATTTCGGCATCGAAATGTCCGGAATTAGCTAATATTGCGCCTGATTGCATGCTTTCGAAATGGTGACGATCAATGACGCTCTTATTACCAGTGACGGTGACGAATATGTCTCCGATTCGCGATGCTTCAGCAACTGGCATTACGCGGAAACCGTCCATGGCGGCTTCTAAAGCCCGTACGGGATCTACTTCTGTCACTACGACATTTGCCCCAAGCCCATCTGCTCGAGATGCTAATCCTCGGCCGCACCATCCGTATCCACACACTACAAAAGTCTTTCCAGCTAGCAGAATGTTAGTTGCACGTAATATTCCATCTAAGGTGGATTGTCCGGTCCCATATCGGTTGTCGAAAAGATGCTTCGTATCGGCCTCATTAACTGCCAGAATTGGGAATTTAAGTACTTCATCACGTTCCATACTTCGTAGCCGTATCACGCCTGTTGTGGTTTCTTCTGATCCGCCAACGATGTTCTCTATGAGGTCAGTGCGTCTTGAGTGGAGAACACCGACTAGGTCGGCTCCGTCATCCATAGTCATGTGCGGTTCTGTGTCCAATACAGAGTCTATATGGCTGTAATAAGTGTCGTTGTCCTCCCCTTTTCGTGCGAATACGGGAATCGAGTAGTGCTTGACAAGAGCGGCTGCAGTTTCGTCTTGTGTGCTAAGTGGATTGGAGGCACAAAGCGACACCTCTGCTCCCCCAGCAGCTAATGTGCGCATTAGGTTTGCGGTTTCTGTAGTGACGTGTAAACAGGCTGCAATTCTCATCCCTGATAATGGCTTTTCGTGTTCAAAGCGATCACGGATAAGCCGCAGGACCGTCATCGACTGGTCTGCCCACTCGATCATGTTCTTCCCTATATCGGCTAGTCCGATATCGGTAACGTCGTGTGGCACACTCATTTTATTACCCAATTGCGTTCTCTTTCTTAATGTTTATAGGACTATATAATGCTAAATCAGCGGTTAAATTTAATACCTCATTATTATCAATCTTATTGACCGGCTTCTATTTGTGAAAAACTCAGGAATTCTTCATATCGCGCTGATATTTGCTCAGCAGTAACTTTTGTCAAGTTTTCAACACCAAAGTGTTGCACAGTATAGGAGGCGATTACGCTGCCGTGAACTAAAGCTTTTCTTAATGAAGCTTGACTCAAGTCATTTTGCTTCGCCAGATAACCGGTGAATGCCCCCGCAAAAGAATCACCTGCTCCTGTCGGATCTATCACTTCGACTAATGGATACGCTGGCACAAAGAACCAGTTGTCAGTCGTACGCATAACGGCCCCATAGCTGCCACGCTTTACGATTACGGCTTCGAGTCCTTTTGCCATAAGATCTTCAACCATTGCAGAAGGATTAACTTTGTTGCTTAATAGGTTTGCCTCTTCCTCATTTATGATCAGGATATTGGACCGACTTATAACTTCTTCTACTAGCGTTGGGTTGGTTTCGATCCATAAATTCATTGTGTCGACAACGACCAGATTTGGGTCTGTAAGTTGGTCAAGTACTTTGATTTGGACTGTGGGATCTGTGTTGCCCAGTAGTACATAAGGAGTGTTACGGTAGTTTTCTGGCAAATGAGGATCCTGGAGAGGTAAAACGTTCAAATCTGTAAAAATGGTATCCCGACCATCAAAGTTTGCGTGATACCGCCCTCCCCACCGGAAAGTTTCCCCGCCTTCTATTACCTGCAATCCTCCAAGGTCTATGGATCGTTGCTCAAGTAATCGTTGATGTTGGTCGTCGAAGTCTGATCCAATTATGCTTATTATGCCACATGGGGAATAGAATGTTGCTGCGACGCTAGCATAAGTTGCGGACCCACCTAACACTCCTGTCACGCTAGCTGTTGGAGTCTCTATATCATCGATACCTATAGTACCCAGAACTATAGATTTCATTATGTGTCACCGTCCTGTGTTGATGTATCAAAATATTTTCCGACAAGAAGATCAAGTTTTTGTTTCAGTGCGTCGGGCACATCCGAGGATGACGTGTTAATAGCACTTGCGAGCGCATTAGAAGCTTCTGATAGAGAGTTGTTTGACGGCAATTTACCGGAAAGTATCCGAATGGCCCTCTTTGCCATCTCCGTATTCAACTTACTGTTCTTGATAACCATATCAAGTGAGACGGGCTCCCCCTTCCAAACATCGTAGTCTGTAGCCATTGCCAGGGTGGCATATGGCAGTTCGGCTTCTCTGGCTAATTTTGCTTCTGGTATGGCTGTCATCCCGATCACATCCACTCCCCAGCTTTGGTAGATACGGGATTCTGCTAGGGTTGAGAACTGAGGTCCTTCGATGCATATGTAAGTGCCATCGGGGTGTACATAGGCTCCAGCTTCTATCGCAGATTCTATGAGGAACGCTCTAAGTACAGTGCAGAAAGGCTCTGCCATTCCTATGTGCACTGCAAGCCCAGGCTCTGTAAAAAAGCTCAAATCTCTGGAACGAGTCCTGTCAAATAGTTGATTCGGAACCACCATGTGAAGGGGCTCAATTTCGTCACGCATACTGCCTACGGCACTAATAGAGACTAGCCATTTTGCTCCTAAATATTTGAATCCCCAGATGTTTGCCTTAACGTTTATCGCGGTGGGTGGTATTGAGTGCCCCTTGCCGTGTCTCGGCAGGAAAGCAACTTCGCGATTCCCTAAGCTTCCTAATATGTAGGAGTCACTAGGGGGACCAAATGGAGTGTCGACCGTCACTTCTCGGATGTTAGAAAGTTCCTGCATTTCATAAAAGCCGCTACCTCCTATGATCCCTAGTAAAACATCAGACATTTGAAGGAATCTTTCTGGCGGATTCATGTAATTCGCGCAGCGAATTCAGATAAGGACTCTCCGCTATCCCGGCTTCAGTAATGATGCCGGTAATGATGGATTCTGGCGTCAAGTCGAAGGCGGGGTTTCTTACTTTTACCGAATCGGGAGCCCATCTGTTGTGGCCAAATCCTAGAACTTCAGACGGGGTGCGTTCTTCTATGCATATTTCGGTTCCATCTTTGATATCGAAGTCGACCGTTGTCAGAGGCGCTGCTACATAGAATGGGATATTGTGGTAACTGGCTAAAACCGCATTTGTGTACGTTCCAATCTTGTTGGCTGTATCACCGTTTGCTGCTATACGGTCGGCTCCGACTACGACGGCTCCTATTTCTCCGCTCTGCATTAGATGGCCTGCGGCGCTGTCTGTGATTAGTGTGTGAGGTACGTCCCATCGATTGAGCTCCCAGGTTGTCAGCCTGCCTCCTTGGAGCAAGGGACGTGTTTCATTGACGTAGACGTGGATGTTCTTTCCCGCTTGATGAGCGGCATGCAAAACTCCAAGGGCCGACCCATAATCTATAGTTGCTAGAGCTCCTGTGTTGCAGTGATGAATAACCCCTGATCCTTCGGGTATTAATTCGGCCCCTAGCTGCGAGAGGGCTTTGTGGCGAGAGGCGTTATCCGATTTAATGGTGTCTGCTGTTTGCGCGATAGATTTTCTAATTGAATCCACATCCCCATGGACACCCCTCGCAGCAGCAAGCATTTGATCTACCGCCCAGAACAAGTTGACGGCTGTAGGTCGAGTTGCTTTTATGCGACTTGCAACAAGATCAAGCTCTTGCAGGAATTCTGTCCGGCTTGAGTGTTTTATGCTGGCCGATCCCATCAATACTGCATAAGCGGCAGTGACGCCTAATGCAGGGGCGCCTCGGATCCTTAAGCTTTGAATAGCTTCGCAGATCTTGTCCAAGTCGTCGCACACTATTACCTTTTCATCGTCAGGCAGCCTGGTCTGGTCGAGGATTCGGATTGCTCCGTCTCGCCATTCAAAGATTTTCATTACTTAATTGTTAGCTTTCTGGCACGGAAACAATATTCGATCTCTTAAGGGCTCTATGAGTTTGTTGGCTTGTGATTCTGATGATATCGGGGCTATTCTCTTGATCCAATCAAGTGACGAGGCCAAAATATTAGCAAATCAAATTCTACCATCTGAATGAAGCAGCTGACCGTTATGAGTTGCAAGCATACTACTTCCCCATGAATTGACCGCCCATACCTGGTATGTTCGGCATTTTACCCGATGATAGGGCCTTCATCATTTTCTGCATTTGCTTGAATTGATTAAGCAATTGATTCACATCTTTGGGTTCTGTTCCGCTTCCTTGAGCTATTCGTCTTCTACGTGAACCGTCGATAATTGCAGGTTGAGATCTTTCGCTAGGGGTCATGCTAAGTACGATGGCCTCAACGCGTCTCATATGATCCCCGTCCAGGGCATCTTTTACATCTGAACTTGCTGCTAATTTGCCCATTCCTGGAAGCATGCCAAGTACTTGGCTAAGTGGTCCCATTTTACGCACCTGCTCCATTTGATCTAGGAAATCATTCAAATCGAATGTAGCTTTCCTCATCCGTTCTTCTAATCTCTCAGTAACATCTTGATCCATCGCTTCTTGCGCCTGCTCAACAAGCGTTACAACGTCACCCATACCGAGAATTCGAGATGCCAGTCGATCCGGGTGAAAAACTTCCAATGGTTCTATTTTTTCCCCCTGTGCGATGAATTTCACTGGTAATCCTGTGACGGATCGTATAGATAGTGCAGCTCCACCCCGAGCATCGCCATCTAGTTTTGTCAAAATTAAACCCGTGAGAGGCAACTGCTCATGGAATGAGGAGACCACATTTACCGCCTCTTGTCCCGTCATTGCATCTGCAACAAACAGTACCTCGTTGGGAGATACTAATTTTCCTATTCGACCTATTTCAATCATCAAGTCTTCGTCTAATTGAATCCTGCCTGCGGTATCGATAATCACTGAGTTATAGGCGCCATGCCGTGCTTTATCTACAGCATTTCTAGCTACGTGCTCTGGAGTGGAGTCTGTCGACTCATAATGGATGTCGATTCCTATTTGTTCAGACAGTGTTTGCAGCTGGCGAATAGCGGCTGGCCGCTTCAAATCAGCGGCTGCCAACAGGGGTTTTTCGCCTCGGTTTTTCAGCATTAGAGCGAGTTTTGCAGAAGACGTAGTTTTCCCAGACCCTTGTAGGCCGACCATCAGGATAATTCGAAGGCCATCAGTTGGGCTCTCTAGGGGCACTGTCTCTTCCCCTAGCAAGTTGGTCAATTCGTCATTAACTATTTTGACCACTTGTTGGCTTGGGGAAACACTATCTATGACATCACGACCTAGGGCCCGCTCACGAACCGAATTGATGAAATCGCGGGCCACCTTGAAATTGACGTCGGCCTCGAGAAGTGCGCGGCGTACTTCTCGCATAGCTTCGTCCACATCGTCCTCGCGGATTTTCCCACGGCCTGTCATCTGTTTAAAGGCTGCGTCCAGGCGCTCACTAAGGCGTTCGAACATTTGTTCAGCAGTACCTGTTCTCTATGCAGGGGATATATCGGATTTTGCGTAAATGCACGTAAGTATCACAGTAATTGTAGAGTGCTTGAGGCTATTGCGGTACCATGTGGCACTCTGGCGCATTCGTCTAGCGGCCCAGGACATCGCCCTCTCAAGGCGAAGATCGCGGGTTCGAATCCCGCATGCGCTACCACTTAAAGAGAAGGGACATCATGGCTATAAGATTTGCTTTGATAGGGGCCGGACGAATAGGGAGATTCCATGCACAAACCCTAAGTATGATGCCGCAAGCGGAGTTGGTTAGTGTTTCGGATGCGCAGGAAAATGTTGCAAGAGAAGTTGCCAGTCAGGTTGGTGCAAAAGTTGCTACTGCGGATGATGCTATTAATGATAAGTCTGTTGACGCAGTATTTATTGCTAGCTCAACTGATACCCATGCCGATTTGATCGACCAAGCCGCGACTGCTGGCAAGGCAGTTTTTTGTGAAAAGCCGATCGATCTTTCTGCTGACAGGGTGCGTGACTGTCTGCAAGTTGTCAAAGAGTGTGCGATCCCACTAGTTATAGGGTTTAATCGACGGTTTGATCCGAATTTTTCGGAGCTCAAACGGCGGCTGGATGATGGGGCTATTGGCGAAATTGAGCTTATTAATATAAGTAGTCGGGATCCGGCTCCTCCCCCTATGGAATATGTAAAAGTTTCAGGGGGAATATTCCGAGATATGATGATTCACGATCTTGATCTTGCATGTTGGTACCTAGGGGAGATGCCGGTTGAGATATTTGCCAGTGGCAGCTGTCTGATTGATTCTCGGATTGGAGACGCTGGTGATTTTGACACTGCGATAATAGGAATGCGTTCAAGCTCTGGTCAATTGTGTCAGATTAGCAATTCGCGGCGCGCGGTTTATGGATACGATCAGAGAATTGAGATTCATGGATCTGCAGGGCGACTTATTGCCGGCAATCCCTCTGTGAGCACTATAGAACAAGCGGGAGAACTGGGAGTGCTGACTGACCGCCTGATGCACTTTTTTATGGATCGCTATTCTGATTCCTACAGGCTGGAATTAGAAGCGTTCATACGGAAATTAGAGGGAGCTGAAGATGAGTGCCCGACGGGCGAAGATGGGTTGCGGGCTCTATTGCTGGCTGACGCCGCTATGGAATCGATTGTTAGTGGTTCGGTGATCAAGCTGTAGGTTGAGTGATTCAAGGCTTGTCACCTTGTAACGTCCGTAGGTAATTTATTAGATTCCAGATATCTGTATCCGTCAGTCTATTTCCAAATCCGGGCATAACAGACCCATCTATACCGTTTGAAATAAACAAAAAATGTTCCTGGTCATTGTGCAAAGGGACATGTTCAACGAGATTAGCTGGAGGCGGGCCAAACTCAGCCAGAGCGGCTGTATTTCCTTCCCCTGTCAGGCCATGGCAATTGGCACATAGTTTCTTGTAGGACATTTCTCCAGCACCGACGGAGCTGGATGTAGGCAAAACCGGATTTGTTACTGGCGGGTTAGTCGAAGCTGTAAGCACGGACGAGCCGATGATTAGCAATCCTGCAAAGACAGTGACTGATCCTATTGGAAGGCCGTAATTATCAAGCCATAGTAATGATCGTTTTCGGAGAAATGATATGAGGGAAAGTGCAAAGCCAACTGAGGCCATTGTTCCGCCTGCAAATATGGACGTGAGTACTTGGGGAGGAATCCCGTAGGGGCTGCTGTAGTTGTTCCCAGGTCCCACGTTAAATATGAATGCTGTCCTCGTGTCGAACTGCCCTGGTCTTTCGACGTACAGTCCGACTTGCCAGGTTCCGTTAACAAGCGGCTGAGGTGTGACAGATGACCATGACTCATTTGAAGTTTGCGTCATATCAATTGGAAATGACCCGATGTCCCGATCTAGAAGTTTTAATTCGAGCTGGACATTGGCTGCAGGTGTGATGGAATTTACCTTGTCGATTAAAGCGACTGAAACATCGTTAGATCCTGGCTTCCCGGGGCTTAGAGTGACTTTCACAATCAAGTTGTCGATGTCAGCATGTTTGCTGATAGAAGAATGCTTGGGGATGTCTACCTGCCGGGCGGGCTCGAAGCTTCCCAAATATCCAGTCGCCAACAGTACGAACAATGCTACGAATAATTCGAGGGCTATGACGCGCTGTATCCATTTAGTAGCAATATGTTTGCTATTGTTCAAAGCTTTTGGACTTAGATAAAGAAGATTCAAGGCCCCGAGTGACAGCAGTGGGATTGCAAGAGATATCTTTGCCAATAAAGTGCGGCCATAAGTAGTTTCAAATAACCGGTTTAGCTCAGATACTTGGGCCCATGCGCTAAAAATGCCGGTACATATTAGGGCAGCTACGGAAATCATTGCTAAGGTGGAAAATTGGCCCAGTAGTTTTCCAGTGGCCCATCGTGCGACTTTAAGATCATCCAAATCAGCTAAGGTTTTCAGTGTTGACCAAAGTATCGGTAATCCGCCGATCCATGCAGCGGCACATGTTAAATGAATAAAATCTATGAGCGTTCCCTGCCAGCCGAATCCAGGAAGTGCTGCCCCATGGCTACCGGCTGATATCGTTGCCATAATGACCAAGCCCATACTGGAGCTAACGAGCAGCGAATGGTTGGTGATTTTGCGGCATATAATTACTAACCATGACAAAATCAATAAACTTCTGACTACCCACAATTTTCCCCACAGACCAAGCGTTAGAGCGTCTGAAACCATAGTGAAGAGTGAGGATTCATTGTCATAACTGACTAGCTGAGATTGAATCAATAACAGGCCTACATGAGCGGTGATGGCTATTCCCGTTGCTGATCCTAAAATGGGTCCCAAGTATCTAGTGTCTAAAGGGACAGGTAACAGTCTTGCTGTTATATGTATGTGAATTGGTATTGAGAACATCAGCATTGTACCTATGAGGAGGGCCCATCTCAGAAGCCCTTCTGAGCTAGAGGATTCGACCTGTTTTGTAGTGGTGTGTATGGGTATGGCTGGAGAAACATCGCCCACACTGAATGAATACGATCCACGGATGAGATGGCCGTCTACGGTGGATAAGGTTTTCCATGCAACTATGTAAACTCCTTCTTCAAGACCGGGTAATTCCAAGCGCATTCTTGAAGCTTTGTTTTGGTCAACAGCACTAGGTCTCAGTGCGACGCTTTTCCCTGTCTGATCCAAGACTTCTATCGTGCTTTTTTCGGCTACTAGGTCCTCTGTGAAATCAATGATGATTTCACTGGGCGCGATCGAGTTATTTGTACCTGGTAATGGGGCTGAATTTGTTGGACTGGCATGCGCGCTAATGCCACCGGTCGCGACAAGCATCGCTATAGCGGCGATTAATGCCGCGTGAAGTAGTTGGAGGACGGTCCTATTGATCACGCTAATAATTTAGTATTCCTGTACAAACACTCGATTTATAACAGTGGAGTGCTCATATTGCTAGAACTGATCCAGACTTTTCGAAATATCTGTTCCTCACTGGTACACTCGTGCTGAGTTTCATTGTGGAGATTCTTACATCTGTGGCAAATCGCTGTTTCGGTGCTGAGGCCCTGAGCGTTGTGTGAGCGTCACAGAAATGCTTTGATTAAATGTTGAAAACAACTGGTATACCTTATAGATTTGCGGCAAAGATTGTGGTGTTGAGTGGGATAGTGTTGTTGGTATTAATCTCTTCTACGGTCTTTGTTGGTTGTCAGGAAGAGGCTAAGCCTGAAGCGGTTCTTCCCATAGCTCCTGACTTTACGTTGCAATCTGTTAATCACGGGCCTGTAACTCTCTCGGATGAAGTAACCCAGCACGAAAATACTATATTGGTTTTCTATAGGGGGTTTTTCTGAGGGATATGTCGTAGTCAGCTCGTTGAGCTGCAGAAAGAATATGGGCAATTTGCAAATCGCAAGGTGGAAATATTGGCAGTCAGTGTAGACACTATAGATAACGCGACTCAAATGATGCAGCTAGTGTCGGCTAGTTATCCAATACTTTCTGATGTGGAAAAAGTAGCTGCCAAGAGATATGGGGTGCTTGATCTCTTGGGGGATAAAGTGGCGGCTCCTGCAGTATTCATACTCAATCAAAAACTAGAAATAGAATGGCGTCAAGTAGGAGCCAATTCAGGGGATCGACCGTCTGTCAAAGAGTTGCTACAGGCTTTGGATCAATTGAACGAATGACAGGCATAGTGCCTATCTACGATACAGACTTGCTGCATATTATTTGCCGCAATATTGTTTTTGCGTTTTAGGTATGTGTCCAGGCGTGCGTCGTAAGCCCTATTGGACTATTGAGGATATCTCGATTCGTCTAGAAGTATCTGTTGACAATGTCAATCAGATGCTCAGTCGAGGGGTTCTGAGGCCTGCTCGCCTTGACCATCCGTCCGGAAGAGATTATTGGCTCGCTTCAGATTTGGAGGCTGTTCGTACACTAAAGTAGAGTTGTGTCCACGCAGGATTTATGTAGCTGAAATGGTTTGCAAGTTACTGTTCTGTCTGACCGGAAAACTTTCTTCTTGGTTTCTTATCAGTACAGCGTGTTGCGGTGGGCTAAATATGCGTAAAAAGCAAAAGCAATCGAATACGGAAGAAAGGTTATTGAAAAATGAAAATTATGGGAATTTGCCCTCCAGTTTTAACTCCCTTTGATTCTGATGGTGAGATAAATGAGGGGTTGCTGAGGTCTGAACTTGGCTACCTTGCGGGAGATGCAGGTGTTCACGGGGTGGTCATGGGTGGCAGTACGGGCGAAGGGCACACATTAAACAGCCAGGAGATAGGGTTAATTACCCAAGCCGCAGTAGAGGAGGTTGGACCGCAAATACCAGTCATCTCTGGTGTAATTTCTAACAGTACACGGGATGCTATAGAGAAGGGCAGAGCTGCTGCCGAAGCTGGGGCGGTGGCTTTGCAGGTAACGTCGGTGGGGTATTTGTTTAGGCCTGACGACGACCATACACTGAAATACTTTGCGGATGTTACCGAAGCAACTGGCCTGCCGATAATTATCTACAATGTAATTCCGTGGAATTATATGGACCCACAATTGTTGACTCGCATTGTTGACAATGTAGAGGGAGTGATTGGGGTGAAGCAGAGTGCGATGGATCTGAAGATGGTAGTGGATTTGGTTGCTGCTATTGGTGACAGAGCGTTAGTTATGAGTGCTACGGATGCACTTCTCTACCCTAGTTTTGTACTGGGAGCGAATGGGTCGATAGGGGGAATAAATGCGACGGCTCCAGGAATGTGCGTAGATCTGTGGGATGCGACTCAGCGCGGTGACCATCAAGAGGCTTTGCAAATACATAAATTGCTTCATGCTATTTGGAATAATCTCGAACCGAAAGAATTTAACAATATGCCTGCATGCAATAAGTATGCAGTATCACTGCAAGGTCGTGACTGTGGTGTCGCAAGGGCGCCTATGCATGCACCATCAGCTAAACAAAGAGCAGCAATTGAGCAAGCAATAGATGCTGCTGGTCTTAGGAAGATATAAGGGTTGTTCTTTATAGTAATTCGAGGTTTGACACAGTCGATAAAACAAAGCTAAAGATTCCTATGGAAGGATCCCTTCAGCCCTTGAATGACGGGGATCCTCTTCGCCTTTATTACCGCCCACTCATTGGATGGTTTTACCGGAAACGGCTCGACTTAGGACTGTCTGCACTTGCCAAACCCAGATACCAAAGAATTCTGGATGTCGGTTGCGGGAGTGGAATAATGCTTCCTTCACTTTCTGGTTTGAGTAAACAAGTAGTAGCTTTGGATCTAGCTCAGAATTTGGTTCAAGTTAAATCATTTGTTGAGGACAATCAATTGAGTGTCTCAGTTGCTACTGCAGATGTAACCCGTATACCTATGTCTTCGAATAGCTTTGACGCTGTAATTAGCCTTAGTGTTCTGGAGCACTTGCCAGAGATTAAGTCGGCAATACAGGAATGTATGCGTGTTTTAAAACCCGGGGGAGAACTCGTAATAGGCATGCCAGCAGTGAATATATGGATGAATCGAGCATTGCAGATATTAGCACCCAAGTTGAATATGGATGAAGAGCATCTGTCTCCTCCAAGCGAAGCTATTTGCGAATTGCAAAAATATTCGACCTCAATTCGGTTGTATCGACTTCCTAAGATATCTCCTCAGGCAATGAGTCTATATACGGTAATGTGGTGCCAGAAGCCAAAATACTAAGAAGGTTGTAAGCGTATCAATACTTCAATGTTGTGTAGAAGACAATTTTTAAATCTGACATCCTGTGGATTTGTTTCAGTGATAGCCTCTTGTGCAGGTTCTAGCCATCGAGAAATACCTTCAGAAGTCCAGAAAATTCTTCCATCTGCTACAGAGGCAACTTCGACTAATGAAGATTTGGTGAAAGAATCTCTAGTGGTTGCTGACATACCAGTTGTTAACACGGCAGTGAAACACAATAATCGTATCAGGATTGGATTAGCTACAGGGAATGCCTTCGTGGGGCGTCAAAAAGCTGCGGTTACCAGTGCTATTCAGAGCTATATGAAGGCTAATTCGGGGGTGGAAGTAGAACTTGTTGATTTACCTGTTGGGGGGGCTCCAGGACCTTCATTTAGGACTGCGTTTGTTGATGCGATCAAGTCCTCATTTGCTGATGGGGACATTCCTGACTTAGTTGTGTTTCCTACTAGAGCGATACTTGCAGATGCTCATCAGGCTGGTCTGATAAAGCCTATTGATAGGTTCCTCGCCCAGACAGGATTTGACATTGCTGACTATCACCCGCTGGCTCGCAAGATTATTGAGTTTGATGGTCACATCTGGGCTTTGCCTTGGGCGATGACGCCGTGGGTAATGTGGTGGTCTCCTGCCTTATTTGAGACAGCCGGTGTGAAGCCACCTACAGACGATCCTTGGAACAGGGATCAATTAGGTTTGGCTATGAGCCAGTTAGTAATGAGAGCAGATTCTGAAGGGAACGGAGGGAGGTGGGGATTCTATGCAAATTTGGATGCTGCAATAAATTTCATTTGGCAAGATGGTGCTGACATTGTCACAGAGAATGGTGATGTGGTTATCGATACAGCGGAGGCTCACAGTGCTGTGAGGTATCTCCAGTCTCTGGTTCACTCTCTTAAGGTAGCTCCGCCGTATTCACGAGGAATACCTCGTGCAGGACGCACAGAATCGGGGATTATTGTGGATGGACAGGCGATCGGACTAATGTTTGGTCCGGCAAAGCTGTTGGGACAAAGGAACAATGCGGGAGCTGTAGGCATGAGCTTGGCACCGGTTCCACATGGTCTCCAGTCCGCAACACGTGGATCTATGGATGGGATGCTTTCTCTAATGCCGGGAGGGGGTAATGAAGGGGAGAGCTTTGAAGCACTTGTTTGGATAGCTAAGGACCTTGAGTCCAAGGTCCCTTTCCCAGTTCGTAAGGGTAGTACCACGCAAAACATTATGGATGTCCAGCCAAATCTTAATTCCTTGGAGAGTGCGTCGGTTATGAATGGACTTAAGATATCCAGGGATATTCATGGGCAGAATTTTCTGCAGGTTCGGCAAATTATTAATAGTCAAGTTGTACGACCTGTTGTGGAAGAGGCGTTAGATCCAGAAGAAGCTTGTGCAAACGCCGCCTCAATGATTAGCCAGATAGAAGAGGCGCTTAATGAGTGATCAAGTGATAGTTACTCTAGTAATCGTCTTTGATGTGTTTGTTGTGTTGGCTGTGATATGGCTATATCGAACCGCGTTAAATCGCTCGCGAAAATTGATGGCGGATTGGGTAATTAAGAATGGATGTACATTATTGAACGCTGAGCTTCGTGTCTGGAGAAAAGGGCCATACAAATGGGCGAGTAGTGGCCAAGTTATATTTCGTATCACAGTGATGGATTGGGACGGGAGGGAGCGTCAGGGATGGGTCTGTTGTGGTAGTAAATGGAAAGGGGCTGCTTTTTCTGATCGAGTAGAAGGATTCTTGGATAAGGAGGCGGAGTAACATTTGTTTGTTATTGGAAAGGGGATGGTGAAATTGATTAACGTAGAGTTAACGTGATGCTCAATTTCTAGTTGCAGATTTTGTACTTTGTGCGAAAGTACTTATGGCGTCTTGTGGCAAATTATTGAAAGGGAAGCAATGGCTACTTATGTCATGTTAATGAAAATGGGAGCGGGTGGCGCTGGTGTCGATGATGAATCGATTAGCGATGCAATTTCAGAAGGTGCCCCTGAGTCACACAAGATGATTGAGTCGTTCGGAGGAAAGGTGAAAGGGATCTACATGACGATGGGTCAATATGATTTTGTTGCTATCGTGGAGTTTCCTGATGATGAATCGTGTGCTCGAGCTGCATTGAAATCTAGGGAGTTTGGTGGAAGTACGGAGACAATGCGTGCTTTTGCAGAGAGTGAATGGCCTGGAATCGCCAAAGGTGGGTAAAAACTGGTCCCTATTCATTGCCGCTGTTAACGACTTGTCGCCAACACAAATTGATTTTTTGGGAAAGATCTAATTACATGAATGGATTTCAGTTGATTTTGAGTTTCCTGGCTGGCTATAGATTGCTCATTTTGTCTTGCTCAGTGGTATTTGTCCTAGCCTTTCCCGGATTCGCTTTGGCCCATGAGGGACGCATGGTGGGAAACCTTAAATTTGATGTCGGATTTCTTAATGAGCCAGCACTCGAAGGCGAGCAAAATGCTGTGTATTTGCGTTTGACGAAAATTGTGGAAGATCCCGCTCATGTTCATTCTCATGCGCACGATGATGCGAAGGGAGATGGCCACCATCAAGTTGAAGAACCTGTTAAACGAATTCAGTCGAAATTAGAGGTGCAAGTTACTCATATCGAGTCATCGGTATCTCAGTCCATGAGACTAACGCCAATAATAAATCGGCCTGGTAGTTATCAATCTGTATTTATCCCTACCGCGCCAGGGGCTTATAGATTTCGTTTTCTGGGAGAAGTAGACGGGGTAAACATAGATGAAAGTTTTGAGTCGGGCCAAGGCACATTTGACACCGTTGTCGGATTAAAGGATGTGCAATTTCCTCTGAAAATTGCGTCGAGTCGGGAAATTGAAGGAGTAACGCGCGCGACAAGGGATGCTGCTAGAGTTGCTACCACTGATGCTGCGGAAGCGAGGAGCCTAGCTATCGGCGCGTTGGCGGTTGGTGGTCTTGGATTGATTGTGGCTGGTATAGGTTTAGGCTATGTGATGAAAGGGATGAATAAGAAGTAACCGTTATTGGCGAACAGATAGGCCTAACAATTCGGCTTGCCATAGTATGAAAGAAGATTATGAAGGCAATGGATACGGTAATTGTTGGGATAGCCGCGAACATTCTTGATGGAGTCAATCGGATTTAGAGGAATAGGGAAAATCGATGGCGAATGAAATAAACAAAGATGCTGAAGTTACCATTTCTATCTCGAAAAATGGATCGTACAGGGTCAACGGTTCAATTACTCTGCTTGATGCAGAAGGAAACGATATCGGTAGCGAAAAGGAAACGGTTTTTCTATGCCGCTGTGGAGCATCTAAGAAAAAGCCGTTTTGTGATGCTTCGCACAAGAATGCAGATTGGGATGCCAGTTTATTTGGACAAAGCTAGTGCCCAAAGACTCGAGAACGCACTAGCCAAATTTAGACAAAAAAGCAGTTAGGGATTTGAAGACACTTTCAGGCTGTTCTTGTTGTACCCAATGGCCGGCATTGTCCACTAATTGGATTTCATCAATATTAGTGCAGACACAGTTTTTCATTCGATCAATGGCTCCAGGTCTTTGGTGGGTTCCCCAATCTTGTTGGCCAGAGATAAACATAGCAGGGACGTTTATTTTCATACCTGAAAAAAGTTCCAATTGCTGACGATTAGCTTTGCTCGCCGCGGATCTATACCAATTCAGGCCGCCTTGAAATCCGGTCCTGTCGTATTCTGATACATAGACTTGTAATTCAGGTTCTGTCAACCATTTGCAAGATTGTATCTCCTGGCAAGTCGGCATGTATTTTGCTACGGCTTCTGGCATAGTGTCATCTAAATCCATGATGTAATAAGTTGGCATCTGGGCTAATTCCGTCGCGTCCCAATGAGATAATGGGAAAGGGTTGTTTTCTTCCCAATCTGCGCTCTTATGATGGTAGTAGGCTCTTAGAAACTTTGACAATCCACCCTCTGAATTCATGATGTCGTAATTAGCCTCGGGTGTTTGATAATAGTGTTGGTAATGTTTTCTAGGTCTTTCGAGCAGGGCTAATTCGGCATTAATGTCAATCTTTTTGTCTCCGGTAAATGTAGACTTATTATTGGTTTCAATTGACTGAGATGGAGGGCCTGTGAAAGGGGCGCTCATCATAACAACAGATTCATATATATCTGGTCTAATAAGGGCTGACCATGCTGCTATGCCAGCCCCCGAATCGTGCCCGATAACACTTTTTACTTTCTTGTACCCAAGTGATAATACAAGACCTAAAATATCCGCTGCCAAATTGATGTGGGAATATTTCGAAAGATCGGCTGAGTATGACCGGTCAGCTCCTGCGGTAGCTCCAAATCCTCTTTGATCCGGTGCTACAACATGATAGCCGGATTCCGACAGAGGCAGCATTATCTTTCTCCAGCTAAAGCATAATTCTGGAAACCCATGCAGTAATACGATTAGAGGGTGGTTTCGGTTTTCAAAACCGGCTTCAAGGTAGTGGATATCAAGGCCATTAACGGATTGGCAGACGCTTGATCGTATTTGATGAGGCAGAATACCGCCTCCGTAAATTTCTGCCATATAATTCAACCCTCGGGTAATTCAGGTATTACCAAAATTAATTACGATCGAGCTGCGAGTAGCTTTTTCAAGGCCAGGATATGCCCTGGGCCGATGCCACAGCAGCCACCGATTGCCTGGACTCCTGCATCCAACCACTCTGATGCATAAGCGGCATAATCTTTATCCGATATAACCCCGTCGTAGAACCAATTTGGGTCTTCCCATCTGCCCGAGTGGGCGTATACACCCACATGTCCGGACCAATGTTCATTTAGGACTTGCAGACTTGGGTGGATGTGTGCCACTTCGGTGTGCATTATTGATATTAGGTCGATGTTGTGTTCTTCGACTGCGTTGATTCCGTCGGCTAATGGTAATCCGCCATTCAGTATGACTGAGCCATCGGGATGGATGCTAGTTGAAAATCCTACCCAGACTGGTAGACCTGAACGTTGTGCTGCCCGAAGCAATGTCAAAGTCTTGTCGATGTCCACCATCATTTCAAGTATTAGTAGGCTTGCCCCTGCATCGCGCATGATCTCTCCTTGCCGGGTTACGGTACGATCTAGAGTATCCATGGTTGGAGCAGTTCCAGTGAAATGATCGTGGCTAATTCCGCCGGCTACGAGGGCATTGGCTCCTGTTTGAGATATTGCTTCGCACGCCAATGCGACGCCTGTACGATTTAGCGACTCGAAATGTTCGGACATGTTGGCGTTAACGAGTGCTTGCCAAGAAGTGGAAAAAGTATTTGAAATTACGATTTGAGCCCCTATCTCTAGGTAGCTTGCATGTACTGAACGTACTATATCTGGACCATTCAAGGTTCCTGTCGAGCTCCAAGCATACTGTACAGGCTCGACACCTAATCGTTCTATCTCAGTGCCCGTAGCTCCATCCATTAGCACCAAGGATCCTGCATCTAATCCTTGCATAAGGTCGTCATAAGTCATCAACAGCAGTCGTTTCCGAGAAAAGTCTGGCTTCGAATAAAACTATACTATTGTCTCCATACAGGCGTCTTGTTCTGTTGGGGAATTAGGAAACGATAATGAGTGATCGACTTTTAGGACAAGTTGCGATTGTTACTGGTGGTGGGGGTGCTATTGGTGCTGCCCAGTCAAAATTGTTTGCTGCGGAAGGGGCTTCAATATGTCTGGCAGATAATAGGATTGATGCTGCAAAATTGGTCGCTGATGAAATACAACAAGCTGGAGGCAACGCTCTTGCAGTGGAATTGGATGTGCGGGATGCCAAAGGGTGGAAAGACACAGTAAATATTGCAGAGGATTCATTTGGTCCGGTCGGGATTTTATGTAACAACGCCGGTGCAAATTTCCGTGTTGGATTCTTGGAGCAAACGGAGGAGCAGTTCAAACAAATAATAGATGTGGGGCTGGTGGGATCGTTTTTAGGCATTCAGGCGGTTGTCCCTTCTATGAAAAAAATTGGGAATGGTGTGATTTTAAATATCGGATCCTTGGCTTCTATTCGGGCCGGTGGTGGGCCTGGTTACGCTGCCCAAAAGATGGCTATGGTTGGATTGACACGATCGGCGGCTCAATCATTTGCAAAAGATGCGATACGATGCGTGATTTTGTCCCCCGGTCATGTCGACACACCATTTTTAAGAGGCAACAATGAGCATAGTCCTAATGATTGGGATACTAGTATTGATAATCTAGATAATTACAATCACCGGTTGAAGGCCACACCATTAGGACGGCTTTTGGATCCAGACGACATTGCCAAGGCGTTTTTATTTGCTGCCACAGACGAAGCTAGCATGATAACTGGATCCATGATCACAATTGATGGTGGGGCAGGAATGTAGCAAAAGAACTATTATGTTAATTGTGTCGCGAGTGTTGCTTCAGTAATAGCGTCCAAAAACTCAGGTACGTCATCAGGTTCCCTGGCCGTAACTATGGTCCCTTCAATTACAGCCGGCCAATCATAGCTGTAGGTTCCCCCCATGGTTGTTACGTCATCACCAATGGGGGGAGTGCCAGCAATCTTTTTGTCCTTAACAAGATCTGCTGCTGCCAATACCAATGGACCATGGCAAATGGCTGCTACAACTTTTTCGGCTTTATAAAATTGTTTGACGAGCTCAACGACGGACCCGTCTTCAATACAATGCCATGGACAAAACGCTCCAGGTATTATGATCGCATCAAATTCATCTGGAGTCAGTTCGCTCAGTGGAACAACAGGGTACTGTTCAGCCCGGAGTTCTTGAAAAGGAACAGACATACCAAAATTACCCATGACGACGTCGAGTCCTAGTATCGGTGGCCGAGATACCACGGGGGCCGAGAACGTGCCAAGAGTGATCGCTGCTCCACGCCAAGTTAACTCCATAGCCGGAACACATAATTCGACATCTTCAAAATCCTGCCCAGCAACAATTAGAATCCGGCGCCCCTCAAGTACATTCTGTAGTTCATCTTTATAACTAGGATTAAAGATTGTAGAAAATTCACGCACAAACTCTGCGCAGGCATCACTATCTCGAGCAGTAAGGAGCTGGCCGTCCCGTACAACTGGAACGTCTTGAAAATTCCCTAGTCTCTCTAGAAAGGGTTGTATTACTTTATAGCCAGTTAGGTTCTTACCATTACATAGGCCGGCACTCATCAACACCATCTGGCCGCACTCTAAGGCTCCTATGACGGCACCATTGTCATAAGCTGAGCAAACAAATTCTGTTACTGCTTTATCTGCCCGGAGCACATCGGCCGAATGACCACCAAGAACAATCAAGCCATCAAATTCGCTTGCCATCTCTGTCGTGAGGCTAGCCGGATCTCGAAGGGTATGAGAGGTATATCGTTCTCCAGGGACCATTGTAGGGATCGGGTCAAGCCTTAGACCAAAGGTACCTGTTACCACATCTGAAGTTGCAGGACGTGTGAATTTCCACGCCACGCTAGGCCATCCAATCACCAGGTTCACTACCTCAGCCCCAAACTCACTTAGATACTCTACCAAGTAGTAGGCCTGAAAATCACTAAACTCTGGTCCTGCAAGTAACCCTATTCGTTTCCCTTCTAATGGACCCTGTTTAACTGGCTTTCTCTTCCTCAAAACCTTTCCTTTCACTAGTACGCTCTCCCTTATAAAGCCTAAGTGCTTGAAAGGAGTTATGCCAAGATCGATTATGCCGTTTTTGACTCTTAGGACATGAATTCTATCGGAACCTCAACCGGGTCCCAAAAACATCCCTCTTGGCACACCTCTTTTCAGAGATCTCCAGTGTGTTTTATTTAGGTGGACAAGGTTTCTAGTATCCGATGTCATAGCTCAGCTATGCGTGATAGCTCTAAAGGATGGTCAGTATCCCGACAACCCATAGGCCGATCTAAACTAAAGCAAACGTCCATAAGAGTTAGCCTGCAATGGTGTTGGGGGCACCCCAAAAAAACAAAAGGCTGTTTTAAAAAAGATTGCTGGCCATTCAGATATTCGTACTACAATGACCTACTACGTAAATTTGGATCGAAGGATGCAAATAGATGCGCTCAAAAAGGCACGAGAGCAACGTGGTAAAGAGGAAAATTAGAGCCTTTGGGTGTCAAAATGGGTGTCAAGCACTGGTTCTGAAAAGCCTCAACGGGTGATTTGAACCTGTAACCCCCCATAGCTCAGAGGATAGAGCAATGGTTTCCTAAACCGTGTGCGCAGGTTCGAGTCCTGCTGGGGGGACCCCAATAGGAGTTACGCTCGCTGTGACCCGAACCAGATGAAGATTTGCTGACGACGTTGGTGAGTCTATAGTGGCTGCCAGGGATCTAGCGTCAATCAGTTTATTGGATGGGTAGTAATGAGAGTCAATCAGCCGCAAAAACTGGGCCTTACGCCAACGTTTGGTTATGGAGACAGATTAGGAAATGCGACTCCTGGACATATTTACTCACACAGAGCTCATGGTAATGGTATTGCGCCAATATTTGCTCAACAATCGATACGTGAATTGGAGCGTACCGGACGGACTGCGAATGATGTGATTCGCACTGCGAGAGAAGCAGTAATAAATTGTGATTTCTCTGATCCGTGGGGGGCTGACGCCGACCATTTGAAAACTATTGACGATGTTGCACTCATGGTGCGGCAAGGCTATACCTTTTATACGATCGACCCGTCCGATCACGTGAACGATGAGGCCGATTTGCTTTCAGAATCGGAACTGGAGACTAAGTTCGACGAGATGGACACACCAGTGCCGTGGGTGGATACATATTCTGGAAAATCGGTCACCATAGATAGCACCGTGATTCTAGAATTCGATCATCGAGTGTTGATGCGAGCAGCAGTGAAATATGCTGCAGCTATAGACCATACCTTAGACATCGCTAGAGAAATTGAGTCTAGATGTAATGCTGCTCAGATACAGTATGAGATTGAAGTGAGCATAGATGAGTCAGAGCATCCGACTACTCTGCCCGAACACTTCATAATTGCGGATCAATGTATTCGTGCGGGAGTGTCACTAATTAGCATGGCGCCGCGGTATCCCGGACAGTTTGAAAAAGGGATCGATTTCAAAGGGGATCTGACAGTTTTTAGTGATACGTTGGCAAAACATGCTGCGATTGCCAGATATTTGGGGCCATATAAATTAAGTTTGCATTCTGGGTCCGACAAACTGTCCATATACCCTATCTTTTCCAGGATAACCAAAGGCCTATATCACGTTAAGACCGCTGGGACGAGTTATCTGGAAGCGTTACGGGTGGTGGCTCGCGTCGACGCATCACTATTTAGGCAAATAGTGAACTATTCATGCGGGAAATTTCAGGATGATCGGCGGAGTTATCATATTTCTGGGCAACTAGATAAATTACCTGTATTGGCTGGTGTAGCTGACGATGTTCTTGAAGAGGCATATTTGGTTAGTGACGACTCTAGGCAGGTGCTTCACGTGACCTTTGGTTCAGTGTTGAACAACCCCGACATCGGACCGGCAATGCAAACACTGGTAGAAGACAGAGTGGATGTTTACCATGAGGTTTTGGAAGAGCATTTCAACCAGCATTTGATTGCGTTACAAGGGGATAATGAATGAGGCCATTATGCGTGTTGTAGTTTTGGAAGAACCCGGTAGGTTCGGGATTGTTTCTCGTGATGCTCCAATAGAATCACAAGTAGATGTGTTAGTAAGAGTTCATCGCGTCGGTGTATGCGGTACTGATTTACATGCCTATGCGGGGCGTCAGCCGTTTTTTGATTATCCTCGTGTACTAGGCCATGAGTTGGCGGTAGAGGTGTTGCAGGCGTCACGGGAATCTGGATTGTCGCCAGGCAACATGTGTGCTGTTGAGCCTTATCTTACTTGTGCTAAGTGTAGTGCATGCCTGGCTGACCGTAATAACTGCTGTGAGCAAATGCAGGTTCTTGGTGTGCATGTAGATGGAGGTATGGCTCCGATAATGAATATCCCCGCTAACTTGTTGCATCAATCTTCTAAATTGAGTCTCGATCAATTGGCATTAGTTGAGACTCTTGGTATTGGAGCACATGCGGTGGCACGAGCTGACCTGCATGGAGACGAAAGGGTGCTTGTTGTTGGGGCTGGGCCTATAGGGCTTGCCGTGACTCAGTTTGCCATGCTCACTGGAACGGAGGTGCATGTGTTAGAAATTAGTGAAGCACGGAGAGAATTTGTATCCCGGTTTGGCGCTGATGCTAGGGATGATATAGGGGGCTCGAAATATGATGTGGTGTTCGATGCGACGGGAAATCAGAATGCTATGCAAAAGTCCTTTGGATTTCTGGAACAAGGGGCCAAACTCATTTTTGCGGGATTCATTCAAGGGGAAATAACATTCGATGACACTGAATTTCATCGCCGTGAAGTAACGCTTATGTCTAGTCGAAACAGTACAAATCAATTTCCTCGCATAATTGAACTTATTGAGTCGGGAAGGGTGGACACGAGCCCCTGGATTACCCACCGTATGACACTCGCAGAAGTAGCGGAGGATTTTGCCTCGTTGCCGCAGTCTGCTGGGCTAATTAAGGCGATGGTGACGGTGGAAGACTCTGATGTGTATTGATGGCCACGCTAAGTGTGATGCTTTCCGATGAAATATAGACGCCGCATAGGAAAAGATAAGGTCACATGCCTTTTTGGAGCTAATGTTGATGCGATTGCTACCGTAGAGCCATCCGAATTACTAACCATCGAAACGCGTGATGCATATAACGGTTCATTTGAATTAGACATGGATGTGGAGCGGCATGCACGAATTAGCTCACCTGCAACTATGAACCCAGTGACTGGGCCAATTGCTGTAGCTGGAGCACAACCAGGTGACTCATTGATAATCCACGTAGATAAAATTCGATTGGGGTCTATTGGTTATGTGGCAGCGACTTCTGGATTGGGCATAATGGCCGATCACAAGGTAGAGCCCGACGCTGCCAAGTTTGTAGTTCGAGATGGGCGGGTATGGCTTGATGATGGAATTGATCTGCCACTACGTCCTATGATTGGAACGATAGGGGTTGCTCCTGCTGGAGAACCGATTATTAGCCTTGATCTTGGCAATCATGGTGGTAACTTAGATCTGAATGAAATTACTGAAGGGTCCACAATAACACTTCCCGTGAACGTTGATGGTGCATTGTTTGCCATTGGTGATGTGCATGCCACTATGGGATCTGGAGAAGGGCACTCTGGTGTAAATATTGACGCTGAAATCGACCTTCATGTAGGGATTGTAAAAGGAGCTCTTGCACCAGCCCCAATCATTAGAACTGAGAAAGAGTTTATTACGATAGGAGTGGCTCCGAAACTTGAGGCCGCTCTGGTTAAGGCGGCGTCAGCCATGGAAATGGAACTTGTACGCCGTCTCGATATAACTCCCACTCGCGCTCGCATGCTTTTGGGGTCATCTGTTGATCTTCGATTAGGGCAGGCTGGCGGCTATGGCGTTAATGTCAGTGTTTGTGCGGCATTTCCGATGGATTCCCTGTAAAGTTTTTGCGCCTCCTCATCGCCAATCAGAACCCCAATCATTGGTTTTAAAATGGCTTCTAATAAGCCACTCTCTGAGCACATCGAGCATCTCGGTTTTTTGAGATTTGTGTTTATCAGAATCCCAAAGATTGTCCACTTCATCTGGATCATCACGAAGGTTGAATAACTGACCGTATGGTTCGTCCAAAAAGTGGACTAATTTCCAGTCTCTACTACGAACCATAGTCATAAAGTCTGTGTGAAGTCCGACTACATCTTCTCGAGAGTGTTCGGCAAATACGTATTCGCGGCTATAAGAGTGATTACCTTGTAGTGCGGGTAACAATGATATAGCTTCAAAAGAACTTGGGGGCTCGATTCCGGCTAACTCCAGTATGGTGGGTCCTATATCCATCCATTGGCAAAGTCCCTCTACGCGCTGTCCTTTCTGAAACCTTTCTGGAGCACGAACTATCAGTGGGACTCTTGTTACACAGTCGTACATAGTCCATTTTTGACTGGCCCCGTGATCTGTCATTGCATCTCCGTGGTCCGAAGTAAAAATCACGATCGAATTTTCGAGGAAGCCACGTTGTTCTAAAGTGTCCATGATTTGACCAATTTTTTGATCAATCATTGAAACGTTAGCTAAATAGAGAGCTCTTTGTCGATGGCGTTGTTCGTCGGTAGGGTTCAGGATGAATTTGATGGAATCGTGGTCTACCTCTACGTTGTGTTTGCGCATAGCGTGAAGCGGGGGTGGTTGGGACTCGAGTTCTTTGTTCGTAACTTCGAGCATAGGAAGATTCTTGTCCAGATACTTGTCTGCCCACTCGGGGGTTGGGTCGTATGGTGGGTGGGGGCCAGGGAAACCAATTTCTAAAAAGAAGGGCTGATTCGAGGAATAACGTTCGATCCATCTGATAGCCGAATCCGCGAGAAAATTGTCAGAATGCATATCGGGCTCTTTTTCCCATATGAAGGCCCCTAAGTCTTCTTCATAACTTGCCCGTTCACGAAGTTCATCACGCTGATATTTATCCATTTTTCGTGCTGCTAATGCTTTGTCCCACTCATCGACGTATAGTGACCATTGCCTGAATCGCTGTTTGTTTTCCATGTTAAATCTAAAATCAAACTGTCCTTGCGAATCAAATGGTGTTAAGTGCATCTTCCCGATATTAGCTGTGAAATATCCTGCTTGTGACAGCATTGGGACCCATGTTTGAGTCCAAGGATCTCCATTCTTAAAGATATGGGTAGTATGAGGGTAGTAGCCGGTGAACAGGCTGGCTCGACTTGGAGCACAGGATGGGGCAGTAATAAAACAGTTATCAAAAGAAATGCCCTCTGTGACAAGCTTGTCTAAGTTTGGCGTTTCCATATAGTCGTATCCGAGTGCATTGATTGTGTCGTATCTTTGCTGATCGGTAATAATTAATATTATATTTGGTTTTGTTCCAGGCACTATTGCCTCCCGCAGGCTGTAGATTTATCTGCAAGTAGATTCAAGTACAGAGTATATCTGGATGCTGTCGTGCGGTAACCTTCTGTGGGCAGGTTTTTTGCTAAAGGCTTTTTATTTGGATAGGCGTCCATATTAGATGCAACTTAATCGGGGTAATATTTGATTGTTTTCTTGACTGGAGCTACCGGTTATATCGGCGGAGTAATAGCGGAGAAGCTAATGAAGGCTGGCCACGCCGTGAGATCTCTGGCGCGATCACCTTTAGCGGCTAGCGACTTAAAATATCGAGGAATTGAAGCTGTAACAGGTGATTTGTTTGATGTAGATGCTGTAGTTGCTGGGGTAGCCGGCTGTGATGCTGTCATTCACACGGCATTTACCAAAGACGCTCATGCAGAAGAAGCGGACAGTAATGCAGTACAGGCAATGTTGGGCGCGTTGGATGGCAACGATACGCCATTTATATATACGAGTAGTAATTTAGTGTTGGGAAGCACAGGTCCGGATGTTGTTAGCGAAAGTTCTTTGCCAGACCCTACGCCTTCGGTGTTTTGGAGACCTGAGATGGAGTCTATGGTTAGCGACGCGGCTCAGCAAGGAATAAGGAGTGTAATTATTCGCCCGAGTTGGGTTTATGGGCGAGGTCGAGGGTTGTTGGGAATGATGGTTGCAAGTGCAGGGAACGACGGCTATCTGGAATTCATAGGGGACGGGGAAAACCATATGACATTTGTGCATGTAGATGACTTGGCAGATTTGTATATGCTGGCCCTTGGCCGAGCGGATGCTGGATCACTCTATTCTGCTAGTGTCTTGCCAGCAATTAAATACCGTGCTGTAACGACAGCGGCCAGCGTTGCGGGAGGGGCTAGTGGTAGATGCCATACTTGGGATTTAGAAGATGCTATTAGTGTCATGGGGGTTGCAGCATACAATTTTGTTGTTGACCAAAAGCTTAGTGGTGAAAAGGCAAGAATAGAGTTAGGATGGGAGCCCAGCAGGCCAGGTGTTATGGAAGAATTGTCCTCAGGATCGTACTCAAATCCCAACAATATGAATTAAGGGCAAATCGCACGTCATGTACAAATAGTTAAAGGTCATCGTATATGAAGGAATCCCCCACAATTACAAAAGTAGAATATGTTCATTTTTCACATGTTCTTGATCATCTAGGCACGGACTATAATGGTTTTAATATGGTTTATGTCCCGGGAGGAAAATACCAACAATCTGGAACCGTGGTGAGAATACACACGGACAAGGGATTGGTCGGAGAGTATCCTAATGCTAATGGGTTAGCGCAAACCGAGATTAGAGCACTGAGTCGGTACTTAATTGGGAAAGATGCGTTAGCTCGTGAACACATATACCAAGATCTAAAGCGTGGATCTAGGCAGTGGTCAGGGTCTGGGGTTGGAGTGATAGATATTTGCCTTTGGGACATTGCTGGCAAATTTTATGACGAGCCACTGTTTCGTTTGCTGGGAGGGGAATTGCGACCTTTGAAGGCTTACGCGTCTACTCTTCATGGAGATGAGAATGGAGGCCTTACAACAGTGGAAGATTTTGAAAATTTTGCGTGGCAATGTCTGGAAATGGGCTACCAGGCGTTTAAGGTTCATGGATGGGGACTTGCCCGTGACAATATAGATCGTGAAATCAAGAATGTACTGAACCTTGGCCACAAATTTGCAGGAAAACTTGACCTTCTGACTGATCCGGCATGCGAAATAAAGAATTTTGGTGATGCATTGCGATATGGAAGAGCTTGTGATGAAGCCAATTTTTTCTGGTGGGAAGATCCATTTCGAGACGGAGGAGTATCACAGTTTGCGCACAGGAAACTACGACAGATGGTTAAAACCCCGCTGTTGCAAACAGAACATATAAGAATGCTTGAACAGCATGTAGATTTTATCGTTGCTGATGCTACTGACTATGTTAGAGCTGGGGCCCATGAAGATGGGGGCATTACCGGTGCTATGAAAATTGCGCATGCTTCTGAGGGATTTGGTCTTGATGTGGAATTGCATGGTCCGGGACCTGTGCATCGACACTTAATGTCAGCAATACGAAATACTAATTTTTATGAACTTGGGCTCGTTCATCCCCAAGTCCCAACAATGCAGCCTCCTGTGTATCTCAATTACACCGACGATCTGGATTGTATAGATGAAAATGGTTATGTGTATGCACCAGAAGGTCCGGGAATCGGTGTGGATTTAGACTGGGACTGGATTAATTATCACAAGACCGGCGAAGAAATTGTGGCAGAAGAAGATTCCAGCGCAGTTACTGTAGGCCCATACTAGCAGCTGAGATTAATACAAAAAAACGGTTGCTAATCATTGGATTAAGGTATACCTTCCACGAATTTTATGGCTTCCATAGCTGCTTTTGTCCCTTCACCGGCTGATGTGATAGCCTGCCGGAAATAGTCGTCTTGAGCTTCTCCAGCCACAAATATTCCATCTATGTTTGTGTGCATGCGTGCATCGGTAGATATATATCCTGAATTGCTCATATCAAGCTTGCCTTTGAATATTTCGGTGTTTGGATCGTGGCCGATAAATATGAAAAACCCTTCGACAGCCAATACGTCGGTGGATCCAGATTTCAAATTTCTAACTCGTACGCCCTCAACTGTGTCATTTCCGATCACTTCCTCGGCAATTGAATCCCACAGAAACTCAAATTTATCTTCCTCAAGAGCTTTTTGCGCCAAGTAAGGCCCAGCCCTGAGTTGGTCTCTCCGATGTATAACGTATATTTTCGAGGCAAACCGGGTGAGGTATAGGCCTTCTTGAATAGCACTGTCGCCACCGCCTACTAATGCTACTGGTAAATCCTTAAAAAATGCACCATCGCATGTTGCACATGTGGAAACACCACGACCCCAAAACTTTTCCTCGCCTGGAATTCCAAGCGTGCGAGGACTGGCCCCGGTAGCAACAACTACAGCCTTAGCTGAATACTTGTCTAGGCGCCCGTTTAATTGAAATGGTGGTCCTGAGGTGTCTAATTCTTCGATAAAGTCCCACACAATCTCAGTTCCGAATCGCTCAGCCTGTTTGCCCATGCGCGCTGTCAATTCTGGTCCGTCTATCCCAGTATCGAATCCGGGGAAGTTTTCTACATCGTTTGTAGTGGCAATTTGCCCCCCCCACGCATCTCCAGCAAAAACTACAGTTTTGAGACTTGCTCGTGCGGAATAGATGGCAGCTGCTAATCCAGCGGTACCTGAACCAATTATTGCGATGTCATACATAAATGGTGATCCTAGGGAGGGTTTTGTTTGGCTCCATATTGGTTAGGAATCATGTCTGGCCTAACTGATGTAAAGATTACTATAAATATGAACTCTATTTGTCAGAGAATGGCCAAGGCTAGAACCTTTGGAAGCCAACAATATGCTATTTTTGTATCGAACGAAGATAGCTTACTAGCATCCAGCGTTCATCTGTAGTGAGTAATCGCTGAAATGCGGGCATGTTACTTTGTCCGTGGGTGAGTATGCTGAATAATATTCCATCCGAATATGCGGCAGCTGGCCCAGAAGTTAGTGAGGGCGGAGCCCTCACTCCGGCGTCTGTAAATCTGAATGCTACTTCGCTTTCACCGTCTGCAAGGTTACCGTGACACATAGCACAGTTAGTAGCAAACAATTTACTTCCAGCAACTGTTACTGAGGCTTGGTCTTCGTTAGTTACCATCGGATTTTCTGCAGTTGCCAACTGTTCTGGCGTTTGTACGACTTCGCGGCCCTGAATAGGGATGCTGCCAGACGGAGTAGGCACGGCTGGTGGCTCCTGAGTTTTGTAGGACTGCTGGTAGTGCATTTCAGGGAATATGTCGAGCGGATAGGCTCCTACTTCGCAGGCCACCAGGCCCAAGGCTGACGCCGAAACCGCCACCGTGACTAAAAGTTTTTGTTTAATATTATGCAGAAACAAGCCGATTATGCTCCCTGTGGAGTTCCAGCTCCCATGATACTGCCTTCATTATTTATTATGTCGACAGCTCCTGCTCGCTGAAGAGTTTCTCTGGCTCGAAGCAAGTCGTCTTCTGAGGCTCGAATGGTCACCCCTATGTATCCATCGACGATCCGCTTGTCGTATAAACCTATTCCATCAGGGAGACGCGACTCAAAAATCACCCCAAGTACAGTGAACAATACAGCTCCAATCATTGTTCCTTCATACAGAATTTGGAACACCGCTGGGATAGCTACTATAGGCTTTCCTCCGGTGATCAGCGGTAGTGACATCTGAGCGCTTACTAGCCAGAAAATTCCTGCAGCCATTCCGATGGCTGCTCCGGCAAAAGGAAACGTATAAAGTCGATGCTGTACTTTTGGCTCTCCAAAAGCACCTTCGGGATACGGAGTGCTCGACAAAATTTCTACGTCCGTGTCTGGAAATCCCGCTTCTCGAAGACCTTCGACAGCGTCGCCCGCTTCGTTGGCTTCTCCATAAAGTCCAAGCAATTCGCGTTTTGCCATAATGAATACCTACCCTATTCGCGCAATGTTGCCGGTACTGACCGACGACCGATTTTTAATTCTGTGCTCAGCAGCGCCCCTTCACGAATGTCGGCTGCTGGCATCACTGGTAAAACCTTACAAAAGGCTAATACTCCGACGATTACGAATGCGAACGACGCTAGACATAGTATCCCCTCAGAAATTGATGGGATGTACTCCGAGTATGTGAATGTGAGCGATGACTTGCGTTCGAGAGCAGGGATGACCAGCATATATCGTTCTAGCCACATGCCTATATTGACTAAAATAGTGGTGGCGAACATCCAGCCAAAGCTACGCCGCACACTTTTTATAAGCCATAGGGGAACTGGAATAATGTATGAGGTGATGATGAATATAGGAGCTAGGATGGGCCAGGCTCCACCATAAATACGTTGCATCCAAGTGTCTACTTCTGCAGATTCCTCGCCATATAGACCAAAACTGAAGTCTAAGAACAGAAGGAATAGCCAACCAGTAGCCACCGCTATTAATACTCTGGCTAGGGCATCTATGTGATCTGCTGTTATGTAGCCATCTAGCTTGAAGGCCCATTTCATCACAATCATGGCAGTTACTACCGCTGAAACACCTGAGTGAACAGCTCCTATAACGAAATATGGTGCAAATACAGTGTTGTGCCATCCGGGCACCGATGTAACGGCAAAGTCCCAAGACACGATCGAATGTACAGAAACGAAGATGGGGAGAATGATCGCGGATAATAGGATTCCAGCAATGGCCTGTATTCGCCATTGACGACTTGTTCCACGGAAACCTAGGGCCAGTACTGTAAATATCCATCGTCGCACAGGATCTTCTGCTCGATCTCTGGCTAGAGCTAGATCGGGAAGTAGGGCAACATAGACGAATAAGATGGTAGACGTTAGGTAAGTAAATATGGCTGACGGATCCCAGACCAATGGGGATCTAGGATTTGGCCACATTCCTCGTATGAAGTCATATGGGAAAGCCCAGTATGCGGTTCGCCACGGACGCCCGCTATGAATTAGAGGGAACAGGACTGCAGCTTGCAGGGAGAAGATGGTTACAACCTCTGCGGCCCTAGTTACGGGACGGCGGAATTCTGCTTGTGTCAGTCTCAGAACCGCTGAAACAAACACCCCTGCGTGGCTAATACCGATCCAGAATACAAAATTTACGATTAGGAAACCCCAATAAACCGGGTGTGAATACCCCATAAATTGGAGGCCAAAATAGAGCATAGTAACGAACACCACGAATCCAGCACCAAATATGGTCAGTAATCCGGCGGATGTTGTAAAAAACCATTTTGGCGTATGTAGCATGAAGTCAAACAGACGCCGATCTATGGTTTTTACATCATAAGCGGGAGGTTCTTGCATAGTCTTCTAAATCCAGATCCTAGGTGTAAACAAATTTTCCATTCTTACTCCGGCTTTGCCAATAGCATTATGTGACCTCGTTCAAAATGTGTCTCTTTTCGAAGCATGGCCCCTTCTCTCATTTCCCATCCGCTAATTGCAGGTATTCGCCGTGCTACCGCTAGGTATATGAAGACCATCAGAGCCACCCAACTGACTATGAACAGAATGTCGGAAACATCCGGCCATACTGCACTAGGCAATGGGTTCAATGGACCATGACCGAAAACTTTCTCGTTAGACATTGCTGGTACAAACAGACGAACTCGGTCAAAGAAATTTCCAATTATGATGATTGTAGAGATTAAAGCTAGAGCCCACAGGCGGCGGCGCACAGGATTGAAAATGATAGCGAAAAATGGGATTACAAATATGCCTAGTGCTCCCGCTATGAACGGGATGCGGTAGACGTCAGCTATCAGGACTTGCATAGCTGCGATCTCACTGGGCAAACCTGCATACCAAATGAGCACATAGTCAGCCCAAAAGAAGTAGAAGTCTAGTAGAGTGAACGCGAGGAGTAATCTCCCAAGGTTTATGGCTTGTTCTTGACCGATGAATGGTCTGATGTTTGGCGAAAACTTTTGTAGCAGATAGGTGGTAACGATGATCACTGCGACACCGGCCTGAAACCCTGTGACAATGTGATAAAGAGGGAATATTCCGGAGCGCCAGCCCGGTATTAGGCTCTGCCCCATGTCTGTGGTTACTTGCATAGTTCCAATTGCCAGAAGCATCACGTAGAAAGCCCCTAGGTACTTACTGGCGCTTCGGATCAATAGCCACTGTTTGGTAGTACCACGCCAATTCATGAGAAGTGACCGTGCTATGGGCGATTTCAGACGGACATCCCCAGAAGCCAAGTCGGGTATTGAAGTTATCCACATTAGGGCTATCCCAGTTACGAACATGAATCCTATTGTCAATGCGTCAGCAAATCCTGGCACTCCAAAGCGAAAACCAAACCATAGACTTGCTCGCCCATCCAGTGAGGGCAGTGTTGCAAGAGAGGGTAACAGTATTAAATAACTGAAGAGGGCTGGGATTGACCACAATGCTGCCAGGCGTCTAATCGGATAGCCCCAATAACCTCTGGTAAGGCGCGTTACATATGCAACTAACGGCGCTGTTGCAAATGTGGATAGTGTCCACATGAAAAACGCAGTTGGGTATGCCCAAGAAGTACGATCATCCCCAGTGGAGGCTATTCGAAGAATGAGCATAACCAATCCTAGTCCAGCCAATAGTCCTAACCCAGTGAACACCACGTTAGAACTGTTTATTTGAAGGCCTTTTGGTTTCCATGATGGGCGAAGCTTTATGGCCAACGCCGCTGGTTCGGGACTAGCCATGGTGCTCCTCGGATGAACTTGTTGCATTAGGATCTATCTTCTTCAAGTAGACGACCGCTGGCCCGGTGCCTCTCTCTTCAAGCAGGTGGTAGGCTCGATCGCTGTTGGCAGCTTCTGAAACTTTGCTGAATGGGTCCTTCAAGTCGCCGAACACGAGTGAGTTGGTAGGGCAGGCTTGGACACATGCTGGACTTATATCACCATCTTTTACTACGGTGTCGGACTGAGCAGCATCACGCCGAGCTCTATTAATCCTTTGCACACAAAAGGTGCATTTTTCGATAATTCCCTTAGTTCTGACTGTAACATCTGGATTCAACATGTTTTCTAGAGAATCTGGCCATTCTGGGTTCCAAAAATTGAAATGACGTACGCTGTAGGGGCAGCCATTTGCACAAAAACGTGTTCCTATACATCGGTTGTAGACCTGCACGTTTAGGCCTTCCTCATTGTGATAAGTTGCCCAAGCAGGACAAACGGGCTCACACGGAGCGTTGTCACAGTGTTGACAAAGGACAGGTAGGTAGCGGGCCTTAGCGTTTGGAAACTCGCCTTCCCAGTAGCGCTCGATACGAATCCACGACTTGGCCCGTTTTTCTGTGACTCGTTGTTCCTCATTGATGGCTACATTATTTTCCGTTTGGCATGCTACTACACAAGCTTGGCAACCGGTACAAAGATCTATATCAACAGACATTCCCCATCTGTGCCCAAAGCCGGCTCTTCGTTCCTCTTCGCTGATAGTAGTTCCCCCGGCCACAGTTGCTGCACGGGATGCTGATTCATCGGTTGCTGATTTAATGCTGCTCACTTGTAACCCTCACTGGTGGATCGGATTCGTCATTTCGTGGATTCTCCGTAAATTCAAAAGCTGGTATTTGTGCGGATCTGCCTGTGGCTTGGATTCTCGCACGAGTTGCTGCCCAAGCAACCGCCCCAGCAGTGTCGGTGAATGGGTGGACAAAGGACAGTACATCACTTCCGCGACCTTTGTTCCAACGGCTTCCAAATCGATGTCCTTGTCCGATCGGGACCGCAATGGTGTCAGGTGCAACGGTAGGGGCCACATACACTTGAGCTTCGAAACTACCTGACGGCGTTTCAATATCAACTATATCACCGCGTTTTACTCCCAGCTTAATTGCTGATTTCGGGTTGATTTCCACCCAAGTTGTCCAAGTCATAGTAGTCAGAGCGTCCGGTGTAGCTTGCAAGAAGGGAACTTGCCCTTCATCGCCTGTCCCATAGCCTACAGTTTCGAAGGGGATTAGATGAAAAGTATAATTTTCTGCCGTCCCAGCAAAATTGGGTTCACGTAGGGAAGAAATTTGCCAGCTAGGTTCACCAAACGAAGCAGGCGTGGCGTTTTCCCACATGCCTCCTTGTCGTAGCAGTTCTACCCATGTTGTGTCTTTTGCCTCGGCCCCACCTTTGTATGTGGAAAGTGCCGTAGTCTTAACAGCCTCCTGCATAGATTTCCAAGGGAACGCGTCTTTCCCTATTAATTCGCTACCCAACGTTATCAATAAGTCGCCAAAGCTCCTGCTATCGAGCAAGGAAGTAACTACAGGTTGTTGCAGCCCTACTACGACTTGGCCATTAGCTGGGTCGGGAGCAAAATCACCCCATTGTTCAAACGGGTGTGTTGCCGGCAAAACTAAATCTGCTGTCGCATAGGTGTCATTCATGAATGGCCCCATGGCTGCGATGAATGATGCAGAGCCTAGTGCAGTTTTCACCCCGGCGGCTCCGGTAGCACCATATGCAGGGTCTGCGTCATAGATGAGGAGGGCTGAGGGAGATTGTGAATTCATTTCTGTAGCAAAATCAACCCAATCTGTGAAGGTGTTTGCTTGTAGCGGCCTTGGTGTGCCTTCTGTTGCAGAAGGATTTGGCTTGATTCCACCGTCAGATCCAGCGCTACCAATTATACGATTTAGTAGCAGTACTGCAGTCCCGATGGCTTCCCCATTAGTATGGGCCAAAGCAGGTCCGCCTGCTATTGCTACTCCTGGCTGATGCGAAGCAAATTCCTTGGCAATTTTCATTATGGTCTTTGCTGGTACACCGCTAGTGCTAGAAACGTTTTTAGGAGCGTAAGCATCCAGTGCCGATTTCCCACCTATCTGATTCAACACTGGTCCGCTTATAGCTGGATCGACTAAGTTCTCATGAACGATAGTGTGAGCGATCGAAAGAGCTACTTCTCCTTCACGACCTGGATTGATGTGCACCCAATTGTCAGCATTGCTCCCCGTTAGAGACATATGGGGCTCTATCTGAGTTAGTGTGCCGCGATGCCCTCCGTTGTCACTAGTGTTGGAGCGAAACTTGGTGTACTGAGTGCTGTAGCTGATCGGAGATAGCCACGTCCCCAAAAAATCAGCTCCGAACGACAGTATGTACGAGGAATGCGCAATGTCTATGTGTGGCAACTCTCTTGTGCCAAATGCGTTGTGCATGGCTGCACGCAAGGTCGAATCCTCAAGGGACTCATGTACTAGATGCCTAGAACTTGTGAGGCTAGCAAACCATTTCGTTACTCTCGACAGGGTTCCGCCTACTCGCCCAGTGATGAGGGTGGGGCTAGAGCTATTACCAAATTTATCTACTAGCAAATTTAGGGCCTCATCCCAGCCGATTTTTTTGAATTCTCCACTGCCGCGTTCTCCGGTTCGCTTGAGCGGGGTTGCTATACGATCAGGGTGATAAAGAGAAGGTACACCGGCCTGAGAGCGGGCGCTTGTTTTGCCAAGATTTATTGGAAAAGCAGGATTCCCTTCCACTTTTTTGGCGCGTCCGTCAACGGTTCTGATTACTACGCTATTCCCTCCTTGAGAATGGGCATCTGCTGTTGCAAACCATATACTCTGTCCAGGCAGTGACTGTTCTGGGGATAACACAAAGCTTTGCACGCGAGATTCCCGTTCTGGAGCGGCACAACCCACGACTAGGCCACTACCTAGTGCCCCAGCCACACCAGCCAAGAACCTTCTTCTTCCAAAACTAGTCAATTTTCTCTCCCCTTACTTGTGGCATATGGCGCAATCCATAGGGGCACTATCTACTGATATAGGATGAGGGTTGTTGGCCCCAATCGATCGGCCGTTAGTGTCTCGGTGACACGCCAGGCAAGTTCCCATGTTCAAATTCACTACCTGTTTGACTGTCTTCATGTCTTCTACAGGGCCATGGCAAGTAGAGCATTCTATTTTCGCCTTGATATGAGCTTCATGAGTGAATCGCACATGGTCTGGCATCCGATGCACTCTCATCCATTCAATGGGGGTATTGGACTCAAAGGCCGTGGTGATCTTTTTAATTTCATCCCGATCTGTTGCTACAACCGAATGACAAAACATACATTGTTCGACGGATGGAATTGTTGCGGCTGCTTGGGTGTCCGTACCTCTATGGCAAAATTCGCAAGGAATTCCAAGGTCTCCAGCATGGAGCGAATGATCATATGCGATTGGCTGTGTCGGAGCGGGTCTTGCCGTGGCCCCTGTAGCCCCTAAAATGATTAAGACCGCAAGACCGGTAACCAAACCGCCTCCTAGAACAACAGCGGGTATACCTATCATCAAAAACTGCCGCCCAGTGAGTCGCGGGAGAAATGCTTTAAGAATATCCATCACTTAGCTCCACATCTTGTCATACATTTCGGGCAGCAATTCGAGGGCTAAGAGCAATCCTTTGATAAACACACCGACTATCAGTGCTACTGTGCTAAGCAAGGCTCCGTATAAAGGGGCCCGGAGTCTCCATCCCCAGATTTTTGGGATGTCTCCAGTGAATACTAGTGAGGGAATCATCGCATGCGCCAGCAAATAAATTCCGACGCTACCTGCCACAAGTCCTAGCACTATCCACAGATGTGCTATGACCTCAGAAATGCGTACCCAATCAGAGTGCGTGATCTCCGATAGTTGCAAGCTTGCTGCATCCTTCTATCCGGGTGGCCGTAGCCGCGACTGGTTCTTTGTAAGCTAGGCTGCGGGCGTCGGTACACGACACCAGCTGTTGAGTCTGATGCCCCTGACACCCCCGCATAGCGTCCTTCACTATTGCAGATATGTTAGCGAATTCAGTGATGTGTGCAACTATCTGTAATTTTGACGGGACACTAGCTTAACAAAATTTGACGTTAGATTTTACTCCAATCTAGTGCGACTCCTGTATATATATCTTTGTCATCAAGGAGACCTTGGTACGCACTTTCGATTTCGGAAGGGGAAATTCTGTGACTTATTAGGGGGGACAGATGAATTTTCCCTCTTGTAGCCAGGTCAAAAACTTTTTGCAGATTTTCCAAAGTTGAATAGGGAACTCCAGAAATTGGCAACCTGGGTATACCCCATTCTAATCCCCCTCCAAGCTTTATTTCGTCGAAATGTATTCGTCTTGATACTTCGATCGTGTTGGTGTGATAGTCCCTACGAGGACTGCCTAGTGAAATCACCTGCCCGTTTGGCTTTACTGCAAGGCAGGCCTGTTCCAGAAGAGCCGCTTCGCCTACAGCATCGACGGCTATGTCAATTCCGTGCCCACTCGACGTCCCGGGATTTACATGTGTTGATGGGATAAAAGATGAGTCAGCTGTTAATTCCGTTAGGGAATTCAATACTTCTTCTTTGGTACTATCAAGGACAGCGTCTACTCCCACTTCAAGAGCTTTTTGCCGACGGCTACTAATAGGGTCTATACCGATTACCCTGCATCCGGCTACAGAGTACAATTGGCACGCTAGGTTACCTACCATTCCTAGGCCCCAGACAGCTACATTGTCATTGATTTGAATTTTAGTTCGACATACTGCGCTCATGGCTACTAGAGCCATTCGGCATGATGCAGCTATGTCGGGAGCTAGACCATCTGGGACTTTCGCCAAGATACTATCCGCTTTATTTTCCGCCTCAATTTCACCGAATGGATGGACGTGGTGTATGGATTGATGTTTGCCAAAACAGAAGACACGGTCCCCTTCTGCGAATCCGTCTACATCTTTCCCGACGGCCGTGATGCGCCCTACGTTGGAATATCCGGATGCCCAAGGATACGCATTCCATGCACCGGGCTGATACACCGAGGGAGTTAAAGCTGTGTAAGCCGCTAATTCGGTGCCTGCACTTATGAAGCTGTATTCTGTTTTGATGGTCACTTGTTCGGAAGATGGATGATCTGGTATCTCTATCTCATCGAGGATCACCTTGTTTTTTTCAGGTACTAGAACGCGTTTTGCTTTCAATTGAACAGCCTCCTCTGGAACCGGCAATGACAGATTACCCCCATAGCTTGGCGTATCTTAGACTGAAACAGATAATCATGATGGGCTAAGATCCTCTGATTGAGCTTGTAAGTAAGGTGCAGATAATGGACTATGGCCTGTGCGATATTGATAGATGTGCGGAAAGAGCAAGAAAAATTTCCATCGCCTCCAAGACTTTTCTTGCATCGTTGAATGAAGAGCAGCTGGCCCTGGCACATCGGCCGTTTGATGACTGCGCGCGTTATGAATGGAACTATACGCCGGTAGAACGTAGCGGGTTGCGATTGGATGGTATGAACCATGAGCAAAGAGGCTTGGCTATCGAGTTGGCGAGGGCTTCTTTAAGTGCGAGAGGGTTCCAGCAAACTACAGAAATTATGCAGCTAGAAGATACTTTGCGGCAATGGGAGAAGATCACAGGCTACCATCACCCGACTGAGGTGTTTTTGCCTCGCAACCCGGATTACTATTACTTTACGGTTTATGGAGAACCAGGGACGAATAAGCCTTGGGGATGGAAAGTTGGCGGTCACCACATAGGTATTCATATAACGGTGATAGATGGTGACTTCGTTGTTCCAGTTCCCACGTTCTTTGGTGCTAACCCTGCTGAAATTCGTCATGGACCACAGAAAGGTCGAAGAATTCTGGCTAAAGAAGAGGATTTGGCTCGAAGTCTTGTGAGCACATTTGATCACGGACAGAAAGCCACGGCGATTGTAGATGCCGTAGCTCCGTCTGATATTTTGACCGCCAATTACAGGGTCGTGAACCCTGGCATGACTCCCAGCGGCTTGTCCTACGGTCGAATGGATGGGGTCCAGCGTGACAAACTGATAGGGATCATCAAGCATTATGTAGGAGCTTCATCGCCTGATCTAGCAGCTGCCTGTTGGGGGCGTATTGAGGGAGCAGGGTTTTCAGAGGTGGCTTTTGCTTGGGCAGGGCCTGAGATGCGAGGGGAAAAGCATTACTACACTATCGCTGGACCGTCGTTTGTAATCGAATATGACAATACTCAGAATGAAGGTAATCATATTCATTCGGTATGGCGAGATTTTACTGGAGACTGGGGCTTAGACTTACTGGCCAATCACTATCAAAACGGGCATAAGCATTAGTCAAACGGCTTGTTTAGAGGGAATAGTCCATAAGCCAGGTAGTGCGCATGCTGTCACGGCTGACACCAAATAAAACGGAAGGCTTTGATCTAATTCATATGACAGGGCGATAAGCATCCCGATCACCATTCCGAGCGAAAAGGCGCTAGTCATAAAGGCAGATATTCGTGAGGTGTCGGCACCGCGCAGCATATCGCCGGCAACTGCAACAAGTAGCGTTTGACTGGCATTACGAAACAATCCGTGAAAGGCTGATGCTCCGATTAAGACATAGAGGTTTGGAGTCGCCCCGAATACGATAGAAGACCCAATACCACAAATCATTGTGAAGCCTAGTAACCATCTTCGACCGAAGTAGTCAGATAGGCGCCCTATCAGCAGTTGGGCCAAAGCCCCGCCGATGGCGGTTCCACTCACAAAAAATCCCACAGAGCTGAGCCCTCCACCCGCATGAGTTAGTTTTAGCCCGCTAAGCAATACAAATACTCCTAGCATCGCACTGCCTGCTCCTCTAATTATGAGGACCCAAAGTACTGCTTTGGAGCGAATCGACAACGACTGCAGAGATTGGGTTTTATTTGTGGGTGGTTGCAAATCTTGAACGTCATAGTTCAAGTGCTGCACCTGTTGTGTTTTGGGGCTTACTTGATTTGAAGACCGGGTCGTTATGTGAGAAATTAACCTGACCAGTAAAAGTATGCTGATGAAGGCAAATAAGGGTTTTATGAGAGTTGGCACGGATATCTTTGTGCGACGCAAGAAGGAACTCTGCCCAGCCCTCCTGTCCTCGCAAGTAGGTTGCCTTTTCATTTGGTCTGATTTACTGGTTGATTGCATTCCGATAGCTGATACTGAGATCGCGGTTACCACAAGGAATAGAGCTGTCCAACCCATCGTTTCAAAGCCAAATTCTTCGGCTAGGAAACCTAATGGTGTTGCTGTTATTGCTGGAGCTAACACCTGTGCGAAAGTGGCTGTTCCACTGGTCAGGCCCCGCTTATCAGAAGGGCTAGATTCCATGATGAATCCTTGTGCTCCGGTCCAGTGAAGTGCTAATCCGTAGCCCATAAACGGGGCGATAACGAGCGCCGTGGTCAATGTTGTTGACATGGCCATGGTGACCATAAAACCTGCAAATCCCACTAACCCGATAAAGTAGGTCCATTTACTTCCTAAGCGACGCATAAAAATTTCGCTTGTCAAACCAAGGGTTGAGGAGACGCCGTGAATTATCAGGAAAAGACATGCTGCCGCGACGAGGCCCTGTCCTAGTGCCTCTTTGGTATAGATGGCCAAAAAGTGCATAACCGGCCACCATGCCCCCACCCCTAGGCCATAGGCGGTCAAGAATGAAATGAATGAGGGCGTGAGCACTTTGTTATTCGGGTGATTGTGAGAATTATCGGATTGCATGACAAAGATTTTGGCCCTTATCTTGCGATAAAGCTAATTTTAGGTGTTCCGATCAGCTAGCGGATGCGTTATTGTTCCGTATGAGCAGGTGCTCTACTGGTGCTTGGCAGGTAATGTTAGGAACTATTTGTGATGCACTGATTAATCGATTTAATAATGATATGTAAGTATGGAGGGTTCATGTCAGAAGGTAAGATAGCTGCCCAACTATTCACGATTAGAGATCACGTAACCAACAGGACGGGCTTTGCGGATTCTCTGGCTAAGCTCAGTGATATTGGTTACAAATATGTGCAATTTGCGGCTGTTGGGGCAGTTGATGGAGATGATGCTGACACATCACCTGCTGAGGCTAGGAAGATATTGGATGATAATGGATTGAAGGCTTTCAGCGCTCACAGATTATGGGGGTTGCTGAAAGATCAAACTTCATCTGAAATCGACTATCTTCATGCGCTAGGAGCCAGTTACGTCACTGTTCCTATCATAAGAGATGTTTATGATCCTAATTTGACTGCTTCTTATTCCCGATTTATCGATGATGCGGCTGAAGTCATTGAAAAGCTTTCGGAGTCTGGCATACAACTTGGGTTTCATAATCACAGTTGGGAATTTATGCAGGACGCCACCGGCCGTAATGGCATGGATGTATTGATTGATGACGCGTCTAGTCAGCTACTTATCGAACTTGACGTATATTGGGCATCGGTGACGGGTGCTGATCCTGTGGAATTACTTGCTCGTGCTAGTGGGCGTACCCCATGTCTTCACGTCAAAGACTCACAGGTGATTGCTGATTCCGATCAGCGTTTTCCTCAACCGGTATTTGCCCCAGTTGGAGAGGGCCTCTTGAACTGGAATGAAATCATAACGGCTGGCAAAAACGCGGGAGTTGAATATTGGATTGTTGAGCAAGATATATGCAGGAGAGATCCTTTTGATTGCCTCAGATCTAGTTTTCAATTCTTGTCTGAACGGGTTTGAATCAGGGTTACTCGGCTTGGTGTAGGTGACGGTAGCTATTTTGTGTATTGAGGTAGCCATTTTGATTGTGCTACGAGCATTTCATCTGTCATATTCCATACTTCCTGTGGAGTACAAACGGCTCCAACTAGAGGGTCGTGTAGCATAGCCTGCTTGAGCAGTGTCTTATCGCCAGTGAGGGCAGCTTTTAGAGCCATCCGTTGAACTGATATAGATGCATTGCATGTAGCTGCGCATGCGTCTGGCAATGGGTCTAGCCTTTGAATATTGATGCCAGTTCGATCCACATATCCTGGAACTTCTACGATGCAATCGGAAGGCAAGTTTGGAATCACTCCGTTATTTTGCACATTGAAGTGCCCTCTGTATGTATGGCCGGTCTCCAGGGCTTCTATGATGTGACTAGCGTGTTCATCCGTACGTGTTTCGGGTGTTATGACTTTGGCGTCAGATAGCATCTCCTCTTCAAAGCTCGTATCGAAAGAGTCTCGTAGTTTTTTACAATGCTCAAGATACCCTCCTGTCTCGCCATTTATCCAGGATGATCGATCTATCCAGGAGGACAATTCCTCTGGTCGCTTGCGATACCAAGGCAGGTACTCAGATAAGTGACCGTTTGATTCAGTGCTGTAATAACCAAATCTACGTAGAACGTCTATTCTGACTTTTTCCCTGACTGATAGTTCTGGATGTTTTTCGAAAGCTTCAAGTAGGTCTCTACAGCTAACTTCCTGTCCTCGATAGAGTATCCTGATGAACCAGGTTTGATGATTGATGCCTGCTGCCTGCACCTCTACTTCAGACTTCGACGAAGCTCCTAGTGCGGTGGCTATCTGGGCGTGAGTGTTTTGAACTCCGTGGCATAGTCCCACTGTATTTGTGAATCCATGTTCGATTGCGGCCCAAGTATTTATCGCCATGGGGTTGGCATAATTCAAGAATAGAGCATTGGGGTTTGCTAGTTCACTTATGTCCGCGCAAAAGTCGAGGATGGCGGGAACGTTGCGCTGAGCATACATTATGCCCCCTGCACATATTGTGTCTCCTACACACTGATCAACACCGTATTTTAGGGGTATTTCGATGTCATGGGTGAAGGCTTCTAGGCCGCCAATTCGAGTGCAATTAATTATATAATCTGCCCCAATGAGTGCTTCTTGGCGATTTGTATAAGTCTCTATCGAAGTGTTTAAGCCGCTAGCTGTTGAATCCTTGTCACATAATTGCGCGACCATTTTCAGATTGTTTTCCGATATGTCATGAAAAGCGAAGGTTGTATCGGTCAGGGCAGGGACGGATAATATGTCTCTAAATAGTTGCCTGGTAAATCCGACACTTCCAGCCCCTATAAATGCTATGCGCGGCATGTAGAAATTTCCTTCTCGGTAGACTTAACGACCGTTAATAACAGGAATGACATGTAATCTAAAACTGAGTAAGTACTTCTGTGCCATTATCGGTGATCGCTAGGGTATGTTCAAAATGTGCCGACAACCCACCATCATTGGTTCGGATAGTCCATCCATCATCGTCAGTCTGTATCCCAGAAGAGCTAAATCCTACGATTGGCTCTATGGCGAAGGTAGCGCCTTTTGGCAAAGGAAATCCGGTACCGGGCCGACCATGATTAGGTATATGCGGGGATTCCCATATCGAGTGTCCAACCCCGTGTCCGCCGAGCGGATGAATGATGAAAAATCCAGCTTGTTCAACCTTGGTTTGGATTACGTGTCCGATATCGCCTACATGATGGCCAATTGTTGCTATATCGATAGCATCAGTTAGAGCTATACGGGTTGTGTTGAGTAAGCGTTGGGTCGAAGAGGATACATTGCCTACAGGGAATGTCCAGGCCGCGTCAGTCAACATACCGTCATAGGAAACTCCAACATCGACCGTAATCATGTCCCCTTCCTTGAGAGGTTCTTTGGATGGTATTCCGTGAACGACTGCGTCATTTATCGATACACACAACGTAGATGGGAAGGGTCTTACATCTGGAAACGGATTGTATCCCTTAAAACTAGGGATTGCTCCTGCTTCACGAATTATAGACTCAGCCATTTCGTCTAAGTGATCAGGTTGCGTTCCGGGCTCGACTTGGTTGCTAACAGCTGATAGTACGGAAGCGAGAATCTTTCCCGATGCACGCATTGCGTCTAATTCTGCCGCAGACTTGAGAGTAAAACTATCAGGATTCAATGGTGCAGTGGTTTCGGCGCTAATCTATCTATATACAGTTTTATTGGCTTGTTTTTGAATTTCATAGATCGAGCCTACGGTTGGTGGAGTTGGGAATGGAATTCGCACATCGTGATCTGTAACGCGCATCTTTGTTGTATCACTCCCTCTGATCAAATATCCTTGCCAGTCGCTGTAGTTTGGTACCCCTGCGAGTGGCCACGCATCCGCCGCAGTATATTCGATCAGCCACAACCTACGTGGTTTGGTTGAAGTGTTGGGGGCAGACCCGTGCAGGCACCTTCCATGGTGGACAGTGATGCTTCCTGCTTCTACGATCAAGGGTACTGCATCCTCAATATTGAATGCTGGATCATCCGGGTCGACTGCCCCTGCAAAGTATCCATCTGAATGATGGTCTAGGACAGGTTTTTTGTGGGAACCAGGGATACATTGCAAAGCACCATTTTCAAGAGTGCAGTCGTCAAGAGCTATTCCAACGGCAAGGACGTCGTCATTGGTATGAGGATAGAAGCAGATATCTTGATGCCATTCGACAGGACTTCCTACCTCCGCGATTTTCATATTTAGCTTGTCGTTTCTATATCGGACCCCGTTGTTTCCGAGCAGTGGTTCAACTATGTCGATGATTTTGCTGGAGCGCATAATGTTCCCAAATACATCGCTAAACAGGGCAGGAGTTTTGAAGCGGCGCACCTGTGGATTTTCTGCGGAGTGGGAGGGCTCTAAATCGAATTCAGCGTCATTCTCAGTTATATTGCGGGAGCGCTCAATGTTTTCCGCTATGACGGAATGCAGATCTCGTAATTCGCCGGCACTAATAACGTGAGAAACAGCGACGAATCCATAGTCTTCATATTCTTTGATTTGTGATTCGCTAATCATGCTAACTTCCTTCAATATTGATTGGCGGCTGGTTGAAATGATTGGATGGATTGCTATTCCAATGAACGCTCCCTAACGCCATCATATTCTCCCTGCTCAGCCTCGAATTCTACATCATTTTTCAGCAGAGATGGCGAGAAGGGTTAAAGTTAAGGGGTGGACATAAGTGCAATGATGAAAAATAGGTTAGATAAGTAGGGATTTTATGTCGGAATTAGTGAAATTTCTCCATGTATTGTTTTCTTTCACCCTATTCTTTGGTTTGGGAGTGGCCATGATGAATTCGATTAGAACTCGAGGCCTCACCGTGCCTTCGGAAATCCTCCCTCTATGGATGTCGATCAAGCAAGCTCAATCTAGGTTCGTTATTCCATCTGGAATCCTGCTTATAGCCTTTGGTTATGCGTCTTCGGAGATGAAGAAATATTCGCTTTTTGATACAACATGGTTGTGGGTGTCTCTATTGTTGAGCTTAATAGTGCTGGCGTTGGGGGTCTTTGTAATGCGAAGACATACAAAAAATGTGATTCGCGAAGTAAATACTGCAATAGCAAGTGGCAACGTTATGACGGCTGCTTTAAAGCAGCGCTTGACAAGAAAGGCTCCCCGGTATGTGGGGATGTTTCAAATGGCGGCTCTGGTGACGATTGTGTATTTGATGGTGTTTGGGGCTGCAGGCAAGCTTCCCTGAGCTTTTAGTTTATTTCTCAGGGATCCAGACTTGCATCTGTGAGTCCCCACGATTACCCCAAGCGTAATATGGTATTGCTATCAACTCTTTTGGTTTGCTTCCATTCTGATCCGTTCTTGAATCACTATACAAGGAGGAGATGGACGTTCTTTCAAGTTCGGTGCCACTGGCCTTTAGTAAGGTCAGGCCTCCGAGAAGGTTTGGGTCGTAAGTTGCTGCAATCTCTGTGTTGGGGGCAAGCGCCAAGTCAAAAACACTCGACCCTGTCTGGTCAGCCGATTCTAAACAGTAAATCAAGGGCCCTCGCGCTAGCGATACCCTTCCTGAATTGTTAGTGATACGAGGGTGACTATAGATACGTCGGGGGCCGATAGGGAAATTGATGGCAAGGGTGTCACCTGGCGACCATTTTCGAGAAATTCTGTGATAAGTGCCTTCCACCATCGATATAGCTGATTCGTTATTAATAACAACAGTTGAATTTGTTGCCCATTCAGGCACTCTCAGAAGAATGCTGTGTTCTACGGTGCTGTTTGCAGTTACTGTCACTCGTATGTCCCCGCTCCAGGGGTAGTCCGTGTTAACAGCCAAAGATAACCCGCTAGCTTGTACGCTTCCACTGGCATACTGATGTATCCAAAGTTCCTGGTCATGTTCTGAGTAAAAATAAGAAGCCAGACTCATCATGAGTCTGGCAATGTTCGGCGGACAACATGCACATGTAAACCATGGGGTTCTCGAATATCCTCCAGCTGATGTCAAAGGATTCATGTAAAAATAGCCGGTTCCATCAATTGACAAACCAGATAAAGCTCCATTAAAAAGTTGCCGCTCGATGACCTCGGCGTACTTTGCTTCACCAGTTAGATTTAGCATGCGCCAATTCCAGAAAATCGATCCGAGTGAGGCACAAGTTTCGTTATAAGCTCTTTCGTTTGGCAATTCATAGTCGTCACCAAATGCTTCCCCTTGATACCGCGCCCCAATGCCCCCGGTAACTGATGATCGGCGTAGGTGTGCACTATCCCATATACTGTCCAATGCAGACTGCATCCCGTCACCCGCACCTTCCAATTCGACGTCTGCCATTCCACTTGCAAGGTAAGTCAACCTGACAGCATGGCCGTCCGCTTCGTGCTGTTCAGATACCGGTAAATGGTCTTGGAAATATGACCGGTCGGTTCCGTGAACTCGATTTTCGCCTCCCGTCATTGTGGTATCTGATTGTCCTCTCATACTTAGGAAAAAATGAGCTAGGTTCAGATACTCTTGTGTACCAGTTTCTCGGTATAGTTCGACGAGCGCTAATTCGATTTCTTCGTGACCATCAGTAGATTCGAGTTTCCCGGGCCCAAACGTATCTAGTAAGTGCTGTGCGACCCGTATTGCTATGTCGAAGAATGTTTCTTTCCCTGTGCTTCGTTTATGGGCAATGGCTGCTTGAATCATATGGCCATAGCAATAGAGCTCATGATCGTTCTTGAGGTCAGTGTAACGAAGACCTTCATTATCGAACATGAAGGCTGTATTTAAGTACCCGTTGGATTGTTGTGCTGCTGCTATTTCATCTATTGCAGTGTCGATCAATTGTTCCAGAACTTCATCCGATTCGCTAGCTAGTGCCCAGGAGGCAGCTTCAAGCAGTTTGTATACATCGGAATCGTTAAACACGAGTCCAGAGCGCGTGCCTGTTCTTCTTCCTGAAGCTATCCGAAAATTTTCTAGGCGGCCGGTTTTTTCACATTCCTCAAACTGCAATTTAAGTGACGTATTGCGTATGGTTTGCTGACGGTTTTTCCAGAAACCTTCTCCGAAGGTAATGGAGTCCAAAGGAATAGGTCTAAATCTGGCCTTTGCACTCTGTCGTGTATCTACAACAACTGAGGGAGACTTGCTCTTCAATCGATTACTCCTTAACGTTCAGCTTCAGGTTTAGCACAATACCTGCGGATAGCGTTCAATGAGGTGATCCGTCCGTAAATATAGTAACTTGTTTGACTATAGATCTACTAGACGCAGGCAATGACAGTAATGCGAATGTGTTAATAAAAGAGGCAGGTTCGATTAAAGCAAATCGTGTAATTAATGGCTAATACTCGGCTTTTGTGAATGTCGTTTCTGGCGGCTATCATTGTTATGTAATACATGTGGTTGGGTTTGTGTGGTTTGCATACATGGTCGATATCGATGCAAATAATCATGAGGGTTTATACATGACAAAATTCGATTCAGCGGGAAATAACCATGCAGATTCGTTATTGCTAGAGCCGAAAGACAATCTCGAAGAGATGATTCAGGCGATCCGAGATGATGGGTTTGTCTATTTGCCTAATGTGCTCGATGCCGCTCAGGTAGAGGAATTAAGGTCCAAAATTGATGGACTGACTGCTAATCCTGAATCGAACGATGTAGACTTCGATGGCGAGTTTGGTTCCAGTGCAGTAGGGACGAATAAACACATAAAGGTTTGTTTTAATAGGGATGCACATTTTCTTCAATACTTGGATAAAGAGCCTGTTATTGATATTGAGGAGGCGATATTGGGTGAGGATTGTCATGCTATTGGAATGACAAGCTGGATTACCGGTCCTGGCAGGGCAGATCAAGCTTTGCATGCCGATTATCAGCCCATAGAGGTTCCGGAGGAATTACTGCTTTCAGGACAGGTAGAAATCCCTGTGTTTATTAGTACTGCGCATTTCTACCTAGACGATACTACTGAAGAATTAGGCCCTACAAAATTTATTCCGGGTAGCCATCGTGCAGGCCGTCCCCCTAAGTCGCGCGCTAGGGATTCCCATTCTAAAGATAAGGTCAACAGTTGGAGAGGTGTCCAGCCGCAGAGTGCGCTGGTGAATGCTGGTGACGTAGTAGTGTTTAGGTCAGACGTATGGCACCGGGGAAGTTCTAATACTACCGCCAACCAAGGAAGATATCTTCTGCAGGTGCATTATGGCCGTAAATTTGTCCATAAGTTCTATCCACCATACATGAATTTCCGCTTTGATCCGGATATTCTAGCGCAGGCCAGTCCGAGGCAAATGAGGCTAATGGGAGATCATCCGCCTGGCCCATTTGCTTAGACTGGAAGGAGAGATAAGGAAAGTTTGGCTGTTGAGGATTGCCTGATTGTTGGTGTAGCGTTACTGCAAAAATCCAACATGTGCTGATTAGCAGGGGTGCATGACCTTAGGACCGAAATGAAGTGTGCCCAGTGATGCCCTATTGCATATTAGGGACTACTTCGTTGACGAGTAGGTCTACTGAGTGATCCCATCTAGGCTTATCATCAAGATCGTGAGCAACCATTAACAGTTTTCCGAATTTACCACTTTGTTCACGGATCGATTGGAGTTTCTCGGATACTGTTTCTGGACTCCCAACAACCCAAACCTTGTCAATCAGGTACTCGACAGTCACATCGGAGTCGGGCATATCTTCAGTCATTTTCATCGATCCTAAATTGTTGCTTCTATTTAATAGTGGCAGCATGTAGCGATTGTAGGCATTACCCATAGAGCCATTGCGAGCGTAATCGTAGGCCTCTGCGTCGGTGTCGGCGACAAAGATGTCACGGGCAACAGACCAATTGTCGAGGTCAGGTTCTAGACCAGCTTCTTCAGATCCTTCACAATAGTCTTTCCAGTGATAGCCGATATTCTCCATGGGTAGAAAATCTACGCTCATGGCCAGCCATCCTTTCGTGCCTGCATAGCGTATTGAGGATGATCTGGGGCTGGTACCGGGTATGGCAATAGGGGGATGGGGCTTCTGAAATGTTCTGATCGGGCTAGCGAGACCTATGTCATTGTCACCATCTGGCAAAGTTACGTTCCAGTATTTGCCCTTTAGCTCATATGGGGCATCGTTTGTCCATATATGAAGGATCATGCGCAGCGATTCTCGGAATCTATCTACGTATTCCTGACGTTCGACATCTACGTCCATGAAGGGCTTGTCGGTAGTCAGTCCACCAGGTCCCACTCCGAATAGAACTCGTCCGCCAGAGAGCTGATCTAAGAAAGCTACACGTAGTGCAATTTCGGCGGGATTGTGTAAAGGCAGGCAAGAAATACCAGTTCCCAGTTTCATTTGTGTGGTGTGTCTGGCTAAAGCTGTTAGAAACATGTCTGTCGAGGGATAATTTTCCCATGTGGCAGTTAGATGCTCTCCTGCCCATACTTCTATGAAGCTGCGATCTTCTAATTCGCTAAACCACTCGATATCTTCTTCAAAAGCCTGATGAGGAGACTTTTCTGGTGGGTGAAGCGGCATCGAGAATATTCCCAGTTTCATGTAATTCGGTTCCTTTGTGGCAATGTCCGGTGTTGTTCCCGTAAATTAGCAGAATAAAGAATGCTCAAAGTGCTCTAGTGCAGACAATAGGGTAGTACTACGGAGCGACATAAAGCAATTACCTTAACAGAAGGCGTTACAACGATTTGTGTAGCCTGTTCGAATATCATCTGCGCAAGGGCTGTTTTCTACGGTAAGTGGCACTTCTCCATACCCACTCGGTTGGGCCGTAATGGAAATTATGCGTCCAGAGTTTTGACCAGATCAATTGGACAACCCAGATCATAATTGTAACGATAATCATCCAGAAAGCAGTTACTCGCTCGCCTCGCGCTTCGTTAAGCATAGTGACGAGCAACATCCCTAATATTGTTTGTGTCAGATAATTAGTTAGAGCTATTTGCCCTACTGCAGCCAGATAGGCTTGTACCCGTAGCAACTTCTTTCCAACACAAATCCACATAATTAGGCATACATATCCCAATGCTATAAATGGAACGCCTAGGTTGTTGATGAAGTAAGAGGTAGCTAAGTTCCATTCGGCGAGAAATAAGCCTGTAAGACAAATGGGTGTTCCCAAAGTAAAGGATCGATGTAGCATCTTCCGATACCACAGGTAATCCCTCTGGGCAGTGATTATCCTCAGTCGATAAAGCCCCATACCGATAAGCATCATTGATGGTGCTCGCAGTATGAAATCAGCGCTTGAATTAGCTGGGATGAAAATGGCTATCAACAGCCACATAATTACACCACTAGCAACAAGATTCTTGCCGGATTGATGACGCACTGGGAACAAGAAAAGGGCGCTTCCACCATAGAGAATGAGGACGTCGCCAAACCATAGGGCGGAGTGTACTAATCCTATAGCGATGAGAAGTGAATTTCGCCTGTAGTGTACTGCTAGCGATGATTGACCTTGAGACTCGATGCGTTCACTTGTTAGTAATAATCCTGCTCCGAATAGCATTGAGAACACGGCCATCATCTTGTTTGCTACAAAGAGGAAAATGATTGAGGAATAAATAGATGCTGTTGGGTTAAGGATGATAGGTTCAATCGGCATGAACAGATCGAATTCGTATTTGTAGTGGTCTAAATCCAGGTCGAATAAGGCGATATTTGCAGCGAGAATGCTTAGTAGAGCAAATCCTCGCAGCACATCGATGGCCACGATTCGATCTTTCTCTAAGACAGGGCCTCTATTACTAGCCACACCCATAGGTCCGACAGGTATCGGTAACGATCGTTCTAGAATCCATAGCCCACCGCTAAAAGGTCAAGACTTCTTAGGTTGAGCTTCGCGACGTTTCTTCTAATTGATCTACTAATCCCACTCCAACGATCCGGCGCTAGAATATTCTGTAACCCGTGTTTCGAAGAAGTTTTTCTCTTTCGGCATATCTATTGTTTCACTCATCCACGGGAAGGGATTATTGGATCCGTATTGTGCCCGGAGACCTATACGTTCGAGTCGCCGGTCTGCAATATGTTGTACGTATTCCACAAACATATCTGCATTTAGGCCAAGTACACCATCAGGGAGGCAGTCGCGAGCGTAGGCGATTTCGTATTTAACTGACTGGTCCACCATCTCGACTATTTCGTCCTGCAATTGTGGGGTCCATACACCTGGGTTTTCCTCTTTTATTGTGTTTATCAAATCGATGCCAAAATTTAGGTGAATGGTTTCATCACGCATAATGTATTGGAATTGCTCGCCAATTCCAGTCAAGCGATTCTGGCGATGGAATGACAGAATCATTACGAATCCGCTATAGAAGAATATCCCTTCCATAACTACGTAGAACCCGATTAGATTTTTGACAAATTTTTGCATGCCTTCAACGGTGTCAGTGCTGAAGTCAGGATCTAAAACGTCCTCTGTCATTTTCATGACGAAGTCGTCTTTCCCTTGGATAGAGGCCACTTCGTGATACATGTTGAAGACCTCTCTACCGTCTAGGCCGAGAGATTCCACTATGTAGTGAAACGTGTGAGAATGAATAGCTTCTTCAAATGCTTGTCTCAACAGGTATTGTCGAGCTTCGGAATTGGTTAAGTGCTTAAATATGGCTAGCACTATGTTGTTTCCGACAAGGCTCTCTCCAGTACTGAAGAACCCTAAATTGCGTTTTACAACGTCACGCTCTGCCGCAGATAAGCGATTAGATTTCCATAACTCAATATCACGCTGCATGGGTACTTCGGTTGGCATCCAGTGGTTGGCGCAGCCGTTTAGGTAATGTTCCCAGGCCCAGTTGTATTTGAGAGGCATAAGCTGGTTCACATCCACTTGTCTGCAATTGAGTAATCGTTTGTCATCAGCGTTTATTCGCTTAGTTAAGTCATAAGGCTGCTCGTGAGCATATTTCTCTTGCAATTGTTCTACTGTTAATTTGGTTGCTTCGCTGGCCAACTAATCGCCTCTTTCTCTAGTGTTAGTAGTTATTGTTATTGACATGCTTCACATTCTTCATCGAATGGATCACAGGCTATCCCGATTTCAGGCTCACTGGCCGTTGGAATGCTTCCGACATCTTGGGGTTCCCCTTGGGGTTCCCGTTGTACTTGCACTCGACTTGATGCTGATTCACTCTTCATCCATCTTGGTTGGATGGCTCTTGCGTTAACGTCTAGACTCGATTTTTCTATCTGTGTCTGTGCGAATGCTCTTAAGTAGTATGTGGTTTTCAAACCTCTTAGCCATGCGTCCGTGTACATGTCGTTCAGCATTTTGCCGCTTGGCTGGCTGATATATAGATTCAATGACTGGCCCATATCTATCCATTTCTGACGACGACTGGCACATTCAATCAGCCAAACGGAATCTAGCTCAGAAGCGGTATGATAAATATCCTTCAATTCGTCCGGCACTCGGTCGATCTCCTGGACTGATCCGTCATAATATTTCAGGTCATCGATCATTCTCTGATCCCATAGGTCTAAACGTTTCAGATCTTCTACCAAGTATTGGTTAAGGATGGTGAAATCACCGGAGAGGTTAGATTTCGCATAGAGATTACGATATTGCGGTTCAATGGATTGCGAGGTTCCAGCTATGTTCGAGATCGTTGCGGTGGGAGCTATGGCCATCACATTGCTATTGCGCATGCCATGTTTGGCTAGCGAATTTCGAACCACGCTCCAATCAAGTTGCTGTGTTCGATCCATCAGTACTGGCTCACCGCGTTGCTCCTCCAGTACTTCGATTGTATCTATTGGTAGCAGTCCTCGATCCCATTTGGAACCCTTGTAAGTTTCGTAAACCCCTCGCTCTGCAGCTAGTTCCGTAGATGCCAAGATCGCATTGAAAGATATTATTTCCATGCTCGTGTCAGCGAAGTTGACCGCCTCTTGACTAGCATAGCTGATTCTCTGTTTGTAGAGAGCGTCTTGAAACCCCATGATTCCCAATCCTACTGGCCTGTGTTTTTGATTGGACGCTTTAGCTTCAGGAGTAGGGTAATAGTTTATGTCGATAACGTTATCTAACATCCGTAAGCCTGTCCGTACTGTTTCAGCTAGGAGAGTCTCGTTTAGACCCTCCTTAGTAGTGTGGGCTGTTAAGTTGACGGAACCTAGGTTGCAGACCGCTGTCTCAGCGAGACTGGTGTTCAGGAGTATTTCTGTGCACAAATTAGAGCTGTGTACTACGCCCATATGGTCTTGAGGGGATCGGATGTTGGATGGGTCCTTGAAGGTTATCCATGGATGTCCGGTTTCGAAGAGCATGGATAGCATCTTTCTCCATAGCTGCATCGCGTCTAGTTCTTTCCATTGTTCGATTTCCCCATTACGTGCCATAGCCTCATACTTGGTGTACCGATCTTCGAATTCACGCCCGTACAAATCGTGCAAATCAGGCACCTCATTGGGGCTAAACAGCGTCCAGGTGCTGTTGGAACGCACCCGTTTCATAAACAAATCGGGTATCCAGTTAGCTGTGTTCATGTCATGAGTGCGGCGGCGTTCATCACCAGTGTTTTTTCGCAGTTCAAGGAAATCTTCGATGTCTAGGTGCCAGGTTTCCAAATATGCGCACACAGCTCCTTTTCGCTTTCCTCCCTGATTCACTGCTACTGCTGTGTCATTAACTATTTTGAGAAATGGGATGACTCCTTGGCTTTGTCCGTTGGTCCCTTCGATATGTGCCCCTGTTGCTCTAATAGGGGTCCAGTCGTTACCCAATCCTCCCGCCCATTTAGATAGGCGGGCGTTGTCTGATACCTGTTTAAAGATGCCTACCAGATCGTCATCTACTGTGGATAGGTAGCAGGAGCTTAGTTGAGGGTGGTTAGTTCCGGCATTGAATAATGTAGGCGTAGCCGAAACTAGTAGTAGTCGTGACAAGACATCGTAAAATTGCAAGGCTCTATCAAGCCTAGTGTGTTCTGGCTCTTTTAGCGCTACCCCCATCGCTACTCTCATCCAGAAATATTGAGGTGTTTCTATTCGTCGACCTCGCACGTGAATGAGGTATCTGTCATAGATAGTTTGCAGACCTAAGACTTTGAAACTAAGGTCCCTGTCGACTTCTAGTGCGCTTGATAGTCGTCCTATGTCATATTCTAGCAACTGAGGATCTAGTCGCCCTTGTCCTACGCCTTCGTTTAGATATCCAGCGAATGATGTTGCATACAGGGATTTCAATTCATCACCTGTCGGGGCATCTCCCATAGCCTCCCTATAAATCATTCTCAGTAGTAACTGGGTGGCTACTGTGTCATAGGACGGTTCTCGTTCTGTCCTTGTCCTGGCCGCTAACACCATGGCTCTCTGAATATCTGCAGTGCTGATGCCGTCGTAGACAGTTCGGTACACTTCTTCTTCCAGCTCGTTCACTGAGCATTTACCTTCTAGTCCTTGGCAGGCCAAATATATTTCGGAGCGTATCCTAGCTGCATCTAAGGGCTCGGTGGTGCCATCAGGCCTAGTTACAGTCAGGCTCGGTTTTACTGTGTCTGCGGGCTCGACTGCGCTCTTGATTTTCCGGACCTTAGTTTGTTCTGCTCGGTACAGTATGTACCTTCGGGCTATGCTGAAGTGCCCCCTCCTCATCAACTCTTCTTCGACTACGTTTTGAACCGTTTCTACTGTAACCCCTTCGGTCTGACTTGCTGCCTCAGCTATCTCTCTGACTACGTTGGATGTGATGGTTTCGATCTCAGAGGCGAAATTGCCTTGTATTGGTAACGAAGGGTCTAGATTTAAGTCTGCTTTGAATGCTGCTGATATGGCGTGGGAAATGCGATCTCGGTCAAATACGACCATGCGGCCATCGCGTTTCTGTACTTGCATTTTGTCGAGATCAATCATTCGGGATATCTCCGTTATCGCCTGCTATGTGTAGCCGGCAAATTTCTAATAATCAACGAGAAGCCGCAGCGCGTTTCATGCCGATATTCGGCTGCGACTCTTTCCTGCCTCCCCAGCACCCTCGCCTTTGTCATACTTGTATTTTGCTCAGCTTCCACTGTATCTGCACACTGGATGCTTAACATTCGAGGGAATATGATTTTCGCCACAACATATGGATCTGTCAAATTAGGGACCACAATATGTTGTTGCTACTGGGTATTGTGGGGGTGTTTGGCCTATTTTTGGTACCCATTGAGAGAGATATGGTGCAACGTTGTGCGATATGAAAAGAGCTTTGTGAGCGAATAAACTTTTACGTTTGGTTGGTGGGCTAAGTCCTAGAGCGGCTTTCGACCACTTCTACCCTCGTCTACTCCGTGCCAATAGTTGATAGTCTCTTCGCCCTGTTCATAGCACAAGAAGATATCCTTCCCGTGTCTCTTAGATGGGAAATCGATCAGTCCTGTGTCTAGATCACGAACCAGCACACCAGCGTCCGAAAGACGACTCAACAGGTCTCTGCTTTCTGCCATCATCGTTATGAGTTGCTTGCGGTCGCTAGCAGGCTGATGCGAATAACTTACAGATTCCAGTCTGCTTGCTGTAATGCGCAATCTTTGTCTAAGTTTGTGAATTTGGAGAAGGATCTCCTGAATTTTGGGCAAGGCTGCTCGGGCTTCAGATATTGAATAATAAATTGTGGGTCTTCTTTTCATTGTCTCTTAGAGTATTCTTTTGCTGTGATCATTAATACTGGGCTAATTTTGGGGGTAATACTAGTGTCTTATGGCGGCGGTGCATCGTCTCCTGTGATATGGCGGGCGTTGCGTTGGATCGCTCCTGACTTGGCCAGCCAGTATAATTCACCCTTCTTTCGATGCCCTATTGAAAGAGCATTTTATCCGGTCTGGCTTCACGTTATGCGGTCCGAATCTGCCGAGCTGCGCTATCGATTAAGGACATGGTACGTGGAGGACCTTCACACTAGACCCGGATCTCACCGTCCGATTGAGCATAGGCTTGGCGTCTTGACGGAATGTGTCAAGTTGGAACACGAGGCTTTTCTATCGGAATTGTCTGCACGGCACAGGATATGGACAGGCGCTATAGTGCTGTTCCTGCCTATGGCTAAAAGGTATCTCAACAATAGACGGGATTACTATAGGTTTTACGGTAGTTCAGATGCTGTCTGGATAGGGCCCAACTATGTAGGTCGTGGCGGTGACCACGACTTTTGATTAGTTATATGGGTGATTTTCTAGCTTGATTTGTACCAGCATCTCGCTTAAAACTGGACCTTTGCCTGTTATGCAATTCTAGTAGCTGTCAGCATCGAATGTTTCGTCAGGTGACGATTTCCCTCCCCCGGCAAATTTTGGTGGATTCGGGTCATAAGAGTTCCATCCTCCTCGCTCAAATACACCTTCGTCCGCCTCCATTCGTCTAAAGGCTTCATCTGATATTTGAGTTACTTCAGATAAGAGTTGGCCGGATAGTTTCCACTCAGACGCTTGCGCCGCATCATCCACCTCTTTTGTGGTGCGGAATCCTACGAGGGCGGTCGATACGACTTTGTGGTTTAACACCCAAGCTAATGCCAGGTCGGGCAAAGTGTGGCCTTCGCGCTCAGCAATACCTCGAAGCTTGTCTTGGGCAGCAACGTTATGAGCGAAATGTTTTTCCCGGTCGAAAAACGGCATACCGAAAGCATGTCCCGACGATCGCCAATCCCAAGTTTCGAATTGTGTGTCTAAGGTCATGTTCCCAGCCAATAATCCGTGTGCAAGAGAGCCGTAAGACATGATCCCCATACCATTATTGGCACAATACTCCATAATGGCTCGTTCCGGACGCCGCTCAAACATGCTGTATCCGACCTGATTTGTGACAATCTTGATGTGTTTGCGGCATTCCTCCATCATTTCGGGCATGAAATTTGACACACCTGCGTACCGTATCTTTCCAGACTGCTGCAGATCCTCTAAAGCGCGCATAGTTTCTTCGAAAGGAGTTTCCATGTCGGGCCAGTGTATAAGTAGGAGGTCGATGTAGTCGGTTCCAAGGTTTTTTAGGCTCTGTTCAGCCCCTTTTATGATGAAATCCCGAGAACCATTCCGTCCCATACGTTTCTCTTCTTCGTGCCATTCGATACCCCCTTTAGTAACTATTACCACTTTGTCTCGATAGGGTTTCAAGGCCGCTCCCATTACTCGCTCTGAGTGGCCCATTCCGTACCCTGCAGCATTGTCGAAGCACGTGACTCCTATGTCTATGGCATGTTCGACGGCCCTCTGTCCTTCGCTGTCGTCTACCTCGCCATATTGGGTTCCACCCATAGGCCATCCGCCAAAGCCTACTACTGACACCTCTAGCTGAGAATCACCAAATTTACGATATTCCATAACTATTTGCCAAAGCCTCCACTGAAACAAACAATAGGTTGTACGAGCACTTAGTCTACACTCTCAGGCTTCTCGAAAGGTAATGCCTCTATCGAGCAAACAAAGCTTCAATAAGCAAAATCAATAGGGTTGTTGAAGCCAGGGCAGTTAAGACTGTATTCAGTTTCGATCCCGACAGCGCGCATTAGATTGTCTCCACACGGGGATCTACAATGTTCAAGATTGTAGCCCTCGGAGGGCAATTAAATCTCAAAGGCAACTCTGATGAGGTGCCTATTCCAGCGCTAACGTGTACGGGGGTACCATTTAGAACCATAAGTCCATATGGACGAGGAAGAACCATTTTGGTATTCGTAAATGTCCGGCCATGCAGCATCGGTATACGAATTTGTCCTCCGTGGGTATGTCCCGACAGCATCAAATCACACCTGTGAGACGAGACATCAGCAATAGCGTCAGGACTGTGAGATAGTAATATCACGGGATGGTCAGACTTGATCATCTCATAAGTTTTGTCGTAGTTGTCCAGACCTAGATACGGGTCGTCTAGCCCCGCAACATAGAAATTTCCGTTAGCCCCGTTTACCAGCACTGATCCGTTTACTAAAGTCTCTATGGCACGCTTTTCCATCTTATTCTCTATTTGCTTGGGATGGACGAATCTACCCGTCAACCCCAATAAATGCTGTAACCGGCTTCGTTGCCAATGGTCGTGGTTCCCCAGGCTAACAAAAATACCTAATCTTGCCGTTAGTCGACCTATGGCTTTTACCGTGCAATCTAGCATCTCTGGGCTTGTGGTAAGGTCCCCAGTAATGGCGATGATGTCAGGCTTTATAGACTGAATACAGTCCAATGCTTTTAGTGGCCAGGTGTGAGGACTTGAAATATGCAGGTCACTTATATGTAGTATCTGCAAGCCATGCAGCTCGCTAGCATTCGGTACAAGAATTCGAACTTCATCGATAACTAATGTGTGGGTATGTCGGAGAACAGTGATGACTAAAGTGGTGAATCCCAAGACTGCGATGATAGTGATAACTATATATTCGACACCCAAGATGCTCTATCCTATCTGATTAGCGTAAAATTTTTTGTGGAACGATATGATCAAGTGCATAAACTAAATGCAATAATTTGTTGTTGAGTCTAACCGGCGCCGACTTTTAGTAGGTAGGGATCAAAGAAGTAAAGAAGCAAATGAAATTAAAGAATGACGATTCGAAAGTTGTAGGCGTGCTCACAGGGGGTGGAGACTGTCCGGGGCTGAACCCGGCAATTCGAGCGGTTGTATTGAAAGCTCGATCCATGGGTTGGAAAGTTTACGGTTTTCATGATGGTTGGGCTGGTGTAGTTGATCGTGATTTTGAGGAATTAACAGAAATTTCTGTAGCGGACATATTGCATGAGGGAGGTACCATGTTGGGCACATCAAGGACTGATCCTCGTAAGGACGATAAAGCATATAGTTCGGTCGTCACTATGTTCTCAGAACTATCCATAGACGCCTTGATCGCGATAGGCGGAGATGACACTCTCTCTGTGGCCAGTAGGCTAGCTTCTGAAGGGCTTCCCGTTGTAGGAGTGCCTAAGACTATGGATAACGATCTTCAGGCAACCGATTTTTGTATAGGGTTTGATTCGGCAGTCAACCGAGTAACACAATCGATAGATAATTTGCGTACAACCGCCCGATCGCATCATCGAGTAATGGTAGTTGAGGTGATGGGAAGAGATGCAGGATGGGTGGCTGTAGTGGCTGGAATGGCCGCAGGGGCGGACTATATTGTTATTCCTGAAGTTGCAGTAAGTATCGATGAAATTGTTGAAAGCCTTGAGCGTGAGCGCGCCAAAGAAGATCGACACCGTATTGTCGTCATATCGGAAGGCGCAAATGTAGCAGGGATCAATGAAGTGTCAGAACAGGTAGATGACCGTGATCAATTTGGACATATCTCGTTAGCTTCTCGTGATCTTGGGCATACATTGGCTCAGGCAATCGAGAAAGCTACTGGGATGGAGACACGTGTCGCGGTGTTAGGGCACACCCAGAGAGGGGGAGCTCCTACGGCATTTGATAGAGTTCTTGGTTCACGACTCGGGGTTCGAGCAGTCGAGATGGTTAGGAGGCGGAAATGGGGGCATATGCCGGCACTAGATGGGAGAATAATTACTGAAGTCCCTATTAGTGATGCTGTAGCGTCCAATAGAAAGGTAGACCTTGAATTATTCGAGATTGCACGTGCGCTCTTTTGATTGTAGTAGCTGTGCGCCAGTATAAGTCCGCCCCCCGGTTATGAAACCACGCTATCTTCGGCCAATCCTGATGGATTCGATGTAGGAGTCCCGATAGAGCGGAATTTTGCATTACGGCTCTGAATTAAGTTTTCAACGGACCTAGAGCGCAAGCTATCCAATTCTTCGGTCAATGTCTCTTTGAGTAAGCGAGCAGCGTCTAGATAGTTACGATGTGCTGCTCCTGTAGGTTCTGCAATGATCCGGTCTATTACACCAAGCTTCAGTAAGTCTGAGGGAGTCAATTTGAGGGCTTCGGCAGCTCGAGGAGCAAACTTATGGTCACGCCAGACTATGCTAGCTGCACCCTCGGGTGACGCCACAGAATATACGGAGTATTCTTGCATAAGTACTCGATCTGCCATTCCTAAAGCTAGGGCGCCACCACTACCTCCTTCACCAATTACAGTCGTAATGAAAGGTGTTTTTAGCCCTGCCATTTCCATAAGGTTTTCCGCTATAGCCCATGCTTGCCCTCTCTCTTCCGCTTCTAAGACAGGGCTCGCTCCCGGGATATCGAGGAACGTGATTAACGGTAGTTTAAATTTTTCGGCGAGTTTCATTAGGCGGCGTGCTTTGCGGAATCCTTCTGGGCTGGCCATCCCAAAGTTCCGCCTAACGTTTTCTTGGGTGTCTCGTCCCTTCTGATGTCCTATTACCATCACCCTGTGATTTCCTAGTTTTGCCGGTCCACCTACAATTGCCTGATCGTCTCCGTAATAACGGTCTCCGTGAAGCTCAATGAAATTACTGAAGCACATGTCTATGTAATCTTGTGTGTGTGGTCGATCTGGGTGGCGCGCTACTTGAACCCTCTGCCATGGTGATAGTGTTGCATATACTTCTGCCGTTTGGGCTTCGAGCTCAAATTTGAGTTCTTCGATTTTTGATACTTGATCTTGTGAAGTGGCATTAGATTGAACTTTCTCGATAGATGCTCGAAGTTGATCAAGCTTCTTTTCAAAATCCAGAGTTGTCGGTTTTTGTGGTTTCATTGTTGGACAGTTTCAGGTAGCGAGGTGTGGGCTTGAGAATTTTTAGGTGCAGTGGGACCGGCTAAGAGATCAAGGGTATTAATTAGTGTGTCGCGGAGCACGTTTCTTTGAACTACCAGATCTATCATGCCGTGACACAACATGAATTCTGCACTTTGAGCGTCTTTGGGGAGCTTTTGCTTGACGATTTGTTCGATCAGTCGTCGACCTGTGAATCCTATGGTAGCTCCGGGTTCGGCGATGAGCACATCTGCAAGTGACGCAAAGCTGGCTGTTACTCCTGCTAGGGTGGGGTCAGTCAAGATCGCTATGTAAAGTCCCCCTTGATCATGAAAATTACGAATTGCCGCTACAGTCTTGGCCATTTGCATGAGGGAAATCATCCCTTCTTGCATGCGAGCCCCTCCTGAACATGGAACTATGATTAAGGGCACACCTTCCAGCGACGCCTTCTCTACTGCGAGAGTTACCTTTTCCCCCATCACAGCTCCCATAGAAGCTCCTAGGAAGCGGAAGTCGATAACTACGAGTGAAACGTGTCGGCCGTCGATAAAACCAGTGCCTGCTACGGCAGCGTCTTCCAGCCCTGTGCTGCTCTTATATCGTTTCAAATGATCAGGATAATCCAGCCCATCACGAGAGAACCCCAAAGGATCTTCAGACCTCATTTCGGGTGCTATCTCTTCGAATTTCGATAAATCATCTATTAGCAACTCTAATCTTTCCGATGCGGTAAGCCGCCCATGGTGCCCGCATTTGCCACAGACCTTCAAGTTGTCTTCGTGCTCCCGTCGATAGATCATTCGGTTACAACTGGTGCACGTTATCCACAGGTCAGAAATGGCGTGAGAGGGTTTTTTTGTCCCCTTAAAGAATTGCATAAGTAAGATCCTCCTGGAGAGATAACTGCGGAGTATCAATAAGATACTTCATGCTCCCTGGACAACACTGAACAATATTGGCACAGATACCCCTCAAGGTTGTTCTTTCTGCGCACTTCACTACACACTGTCTATTCAAGTAACTGATTATCCTCTCTCACATCACTTGTATGTCAAGAGAAATGACTAGATTGTCTGCAACACGATAGATTCGGAATCAAATTTGTGGTTTGTGGAGTGTAGAAATGATTGACGTATCGACTGATGACAGTTAGAGAAAACGAGGGGCCGTCCTCATCGATCGGCATCTGCAACCATAACCATATTGTCAATTATGTTCTTGTACATGAGAATGATTTGTTGAAATTGTAAATTCGCCCTCTGCCGCGGATATTTTGAGGCTGCTTCCTTCTTTAAGTCCATCGATAGCGGTAGTTGATAACAAATCTTCGAGATCATTCTCTACCATTCGAATCAGGGGTCGAGCCCCGTCCCCTGCTGCTACTGTTTTAGCAACGATGAATTCCAATGCCTCGCTAGAAATGATTAGATCAATGTTTCGGTCTGCCATTCTCTGAACAAGATTACCTAATATGCGTCTACCAATCTCACGGAAATGCTCCTCTGACAGAGGATTGAAGATTATTAAATGATTAAGTCTGTTCAGGAATTCGGCAGGGAATTTCTTGCGTGCCGCAGACAGGATCTGGCTATCTAGAATTTCTATCGTTTGGCCCTCATTCTGGATTCCTGAGAAGCCAATATTGTGTTCTGAAACTGTATCTGTGTTGCACGACATGATCACAGTCGCGTGAGAGAAATCTATAAGCCGGCCAGAGGGATCAGTGATATGTCCGTTATCTAGTATTTGCATTAGTGTGTTGACTACAGAGGGATGCGCCTTGTCTATGTTGTCAAACATGATGATGCTATATGGATCTCGCTCAACTGCATCGATCAGTATTGATGAGTCGGTGTATCCGACGTAACCTGGAGGGGCGCCTATTAGTCTGGTTGCCATGTGAGACTCGCTCAGTGCAGCCATATCCATTTTGATGAGTCGATCGGTTGTTCCTGATACAACTTTGGCTAAAGCTTGTGCGAGAGTGCTCTTCCCTACTCCGGTGGGACCCAAAAACAAGAAGCTACCTATCGGTTGACGATGTTCTCTCAGGCCCGCCATAGCCCTGCGTAAAGCCCGAGATACAACCTCTACTGCCTTAGCTTGTCCAACTACGATGGTCTCCAGAGTGTTTTCCAAATCCAGAAAAGCGGATGCTTCATCGGGTGTTGCGTTTACAGTTCTGATTCCCGTCCACTGAGCAACTACGACGGCTATGTCAGTTTCAGAAATAGGTGTGACCGATTTGTGCAATCTCTTGAGCCATAGTTTGCGCTTGGCAAGCAAATCTTCGCTAATCATTGCTTCTTGTGAAGCCAGATCCAGAATTGTGATTTCTGGAGTGTCATCTGGGAGAGCTAATCGTTTTTGACGAATTTGGTTTAGCTGTTGACGTAATTTTCTAACTGCTGTTGGCGGCATAAGCCGATTTACCTTTGCTCGTGCCATGGCTTCATCCATGAGGTCGATGGCCTTGTCTGGCAGGAGGCGATTGCTAATGAAGCGTGTTGATAGAGTTACGGCTGAGCTAAGAGCTTTGTCCGTGATTGGTAAGCCATGATATTCCTCATAAACTGGGCTCAGTGCTCGTAGTATGTCTGTTGCTTCCTCGAGGGAAGGTTCCTCCACTTTGATTGGCTGGAAACGTCGATACAGAGCTTTGTCTGAGGAGAAATGCTGACGATACTCAGCCCAGGTAGTGGCTCCTATAACTCTCAGCTTACCTCGTGCAAGAGCAGGCTTTAGAAGGTTTGCAGCGTCTAGGGAGCCTTCGGCCCGCCCTGCGCGCTGAAGCATGTGAATTTCATCTATGAACAGAATAATGTTTCCGGCTTGTTCGACTTCTTTTATTAATGTGCGCATCCTCTGTTCAAACTCGCCTCTATATTTTGTGCCTCCAATCATTGCTCCAAGGTCGACAGAAATTATCCGGTTATGCAGTAACTGTTTTGGTATCTCGCCAATTGCTATCCGTTGAGCCATGCCTTCTACAATCGCGGTTTTGCCGACCCCTGCATCTCCTACGAGAACAGGGTTGTTCTTTGTCCGCCTAAGTAGTATTTCTACCATGCGATCCATTTCAGACAATCGGCCAAATACTTTGTCTAGGAGTCCTTTTTCGGCTCGCCCAGTGAGGTCAACTCCAAATTCTTTCACCATAGAATTCGATTGCATATCCTGATCGCTAGCATGATTTGTTTCCGGTGACTGCTTTTGGTGTCGAAAAGAGTGGTTGCCTCTTCTGCGTAGGGCAGCGAATACTGTGTGCGCTGGATTAATCATTTAAGTTGGCCTAGTACATGAATCTTATGGGTTATGAATATGTTGCTATACACCGAGGCTTTTGCACCTAATCACCTAACACAGGTAATGCATCAACAAAATTTGTCAGCGTTGTCGATATGCTGTCTCCCAGAAGTGACAAGATTGAAATTACTGACACTATAAAAAATGCCGTTACTAACGCGTAGCCAGGTGCACCCATCCCTGGGCGCTCGATTTTTGACAAGTTGATCTCCTCGACAGGGTTACTTGCTATTTTACGTCCAATGACCCTAGTTTATGTGTTCGTTGCTTTCAATTCTATTTCCTGTATGGAATCATAGGCGATTTATTGTCAGTGCATGAGATCTAAATGTCATCAAACTCACAAATCTAGCTTTAGTACAATCCATCGGGCCCTGCAAATCTGTTAGAATTGGAGGCTTTGAAACATTATATTTTTACTTCAAAAAATCGTTATTCATGCCGACATGCTACAGGGATCGTGCGGTCGGCTCTGTGAGGTTTACCCATTTAGACAAAGAGGGCCAACCACACATGGTGGATGTGAGTGACAAAGCACCCACTGAGCGTTCTGCAATGGCCGAATGCCGTGTGGTTATCAGCCCTGATGTTTTGAAAGATGTGATCGATGGTAGTGAAGGGCAACACACAGTAAAGGGATCTCCTATCCATGTGGCGCAGCTCGCTGGCATTATGGGTGCGAAAAAGACCTCTGACTTGATCCCATTGTGCCACCCACTGCCAATAGAATCGGTGTCTGTTGATGTAAAGCCTGATTTGGATCAGAGTTGCATATACATAGTTGCTACGGTCAGAACAATTGCAAGGACGGGAGTCGAAATGGAGGCGCTCACAGCAGTCTCGGTTGCAGCTCTCTCGCTATACGACATGCTAAAGGCTGCTGATCGTAGTATCACAATAAATGATGTGCGACTGTTGAAGAAGGTGGGTGGTCGTAGTGGGACATTTTCGATATTAGGAGATAGAGAGTGAAATGGGGCGATAGAAATACAATGGGGTCCACGATACGTTAGAGAAAGGACGATAATTGAGCGAAGGTGATGCTGGGAAAATAGAAGAAGTAATCTTAGAAAGTGAGATGAGCCAGTCTTATCTCGATTATGCGATGAGTACCATCATGTCTCGTGCAATTCCGGATGTGCGAGATGGGCTGAAACCTGTTCAGCGACGAATTTTGTATTCCATGCTTGAACTTGGAGCCAGGGCCAACAGCCAGCATCGCAAATGTGCTCGCATAGTTGGTGACACGATGGGAAAGTATCATCCCCACGGTGACAGTGCTATATACGATGCTTTGGCCCGAATGGCACAGGATTTTTCGTTGAGATACATGATGGTAAATGGGCAAGGTAATTTTGGTTCGGTTGACGGCGATCCTCCAGCTGCTATGCGATACACAGAAGCGCGACTTGCCCCGATCGCCGAAGAGATGCTTTCTGATATTGATAGAAACACGGTGGATTTTGTGGAAAATTTTGACACAACTGCCGAAATGCCGTCAGTGTTACCTGCAAAACTTCCTAATCTTCTTATCAACGGGGCAAGCGGTATTGCTGTGGGTATGGCTACCAACATTCCCCCCCATAATTTGGGTGAGATAGCCGATGCGATTATAGCAACGCTTGATAACCCAGACATTGATGTGGAAGGTCTAATGGCGATAGTTAAAGGACCTGATTTTCCTACACGCGGCATCATCGGAGCGGAAGAGTTGCGGGATGCATATGCTTCTGGGCGTGGTCGAGTTGTTATGAGGGCCAAGACCAACATTGAGGAACGGGATGACGGGCGTACGTCCATCATCGTTACAGAGTTACCTTATCAGGTAAACAAAGCAAACCTGATTGAAAAGATGGCGAATCTTGTTCGTGGTAAACAAATAGCGGGAATAGCGGATATACGTGACGAGTCGGACCGTCAGGGTATGCGAGTGGTAATAGACCTTAAACGTGATGCTTTCCCGCAAAAAGTAGTTAATCAATTGCTAACCCAGACCGCTCTTCAAACAACCTTCGGGGTTAATACGGTTTGTCTGGTGAATGGAAGGCCACGGACCTTGAGCTTGCGTGAAATGCTGAGAGAATTTATTCGGCATCGTGAAGAAGTAGTCACTAGGAGAGCTCAGTTCGACTTGGATCGCGCAAGAGCTCGCGAGCACATTTTAGAAGGATTTCTTGTTGCGCTTGACGACATAGATCGTGTGGTCGCATTGATACGCAATGCTGACACGACCGACGATGCACGTGATCAACTAATGAAGACGTTCGATCTGTCTGAAATACAGGCCAATGCTGTGCTGGATATGCAACTGAGGCGGTTAGTAGCCTTAGAAGCACAAAAGCTAAGGGATGAGCTCGTTGAGGTCCAACTGAAGATAGCAGAGCTAGTTGATTTGCTTGGTGACATTGGCAAAGTGCACGAGGTGATTCGCGATGAGACTATTGAGATACGTGAACGTTTTGGTGATGAGCGTAGGACAAAAGTCGATCGTAATTTAGGCGGAGGAGAGATAAGTGATGAGGACTTAATTCCTGAGGAACAGTGTGTGGTAACTATAACTAGGCGGGGCTATGCAAAGCGGCAACCTATAGCCAATTTTCGAACTCAAGGCCGTGGAGGGAAGGGTGTCCGAGGGCTTGGGCTTAAGGATGCCGAAGATCAAATCGTTCATTTCTTAAGCGTGAATAGTCACGACCACCTGCTCTTTTTTACTAATCGTGGTCGTGTCTTCAAGATGCGTTGTTGGGACTTGCCTGAGATGAGTCGCGAAGCTCGAGGGGTAGCCTTAATTAACCTGTTGGCCTTGGGTCAAGGAGAACGTGTTAGCGCACCAGTTGCTTTTGGGAATTTCGAAGCTGGGGAGAGTCTAATTTTTGGTACTAACAACGGGGAGGTTAAAAGAACTGCTCTTACTCGTTACGCGACTGTTCGCAGTAACGGAATTCTAGCTATGAACATTGACGACGATGATGAATTGGGCTGGGTGCGATTGTCGAATGGCGACAATGGAATAATGTTTTTCACCCGGAATGGAATAGCGATTCATTTCCATGAAGAGGATGTAAGAAGTAGTGGTCGTACGAGTGGAGGGGTAAGGGGTGTTCGACGGTCATCGGGTGATCTGGTAGTAGCCACAGACCTAACTTCAGAAGGTGATACGGTAATTGTTATAACGAACAAAGGTTATGGCAAAAAGATGCCTGTGAAAGAATTTCGTCGGCAAGGTCGAGGAGGAAAAGGGCTAAAGGCGATTAGCCTTAGTGATAAGACCGGCGAAGTGGTCGCGGCCCGAGTTGTTGGAGATCCAAATGAGGAAATAATGCTCATGTCGTCGGCAGGTCGATTAATTCGTCTGAGCCTCGGAGAAGTTCGACCTTTAGGCAGGTATGCAAAGGGCATGATTATTATGCGGCTTGATAAGGATGAAGAAGTAATAGGATTGGCATTGCCTGCAGATGAAGCGCAGCCTAAAGCAATGGCTGATGCAGCTGGAGCTTCACCCGAATGATTGGCAAGTTGCTCTAATAGTGACCGACTTAACAAAAATAGAGAGTCCAGGCTTGGTCATCGGCTTTGATTTGGATTACACATTGTTGAGACTTAACCAGGATCCTTTGGGCGTTCACCAAGATGTTCTAAAGTTGCATGGGATTGAGCCTGATATTGGTAGGCTGGAGGAAGCGTATGAAAAAACATGGGAGCAATATATGCAGGAAGGGTACAAGTATGCCACTCAAGACATTGCCTACCACGAGGGTATTGTCATGACGCTTAATGAGGCAGGGGTGCATGGCCCATGTGAGCAATTGGCCCGTGAAATACTAACCCAATTAGAGGCTCCTGGTGTTATAGGGCCATATCCTGATGCCCATAAAGTTCTAGAAGAATATTCTGATGCGGGCATACCACTTATTTTGGTAACCGGTCGATGGCATGATCCGTCTGAGGATCTGAGAAGAACCGGGCTAGACAAATACTTTCAGGATGTTTTTTATGCTGGATCTGTTGGGCACCAGAAGGACAGTATTAAGTTCTGGCGGCATGTGATGAGGGACTTGGAAATTAGGTCCCAAGAGCTTATTGTTGTGGATGACAGCTTTCCTTCTGTATGTGCAGCGAGGCAAACAGGGGCTAAAGCTTTCCTGATGGAAAGGCCTGACTCTCCGTTGTCTTCGCAGGCAAGTGCGGATTTGTGTGGGTTGGCCGAGTTAACTTTACTGATAAAGTCACCCACGCACTAGAGTTCAGATGGTTATTATTCACATTGAGAGTAAGTGTTGCACTTCTCTCGACAGACAGGAGTAGGTACTCTGCCTAGGTTTGAGAAACTTATTGTTGATTATCCAAATAGTCCGGCGAGTGGTGGTGCAGTCAGTCGTTACCCTGATCTCATTGTGAATCCCAGGGACAGTTCTAGCGGTGTTGTTTATGCTGATGACGATACGATGGTTAATGGAAGGATGGCGACTCTGGAGATTAGTGCTTCGGTGCGACGACACGTATTCGGATTGCCTGTTGGGCTGAGAGCAAATAGAGGGTTTAGTGCAATGGCTGCCTGGCTTGCTATTTATCGTCTAGGGGAGGACGAACCTATGATGGACGGGATTATCACAGGGATATGGATGTCTTCTGGAGAGTTATCCGAATCTTTGTCTAATGGCGACGGACAAATTGATCTTGATCCAGGCGAAAAAGCAACTCTGGCGTTAGTGGCTATTAATGATGCTGATTCATCAATAATTCCGATAGGCATGATGGATGGTAAGGGACCTGTGTTAAATAGAATGGCGTTGGATGTTCAGGCTATAGAAATACAAGTGTTATTTAGGGCCGCTGGAATCAATAAGTACTGTGGGTTTTCTCTTGAAAATAGTGACAAGGGACTTCGGGTGAGACGAGATATTGATCCGAAGCCTGGTTTTGCACACTTTGTACGAAGAGTTGAACCTGGTTACAACAGGTCCCGGTCTGAGTGGAGAGGTTGACCCCTAACTCGCCTATTTAGATATGGCGGAGATTAGCTTTGGCGTGACTTGGGATGATCGTGTCTTGGCCTGCCCAATAAACTTTCCATCTTTCAAAGACTGGTAACGGATATCTGCACTTCATTGACGGTTTTATCCTGTCAACGTTCCAGGAGTCCCGGAATCGGGGCCTCTATGAAATCCCGAACCATGTTGACACGAGGTCCTCCTAATAGGCCAGCAAAAGCTGCGTTCACAGATGCTTGATCCCAGAACACTATTGATTTCACCACTTCTGTCAGGCGAGATGGGGGTCACTTAGTTTTCATGGCCTGTGACCTTTGCCGGAGCAGGAGACACATACAATTTATCAAACTGTTTCCGTGGTTCACTGATGTTTTGTCATTTATTCAACTTGTCTGTATCGCAGAAGCGGATTTTTTTAGACTTATCATTAAGACTGCAATGTCGGCAGGAGTTACGCCGCTGATTCTCGACGCTTGCCCTAGTGTTATGGGACGAGTCTTACTTAGCTTTTCCTTAGCTTCTGTGCGTAGACCATGGGCAGATTGAAAATCAAACGAGTCTGGAATTTTATATTCTTCCATGTCCCGACTGCGATCAATAGTGCGCTGTTGCTGATCTACATAACCCCTATATCTTATTTCAGTTTCAACATGGTCGGTTGTAGTGGATGGGAAGTTGGGCAACTTACATGCTTTTCGAATTGCATTTATAGAAACCCTGGGCCTCTTGACTAAATTGAAGGCTGTGGTCGTTTCTTTTAGGTTACTTGAACCGGCTGAAGTCAGTATTTCTGCTGCGTCCCCAGGTGTTATCTTGGTGTGCTGAAGCCAATCAAATACTTCGTTTATAGAACAGTTTTTGTTTCTGACACTATTGAGGCGTTCTACTGATGCCAGTCCGACTTTTTCGGCAAGGTGACTCAATCTAAGATCGGCGTTGTCTTGCCTAAGTAGCAAACGGTATTCGGCTCTAGAAGTATGTAGTCTGTACGGCTCGTCTATTTCGCGTGTGATTAGATCGTCGATCATTACTCCTAAATAAGCTTGTGATCGTCCCAAAAGTATAGGCTCGTTGTTGGCAGCTTTTTGCGCTGCGTTGATTCCCGCCAACAGACCTTGGCCTGCGGCCTCTTCATAGCCGGTCGTACCGTTGATCTGCCCGGCTAGGAACAAGCCGGGAGCATCTTTTGCTTCAAGGGTAGGTCCTATTTGCCATGATGGGATGTAATCGTATTCTATTGCGTATCCAGGCCGTATCATTTGGGCTTCTTCTAAACCCGGAATGCTATGCAATAATTCAAGTTGCACGTCTGCAGGGAGGCTAGTATTTGCTCCTTGAACGTACACCTCGGTGGTCTGGAATCCTTCTGGCTCCAAGAAAAGCTGGTGTGAGCTCTTATCTTCAAATCGTACGATCTTGTCCTCTATAGAAGGACAATATCGTGGCCCACGGGAGCCTATAGAACCGTTAAACATCGGCGCACGAGAAAGATTGTCTCGGATTATCCTGTGTGTATTATTGGTCGTGTTGACACTGTAGCAAGCCATTTGTGTGGACCAGCTATGATGCTGTACATGAGGATAAACAGCTAAAGGGTCTTCCTTATAGACCTCATGAGGCTTTGGTTCTATAAAGCTGAAATAAAGGGGCTCTTCCGATCCTGGTTGAATGTCAGCACTTTCATAATTTATGGATCGGGCATCAATTCGAGGTGGTGTCCCAGTTTTCAATCTGCCCAGTTCGAACCCGTGCGCACTAAGGTCTTCAGATATGCCCGAGGTGGCGAATTCGCCGGCTCGTCCCGCCGAATATTCTGTTTCTCCGATTATTACCCTGCCGTTCATAAAGGTTCCTGTGGTTATTATGACGGTTTTTGATGAATGTTCGTGCCCGAATTTGTCAATGACTCCCGTGACAACTTTATGCGTTCCCGAATCTTGCCATGCGAGCGACAGTACTTCTCCCTGATGTAACACAAGCCCTTCTTGATTTTCTAGAGCATGCTTCATTGATATGCCGTACAGCCGCTTGTCACATTGCGCACGTAACGCGCGAACAGCAGGTCCCTTTCCAGTATTTAACATGCGGATTTGGAGTTGTGTCTTATCTGTGTTTCTAGCCATTTCTCCACCAAGTGCATCTATTTCGCGGACCAAATGACCTTTTGCTGGCCCGCCGATTGATGGGTTGCAAGGCATGCCTGCTACAGAATCCAAATTCATAGTGATGAGCATGGTCTTAGCACCTATTCTTGCTGAAGCTAGTGCGGCTTCACAGCCCGAATGGCCTGCTCCAACTACGATCACATCCCATAGCGGATTCACGTTATACCGATTTGAGCGCGTGTGCATATAGGATTGGTGATGTTACGGTCATTAAAACTTCTCGATTCCATGGCCCGGTGAATTATTGTCTCTATTCTGCCCGAGTATCTGACACATTTGCGTATCATAGTGAAGTAATGTGTTACTGCATTAACAATTCTAAATTAGAAGACCACATTTAAACATGAGCTGTTCAGATATTTTGAGGAGATGTCTTCGCCAGGGAGTGAGTCAGTCCCTTCGTGGTGTCTATGAGTGACGTAAGGCTGTCATCCTGGAACTTGAAAGAGTTTATGTAATTGATGCCAACCGATAAGGAGCACGATGTCAAAATGACTGTCGGCCAAATGCTGCGTAGTGAACGAATTAGGGCTGGCGCCAGCTTGCAGGAAGTGGCGGCGTTCACAAAAATCCGTATGGACCTGCTGGAAAAGCTTGAGAATGACTCATTTCTCGAATTGCCTCCGTCCCCCTATATTGAAGGGTTTGTACGCAGTTATGGGAGATTTCTGAAATGTGATCCTGACGAAATTGTTAAATTGTTTCAATCAACTAATGGTACGTCTGGTGGGGGGTATGTGCCCCATGCACCAAACGCTGTCGGTTATAGCAAGCAACAATCGTCCAATGGAATATTATTGCTTGCATCAATGATAGTTCTTGTTATCGTGGGCATCGGACTAATAGCGAAATTTTATGGCATGAATGCAGGGGGGTCGAGATCGTCAGCGATTGAAAATTCTGCTCCTATTGCAGTTGGATCAGTCTTGCCAAAATTTCATTCAGATAGGTCATCGGTAGGAAGTAAGTCAAAAGGTGTAATGCTGGCTATTGTGGTCCAACTGAAGAGCAACATACAGGTATTTAGAGACGACGAACCCGTGTTTACAGGATTAGTTGAACCAGGTGAACGGTTTGAATGGAATGGTGATCGTTCGGTATTTCTTATCTCAGATAATGCTGGTGGATTATTCGTTGAGTCAGACGGTGTTCCCATGACACGACTTGGCGCAGTGGGCGAAAGAATAGAAAAGGAATGGAAAGCAGTGGATTGAGTCTGTTATGAACAAAACTTTTTTTCTAATCAACTACGGTTGCCCTAAGAATTTAGTGGACGGAGAAGGTATCGCTGCCACTCTAATCGACGATGGTTTTGCGCAAACTACCGATGTTGATAAAGCTGATGTGGTGCTAGTAAATACGTGTGGGTTTATCGGAGAAGCAGAAATGGAATCTCGGGCTGCGATAGAACATTTCACCAAACACCGAAATCCTGGGCAAAAGATTGTGGCTGCTGGTTGTTTAACGGAACGGAGAGGGGATAGTCTGCTCGAAGACTATCAAGATTTGGATGCTCTTCTTGGTACACGGAGATGGAATGAGGTGGGGGAATTGGTTTCAAGGCTTGATACGGACCATAGGCCAACATATCTAGGGCCTGCCGTATCGTCGCGTGAAATGACAGAACGTGCGGTTGCTGGTACTCATTCCTACGTGAAGATTGCTGACGGTTGTAACAAGAACTGCAGTTTTTGCACTATCCCATCGTTCAAGGGAAGGCAAAAATCATTATCTTTGGCAACGATTTTGTTTCAGTTAAAGTCTCTGACACAACGAGGAATTAAGGAAGCAGTCCTAGTAGCGCAGGAGTTGGGTTCCTATGGGCAAGACCTGAGAGATGATGGCCTGGATTTAGTAGGGTTGTTGCAAGAGATCGAAGAATCGCCAGGACCTGAATGGATGAGATTGATGTATGTCTATCCGTCTGCATTGAGCAGACAGTTACTCGAGACCATAGTGCATAGCGATCGAATATGTGACTATGTCGACGTGCCTATTCAGCATTGCTCGCCAAATGTGCTCAAACTCATGCGTCGACCGACTAAATCCAAGCCAATTCTTAGATACATGGACGACGCCCGTGAAATGTCCGCGGACTTTGCATTCCGGACAACGATAATCGTGGGGTTTCCAGGTGAGACACAAGCAGATTTTGATGAACTGTTGAAATTTGTTGATGATGCGGAATTTGATCATCTTGGAGTGTTTCGGTACAACCGAGAAGACGGTACACCAGCTGCGCAATTGCCAGGCCAGGTCTCCGAGCGAGTAAAGCAAGAAAGATATGATCAGCTAATGAAGGTGCAGCAAGCGGTTTCCTTGCGCAGACGCAAATGTAGCGTCGGGAAGGAAGCAGATGTACTGATCGAAGAATCGTTTTCCGCGCCGCTGAGAGGCCAATTCTTTTCTGTGGGCCGATCCGCTAGAGAGGCGCCAGAGGTCGATGGTCAAGTGCTTATGCGTGAGAAGCTTGCGGTTGGTGCAATAGTTAGATCTAAGATCGTGGCTGCAGAGCCTTACGATCTCCATGCAATCTTAGTTAAGTAGATTCATCAGCTGATGGGTCGAAACTCTTTTTCATAATGGCTTCTAGCATGGGCGTCTGCGAGCCGTCTGGGTTCGTTATCGTATCGTGAACATCCCAGCCGACGTTTTCCTGTAGCTGTGCCATTCCACCACCATCCGCCACAATTGTGGTTCCCGTCACGTAGGATGCGTCATCTGAGAGCAAGAAATTAATAACACCTGCCATTTCATCAGGGCGTCCGGGACGCTTTAGGGGGTACATACTTCCCCAGAGATCCCTTAATTTAGGATTATCATCTAGAATCGGTTGCATTCGTTCCCCAATGATTATCCCAGGACATAGAGCATTGACCCTGATGTTGTCAGGGCCCAAAGCTATTGCTGTAGAGCGTGTGAATCCTATGACGCCGTGTTTGAGAGTGTCGTATATGAGCCGGTCGCGAGCTGCTGCCAATCCGTGAATTGACGATAGATTTACAATGGATCCACCACCCCGCTTTCTCATCTCGGGTACCGAATATTGCGTGAGCATACTCATGCCCAAAATCATTACTTGAAATTGACGTTCCCAACCCACATTGTCGACCTCGTCGATTGTTGCTGGCGGTCGGGGTGGGGCTGCATTGTTAACCACATAATCAATACCGTCGAAATTATTGAGTGCGGTATCAACGATAGCTCTCGGAATTGCCGGGTCGCTGATATCCCCGTTTATGTATACAACATTACCGCCGGAATTACGAATCGACTCTGCTGCCTGCTTGCCCAAATCTGGTTGAATATCGTTGGTGACGACCGATGCGCCTTCGGCACACAATCTTTGTGCGGTGGCCAATCCTATCCCTTGCACTGAGCCCGTAACTATCGCTACTTTGCCTTCATGAATCAATGATTAAATCCTTCGCTCAAATTAGGGGTCTTACAAGACAATCGTCTCATGCCATGGAGTGGTGCTATCACTAGTGAGAATACCTAAGTTACACTTTTTAGCTATGTTAGCAATCACTAGTGAAGGAAAACAAACTTGCAAGAACTTGATGGTCGAGTAGCAGCGATTTCTGGAGCAGGCACAGGGATTGGAGTAGGAATAGCTCGAGCTATGGCCCAAGCCGGAGCGAAATTAGTTATTTCGGCTTACAACAGCTTTGATGGATGTGAGGCTTTGGCCAAAGAATTAATTCAGGATGGATGTGAAGTTACCGCTGTCAAAATTGACTTCAGGGAAACAAAGGCAGCCAGGGGCCTTGTGGACACAGCGGTTGAAAAGTATGGAGCAATAGATATATTGGTGAACAATGCTGGATTGACTTTTGTAAAACCATTTGTTGAATGCACAGAGGCAGACTGGGATGAAGTTTTCAACATCAATCTCAAAGCGATGTTTCTGAACTGCAATGCAGCAGTTCCTCACATGATTAATCAGAGTTTTGGCCGAATAATTAATATAAGCTCCGTGCATGCGATTCAACATGTGCCTAAGTATTCAATTTATGCAGCTACTAAAGGGGGGATTAATGCGTTCACGAGAGCGTTATCGGTAGAATTGGCCCCTCATGGTGTTACTGCGAATGTAATTGGGCCGGGGGCCATCTACGTTGAACGGTACGACACTACTGGGAACGACGTGGAAGAGATGGGGGCATCAATACCGGCTGGTCGAGTCGGCGAGCCCGCTGATATAGCCAATGCAGCTGTCTATTTGGCCTCTTCTGGTGCGTCTTACGTCAACGGTTCGGTGCTGATGGTTGATGGAGCTTTGACTGCACGCATGAGTTTGCCAGCAAGGGAACTGGATTCTTAAGGCATTGTGCCATGTCCGGTCTCTAACCATGAGATTTCGGATTGACTTAGCCGATGAGTTGTCGCTTCTATGGACATAAGTAGCTCGTCTTGATTTGCTGGTCCAATGACGCCCATTGAGTTGAAGTCTTGGGATAGGGTGTATGAGCAAGCTATTTGGGTAGCGCTACACTTGTGCTTGCCTGCTAGTTTTGTCGCCCTGTCGAGGCGTGCCCAATTTTCGTCGTTGTAATAGGTGCCGACCATGTCTTTGTTGGAGGTGTCAGTAGGATGATATTTGCCACTAAAGAAGCCACGAGACTGGGATGACCAAGCCAAGTTTGGTATGCAGGTCTGCTGTAGCCAAAGTCTGTCTGATTCATTAACACTACGACACCCGGGCCACATTGGATTACCTTGAACCCCCAATCCAACATAATTGCTAAGCATGGAGAATCCGTGCAAATGGTGGGAATCAGCATATGCGTTAGCTTGTTCGACTCTGGAAGCTGACCAATTCGAAGCACCTATAGTAGCAATGTGTCCTGCATCTATATGATGGTTGATCCATTCCATGATAGGCCCCACAGGAACATCTGGGTCGTCTCGATGAAACAAGAATATGTCGATGCAATCTAGCTGAAGGGCTGATCGACTCTCCCTAATATCGGATGCTATGTCTTCGGGTGTCATGCGGGCTGTGCTGATTCCAGGCACAGTCGGGTGGCAGCCCTTTGTGATTATTACTACTTCGTTACGCTTATTTTGTTTTTCCAGCCAGTTTCCTATAACCCGCTCACTTTCGAACCCATTCTCGGTAGGGCCATAGCAGCGGCCAGTATCTATCGCATTGCCGCCGTATAGTAGCCACGTGTCCATCATCTCATGGTGAAAGTCTTGAGACTCTAGTATGAAGTCATCGGTTCCTAAAACCAGTTCTGATACAGGCTTGTCAATGTTAGCTACGCTGTGTCGTATCAATAAACAAGGTTCCTTGTACAACAATCTTTATGGGTCGCACCCCATGCCATACACGATATACTGCGCTGTATGGCGTCTATGGTCAACATGCGATTCATCCAGAGATACGCTATCGCTGTAGTCTCTAAACGCTATCATAAGATGGAGTGAATTCCACAAGCAGGCTTTTGAGGGCGAGCTGGTGCTGTGTCGAGGCTTTGCCCATTGATGCGATAACAAACTAATTTCAGATTAAAGAGAGGGCAATATGTCGGGATTGAGCAAGGGTGATATAGCTCCCGAATTCCAAGCAGAGGCTACGGGGCCAGCTGAGGTATCGCTGTCGGAGGAATTATGTTCCAGCCAAGTGCTATTGGCTTTTTATCCGAAAGCTTTTACTGGAGGCTGAACTAGTGAGTTGCGCACCCTGGCAGGGTTGCATGATCGATTTGAAGAGACGGGAACAAAGATCTTTGGGATTAGTACCGACGACCTGGAAACTCAGAAGAGGTTTGCTGAATCGTTAGATTTGCCTTTTGCTTTAATCTCGGATGCAGACAAAAAAATGTCTCGTGCCTATGGGGCGTTAACCAGGCTAAAGAAATCGGCGCGTCATGCGTTTTTAATAGGACGCGATGGTGCTTTTTTGGTTGTGAATCGCTCAATTAGTCCTGACAATCCAGCTGATTACAGCGAGCTTTTGAGAGCGGCGGGAGCCACTAATCACGACGTAGAAATTTAGTTAATCAAACACTTATTACCATGCAGGAACATTTACAGCTTTTGCATGCGACATCGCTGACTGGTGAGCGCATATGCCAGCAGCGGTCCAGTTTGCCGCAGTCGTAGGTCCGATTATCGGGTCACGATCTTCGACGATTGCGCGCACGAACTCGTGCACAAGATGCGGGTGAGAACCACCATGCCCGCCACCTTGTATAAATGACAGTGCAGGGTTAGTGGCATCGTACACCGTTTGTTGAGTAAATCTTGCTATTTCTGGAGGCAACAAGTCTGCACGGTCTGGGATCTTGATTCGGTTAGTGTCCACTTGGTAGCCTCTAGTTGTAGTCGCACCGGCCATTTGGAATAAAACCGGATCCTCTTCTTCTACTTGTTGCCATTCAAATGTTGCCTTTTCTCCGTAAACATTGAAGCTTTCTGTATATGCGCGTCCAGTGTGAAATAGAGACCTTGTCACTTCGGCGGTAACATCTGTGTTTTCAAGTTTGAAAATAGCTGTTTCCACTGGGTAAGGATTGTCATATTGTTTCCGCAGATCCGGGCGCATGTGCCCAGATCCGAAACAATGCACACGCTTGGCTCTGGTATTGCTGATTGCTAATAGTGGGGAAATAGCATGAGTTGCATAATGCATGGGTGGCAGGCCCATCCAGTAATCTGGCCAGTTTTCCATGTCTTGATAGTGTGCTCCTCGAAGGAATTGTATTCGACCTAACAGTCCGCTCTTAATTTGATCTTGTACCCAAAAAAATTCACGTGTCATTACAGAAGTTTCCATCATCATGTAGGATTTCTTGGATTGCTGTTGAGCCGTTAGCACGGCTTCTATATCGGACAAGCTGGTTGCCATAGGCACGGCGCAAGCACAATGTTTCCCAGACAGCAATACTTTCTGGGATTGTTCTGCATGATCTGGGATCCCTGTGTTCAGATGAACAGCGTCGACTTCCGCATCAATAAGAACGGCGGCTAAGTTGTGTGAGCGTTCGTCTATGTTGAATTGTTCTCCCACGCGCGAAAGTGTTCTTGGATTTAAATCGCATATGACCACCTTGGCTACGTCAGGATGGTGGAGATATATGGGTACGAATTCAGCACCAAATTCAAGGCCAACCACCGCTACTGTGATGCTGCTAGCCATTATGTTTTGCCTCCTGTTAGCTTATGGCCCGTACTATCTCCAGTAGCCAACATGCTCTTTCTAGGCTGGTATCAAGACTGTTTTCCAGGGGCTGGCCTTCAAAAGAGTCGTAGGCTGGTTGACGAATCCACCAGCCATTTTCTGTTTGGGTTTTAGTCAACATGTCACCAACCTGTATCGCTTTGGTTAGATGTTCTTTCTTGTTGGTACATTCAAAAAGCAAAGCCGACCCCCAGCCCACTTTTGCAGCAGTCAGTGCTTCAAATGACCAGGGTTCACAGCGGCAAGCCAACGCGAAATATTCTTCGGCAGCATCCAAAAAACGCTGTTCACTCGTGGCTTTGTATAGGAGTGATAGTGCGGCCATTGCGATGCCCAGATACCAGTAGGTTTGTCCTGATTCGCCTAATTGCAATTCGTAGCGGCTAGATTGGTTGTCAGGGAAGTTGCTTATCCAGTTTCCTTGCCAATCTTGTTGCAGTAGCAAAGCTTCGGTTTTCGGCTGTGAATTTAGGGATTCTATCAACCATTCGCCAGCCTTTATGGCGGGTTCTAGGCGGCCACAAAATAAATAAGCAACTGTGGCAGCTCCTGTAGTCCCTAACTCTAGCTGCTGGTTGTGGGTAGTTGGGATGCAATAGGAAGGCATAGCTCCGAGAGTTGGATGCTGCGCCAACTCTAGATAATCCATGGCAGCGTATGAAAGCTCATACGAAGATAAGGTATGGGCTCCCCACGAAAGCCAAGAGTTACGGTAATTCGCGCTCGAGAGGGAGTAGGTATTGTTTCCCTGATTGAAATCACCCATCCTAAAAAAGGATCGCTTAATGTAACGAAGTACGGTTGCCCCTTCAGTTTGAAACCCAGCTAATCCTAGTGCTCGAGGGGCTTTGTAGTATGCAACAATGTTGTCTTCGATGCCTGCGAAGCTACCGTCTGCGTTCATAACCTCTAAGGAAGAATTAATAGCCAGTAGCGCAGCATCTTGGAATTTCCTTAGCTGGCTATTGATCATGCTGCGCCTTTTAGATCACGGCGGCTAAAAGTAATGAAAGTTATAACCATCAATATAGCGATGTATAGGAAGAGTATTGCTGCTGCCCAATCTGGAGAGAAGGACCAGTCTCCGGCAAAATCGCTTGATTGGCCAAATTTATTTGCCATTAATACGTCATCGGCCAAACGGTATACCGCATAGTGTGATAACTCAGCCCAAAACCCACCGAGAATCGATAGTGCTGAGAATATGAGTACTTCGGCAAAAACGAAGAGTGCTCCTGCCCCAAGCCCAGCTGCGGATGATCTAGTAATCACAGATGCTGCAAAGCCTATGCATGCGTAGACTATGAGAATCATTGTGACGCGGAGGGAATCAGTGGTGATTGTCCAACCAAAGTCATCAGACAATGTGAAATCTATGGTCCCTCGGATCATGTCCCCGGCAAGCATGAAGCCAGTCCCGAAGAACAATGTGATAAGCATGGCAATGAAGAGGGAGAAGAATATTGCAACTAATTTGCCGACAAGGAAATAGGTCCTTGGTATTCCACGAGAAAGCACTTGTCTTAAAGTTCCCCAAGAGTATTCTGACCCAGTTAACAAACTGGCAAAAATAACTGCGAGAATTGTCCCGATTCTAAAAGTGGTTTGAAGCAGCCCATCATATCCATTAGGGAACCGCATACCCTCTCTTAGCCTCATAGAGTCAGCCTGAGTGGTTTCTGGATTTGCGTCTGCCAGGGAGCTAACAGCTAGGAAATAAAACGCTATAGAAATCAGGAATAGCCCTAACATGATCCAGGGGGCTTGCCGTTTGCGAATCTTGATTAATTCAACACGTATGATCCGAAAAATCATCATGATTCAGTTTGGTCCTCGGCACTGGCCGTTAATTCCAAGAAATATGATTCGAGATCGGATTTTGCTGGTTGTATTCCCATCACATCAATTCCTCTCATTACTAAAGCAGCATTTACAGAAGCGGCATCTTTTACATCGACGTTTACTCGGATTTCTGATTCGTTCCCAGTTGTACCAGCGACGAATCCTATGCTCTCCGCTATCGAAACGGCTTTTGCGGTGTCACCGACTAAAAACTCCGATTGGCCACGATGGGTCAACAATTCCTCTAAAGGTCCTTGCTTAAGAGTCTTGCCTTTGTTAATTATTGCTACTCGGTCGCATGTCTGTTCGACTTCTGCAAGGATATGGCTGGAAATCAAGACAGATCTACCCTGAGTTTTTGCTATGTCACGCACTATATCTCTGAACTCGTTTGCTCCGGCCGGATCAAGACCTCTAGTGGGTTCATCCAGTATCACCACCTTAGGATCGTTAAGTAAGACGGATGCTAGGCCAAGTCGCTGGCGCATTCCGGTGGAATAAGTGCTGTATTTCTGAGAGCCTTTTTGTTTTAGCCCCACCAACTCCAACAGATCATCACATTGGGCCTTCTTGGCTCCCACAATTCTTGCAAGGGCGAGGAGGTTGTCTCGACCGGATAAATATGGATAAAACGCAGGGTCCTCTACGATGGCTCCTACATCGAGGAGCGCTCTTCTTGAATTCTTGAGAGCATCGATTTCAAACATTGTTATAGATCCTGAGTTTGGGCGTACTAGTCCGAGTATCATTCCGATTAGTGAAGATTTTCCGGCGCCATTGGGCCCCAGTAACCCAAAAACTTCTTCCGGGTATACATCCAGATCCAATTGGTCGACAGCGGTTACTTTGCCAAAACGCTTGGTCAAGCCTCGTATACTTACAATAGGCTTAACTTGAGTCGCTGTGGAGGCCATTAGATTCTCCAGTGTATGTACTTTCGAGAGTATTCTTGACCGATATTCTACAGAATAAAGAGAGCCCTTGTGCAATTTGATGTATGAGTAATTTAGGGCATAATTCCTAGTGACGTATTTGTGAAACTAGGTTGGAGTTCTTGATATGCAGAGTGCCACAATTACAGCTAATCCATTAATGTCTGTAGGACTAATTCCGCCTGAACTATACAGTCATTTTATTGAGCATTTGGGAGAGTGTATTTATGACGGCATCTGGGCTGAAGACACAGAAATTGAGTCAGAAAGAGGGATGCGAGCATTCACGCTCACTGCCCTCGAAAACATAGGGCCTAATGTTATCCGGTGGCCTGGTGGATGTTTTGCAGATCAATATCATTGGCGAGATGGAGTGGGGGATGCCAAAGATAGGTCCAAGGTGCAGAACATTTGGTGGGGTGGGTGGGAGCCCAATACATTCGGAACGCATGAATTCATCGACTTTTGCCGTGCAGTTGGTTCAACCCCGTATTTTTGTGGAAATGTTGGGACGGGATCTGTGAGAGAAATGGTGGAGTGGGTGCAGTACTGTAACTATAAAGACGAACGTCTTTCTGTCGTGCGGGAACGGCGGCAAAATGGCAGCAAAGATCCATTTCCTGTGAGGTATTGGGGGGTGGGCAACGAGAACTGGGGTTGTGGTGGAAGTATGACTCCGGAAGTTTATGGTTCCCAATTTAGACAATACGCGACGTATTTGAACAAGTTGGATACGGACATTGATCTAATTGCTGTTGGCCACACTGCGGAGTGGAACCGACGGTTGATGAAGATTCTTGTTGAAAAAGGACATGGGTCACAGAGCCCCCTGCCTGATCACTTGTCTCTTCATAGATACTTCAGTTTGGAACGACAAACTTTTGAATACAGTGAGCAGGAATACTACGAACTTGTGGCAGAAGCAGGCTTGATTGAGGATGACATCGTAAAGGCAGATGGGCTCCTAAAGCAGTATGAGAATCCTGAAAATCCTATCGGGATAATAATTGACGAGTGGGGCGTATGGGATCGTGGCCGGGCGGTGCCTGAGACTGGATTGAGGCAGCGCAACACCGTGAGAGATGCTGTCATTGCTGCTTCTTGTTTGGATGTGTTCAATTCGTGGTCGAACCGGGTGACAATGACAAACATTGCTCAAACGATCAATGTCTTGCAATGTCTGATTGAAACGGACGGGCCGGATGCGTGGACTACGCCTACATATGAGGTTTTCCGAATGTATAAGGATCACGTTGGGAACAATTCGTTGAAAACCATAATTGACTCGCCCTTGCTACCAATCGAAGGCTTTGTTGGTGGATTTCCCCAGGCCTTAACCTCGTCATGCAGTTTGTCCGAGGATGGTATGCAGGCTGTGTTTACGGTAACAAATCGCCATGCGACTGAGACAATGAAGTGTTCGTTGATACTGCAAGATAAATCGATGGTCCGTGCCGCTGCAAGAGCCTTAACAGGGTTTTCCCTTGAACAAGAAAACTCGCCATCGGAATCCATAGTAAACGTCAGCCAGCATCCAGTTGAATTGAAGGACGGATGCGTTGTGATCCAGCTTGGTCCTACCAGTGTCGCAGTTATCTCGGTTGACTTGTCCTAATTCGAAATGGACAAATCAGCTACGAGAGGTAAATGATCCGAAGCTTGTGATAAGGGTAGATCTGCGGCTTCTACACTAAGGTCCGAGCTGGCGAATATGTAATCGATCCGTATATTCAGATCGTCGGAACGATAAGTGAATCCGTCGCGACCTTTTGACAATAATACGTCTTTTAGCCTGCCTTCTATTGCTGTCTTATATCCAGGAGAACTTGGGTCAAAATTCATGTCTCCGATAATTATGGTGGCGGGACTCTGTTCCCAGCGGTCTAATACCATCTGCATTTGGTCCTTTCTGACCGAATCGCCGACCGATGTAACTTCATGATCCAGATGTGTGACTATGACTCTTAGTGGACCAGAGTCCGACATCAAAGTTGCATCTAGATATCCCCTGGGTATTCTGTCTTTTGAATTGAATTCACCTTGGTACTGAGAGGCAACTGACATGCGGCTTAATATAGCGTTGCCCCATGTGTCTCCTATATGCGGTGAATATATATGATTCATTTGGAGTCGCTGTGCTAGCCATTGAAGCTGATCGTTTTGCCCCGATATGATCCATGCTCTACCGACTTCCTGCAAAGCAACAATATCAGGGTTATGTTTTTCGATTTCCCGGGCTACTGATTCCAGATTCCACACAGAGTTCACCCCAAATCCCTGTCTGATGTTGTAACTCATTACTCGAATTTGGCCGGGCTCAGCGGTGGTGGTTGTGAGAGACGGGCTTTTGGTAGCCAAGGTAGACAAAGTAGAAGCCAATGCTGCAGCTACTACAAGCGCAGTAAGCAGTATTACCTTACGGAATTGAAGCGAGTAGTGCAGGGAAAGAGAGAGACGCCATATGGTTGCAAGAGCCGATAGAGATACCAGCCCAGTCAGCACTAATGGGATCCATAAGGGGGCGTAAAACGAATAAAAAATAAAGAGCATTACTACAAATACCATCGATCCAACGGTAGTGTATAAAACTGGCGCACGTACGGATGTTTTCTCTGGTATTACCGAGGCAGGCAGGGTGGCTAAAGTTGGCCCTATTAGCATGGCCGATAAAAGTGCGCCCAAGAACGAATCCAAGAGCCAAAAGAGACCGGCTCCGATCGAGAGGCCAATCGGGGCCAGTAACTGTGAAATCCATCTATTGGTCAATAACGTGAATATCGCTCCAGCAGACAATGCCGCAGGAATACAAATCGCGAGAATTTGCCAATCGACCCCAGTACGTTGAGCTATCTGGCCATGGTTACCTATCCATAGCATGAACATGAAAATTCCTGGCATGATTGCTGAATTTGGCCAAGCTTGCCCAATTGCTGGAAGCAAATAGTTGCTTCTAGTCAGGTTAATGCACGCCAGTACCGTCAGCGCACTTACTATGCACAATGTTGCAACTATTCCTTCGATTCCTGCATTTATACCGTTCAGAAATGGGATGTCTATGGTGTTGAATGCAGATCGGATTGCAGCATCCGCGGTGAGACCGAGTGCTATTCCTAGTCCAGCCTGTCGTCCTTGTCCTGACAGCATTGAAGCTAGCCAACAAAATCCGATAACACCTAATCCGCCGAATACTAATCCTGCCCACGCGGTAGACGAAATCTGATCGATTAGACGTGAACAACCGAGCAGTAGGCTTGATAGTAGAACGAGTCGCCCGGGGCCTATTTTTCGGATTAGAGGCCAGGCTAATGCTGCTGCTGAAAATGCCAACAACGCAGCTGTCAGCATTACGATACGATCTGAAGTCTCGCCTAGCCACCAAAACAAGCTAGTAGGAAAAGAGCGTAGTGATTGCAAGCCCAACAATACAACTAATGCGGTGAACGCTGGAATTTGCCAGGTAGTTTCTCTACTTTGCTGGACATGGATTTGTGACATAGGTGCCGCTTCAAATCTTTACTGAATTTCCATATATGATATTAGATATGGGGCGAGGTGTGCTTACGAGCCAAGATTCCAGATATGTAATATAGGTGTAGTACCTGAAGGATGTGACATGAATATTCTTGTGACAGGAGGCGGTGGTGATATCGGAGGGGAAGTAGTATCCAATCTTTGTGAAACACACTCTGTGTCTATTCTTGATGTACAGAAGTCACCCAGACATTCCGACCTTCCTTTTCTAGAGGTGGATTTGATGGATGCCAATAAAGTGAAATCTCTGGTGAGAGGGTTTGACGTAGTTGTCCATTTGGCGGCGATTCCGGATCCGTTCTCAGATTCAGCAGAGTTGGTTTTTAGAGTGAATTGCATGGCTACTTTCAACATTCTTGAGGCGATTAGGGCAAATAATATTCCTCGCATTGTTTATGGGTGTAGCGAGTCAGCATCCGGATTTGGAATTAGAAACCGATCATACAAACCTAGATACTTGCCTATTGATGAAGAACATCCATCATGGCCGCATGAGTCGTATGGAATGAGCAAGTATTTTGGCGAGTTAATGTGCCAGCAATATTCGATGGCATATGACATAGAAGCTATATCCCTGCGCTATGCATGGGCTTGGGGAGGAGATCGGAACATAAGTAGTTGGAAGCCTATTCTTGAGCGTGGCAGTGGGGGTGGTGATAAAGACTGGCTTGGCGCATGGGTGGCCACAAGCGATATTGCTCAGGCGGCACTAAAGTCATGTGAATTCGAATTTTCGGATGGGCAGAGTCTGTTTGAGCGTTTTTATGTGACCGCCCGTGACAACTTTACAGATCTGACGACTCTGGAATTAATTGATCTGAATTGGCCGGATGATCCGCCTAAGGTACTTCAGCCGGAGTTGTTTGAAGTAAATCCCAAAGCTAGTTTGTTTGATTACAGGAAAGCTACCCGAATGCTTGGATATGTCCCGACTGTAGATCTGGATGTATTGAGAGGACGTTTGGGGGTTAATCGCGTATGAGTGTCAAATTTGCATTTCAAGCTACGCTTGGATTCACCCAATGGAAGTCCGAAGAAGTCGTAGCCTCGCTCAAGAAGCTAGGTTATCAAGGTGTTGAATGGGGAGGTGCTCATTTCAATACTGGGGAATCTGGTGCTCCAGCTAGAGTGGTAGAACAAACGAGAGATGCGGGGCTAGAGGTAAGTCGTATATTTGCGCATGAAGACCTAGTTAGCCTTGATGATGACCTGCGCGAAGCCCGTATAGTGCGCACTTTAGAACAGATACAAGCGGCCGGAGAGGTTGGAGTCTCTAATGTTGGCACTATGACCGGCCCCGCGCCATGGGATAAAGAAGCGCCTCGCATTCCAGACGATATTTCTGAGGGGGCAGCATGGGATCAAGTTTTAGAGGCATATGGGAGATTTGGACAGGCCGCAAATGAAGCTGGTGTGAAAATAAGCTCGGAAGGGGTTTGGGGTATGGTCGCCCATGATTTTTATTCGCATAAATTTCTTGTAGACGCAGTCAATTCTGAATCTGTTGGCGTCAATTTTGATCCGTCACATGGGATTTTGAGTGGTGATATGGATGTAGGGTGGAATATTAAACAGTGGGGCGGCCAGATAATCCATTGCCACCTTAAAGATGCTGTTGGTATAAGCCAGCGCCCGGGGGAATTCTTATTCCCACTACTAGGAGAAGGAAGGGTGGACTGGAGGGCTTTTTTTAGTGCCCTTGGACAAATAGGCTACCAAGGATTTGCCGCAGTTGAATTTGAAAGCTTTGGATACTTGAAAAACATATTAGGCAATGATCCTGAGCAAGCTGCAAGAATAAGTATGGAGCAGATCCGTGCACTTACTGAAGCAGGGCCTGAATTCCCACCGAGTTCCCACGCTAAATGATCAGCCCTACTAGGGCTGTATGTTGTTTAAGCCAGCATGGTATTGGCAGTAACCGATGTTTATTTTGCGGGGTTGATCGCCAATAAAGGTTCTGGGAATAGGGGTTGCTGACTTAATACAACTTCGTTCTGTTCCTCATTGGTTAAAGGCTGGAAGCGTTCTGCTGCATCCAATACCATAGGCACCAAACTAACATCACTAACACTTGGTGCGGTGTGAATAGGATGCGATAGTAGCCACCAGAGGGCCTGGTCGATGGACTTCTGATTGCGATGTGGATCGTACCAAGTGCTTTTGTCTTTGTCCTGAGTTCCCCAGCCGCTACGGGCTATCATTTTTATACACTGTATTCCGACATCATGTTTGTTGCAGTAGTCGATAAGCTTTTTGGCATCCCGTCGGTACTCATGGTTTCGCCACATGGTCGCACTTACAGGGAACATTACTGTGTCGTACTCAAAACGATTGAGGGCTTCATACAATACAGACGGTGCGTAAGGACCGTGCCCCGTTATGCCTAGCCATTGGGTTTTGCCTTGATTTCGCATCTCAATTAATGCTTCGATCGCGCCACCCGGGCGAGTGATAGAGTCCAATTCTGCCATCGTTGTTACAGCATGGTTTTGAAAAAGGTCGTAAGACTTCACTCCTAGTCGATTCAACCCATCCTTAATATCTAGCCAGGCTGCAGTCTTGTTTCTTTCTTGTGTTTTACAGCCTAGAAATATGTGGTCTCGAATGGCGGGCAATAATGGTTTCATACGTTCCATAGCCTGGCCGTATCCAGGTGCAATATCTATATGGTTAACGCCGTGCTCCATGAATAATTCTACCGATGATTCAACTGTGGCCTGAGCATCTGGAAGGTCGGGTCTACCAAATGCTGCTGTCCCCATTGTTACGACAGTGCTTTGATGGCCTGTCCTACCTAGTTTGCGCTTTTGCATGCTCCAAAAAATCCTTTTCTATCTACTAGTATTCAAGTTTAAGTAATGAGTAATATGTTATTTGTCTTTGTGTTGTTGCATTGCCTACCATTCAGATTTACGTAGTGGTAGCGGGTCAACAGTCCATGCCATTCGGTCTGCAAGACGTTCGTACATATCTAATTTGAGGTCAGAAGATTCGGGGTCGGACCAAAGATTCTGTGTCTCCTCGGGGTCTTTGTTGAGATCATAAAGCTCGCCAGATCCTGTACCGTGTGCAGCAACGATTTTGTGAGTTTTTGTTCTAACCATTGTGGTTTGTGCTGTTGGATCACTGTGCCAGGGCATGGCGTTATAGTATTCAGAATAAACATCTTCTCTATGGTGGTCGATGGCGGTGCTCCCGTTGATTAAAGGCCAGAGAGATTTAGCTTGCATTCCGGCAGGATGTTCTACCCCAGCTGCGTCAAGGATAGTTGGTGCGATGTCACTGAGCTCCACCAGTGCTTGGCTGCGCCTTCCGGCTTCGACTTGACCTTTCCATGCCACAATTAGTGGGACGCGTACGGCTGGCTCGTAGAAAAAGGGGCCTTTCCAATAGAGTCCATGATCACCGAGCATTTCTCCGTGATCTGACATAAAGATGACCAATGTGTTTTCTGCTTCTCCGGACGATTCTAGTGCATCCAATAGACGACCAACCTGACTGTCTACTAAGTCGCACATGGCCCAATACGATGCTGTGATCATTCGGTGATCGCGTTCAGTCATTGTGGGGTAGTGATGGGATCCCTCAGTCGTGCCATCTTTACTGCTGTTGTAAGCGCCTAAGTGATCAAACTGTTGGAAAACTGGTTTGTTGTTGAGTTCACCTTCTATGTAATTAGGTAACGGAATATCGTCTATTCGATCCAAATAGCGTTGGAGGTAGTCGGCAGGGGTTTCAAACGAGTGGTGGGGGTCATAAATGTTTACTGAATGTAGCCATGGTTGATCGAACTTGGCATTATTTTGGATAAAATTAATCGCTTTTTCTACGCACCATGTTGTTTGATGATGCTCCGCATTCGGACCTAATCTAATGTGGTTACACTCTGGATGAGCTTGGCTGGAATATTCCACACCTTTTTCTGCTAACCAATTGTGATATTCATTAGTTGGCCAGGCATCACTACGGTCATGGGACCAGTTGAAAACAGAGTAGCCATCGTTGATACGAGGTTCCATTATGGGGGCGACCGAAGGATTGCTGGCGGAGATATGTAATTTGCCAGCAAGGCCGCAATTGTACCCAGCGTCGGCCATAGCCTTGGTTATCAGGATTTCTTCTGGCGGTATGTCAGCTCCGTTTTGCCGTCCACGACATGTACGCGGGTATCTACCAGTCAAGAAGCTAGCTCGACTAGGGGTGCACACTGTGCTTTGAGAGTAGCAGTAGTCAAAGACTAATCCCGATTCGGCCAGACGATCAATGTTGGGTGTGTTGACCCAACTATTCCCGTATACGCCCAGCGTATCCCAACGTTGTTGGTCGGTGCAGATCCATAAAATATTAGGTGCGGTCATGCTTGCGTCCTATTGATAGATATAGTTGCCTGATGACTAATACTGTAACTACCGATGGATATCACAGCCAGTAAACGTTACATATCCAACTTTCTGGGATTTGAAATCTAACTTTCAATATAAACAATACTAAATTGCCACTCGTATGTTTTTAGGTGCCACCAGCTTGTGCTAAAACTAAATATACGGTGCTGTTGTCATCAACTTTGGTACGGGTTCCCGTTCTAAATTGTTCGCCGTCTATGAAAACGACCAAGCCATGCCTAAGTCCGTGCGCTGTTTCAGAGCTGGTAAGACGACTGGCTGTACCAGGGTGCTTGCTTTCCAAGCTTTGGAGCATGTCTCCGACGGTCTGCCCGTCCAGCTCAATATCTGATTGCCCATCGGTTAATTCTCGCAGAGCACTTGGAACATACAGCCTTGGCATCCTTTGTTAGGCAGTGCTAGGTTTGAAGCTTTCCGGCATTTGCGAGTGCCGCTGTAACCTTAGGAGGTGACATGGGGAGCTCATGCATCCGCACGCCGACAGCGTTGTGTATCGCATTTGCGATGGCAGCTGGAGGCGGAACGATACATACTTCTCCTACTCCTCGTACCCCGTACGGATGATCAGGATTTGGCACTTCAACAATTATTGTGTCAATCATTGGAAGGTCCAGAGCTGTTGGCATTCGATAGTCGAGCAAGCTTGAATTTCTGAGATGGCCTTCACCGTCATACCAGTATTCTTCATTAAGTGCCCACCCGATACCTTGTGCAACCCCGCCCTGCATCTGACCTTCGACGTATGGAGGGTATATAGCAGTACCGGCGTCTTGAGCTATTGTGTAACGCAAGATTTCTATCTTGCCTGTTTCTAGATCCAGCTCTATGTCGGCTGCCTGGCAGGAAAAAGCACCTGCAGGAGTTTTAGGAGTAACAGTTGATTGTCCTGTGACCTGAATGTCGTTGTCATGCAGTAGGGCAGCTGCCTCCTTAAAGGATAAATCGTGGCCGTTACATGAGAACCGACCGTTTTGGCTAGTAATATTGTCTGATTTGACTTCCCATACCTCTGCCAGACCAGTGCTCATTTTTGCCAGAATTTCGTTCGCTGCGTTGTATGCAGCTAACCCTGTAACTGCAGTGGTTCGACTTCCTCCGGTAACAGCGGTGTATCCTGCATCATCGGTGTCACCGACAATAGGGACAATATCTTGCTCGCTGATTCCCAATGTCTCAGCCATCTGCATGGCGATTGAAGTGCGACTTCCTCCGATGTCGCATGATCCTTCCACTAGGGTTACGCTACCGTCTTCATTAACACGGCCACGTGCGCTAGAGGTGAGGGTTGCATTCCCCCAGAATCCTGACGCCATCCCTCGGCCTCGCACCTTATTTGGTTCAGTGGCTGCCTGAAGAGGGGTCTTCCAGTGATCGGAAGATTTGATTGCTTCAATGCATTCGATATTTCCTACGCGCAGGAATCGTGGTCCATCAACCCGCCAATCACCCTCTTTAGAGGCATTTAACATGTGAAACTCTAGAGAGTCCATGCCGAGCTTTTCAGCCAACTCATCCATTGTGGTTTCAACTGCAAATTCTGACATTGTTGCACCGGGAGCTCTATAAGCAGCTGATTTTGGTTTGTTAACTACAACGTCATAGCCGTCCACTTGTGCGTTTTCCAAATTGTAAGGAGCTAATGATGTAAGACAGGAAGGATGGAGAGGTCCTCCTGGGAATCCTCCTGCTTCTATTGATATTTCCACTTGAGCGGCAGTGATTTTGCCGTCATTTGTTGCTCCAACTTTGACTTTGATCCAAGACCCCGGTGTTGGGCCGGTGGATTGCAGAACTTCTGTGCGATCCATCCACATCTTGACTGGGCGACCTGACTTTTTAGACAGCAATGCTGCTGGCGTTTCAAGATATGTAAGCGTTTTCCCTCCGAATCCACCACCAATTTCCATAGGGGTGACTTTGATCTTAGATACTGGGTGTTGCAGTATCTTTGCTGTTTCGTTACGCATCCAGAAGTGTCCCTGAGAGCTGCACCAGATGTCTAAGCTACCATCTTCTCGCCACAGAGCAGTTGCGTTGTGTGGTTCTATATAACCCTGATGGACGGTTGCTGTATCGTATTCGTTTTCAACAATTATGTCGGCCTCTGCAAACCCTTTTTCAATGTCACCTGTACCGTAAATACGGTGTTCTGCCACGTTACTAGGTTCTGTGTCTTTCTCCCCTTCTGTGTCTGTATAAAGGGTGTCATGAAGCAGTGGTGATGACTTATCTCGGCCACGACGTGCACTAAGTACTGGCTCCAAGACTTCATATTCCACCTTAATCAAACGAGCAGCTTCCTCAGCAGCATCTCTGGTCTCTGCGGCTACAGCGGCTACTGGGTGACCGTGGTATAAGACTTTCCCTCTAGCCATCTTGTTGGCACTCATGTAACTGAGGTCTTGCGATCCGGCTTCGCCCCCTTCGACTAGTTTGCTTTCTACATTTGGGAAATCTTCTGAGGTGATAACAGCGTGCACGCCTGGATATGCTTCGGCGTCAGTGGTATCTATCGACTTTATGTCGGCATGTGCGTGAGGGCTGCGCAGAACTCTCCCGTAGAGCATGCCCTGAAGAGAAATATCTGAGCCATAAGTAGCTCTGCCGGTTACTTTGTCAGCGCCGTCATGGCGGATAGGCCTTTTGCCTATGACTTTGAAGTCGCCAGTTTTGGTCACAAATTCATTAACAGCCATCTACTTTGATCCTTCCTGCATGCGAGTTGCCGCATCTTGCACTGCGCGCACTATCTTGTCATAGCCAGTACATCGGCATAAGTTGCCTGCTAACCAATAGCGAATTTCGTGTTCTGTCGGGTTTGGGTTTTTCTCCAACAGTGCCTTGGTGGAAACAATAAACCCCGGTGTGCAAATTCCGC
>CAJWLF010000006.1 GCA_913043205.1 uncultured Chloroflexota bacterium | reverse complement strand
CATCCGTATTTGACGGTTAATCAACACGGCTAAGAGGAGAGAAGTTATGACTCCGGTTGGCACAGTTCCAAAAGCAAACAGTAAAGTGTTTCTAACAGCAGCCCCAAATCTTGGTTCTGCAGTAAACAGGTCCACATAGTTTTTCATGCCTACCCATCGTGGTTCTTTCAGCAGATCATATGAGGTAAAGCTGTAGTAGAGAGTTGCTACGATTGGAGTTATGACGAATATCAGGATGAAGATGATTGAAGGCAGAACAAAGGCATAGGCAGAGAATCCACCCCGATTAGTTACACCTAGCTGTTTTCGCCATCTATCTACCATAAAAATTCAACCTCATCACTGTTGATTCAACGCACCTTAGCTAATCAACCACCTTAGCTAATCAACCGTAGTGTTTTTTGCAAAGATATGCAAAACAACTAAATTAGGTATTGCGACGACTACGTTAGGAATCTATCTCTCGGGAGCTTTCAAAAAATGGTGCTTTTTTAGCAGTTTTCAGAAAAGTGTTGTCAAAACCACCAATCACGGCTTTACATAACTATGATTGTGGGTAGTTTAAACCTGTGAATCTTGGAGCCGAGGTGGGGGCTCGAACCCCAGACCTGCGGTTTACAAAACCGCTGCTCTACCAGCTGAGCTACCTCGGCGCGGCTACGTCTAGCTGTGTTTAGTAATTGTAACGCCGTCTCAGTTTAAATAGGGATATAAATATGCCTATTTGACATCTCTAAGGAATGTCACATCTTGGGCAAAAGCTTCTCTGTCGACTCCTATTTGTCCGATTTGGCCTCTGCCCTTCACAGGCTGTTTGGATCCATCGTGTTCGGGCTCGACATAACTGTCGAACCAGTTTTGAAGCTGGGTTTCCATTTGAAGTAATTGATCCGCATATTTCGGGTTATCTATTTCATTGACGACCTCTAGGGGATCTTCGAGTAAATCATATAACTCATTGGGATCGGCGGAATGCCTGCGTATGTACTTCATCGACTTAGTTCGGATCATTCGAGTTGGGCCATACTCTTCAAATACGACAACAGGGAACTCGTGTGATAGCTGATTGCCTTGGAGGAGATCTGAAAAACTGTGACCTGGAAGACTAGAATCACTGTTTCCACATACGTTTGTATAGTCGAGGATAGTCGGGAAAAAGTCGTAATGGCTTAGCAGTTGATGCTCTATGCTATTTGCGGGTACATGGCCCGGACGAGAAATTATTGTTGGGACTTTAACTGCGGTTTCGAACATATTTGCTGGATACGTGCCATTTCCTTTTCCCCAGATGCCGTGGTGCCCCATACTCATGCCGTTGTCGGATGTAAAAATTATCAGAGTGTTATCCCTCAGATCATTAGCTTCCAGCCAATCTAGCAATCGGCCGATGTTCGCATCCATTGCAGTGATCGCCGCGAAGTATCCACTTAGTATTTCCCTGCGAGCGGATTCGGTTGTAGGCACGGTGCCTGACGATCCCTGTTTATACAATTGATCAGGGTGTAAGGGGTCCCATCTGACAGTGTCGAAGGCGCAATTTGTAAAATAATCCTGATAGTATTCTGCAGGATGTTGTTCTCTCCCCCAAGGGGCATGTGGTGCGGTGAAATGCACGTTTAATGAGAATGGCGTTGACGACTGTCTATTCGAGTCCAGATAGGATATGGCATTGTCGGTGATCACATCGCTGAAGTACCCTTTAGACTTGTATAAATCACCGTCTGTAAACATGTATGCATCGTAGTAATTGCCAGCTCCACCTGCATGTACGTTCCAGTATTGAAATCCGGCTTGCGGGATAGCCGATGCACCTATATGCCACTTGCCACTAAGGGCACAGTCGTATCCGTTCTCTGTAAGTACGTTTGTATAGGTTTGTCGCCCTTGTAGAAATTCTATGGATTTGCCGTCTAAGCCAGTTAGCTCATCTTTCTTCGTCGTGTTTATCTTGGTATCGTCCAACGCCTCAAGATTTGCCGTATGGTTGGAGTTGCCAGCGCGTAGAAAGTCCTGCACTCCATGCTGAGAAGGTAACTGCCCGGTGAGTATTGAGGCTCTCGCCGGCGAACACACTGGTGAGGTACAGAAGAAGTTTTCAAATCTGATTCCGGTGGTTGCTAATCGATCCAAGTTTGGGGTTTGGAGCTCGGTGGTTCCGGCGCAATTAAGTGCCCATGGTCCTTGATCATCACTAAGTATGAACAGGATGTTCGGACGATTGGGATCTCTACTGGCCATAAATCTCCTAATATTCTGCCTTATGCATTGACTGTATGAATGCTTCATTTTTATACGGTGCATCCTGTGCCCGTCAAATGTTTAAGTGCTTGGAACAAGCCTCAGGGTTGAGGTTGGGATATTCAAAATGTGAGTGGAAGCGTATTTTTTGAATAAAACCGGCGAGTTTATTGTTAACCTAAATGACGTGATAGTAGTGGAACTTTTATGAAACTCGATTTACTTCCAGGCATTGTGCTGATGGTGTTAGTTGCTGCATTGGCGCGCATTCTGTCGGGGTTATTGCCATCGGCTTTGAGTGAAGTGTTTGTAGCTCTGGCGTTAGGTCTGGCACTGGCAAACCTGATTGGTTCGTCTGAAGTGTTCAAAAAATTCGCTTCCAGTGCTAGTTCTGGGTCTAAATTGATTTTACAGTTGGGGATAGTGGCCCTTGGAGCTAGGTTGAGTTTTTCTGCTGTAGTAGATGTTGGGATGCAGAGCATCCTATTTATATTAATATGTTTCTTTTTCGCACTCACGTTTACGTTGCTTGTTGCTAGCAAACTTGGTCTGACTCGAAATTTGTCTGTCCTTTTGGCTCTTGGGACTGCCGTATGCGGCAACTCTGCAATTATGGCTGCAAGCCCATTACTAAAGGCTAAGCCTGCAGAAGTGGCATATGCAGTGGCCTCCACAACACTTTTTGGGACGTTGGCAGTCCTTTCTTACCCAGTCGTTGGGCAATGGTTAGCACTGTCTCAAACTGAGTTTGGTGTTTGGGCTGGCACTGCAGTGAATGATACGGCCCAAGTGGTGGCTACTGGGTTTTCATTTGGTGATGAGGCAGGAGACACAGCTACTATAGTCAAACTTACAAGAAATCTTCTTATTGGACCAGTGTTGCTGGTAACGACCTGGTGGTCTGTTAGCAGAATTGGACAGGCGGAGCCATCAAATTCCACAGGGCTGAGACGGATTTTACCGAAGGCTGTTCCGCCATTTGTTATCGGTTTTCTGATATTAGCTGTCCTTAAAAGTGCAGGTGTTATCTCCGACGATCTGTCCACATACTTTGGGTCGGTGGGCACGTTTCTTATCAGCATGGCCGTTGCAGGCATAGGGCTTGGAATAGATGTCCGTGGACTATTCTCTATTGGTGCTCGCCCGTTGATCACAGGATTTGCCTCATCGATCGCGCTTGCCTTGTTGAGTATCAGTCTTGTAACTCTGTTTTGGGCCTAAAGGTGAATCCTTAAATGAAATTTCCTGTGATCGAAGTGTTTTCCAATTGTTACGGGGCATATGGTGTGCAAGCTGCGATCTCGCATGCTGGAGAAATAGGACTTTCTCATGTAGAAATATCTTTAGCTCCACACCAAATGGGGGAAGTCAACGTTCCCGCGGAGGCCATAATTACTGAGAAATCCGATCAGCGACGTATAGAAGGGTTTCAAAAATCACTTGTAACGAATGATGTGAAAGCCCTTTCTTTCAATGGGGGAGATGATCTTTTAGATCCGGACGGGGTTGCCAGAGTCAAATCCAGGATAGAGTTAGCTAGCCGATTAGGTGGCAATCTTTTTGTTGCTGATGGCGGTGAGTTCGAAGATCAGCGTCAAGAGTTTGCTTTATATGATGTTCTTTCTGAAATTGGTGACCATGCGGCTAGCTATGGCATTGTTGTAGCACTTGAGACTCACGCTGGGATAACTCAGAACTCAGAGAGGATTAATAAAACGATGCACGCTGTTGCTCACCCTAATGTAATGATTAACTTTGATACGGCCAACATATTGTTTTACAACAAAGGAATAGACCAAATGCGAGAACTTGAGCAAGTTATAAGATTTGTCGCACATATGCATCTAAAGGATAGCCGAGGCATATTTAAGGATTGGTATTTTCCTTCTTTGGGGCAAGGCGGAGCTGTTGACTTTCGACGCATTGTTGAGATGTGTGAAAAAGCAGGGTATTTAGGGGCGTTTTCAGTGGAGATTGAAGGCATTAAGGGAGAGCCGTTATTAGACTTAGACGGGAGGAGAAGGCGAGTGGAACAATCTTTGGACCATCTACGTGAATGTGGCATTGAGGTATGAGTCTTGTTGATCTAATGGGCCAATCCGATAGTATAGGCAACAGCCATTATGAACTAGGTGTTAGGCGTAATGAATTGAGTAAAGTTGCCTGAGATTATATTTATTGCTATCGGTGTTTCAGGTGTTCTTTGTGCAGTAGTGATTATAGGGTTGCTTACAGTCGGTAGTATCAAGAGTTTGAAATTGAGATTGTCCAAACAAATACATTCGATGCTTAATAGCAAAGATGCTTCTGGCAACTAGTTGGCCTTGGTTAATTCCCGCCTGTGAAATGGGTTTGTGTTGGTGGATTAAGCCAACGATTAATAGATGGGTTGCGATGAGCCCAAGGGGCAGATTTTTCGAACAACGTGGAACATTGAATAACATTGCTGTCGGCAAACCTGGGTCCAATAAGTTGTAGTCCGACTGGTAATCCCTGCTTAGTGAAACCGGCGGGCACGGTGGCGGCTGGGTATCCAGTCATGTTGAACACGTAAGTTAGAGCGGACCAGTCCGTTGGATTTGTAGCTTTGCCATTTATATGTGTCGGGCCCTGCTGGCCGACTTTCAATGGAGCGATAGCGACTGTTGGTGTGGCTAATATGTCATGGTGTTTGAAAATCTGGTGGCCGGTAGTAACCATGCGCCTACGGAAATTACCCGCGTCGATTAACTGTTTTGCACTTACGTCATTGCCATATTCGACAAAATCAATAAAGCTCTGCTCAAACATGCTCGCATCGCGTTCAAGTTCGGTGCGTAATGGTGCTGCATAAAGAGCAGTGAATAGGTTAAACCAATGATCTGTGGAGTGTCTCCATGACGTGTCGATGTCGGCCGGCTGTACAAAGCAACCTGCATTTTCGAGTTTGTCCAAAGCTGTCTTAGCGATGGCTTTCACCTCATTATCTACCTCAGCAAAACCTAAATTGTCCGACCATCCGATTTTGAATGTCGTGGAATCATCAACTTGAGCGTCTTCGGCAAAAATGCCGGCATAATCAGGTAATGTGTTGAAATCTCTTTCATCGGGACCCGAGATGGTATCCATCACTATTGCGGCATCCATTACTGATCGAGTCATAGGTCCTATGTGCGACAATTGATCTGTATGGGAGTAAGTTGGGTATACGGGGACTCTGCCGAGAGATGGTTTAATTCCGAATATACCAGTGAATGAAGCTGGTATCCGAATCGACCCGCCTCCGTCCGAACCAATGGTAATAGGGCCGAGTCCGGCCGATACAGCAGAGCTACCACCGCCGGTAGATCCTCCTGGTGAATAAGTAGGATTCCAAGGATTACGAGTGATTCCATAGAGCAAGCTATGTGTGACCCCCATGTGCCCAAATGCTGGCATGTTAGTTTTTCCTAACATTATGGCGCCGGCCTTTTTTAGTCTTTCGACCACCGGTGCATCGAATGTTCCTTCTCTTCCTTCGTGAAGTTTTGATCCAAAGGTGGTCAACAAACCTTTAGTAAAAATACCATCCTTAATTGAGATCGGGATCCCGTGCAAAGGGCCTGTTAATTGTCCGCTATGGAGAATTTCGTCTGCCTTGTCTGAATCTGAAAGAACCTGTTCATAACGGATGTCATTGAAAGCATTCAGTATTGGGTTCAGCTTTTCTATTCGAGAGATAATGTGAGTGCAATATTCTCTGCAAGACAGCTTTTTGGCCTTAATGGCCTTAGTAGCAACGTGTGCTGGCCAGTAGTGCATGTCCGGCTCACTCATAATGCAGCCACAGCCCGTATACGATTGGTTTCGGTGAGTACTGTAGGAAGTTTGTCAAGTCGTGATACTTTCAGCATAGAAGGGCCATCCCGACGAGCTAAAACTGCTGGAATACCTGCATTGTTAGCTCCCCAAATATCGGCGATGGGATCATCTCCTATCATCCAGCATCGCTGTGGAAACCCCATTGATTGTAAAGCATGTTCAAATAACTCAATGCGAGGCTTTTCAAAACCGCATAATGCGGATGTGAAAATATTTTCGAACAATCCAGACAGATTTAAGTCAGTCAGTATTTTTTCAAGCTCGGGCACATGATTAGACAGTACAGCTAAACGCCAGCCGGAGTCTCTGAAGTACTCAAGGGTCGGCAATGTATCACTGAATGCTTGAAATCTGCCTTTTGCTATATAGGATCTTCTGACTAGGCCAGCTAGTTTTATTGACTGGTTGGATTCAAGCCCCAAGCGATTTAATCCTCTTACAAATGCTCCGAAGTATTCTGACCACCATTCATCTGCAGTAGTTATGTGTAGGTGCTCCTGATCAGGCGTGTGCCACGGGAATCCCTCCTGTAAGCAGTCATTTATTTCTTGCTGTGAACGACATATGTTTGGCGCATGCATCTCAAGAATATCTTGAAAAGTTTCAGCCCAATCCCAACCACCCGGTGATAAGGTGCCGTGAAAATCCCAGAAGATGACTGGGGCAGAGTCTTTCAATAAGAACTCCAGTACATACTAGTATTTATCCGTCCAATATCAGAGTTCCACTATGTCAACTGAAGGAGTGCGATCAATCAATCCTTTGGCGGCAGCGAGTTCGAATAACTTTACAAGTGCCCTTTGGCCAGCTTCTCCCATGTTGTAAGTTAGGTCATTAACATACATCTTGGCGAACTGTTCTCCGCGAACGGGATCTATGCCTCGTCCGAATTGCAGGGCGTAATCCACAGCCTTTTTATTCTGTCGGAAGGCGGTATCAATACTCTGTTGAAGGGCTTTGCCTAAAGCAAGATGCCAGTCATTTCCGAGATCTCTTCGCACGCAGTCTAATCCCAACGGTAGCGGAAGACCGGTATCGTCCCACCATATTTCCCCAAGATCTGCTAACTTGGTCAATCCAGCATCCACATAGGTCAATTGGCCTTCGTGAATCACGACCGCAGCATCTACTTCATCGTCGGTCACAGCATCCATAACTTTGTCGAAGGGGTATTGTACGGACTCTACCGAAGGCAAAAATATGCGTGATAAGAGATAGGCTGTTGTGTGTTCGCCAGGCATCGCTACACGTTTGCCTTGCAAGCTTTGAAGGCTGCAACTTTCTTTGCTTACAACTATTGGTCCGTAATTCAACCCCATTGATGCCCCGCATGCGAGAATCCTGTACTGGTCTGCAACTTTTGGGTACACGGCTGCCGATATCGCCGTCATTTCCAGTTCACCAAACAAAGCTCGCTCATTGAGACTTTGAATGTCTTCTAGGACCTCTTCATGTTCTGAGGGTTCCGGTCCTTCGATATCGATGATGTCATGAGTGATTGCATAGAACATGTAAGCATCGTCTGCATCAGGACTGTGACCTATACGAATTGTACGCACAAATATTCTCCTATGTTGAGGGTTGGACTGCGGGCACGGGTAGAGTTTCTTCAAAGATAGCGAGAGTGTCGTATGTGGTGTTTCGCTGTATCGGGACAAACCCTGATTCTCTTATCATCAGTTTTATCTCATCAACATCGGTTCGGTTATAGTGACCAGCCTCATTCATAACGTTTTCATCGAACAATGTTCCACCAAAATCGTCTGCACCAAAGTGTAATGCGATTTGTCCCGCCTTCTTACCTTCGCTGAACCATGATGCATCAATGTGCTCAAAGTTGTCTAAGAATAATCTTGCTACTGCTAGCATGCGTAAATATCGATTGGGACCGGCTCTATTTCCTTTTAATTTTCTACCAAGAGGCGTATCTCCAGGACTGAAACTCCAGGGTACAAATGCATGGAAATGCCCTGGGTGATTTTCGTCCTGCAAATCTCGTATCCGGGCTAAATGCTCAACAATTTCCTCATCGGATTCGACGTGACCGTACATCATAGTTGCAGTCCCGGTGAATCCGATGGTGTGTGCCGCGCGTTCTATAGAGATCCATTCATCTGCGTCCATTTTCAGAGGGCTGATTTCTTTTCTGGCTCTGTTTGTGAGCACCTCAGCTCCTCCGCCAGGTAGAGTTCGCTGGCCTGCTTCCCAAAGCTCCTCAAATATTTTTTCGTAAGACAACCGTGAAATCTCTTTCATCATGTAAATTTCAGGAGGCGACCAAAAATGTGGGGTTATTTCAGGGTGAGCATCTACTGAGGCACGGATTAAGTCGGTGTAGTAAGAGAATGGCAATTCAGGATTTAGGCCACCTTGCATCAACACGGTGGTGCAACCTAATTGCTTGGCTTGTCCTATTTGCTTAACTATTTCGTCGACTGAATGTGTGTATACATCGTCTCCTGTACTGCCAGGAGGACGATAAAACGCACAGAAGCTACAGTACGCGTTACATATGTTTGTGTAATTTAAGTTGGTATCGATAACAAAGCTAACATGAGGATTACTGTGGCGACGAAAGCGCACCTCATTTGCTAACGCACCGAGTGCTAACAACTCACTGTCTTGTAGCAACCATAATGCGTGTGCAGGTGTCAGGCGTTCAGACCTATCAATTAGCGAAATGATCTCATTCATCATGGTTAGTATGTCATCTCCAATAAAATTATAACGCTGAGAATATTCTTTGTTGGGCTCTAGTATCTAGCAACTTAAATTTTTCGAGTGCATCCATGTCAGTATCGTTTAGTTTGAATCGAAAGCTACTTAAATATTCAGAGATCTCGGTAGTCGTCATGTCCAGGTCGGGTCGCCTAGCCGAAATACGTTCAGCACTCGAAAGATTATCAGATAGATTTCGTTCGAAGTAATTGATTAATTGTGATTCGACAGACCGGACCATGCTGGTTCGACTAAGCCATAGTGCAAACACAAAAGATGACCCCGTAAGTTTGTTCCATATGAGTCCTAGGTCGGTAACATAGGGGTATTTGTCTGTAGGGGAAATTACAGCCATAGCTTGGTCCCCGATCAATAACTGATTTGCTTGCTTGTCGTGCAGAGTATCAAAATGCGGTAGTGAAGTAGTTCCGAAATAATACAAAAGAAGCACTTGTAAAAGTCGTATCGACGTCTTGGTGTCTGCTGTTACTCCAATATGGTCATTTGAATCGAGGTGCTGTGGGGGCTTGCTAGATCTCAAGATTACAGATACGGCCTTGTCCCGTGACGCTATTCCAAACGAACCGAGAATTCGAAATTGATCCGGGTTGTCGAAGTAAACGACGCTGGGTATGGGTGCTATATTGACATCGCCTTTCAACATCAATTCTGTCAATTGGCTAGGACTTCCTGTAATTGAATTGTCTCGTAACTCGTCTGAGGCAAAAAAGGGTTCGGTGTTTAGGTAAGATATTCTGCCTAAGCGTAATTCTTTACTATGCTTCAATTGGCTAGTCCGTTGGGCTTGGCCATAGCTGGGTCGGCTTGCGCATATGAGCGGCGGTTAGTTGTCATATACCTTGACTGTGCCATATAAGGCGTCTCGTGCTATCGCAATTTTCCCGGCGTCGTTTACCATACTGGCCATTTTATCTCTTTCAAGTCCGAAAGGGCTGGCCGCTAGTGCAGCATGAGCTATTCGTTCCTTGCCTATAGTGCCGTCTAAATCATCGGCACCGAAATTCAGCCCTATGGCCGCTGTTTCGGCCCCACTCATAACCCAATAACTCTTTATGTGGGGAATGTTGTCTAGCATTAATCTTGATGTGGCGAGCATTCTTAAGTCGTCGGCTGGGGGAGCTTGTCGCTGAACTAACATCGTGGTACCAGTTTGATATTCCAGTGGAATAAAGCAAAGGAACCCTCCTGTGACATCCTGCCCTTCACGCAGGAAGATTAAGTGATCTATTCGTTCTTCGAGTGTTTCAATGTGACCGTATAGAAGGGTTGCGTTGGAAGGTAATCCTTTTTTATGTGCCATATGGTGGATCTCCATCCAGCGATCAGCACTACATTTGCCACGAAATAACAGTCTTCTAACTCGTTCTGAAAAGACTTCCGCCCCGCCCCCTGGCATTGACTGTAACCCGGCCTCGATTAGGCGATCAAACACTTCGTCTTCGCTTAATTTAAAGCGCTTGTGAAAGTAATCTATTTCAGCTGCGGTGAAAGCTTTGATCTGTACTCGCGGGCGCTCTTTACCTACCGTTTGTAATAGTTGCTCATACCACTCAAATGGCAATGTAGGATGATGGCCACCAGTCATATGCATCTCGTCCATGTCAGGATGGATCATTTCTAGGATTTCATCAATTGAAAATTCGTAAGCATGGTCATCACCGACTTTGGCTGCAAAATCACAGAATTTGCAAGACAAAACGCATAAATTCGTTGCGTTGATTTGAACATTCAGTACGAAGTAGACATTGTTGCCTGACACCTTTTGTTTAGCAAAATCCGCCATTCTACCAAGACCTAGTAAGTCTGGTGTCTGAATTAATGTAAGGCCGTCAGACTTTGATAGTCTTTCTGAATTGACAACTTTGTCCCATATGGGTGCCAATGCGGGATCTCTAAAGCGAATTTCAGGCGGTCTTAAGTCTTTGATATCGATTTGATTTATCAAATTACATTCCTCTTAGTCGTATGTTAAGTAACTGGATTACACAAGATGAGAATCTATCCCGACACTCTTTAGTAAGCTAATCCTAAGCGCTGGCAAATCAGTATCGAGTTTTTCGCGACGGCTTCCTGATTGAATCCAATCAATCAAAAACTGATTGATTGCTCCAAACCAGATGCGTGATGCCAGGTCGGTGTCCATTTCGTTGATCAGGTTTTCGCTGACGGCATAATCCAATTGCTTGCGAATCAGGAGTGTGAATCTATTTCGAACTCTCTGTATTTGTGGTTGAAAATTTGGGCCGGCAGCTCCAATCTCAATTAGTCCCAATCTTGCCATTCTATGGCGGGTAGCAAAAGTATCTACTAGCGTGGTCAGCGCGGCATCTAATTTAGCAAGGGCAGTTGGAGCCAAGTCTATAGAGTTGTTGACTTTTCGTTCCAGTTTGTAGGCGAGGGCGTCAAGCACAGCTTCGAACACTGATTGTTTAGAAGGGAAATGAAAATAAATAGCGCCTTTCGAGCGCCCAGACTTTGTGACTATGTCGTGCATTGCAGTTTCATGGTAACCCTTAGAGGCAAATACCAATTCAGCCGCTTCTAACAACTGGTCGCGGGTGCGTTTCGCCCGGTCTTGACGCTTATCTAATGCACGGCTTTGCATACAAATCCTGAATGTGTTGTATTTAACTCATAATTGACTCGTAAATAATAACAAAACCGACCGACCGGTCGGAAACGGTATGTTACCGGTGCTTCAATGTATATCATTGTGAAGGATCCATTATCTAACCACGTAGAATAGAAGGATGGGTGTCGAATTACCGGATTGCCGGTTGGTTTATACAACGGAGGCTAAGGAGATTAAGAATGAGTGGTAATGCTGGGAAGTCAGAGATAGGTGATACTGGTTTATTTGTATCGTCCATATGCTTTGGAACATCTGGCCTAGGAAATATGCCTGATACGTACGGGTACGAAGTTGGGGAAGAAAGGGCATTAAACACTATTCGGGCAATTTTTGACAGTTCGGTCAATTTTATCGATGTTTCCCGCAATTATGGGTTTGGTCGAAGTGAAGAACGTATAGGGAAAGTAGTTCGTGAACGTGGAGGGCTTCCTGAAGGGTTTGTTATTTCCACGAAGATTGACAGAGATATGAGCACCAATGTGCTCGACGGAGATAGAGCTCGACGGTCGGCTGAAGAAAGTCTGGCCGCCCTTGGTATAGAAAAGTTTCAACTGCTCCATTTGCATGATCCTGAATATGTGGCCGATGTGAATGATGTGACTGGTCCGGGTGGAGCTATTGAAACTTTGTTTGCAATGAAGGAGGAAGGATTGGTTGAGGCTGTAGGACTGGCTGCTGGCAATGTGGGCATAATGACGCCTTTGCTGGAAGCTTGGGACTTTGACGCTCTTGTAACACACAATAGATTCACGATGGTTAATCGCAATGCTGAACGAATGATAAATATGGCTATAGACCGTGGAATTGCAGTACTAAACGCAGCTCCGTATTCTGGAGGGGTTTTGGCAAAAGGCTCTGCAAAGTTTAAAAGATATGTTTACATGGATGCAGATGAAACCACATTGTCTCCAGTCCAAGCTGTCGAAAGTATTGTCGACAGGTATGGAGTTCCACTTGGGGCCGCCGCCTTACAGTTCTCAATGCGCGATGAGCGTGTGACATCTACTGTCTGCGGTGTGAGCAAACCCGAAAGGGTTCAAGAGACTCTCGACTGGGCACTGATTGATATACCTGACAATTGTTGGGACGAACTTGGGGCACTTCAACCGAGCACAAATGACCCTGAATCAGGACGTGTTTACAAACCCGGATAGATATCAAGTTTGCATATCACTCCTGGTTCGCGATGTGGAGCTGCTACGCCCTGATGGGTCTGCGTAGTAGTGAGTAAACCTGTCCAGTTGGACCACGTTCTCTGGCTGCGCACATGTAGGCGATATGCTCAGCTGCTACTTCCGGGGTTTTAATCCATTCACTTGGATCTTCGCTTGAAGCTGTATTAGCGAGCTCGGCTCGAACAGCTTCTTCGTTTGGTAAATGTGTGCCCATAGGAAGCATGGTTGTCGCTACTGGACCGGGAATGAATTCGTTGACATCTATTCCCTGTTTCCACACCTCTACTGCTAGATATTCGCTGAATATAGATACTGCAGCTTTGCTAGTGCCGTAAGCAGATCGTATTGGGGCAGGAGCATGACCATTGCCAGATCCGAAATTGATGATTTTAGATCCTGGTACCATATGCTCTATGAATGCTCGGCACATATAGTAAGTTCCGAGAATGTTCACAGTGATGATGCTGGTCCATTCTTCCACGTCGCTTTCCGGAATTGCTTTAGCATCGGTGCCAATTGCTGCATTATTGATCAATATGTCGACAGAGCCGAATTTTGAACTTACTGTCTTTGCGAACGATTGGACTTCGGTCCAATCCGACACGTCCATTGGTACGGCTAAGACCTCGGAACCGCCAGACTCTAGTTTTGCGGCCACTTCATTCAATGGCTTTTCAGATCTCGAGTTGATTGCGAGATTGGCTCCAGCTTCAGCTAATCTCAAAGTGATGGCTCGTCCTATGCCCCTACCTGCACCAGTTACTACAACGGTTTTTCCAGTCAAATCAAGATCTATCTTCACAATGGTCTCCTAGCAAGTGAGAAAGTTTGTCCGTTAGGGCCACCCTTACCAAACGTGGCTATGTATAAGGCTAAATTAGCGACTTCATCTGGATGTTTTACCCGCTCTACAGAAGGAAATTGCGGTGGCGGACCATCTTCGTACAAAGTCATTATGTCAGCTGGGTCCAGCCGGTTACTTGGATCGTCCTGGTTAAATGTGCTTGTGGCAACAGGGCCTGGGACTAGGTTGTTCACATCTATGCCCCGATCCCAAAGCTGTAAAGCCAGCGATTCCGTCAATATGTGAACGCCTGCTTTGGCTACTCTGTAAGCATCGTTTTCTGAGCCAGGGGAAAGCCCCATTCCTGAAGAAACATTTATGATTTTGCCGCCATCCGGAAGTAAATCGTGCAGAAAACGTGTAACCATAGCCGTGCTTTTAAGATTGGTTTCAATCGTTTTCCACCAGAGCATGATGTCGGCTTCGGGTAACGGAGATCTCTCGACCCCACCTCCCGCATTATTGATCAATATATCAATGCGGTCGTATCTAGCTCTAATTTCGTTACAGGCTTGGATTGTTTGATCTATGTCAGTTAGGTCAGCGATGAATAGGGAGCAGTTTCTGTCTTTTGCCTCTGCCAGTCTTTGCGTCTCCAATAACTAAGCCTTCGTACGAGAGCAAATAGCTAAATTTGCTCCAGCTGTCGCGAACTTAACTGCGATGGACCGCCCGATACCTCGGCCAGCCCCAGTTATAACAGCCACTTTGCCTCGCAGATCTTGTTCAGGCATTTAGGGTCTCAATGATGACCATCATTAGAACGGCCGACGACCTAAGGAAAATGATTGACCGGTTGGTCCACCTGGTTCTTGTGCAGCTATCCATAAAACCAGTTCCCCTAGTTCGTCCGGATGTTTGACGCGCTCGCTTGGTGCGAATGGCGGTTCTTTGTCTTGAAATTCAGCTAACACAGTTTCAACACTGGATCTGTCCGATGCCCACTCTACATTGGTAGTTGCTACTAAACCCGGGATGACGTCATTTACGTCGATACCTCTATCCCATAGTTCAAGCGCCAGTACCTGAGTGAGCATATGCACCCCCGCTTTAGCTACTGCGTAAGATGAATTTCCTGGTACGGCCTGTAGGCCCATTCCAGACGCTATGTTGATAATTTTCCCGCCAGATTTGATGTTGTCTAAGAAAAGCCGGGTACTGTAATAGGTCCCAATTAGATTCACATCAATGGCCTTTTTCCAACCTTCAATGGTGCTGTCGGCGAATGGCCCAGTTTCAAATCCTCCGCCGGCGTTGTTGATCAGTATATCTATCTGCCCAAATTCACTTATCACAGCGTCCCGAAAATGAGATACTTGACTGTGATTTGTTATGTCGGTTGGCACGACGACAGCTTTACGGTCCATCGCGGTGATCGATGTTTCTAGTTCGTCCAATTCGTTGGCGGATCGTGAGCAGCCTGCTACGTCCGCTCCATGCTTTGCGAGTTCCAAGGCTATGGACCGGCCTATTCCCCTGCCTGCCCCAGTTACCACGGCTATCTTTCCAGAGAGAATATCGGGTTTTAGCAACAAATAGTTCCTTCGGGGCTGCGAGCAATATTGCTCAGTGTTTGTTCGGCCGTTCAGCGTTCGGTCAGATTCTATGGTATGTTCTCTGTCTTAGTAAATCTATGGCAAATTAATTGCTATACACTAAATCACCGTTATCCGTGCCATTAAGTTTTGGCATCATGCTGGATAATTACGATTATTGACACAATGCAAACAGTTACACATGGAGAAACATAGCTAACAATGAAGCTTTCGGATCGTGTATGCAATCTTGAGGAATCAGCGACAATGGCCGTGACGAGTCGGGCCGGTGCGATGCGGCGTGAGGGCGTAGACGTTGTAAGTTTTGGTGCTGGCGAACCCGATTTCCCTACACCCGACCTAATTAGAGCGGCAGCATATAAGGCTATTGATGAAGGCAAGACAAAATACGCCACTCCTGCATCAGGAGTCCTTCCGCTCAAAGAAGCCGTAGTAAGAAAGCTTAGACGAGAGAATGAATTGGAATACGATGCTGCGAATGAAGTGATAGTTACTGTAGGTGGTAAAGAAGCTCTTTTCTTGGCTTTCGCTTCACTACTGGATCCGGGTGATGAGGTGATAATTCCGGCACCATATTGGGTGTCTTATCCTGAGCAGGTAAAGCTATGTGATGGCGTTCCAGTATACGTAAATGGTATGCCAGATCAAGGGTTTAAGATTTCACCAGAGCAACTTGAAGCGGCCATAACGCCAAGAACTAAGGCTGTGGTCTTCAATTCACCCAGCAACCCCGGAGGTTTTGCTTATACCCCGGAGGAAACTGAAAAGTTATCTCATGTTCTGGAAGAATCCGAGATTGTCGTGTTCAGCGATGAGATGTATGACCGACTGCTGTATGGCGGACGAACTTACAAAAGCTATGCATCTTGCTCTGAACACGCACGTCGACACACGATAACGTTCAATGCTGGGTCTAAAACCTATGCGATGACCGGGTGGCGTATTGGATACGCGGCGGCTCCTCGTGAGATTATTTCTGCTATGGCAAAGGTTCAAACCCAAACGACCAGCGGCACTTCGACTTTCGCACAGTATGCGCTAGCTGCCGCCCTGGACGCTGATCAATCTATTGTGGATGAATTTCGAAAAGAATTCGAACGCCGTGCCGTACATATCCATAAGCGGTTAAGTTCGATAGATGGTGTCAGGTGTTTTGAACCACAAGGAGCATTCTACATATTTCCGGATGTTTCAGGCACCTTTGACAGGGTCAGGGTGTCTAATTCCATTGAATTCGCTTCTAAGTTATTGGAAGAAGCTCACGTAGCAGTAGTCCCTGGCGCGGCTTTCGGAATGGATTCTGGGATCCGACTAAGTTTCGCTACCAGTATGGAGCAAATAGATACCGGTTTAGACAGAATGGAACAATTTTTGACATGATCCAGTTAACATACGAGCAGGATCAATGTTGAACAGTTAATTGAAAAGCTAGGCTAACTATTATGTCCGAAGATCCTTCGGGAGATGTCGCGAATTGTTGTTCCTTACCTGGTCGGGCATTTGCCGAAAACAATGAAAAGAAAAAGCATGATACTTATCAGCTTGCTAGTAAAGAGTCCCCTGACATGATTCGACTGCAAGCTGGCAAGTTCTTGATGGGTACAGAAGCAGCAGATGGGTTCCCTAGTGATGGGGAAGGACCGATTCGCGAGGTATATCTGGACGCATTTGATATCGATTCAACCGCCGTTACAAACAGGGAGTTCCGAAAATTTATTCGGGACACTGGGTATACGACAGAATCTGAGAGGTTTGGGTGGTCATATGTGTTTAAACTTTTGGTTTCCAAACGTGTGTATAAAACGGCCTTAAAGGGACAACTTCCTGAGTTGCCTTGGTGGTTAGCAATTAATGGAGCAAACTGGAAAAATCCGGAAGGGCCTGGGACGAATATAAAGAAAAGGCCTGATCATCCAGTGGTACATGTGTCTTGGAATGATGCGATCGCTTACTGTGAATGGGCCGACAAACGGCTACCTAGTGAAGCAGAATGGGAATACGCTGCTAGAGGCGGATTACAGCAGGCACGATATGCGTGGGGTGATGATCTCACCCCCGATGGTGAACACATGTGCAACATATGGCAAGGGAAGTTTCCAGATCTTAACTCGATGGATGATGGCCATCTTGGGACGGCACCGGTGAAGTCCTTTTTACCCAATGGGTTCGGTCTGTATGAGGTGTCAGGTAACGTATGGGAATGGTGCGCAGACTGGTTTAGCATAGACTTTCACCTGGATGCGTCATTGGAAAACCCTCTTGGACCAGACAGTGGTGATGGTAGAGTTATGCGGGGCGGTTCTTTTCTATGTCACGACTCTTATTGCAATCGCTATCGAGTAGGCGCGCGTAGTCGGAATACACCGGATACTGGTACGAGTAATCTTGGATTTCGGTGTGCTAGGGACGTGTGATACGAGTTTTGCCACTGTCCGTGGCAATTAACTCTGGGCAAAGGTTAGTACATTTAGGTAATGGCACTCTATGTGAGAGTATAGTTTTGTACTGGCGTTGATCGTAACATTGGGGAGGTTGAGGTACATCGAAATATTTTGTCAGAGAAGAGGCAATATAATACGCTTTAAACGGCTGTTCACATTGCCATCAAATATATATTACGGATGGTACATTGTGGTTGGGTTGTCCATGGTCAGTTTGGTGTCGGTAAGCATGGCTGGTATCAACTTTGGCTTCTTTATCCGGCCGATGCAAGACAGTCTTGCAATAAATGAATCCATGTTTGGATTAGCTCAAAGTGCCCGATACGTGGGATTCGCTGTAACCAGTTTCATAATTGGACGGATAATCGATAAGTTCGGTTCTCGCTGGCCTCTAGCAATCGTCGGGTTAATTGCTGGGGCATTGGTTGCATGTATTGCACTCATACAGACTGGATGGCAAATGATCGCCATCTTTTTCGCTCTCGGTCTTATCGGTTTTCAAGGTGCTGGTGGCAACCTCTATTCGTCTGTCCCTATATCACGCTGGTTTCACAAAAAGCGTGGCAAGGCGATGTCGGCAGTGTTTTTAGGGGTACCAGCAGGAATTTTATTAACCCCAGTAATAGCTGGGCTCATTTCGGCTTTGGGTTGGAGACTCACTTTTGTGGCCACAGGACTAGTTGGTGCTTTAGTGATTGTGACCATATCGATAGTTGTCATCAGACGGTCGCCAGACGACATGGGGCTGACCATAGATGGTGGTGAACAAAGCAATTGTGACGATGACCAAAATTCCGACAATCAATCTTCCGAAAGATCATGGGCCGTGAGGGAAGCCACTCGCAACGCTACATTTTGGAAACTCTTAGTGATTCAGGGTTGTCAGTTCATAGCGTTCGGAACCATAGTCAGTTTTCGAATTCCATATTTTGAGGACAATGGCATTTCGCGAGAAATAATCGGACTGGCTTTTTCGTTGGAAGCTATTACTAGTGTGGTTGCAGCCGTTCCTGCGGGAATTGCGCTAGACCGCTTTCCTCCTAGGTTTGTTGGGTCAATCTCATTGGTTATTCTGAGCCTTGCGATAGTGTCTTCGATGCTAGTAATAGAAGCATGGCAAGTGTTTGTAGCCACTGGGTTATTTGGACTGGGAGCTGCGAGTGGAGCAATAGTCTGGAATACAATTTGGCCCAACTATTTTGGCAACCAACATATAGGTGAAATTAGAGGCCGGGCAATGCAGTTAATGCTGCCAGCTGCCTTAATAGGTGGACCTCTTGCCGGATACGTAAAGGATAGTACTGGCTCTTACATTGCGGCTTGGTGGATAGCTATAGGATTACTATTGTTTGCGACTATCACAATGGCTTCGACCAAGGCGCCCAAGATGCATGATGCTGCGCCCTAGTACGGTGCAATTTTTTTGTGCCTAGAATCAAATGTATTCATTAATTTATTGAGCAGTAGTAATCGTGCTTCATTTAACAGTGGAAAGTGGCTTGGATGGCTCGCGAAATTTATGAACTCGTCGGGGTCTTTTTGTAAATCGAACAGTACCTCGTGACCGTGATTATTCACCCAGTACTTATATTTTTCTGTCACAATCGTGCGTACAGCGGTTTCCGTCTTCCATGCAAAGTCTGACTTGGGTTCATGATGCTCAATAAGGACACATTCTTTTTTGTAGTCAGATGAGCCTTGGATAGTTGACCATTGAGACACTCCATCTACCCAGTCTGGAGGCTGAAGTTCGGCTGCCTCCATTATTGTTGGAAAAAGGTCAACACTCTCGAACAAGCTCTCGACTGACGTGTTGCTTGGAACAGCACGAGGGTATCGGATAAATGCTGGAACTTTCACGATAGACTCGTAGTTGGTAGGGTGTTTGGCCATCATGAAATGATCACCGGCAGCCTCGCCGTGGTCTGAGTAAAATACGACTATTGTATTATCTAGGATTCCTTGTTCTCTTAGGTGTTGGACTATGAGTCCGCAATAGTGATCGACCATTGAGCAGCTAGCAAAATAATACCGGCGAAAATCGAGCCAGTCTTTCTCGTTTTCTGGTTGGGAGACATCTGCGACATCTTTGAAGTAATCTGGCTTGTCATCTAATTCTCTTTCAGCTTGTAGTGGTGGTCCAATAGGGCTTTCATCGTACAAGTCAAGCCATCGTTGGGTAGGGTTGCATGGAGCGTGAGGCAAATAAAATCCAGCTATGGCAAACCATGGCTTATCGGTTGATGAGTCAATAAAATTTATCGTTTCGTTTGCCACCCAAGCCGAATAACTGAGTTCATCAGGCGCTTCGAATACCCATCTATCAAACGATCCTCGCTGTTCCTTAGCCGGATCAGGTACTCTGACTTTGCTTTCCATTTCAGGAGCAGTTTCCCGAATCCACTTTATGTATGCGTCTGGATAGCAGCCGGGCTCGTCTGCGTTTACGTGTACATCAAATCCATACGGTGGGTGTGGCTGAGAATAATCGCGTCCTGAGTGTGGAATAAAATGCAGCTTTCCTAGGTTTCCTGTTCGGTAGCCTGCTTTTGATAGAACGTGTGCGATGGTTGTTTCTGTCTCAGGGAGCGGTATGCCGTTTGTGGTCACTCCGTGATGAGATGGATATCTGCCGGTTAGGAATGAGGCGCGACTAGGCATGCAAACTGGGTGATTGACATAAAAACGAGTAAAATTGGTTCCTTCTGAAACGAGTCTATCAAGATTTGGTGTTAATACACGTCCCTCTGAATTACTACCCAGGGCGTCGAAACGCTGTTGGTCCGTGGTGAGAAAAAGGATGTTTGGCAAATTATTTTCTTTCATGGCTTCACAGGCTTTCATGCGTAGGCGTATGCCGTTCAAGGATGACTGGCGAGTAGTCTAATACATCTTCGAATGTCGCACTAATGATGGGAAGTCTGTAGAACCGGCCAACACTATTGCATAAAGGCTAATGGCTGATAACGAGGGGTTTGTGCAAATGAGACATTATTTCTATGCTGTCTTCAGCCCAACGCAACGTAGTAATTAAAGTTTCGTTCGTCAATGGAGGTTGTTATGAATGAGAATATCCATTTTATTGTCGAGTACAGGGTGAATGACGGGATGGAGAAAGAATTTGCTGAGGTGAGAAAAAAACTGATGGAAATGTCTGAAGCTGAATTGGGAACAATTGCCTATGAGTGGTATACCTCTGACGGGAAGAATTACCACTTCTATGAGAGGTATGAAAACTCTGATGCAGTAGTGCAGCATCTAGATAATTTTGGGAAAATTGGAAGCGATTTGAGTCGAGTCGGCATAGGATCGATACTATCTCTGTATGGGCCTGCTAGCCAAGCCGTGATAGATCTATTGGCTATCGAAAACACTCAATTTTTTAGCAACGGGACAGGGTTTAGTAGGTTGGACACCAAAGGCTAACAATCCGGGGGCCAATCCTCCAAACATATTACATTGTTTGCGGTTAGCTAGAAATATCGCCTAGTTGTATACCCGTGCTGTTAGCAAGCGCCTCTCTGGCCATTGCTTCGTGCTCTTCATCTGTGCAAGATGAATCTGTTGGGACAGATGTTGGGTCACTTGAGGGCATTACGATTTTTCGTTCGATCAGGAAAGCTTCTACTTCGTCCCCGCTAACGTCAGCAAGAAGTTCCCCGTTTATCTGCAGACTTGGTTGTAACCTCTGGCCGGTTTTCGTAACCATTTCATAGAAATTTTCCGCTACATTGATTATGTCTCGATCATCGTACTCTAGACCATATTTGGACATGACTGCACGGACACCGTTGCTCCACCCGCATGAAGGTTTCATCCAAGCGATTATTTCTGGTTTATTGTTTACCTCTGCCACTGAGAATAATCCTTTCGGCCGTCATGCTCATGCAATTAGGCACTTAGGCATTGCAAACTGCAATCAGTCCTAAGCAATTTAATTATACGACTTTGCGAGTCTATTCTATTCAACTATCAGGCGTTTCACCAACATGTTTTGACATTAGTTGGGAGGGTTGCTTGGTACTGCGTTTTGAAAAGGACCAGGAAGGTCTTGGGGGGACCATAACCCTGGGTTCATCTGTCCGCCGTCAACTGTCACTGTTGTCCCACTTATCCAACTTGCCTTCTCCGAGCACAAGAAAGTTACCACATCCGCTACTTCCTCCGGGGTGCCAAGTCGTTTAAAAGGGAATTGAGAGTTCCTGAATTGATCCATCGATCTAGGATCGCTCTTTTGTCTTTTCCCCCAACTACCCCCTTCGAATTCTATTGATCCCGGTGCTACAGCGTTGACTCTAATATTGAATTGAGCAAGCTCACGCGCTAGTCCGGCAGCTAAATATATCTCTGCTGCTTTGGCTACTCCGTACTGTGTTGGTACTTGTACTTTGTATCCGGCCACTGATGAAATTATTACAATCGATGCGCAGTCTGATCTTTTCATATATGGAATAGATTTTCGGATCGACCGGATTGCATGCATCAAATTGATATCTAGGGTAAATTGCCAATCTTCGTCGGTGGAATCTTCGAAATTCGGTCGCTTTTGGCCTCCGGCATTCGCGACCAATAAATCAATGCCTTGCAATTCTGAGATCGTGCCTTCTACCATTTTCGATATATCGTCAGGGACAGTCATATCGGCCTGTATAGGAACACATTGAACGTCAAGTTCTCTGATCAAATCACATGTTGTTTCGAGATCGGAGCGACCTCTGGCAGCTACCGCGATGTTACATCCTTCTTTTGCCAGTGATATCGCGATGGCTTTTCCTATGCCACGGCTCCCACCGGTTATTAGTGCTGATCGGTCTTTAAGGCCTAGGTCCATCGCGTCTCCTTTTCTGGTGGTTTAATTTTGTTCCGTATTGATAACGCTAACTCAATGTTATTAGTTATCAATCGGCTAACACCTAGATTAATCATTCGAGTTATGGGACTATTTTTATCAACCGTCCATGTGCCAACAGTGACTGCGAATTGGGCTGCCAAATCCATTAGGTTGTCATTCAAAAGAGAATAGTGGGGTAGTACAAAGCTGGGCTGAAGTGTGAGAATTATATTCTCGAGAGATTTGATATAGCATTGACGGTCCATTAAGCAAGCATCACGTGTATCTATCAAATATCCTATTAACGTTGATGTATCGAGTTTCTGAAACTGCTTCAACATTGAGTGGTCAAACGATATCACCATGCAACGTTGGTGCGCACGGCACTGTGCAATCGTCTCCGCTACGGAGTTCGCAAGCATGGGGTCATTACCTTTCATCTCGATTATGATCTCCGCCCGTGTATCGATGGACCGAATGGCTTCCTCCAATGTGGGTAGTCGTTCATAAACTAAGGAGTGTCGAACCTGATTGCTTGCTTTTATAAGTTTAAGCTGCTTGATGGTAAAGCTAGATACTGGCCCTGACCCATTTGTAGTCCTGTCTAAAGTTTCGTCATGAATTACGATGGGTACCCCATCTGATGACAAGCGGACGTCGAGCTCTATTCCATGTGCACCGAGGTTCAAGGCGGATTGGAATGCGGCCAACGTGTTTTCTGGTGCGCTAGTTGAATCACCTCGATGGGCAATTATGAGAGGCCACAGGCTTCTGTCAATCTGCCGTGTATCCACCGTCCACATCCATCATTTCGGCGTTTATAAATGATGCTTCTGGGCTTGCAAGAAAGGCGACTGCAGCAGCCATGTCTTCAGCTTTACCCAGGCGACCCATTGGGTTTTGCGTTTCAAACGCTTCTATTTGCTCATCTGTATATACATCTGCCATGTCAGTATCCGTCATGTATGGGCATACACAGTTTGCTGTGAAGCCGAGAGGCCCTATCAATCTCGCTAAACTTTTTGTGAACGCTAGATGCGCTCCTTTTGTGGTGGCATAGTGAATACCGGCAATTATCCCTCCCACCTTCCCTGCCAATGACGATATTGTAATAACTCTTCCGTACTTGGTTTCCATCATGCCTGGGAGCAATGCTTGGGTTACCAAGAAAACACTTTTCAAATTCACATCGAGCATTTTGTCCCAGTCTTCTTCTGTAAGATCCAAAAAGTTAACTAGTTGTAGATACCCTGCTCCATTCACAAGAATGTTGGTATGACCAAGCTTAGATTCAACTGTAGCAGTCATTCTTTTCACGGATTCACTACTGGATACATCACAGGTGACAGAAATGCACTTTGCCGCATGTTTCCTTCTTAGTTCTACTACAAGATCAGTGATGCCTTCTTCGTTCAAATCTACTGCAGCAACTGATGCGCCTAATCCGGCAAGACGGTCACAAATCACACGTCCCATGCCTCCGGCAGCGCCTGTAACTACGGCTACTTTACCATCAAGTGTTGGCATAATTATCGTTCCTTATTTAGCTTGCTACACCGAGCCACTTGAATGACCCAGGCATTGGGGCCCTCTTGGGCGTAACTGAATCTCTACTCCTTGAACTCGGAGATGACTTTTTCTGCGCCGCTTGTCACGAATGAGCTGTCTGAACCTATGTTAACGAAGGTGAATCCTTCGGATATGCGACGGCGTCCCATTTCCTCGGTGCCACAGGCATAACCAGGCACTTTGCCAAGTTTTTTGCACATTTGCAACACGTGATCCACTGCTTCATCGTGTCTAGGGTGGTTGCCCATATCGGAAATATTGAGTCCCATGCTTAGGGCCAGATCACTAGGGCCTATCCAGCAGCCGTCGACACCCTCTACTGAAAGTATTGATTCAGCGTTTTCCACAGCTTCCGCAGATTCTATTTGTACAGCGAGGAATATTTGATCGTTTGATTCTTTGAAATAGTTGTCACCGTGAATGCGAGTTAGGTAGGGGGACGCATTGGATCTTCCTCCTAGCGGAGGATATCTAGTAGCTCTTGCGGCCAATTCGGCATCTTGTCTGGTATCTACCATTGGTACTACCACTCCTAATACGCCGTCGTCTAATACACGATTGATTTGATCAAAGGAATTACTTAGAACCCGGGTCATAGGTATTGAGCCGGCTTGAGTAATTGATACAACAGCAGATCGGAAAGCGTCTGGCCCCCAGGCTCCATGTTGGAGATCTAATTTTACCCAGTCGTATCCCGCTTGGGCCACTTCACCGGCACACAAGGGGGATCCATATGCAAGACTAGCTCCAATTGCTGGGGTTCCTTGTTGCATCAATTCTTTGGCTCGATTACTGCGCATATAGCACACCCATTTCGATTGTTTGCCAGGAATATGTGTTGTCAATCTGAATCAACCTGACGTGATATAAACTTAACGGATTATCATGATTTCCTGCAAGATGGGTGTGGCGTAACTCAATACTCTAGGGACCTAAAACTTTCGGCAATCTGGGCATATACGATGACCATAAACAGGTCGTATAATATGTTCTGTTTCGAGTGGCAAATTTGTGGCTTTAATGCCAATGAACTAAAGCTTTGGCCGGGCTGTTTTGAGAGATGTCTATTGTTGCGGTATATTTCATCGGCATTTTGGTATGAGTAGTTTGGTGAATTTGGTGTTGAGTGATGAAGCAATACGTGGTTTTGTTACGGGCTTACGGGCTTTGAGAAGATTGTTCTGACGTGAAATGTTAAGATATGGTTCGGGTCCACGGATGAATGAATGTAGACGGTGTTGTCTTCATAATGGTCGCCAGGATGAACTGGCGGGGGAATCTTGACGGTCATCAATAAACTTAGCTGGATGATTGGCGGGCCGCAGGGTAGCGGAATAAACGTTTCTGCTGACGTTTTTGCGAAAGCCTGTGTTCGATCGGGCCTCAGAGTGTTTTCTAACATCGAATATCATTCGAACATTATGGGTCGGCACAGCTATTTCAGAGTGCGTGTAAATGAAAGACCAATCCAGTCCCATGTTGAGCCTGTGGATTTGCTTCTTGCCCTTGATCGCGAGACTCTATTTGGTGACGTAGATGCCCCTTATCAGACTCACCGGGGTCATGTGCATCGACTTGTTGATGGCGGCGGAATAATTTTAGATTCTGAGCTTGGGGTCGAGGTTGACGAGATCGGTCGTGATGAAGTGAATATTTATGCTGTTCCTTACGCTGATATTCTCCGTGAAGGGGTGGCAAGGTCGGGAGCTGATTATAATTCCAAGAGACATGACATTATGCGTAACATGGTGTCGGTGGCTGCGTCGTTCGCTCTTGTGGGTATGGATATGGATCAGATTGTGGCGCTACTTAGGGAGAGGCTAGGGGAGCATAGACAAGATTTAGTTGAGTTGAATGGCCACGTTCTAGCATCCACAGCGGATTTTATGAAAGATAATTATCCTGACCCGTTTGCGGTGAACATCAATCCGATTGAAGTTGATAAGGCTCCTCTGTATATGCGTGGCGCTGATGCTGTAGCTCTCGGGAAGGTGCACGCCGGCTGCTCTATTCAAACATACTATCCGATAGCTCCTGCGACAGAAGAGAGTGTTGTTCTAGAGAAAATCAAAGACGATTACCCGATAATTGTGATTCAAGCAGAAGACGAAATAGCTTGTATAAATCAAGCCGTTGGGGCAGCTCACGCTGGAGCCAGAGCATCGACATCGACGTCAGGGCCTGGATTCGCGTTGATGATAGAAGGATTAGGTTTTGCTGCGATCACTGAAGCTCCAGGTCCTGTTGTGTGCCTGTATCAAAGGGGTGGGCCAAGTACTGGATTGCCCACAAGAGGAGGACAGACTGATCTTAGGCTGGCGCTTCAGCCGGGACATGGTGAGTTTCCACACATCTTGGTCGCACCCGGCGATCTAGCTGAGTGTTTTGAGTTGACTTACAACGCTTTTAATTATGCCGATTCATATCATGTCCCAGTAGTAGTACTGTTGGACCGGTGCTTGGCAGCTGGGCACTGGACGATCGATGATTTTGATAGAAAGCATCTGGATGTCACTTTTGGACCAAGGTATGACTCTGGTAAATCTCGAGAGGGGGATACCTACAGACGGCATCTATTGACTGAAAGCGGAGTTAGTCCCAGGAGTATTCCCGGTGAACCAGGCGGTATGTTTGTAACCACGAGTGATGAGCACACTGAGTTCGGGAAAATCAGTGAAGGGATAGTTAACAGACTGAATCAGATGGATAAACGTATGGGCAAATTACAGGTCATTGCGGACGAGGTTCCGGAGGAAATGAAATGGACTTTGCATGGCCCAGCTGACGCCGATTTGACTGTTGTTGCATGGGGATCAACCAAGGGTGCAATCATTGACGCTATGGACACGTTAAAACGAAGGCAAAATATTGTGGTTAATTTTCTTCAAATTAGGATGATGAGACCATTCCCTAGTGTTGCCATCGGTGAAATATTGACGGAATGCGAGAATGTTGTCGTATTTGAAGACAATTACAGCGGACAGCTACGCGATCTAATCACACAATCGACAGGGATTAGGATAGAAAAACTCGTAGTTAAGTATGACGGCAGACCATTCTCACAAACTGAGATCGAAATTGGGGTGCACAATGCTATTAGTGAACATGCTGAGAAACGGTTAGTGTTGAGTCATGAATAAGGCGAGGGAATGGCGACAGCAGAAATACAACTAAAACCTAAGGATTATGCTTCAGAAGTCCACCCGGACTGGTGTCCTGGTTGCGGCGATTTCGGAATACTCAATGCAGTTAAGCAGGCGTTGGCAGAATTGGCTATAGAGCCACATAAAGTTGGCATATTTTCTGGAATCGGTTGTTCGGGAAAAATAGCTCACTATTTGAAGACATATGGATTCCATACCTTACACGGTCGGGTTTTACCCGTTGCTAGTGGGGCAAAACTTGTTAATGAAGAACTTACAGTTTTGGCTATGGGTGGTGATGGGGATGGATACGGAATTGGAGCTGGTTATTTCGTGAACACTGGTCGTCGTAATCTTGATATGACTTATATGGTTTTTAACAACGGTGTATATGGTCTAACGAAAGGTCAAGCGTCGCCTACTAGGCAGCGAGGCGAAAAGACAAAAAGCATGGCAGCTCCTGAGATACAGGACAACATAAACCCTATAGGGATGGCCGTGTCTGCCGGGTATACGTTCATTGCCAGAGGGTATGCTATGGATGTTAAGGGGCTCAAAGAATTGGTCGTTGCAGCCATTAATCATAAAGGGACATCGTTTATCGATGTCCTCCAGCCTTGCCCCGTATATAACGATATTCAGACTATGGAATGGTTTTCTGGACGCGATCGGCCCGGTCGGAGTCCTCGTGTATACAAATTGACTGACGACGAATCTTTTGATCCTGTGGTTCATGATCCTTTGGATGCCGGTGAAATTGTATCTAAGAAGCAGGCAGCGCTAGGAAAATCCTACGAATGGGGTGATCAAATTCCAATCGGCCTTTTATACAAGATTGACCTGCCAACTTATGAGGATCGAATGCGGCAGCGAAAAGGCTTTGAACCTGGCGCAGAAGCTAGATCCATAATCAAGGATGCCACGCCGGGTCAAGATATTGCACTGACCCTAGAGCAATATCGTTAATTCTTGGATTGGTTGGTCACGTATATTTTCCTGTTACCAGGGCTTTAATACGGTAGATAGGTAGTGAGAATAGGCTGCGATAGTTATTGTGTAACCTATCCCTGATGTTTGGTTTGAGCTGTGGCACATTGGTTGTTGCCGCTACTGTTGTCCGCATCTTAATAGCCGTGCGTAGGTCGTTGGCATCCGTTCCCGGAAAGAGAGTAACTTTGGCTCCCAGGTTACCAAAATGGGAATCACTGCTTGCGAGTGGTGCTCCTAGCGCTACCTTATGGTCTTCATAGAATTCTAGTAGTTGTTCGCGTCCACGGTTGGTTAGGTACGGAGAATCAAGTTCGATCCCGTCAAAGGTCGTGTGTTCCAGCCAGTTCAGTAATCGTCGCTTGTTTGTTGCTCCAGGGAATGGTAGGAATGGGTGCGCTACGATGGCTAGGCCGCCTTGAGACCTAATAGCCTGAACGGTCGTTTCTACCCGTCTAAATATGGGTATGCAGGTATTAATGAATAATCCCAGTATGTGTTGCTGGCCTATTGTGGTGATTTCACTTCCGACAACAGCACTTACTCCGTAATTGGAGCATATTTCAGAGGTGGTTAAACTGGCCTGAATCATGTCATGGTCTGTTGTGGCTAGTACAGAGATTCCTCGGCTCTTTGCAGTCAGTAGATTCTGTTCGACGGTTTGTGTACCGTCACTTAGTACGGTGTGGGTGTGAAGTTCTGCGACTGAGTAGCCGTCAGGGGTGCATATCCGTCCTGTGTTACTCAAGGGTAGGGGTGATTTTAAATATGACGTTTTGATGTGATGCAAGCGGTCCTGCCGATTCCACTGATATTTAGCGAGCTTTCTGCGTTGCGAATACATGTAGAGTACATGACTGTGCTGTAAATATGTATCCTATGTTTGAATGATTGGAATAAGGGAGTCAGCATTGTTGATTCGTGGTAGGGAATATCAATTAGGAAGTCGTACTCACGTTATGGCAATAATCAACGTTACTACGGATTCTTTCTCTGGGGACGGACTTTCGGGAGATTTGGATAAGGTCCGCGATCGCATCCGGCATGTAGTAGATCAGGGGGCGGATTTAATTGATGTAGGAGGGGAATCGACCCGTCCTGGAGCGATTCCGGTATCCGTTAATGACGAGCTTGCAAGAGTGTTGCCTGTAATTGAAATGTGTCGACAAGAAACGGACTTGCCTATTTCAATAGATACGTACAAGTCTCCTGTTGCCCGTGAGGCTTTGAACGCAGGGGCAGATCTAGTCAATGATGTTTGGTCCTTCCAATCAGATCCTGCTATGGGTTCATTAGTTGCAGAGACAGGATGTCCTGTAGTTCTTATGCATAATCGGCAAGCCAAGGCTACGCAGTCTGAAATAGGAGCCCATTACGATGAAGTTAACTATGAGGATGTGGTTGACACCGTTAGGGTCGAGTTAATCCGATCTATACGTATCGCGGAAGGGATGGGTATTGACGAAGGCCAGATAATAATCGACCCAGGTATAGGGTTTGGAAAGACTCCCGAGCAAAATTTAGAATTGTTGTTTAGGCTATCGGAACTTAAGAGTCTTGGTTATCCCTTGTTACTGGGGGCGTCCAGGAAATCGGTTGTAGCCCACGCTATGGCGTCAAATAATTCGGGCATTTCAATAATGGATGCTCATACAGTGGGAGGAACGTGTGCGGCGAATGCGATGGGTATATTGTCGGGGGCAAACATGATTCGGGTGCATGACGTGGCCCAAGGTGTAGCAGTTGCCAGAGTCACGGACTCGATAATGAACGTCTCTGGAAGCTAAGCTGGATGGTTGGTAATCGTTTTTGTCAATTGGTGCTACTGGGCTAACGTGAGTTTATCGACTAGCATATCAAGCTGCAGAGCATTACTACCTTTGATCAAAATCAGGTCATTGTCTTGGGAATCATTGATTATTTCTTCTGCAACTAAATCTATTGCCTGAGTTGTCTTTTCAAGGTTTGTGTATTCGTACTCAAAATGCGAATGGGTACATTTTGACAAACCTGCTATTGAAGCTGCCCTTCCTATAGTCTTGCTAAAGTGCCCGACAGTGTACAGTTTGTCCAGAAACGTTGCCTGTGCCCCGACCGCATAATGATCATCTTCACTATATTGTCCAAGTTCCAGCATATCACCTAGCACAGCAATTCTTCTGTTTACCAATCGTGCTGCCTTAATTTGAGATAGTGCGTACAAAGCTGAGTCTTTGTTCGAGTTGTAACTGTCGTCAAGTATGAGTGAAGTACCGAACTGCTTGATCTGCATTCGTCTGGTTGCAGGTTTGAAAGACTGGAGCCCTTCGGCCAGATCGGACGGGTCTATGCCGATTCCGGTTCCCAAAGCCATTGCTCCTGCAAAAGCCAAGCCAATATGGCTTCCTACAGCGGGAACATCTAGTTCAAAAACCCCTGCTTGCGTTCGTAATTGGATCCTTGATCCAGATAAGTTAGGTGCTGTAACGCATGTATTACTCACACTAATGTTGGGTCCTTCACTTCCATACCAGATAACCCTGGCTTTTGTTTTTTTAGCGATTAAGTGCATTTTTGGATCATCTGCGTTTAAAGCGATGGTCCCGCAGGCATTCAAAAACTCTGCTAACTCAGACTTTGCGTTCAGTAATTGTTCAGGTGAGCCAAATAGACCCAGGTGAGCACGACCAATATTTGTAATTAATCCGTCAGTTGGAATGGCCACATGGCAATGAGAGCGTATCTCTCCTTGGGTCTGTGCGCCTAATTCCAGCACGGCAAATCTCGTGGATTTTTCAATTTCTGACAGAGTGATCGGTACTCCGAGTTCATTGTTGAAACTATATGGGGATTTCTTCACCGGCCCCACCGAGGAAAGCGCAGCTGCTAAGGCATCTTTTGCAGTGGTCTTCCCGTTACTCCCAGTGACGCCTATGACGTGCTTTACCGGGGCTGCTTTTCTCAATCTTTTTCCTAAGCTTGTTAACGTCTTTAGTGTGTCAGGGACAATTATTTGCCTTTCTGGAGGGATTCCTTCGATGGTTTGATGCACTAAGACGGCAGAAGCTCCTGATTCGTAGGCATCCCTCGCATACTCGTCACCATTGCGGTTAGGGGATCGAATAGCCACAAACAATTTATTCCTTACATCTAATCTGCTGTCTATTTGTATGCCTCTCATCGCAAGCTTGGGGACTGAAGAGTTAGCCCGATTTCCTGTAACTGCCACTAAGTCGTGAAGTGTAAACATTAGTTATAGGTTTGAGAGGATCGAGCGTAAGTGTGATATATCTGAGGCAGCTACGGCGTCTGGATCATCATTTCCTGAATATTCGATGCATATAGGGCCGGAAAATCCTAGCGTGCTAAAGGTGGACAAGATTTCAGTGTAGTCTAGATCTCCATCTGACAGCCTGCATTGATAACTTATACTATTCGATGAACGGACCATGTTTTTCACATGAAGGTATGCAATGTCAGAACCCAATATGGTTATAGCATTTTGATATGATTCACCGTGGTCGTACCCAGCTAAATTTGCAATATCTAGGGTAGCCTTGACTAGTCCTCCTCCTACTTTGTCTATAAGTGAGCGTGACGCTGTGGCCGAATCATGGAGAAAATCCATATGTGTTTCGATAGAGAAGATAACTCCCGTCTTTCTAGCGTGTTCTGCAACTTTGCCACAGTACTCCACCGCCATAGCTAGGTGCGAGTGATCGGCGATTGAAGAGCCGGCACTGGACCAATTGCCACTTGCGTCTGGTAAATATCCGAGCATGCAATTGACTATTGGGGTGGAGAGTTTAGATGCTAACTCTATAGTATGAATTCCACGATCAATTTCATCATTTAGAACCACGTGGTTATCTGTGAAATTGAGTCCTCTTAGTGGTAATACCCCTATATTGACGCCCTGTGAGGTCGCCTGCTTGTGCAAATCATGTATGGATGTTGCGTAGTCGGTTTGTGTAGAGAAATGGGATTTACATAATTCAATGCCGTTGTACCCATTCCAGAGCACTGCGTCTAAACAATCCTTGAAAGATCGGTCTCTATACACCCATGCATGTAGATATATTTCGTTCAAATAAAAGGCCTTTGTAGTGCAATCAGTTTGATGGTCATATTCTTGGCACCCTGGGAAGCAATTGACTTATGAGTTCATAATGAATTGTTCCGGCTCTCTCTCCGGCAGTGCTTGCAGTTAACGATGGTCCGATTAATGTGACTTCGTCGCCAACTCTAACGCCATCAATATTGCTGATGTCAATCATGAACATATCCATACAGACCTCTCCTACAATATTGGCAGAGTGTCCTCGTACAGTTACTGGTCCCCATGGATGAGGGCCTCGTCTGAATCCGTCTCCATAACCGGCCCCTACTACGGCAATCTTTGAGTCTTTAGCCAATGTTCCTGAAGTTCCGTAACCCACCGAGTCTCCTTTGTTTAAGTCTTTCAGTTGGACGATTCGGGCTTTGAACGTTAACACTGGTTCAAATCCAGTCGGCAATGTACAGTTGATATTCGGGTCAAGGCCTAGCAAGGCAATGCCACATCTCACAGCATCGAAATGGGATTCAGTTATTGACAAAGTGCCCGCTGAATTGGCAGCGTGTACGATTCCAGGACTAATATTCTGAGCCTTTATTTTCTGGATAGCCACCTTGAAGCGCTCTAATTGCCCTAGGGAATGTGATTTGTCATTGTCGTCAGCTCGAGCAAGATGTGTGAACGTGCCTTCAAGAGTTAAGTGTGTTGACAGATCAACCAGCTGCGCGAGCTCTGTAGCATCTTTTACACTGCATCCCAACCTCCCCATTCCGCTGTCAATTTTCAAATGGACTGCTACAGTTTTGTCTAATGATTGAGCGGCGCGGTTCAGAGCTGATATACCCCGACGGTCATATACAGAGATTGAGCATTCCGAAAGTACAGCATTTCGTGAATCAGCGGGTGGGGTGGCCCCTAGTACCAGTATTGGACCGTCAAATCCATCCAGTCTTAGTTGTGCGCCTTCATTAATTCGCGCCACACATGCCCCATAGGCCCCCGCTTGTCGGGCCGTGGAAGCTATCCTGGCTGTTCCATGACCATAAGCCTCAGCCTTCAGAACTGTATAGAGCTTAACGTCTGGGCCGATAATTTCAATTAGGCGTTTCACATTGTGAGTGATGGCGTCCAGGTCTATTTGGATCCATACAGGGGCGTCAGGGTTTACGGTAACAAGTTGTCTCCATAAAATCGATTGCCGGCATAGCATATGCGGGGCATCGTCTGGCGATTCCATCAGTAGTTCAGTGACTCTCTCCAATCTACTCATGCTACCGCCCTTTAGATAAATCGGATGTCGATTTTTTGACAACTTCAGGGCGAGTGCCGCGGTATGTTCGTGAGTATGGGTGCGGTGAATGTTATCAGCGTTGAGACCCGATTCCTTTAGTCCATCGACAAGTTGCGATATTGTGTCACCATTACCGAACGCGATCACATCTTGCGCTGCATCGGCGATTAACGGTGTTAATTCATCGACAATACCCTTGGTCGCGGGCCCAAGGTTTTCAAATTCGGCGAGAACACATATAGGGCTGTTTTCAAGCCTCTTGAGATGTTTCATTGCGATTTGCAGGGATGCTGGGCTTGTAGAAAATGAGTCGTCGAAAAGTGAAACACCACCTATCCCAGGCAAATGATTGAATCTGCCTGGGATAGGTGTGCATGTACCTAATGATGAGGCGATATCTGTTGTTCTGATCCCTAAGTGTTCGGCTAATGCAGCAGCAGCTAGGGAGGCTTTTACATACTGGTCTCCGGGAAGAGGTAGATGAACTTTGTAATCCTGATTTGGCCCACTTAGCAAAAAGGATGATCCTGTATCGGACCAATCAACGTTTGAGGCGCTGAAATTTGCTGAGCTGTTTAAGCCGTAAGTGTATTTAGGTCCGTTGTGCTGTATTGCGAGTCTATTTGCTACTGGATCGTCAATGGGATAGATGAGTAGGGAATTGTCGCTTAATGCTGATATTAAGGAGTAATGTTCACGTTCGATAGATTCTAGATCTCCAAAGAACTCCAGGTACGTTTGGTCAAAACTTGTTAGGATTAGAGTATCCGGTGGAGCGATTTTCCGTAATTCGTCCAGTTCTCCGTGCGAGTCACTAGCCATTTCTAGTATTGCTAATTCGTGCCCCGGGTCCAAGTGGCCTAGCGCTATGGGAAGACCAAACAGATCGTTATAGTTTTCTTGGTTTTGAAACACATCGTAGCGTCTAGTTAAGACGTGAGTAATGATCTCTTTAGTAGTAGTTTTTCCAATACTCCCGCCGATTGCAATTATGCTAGGTCCGAAGGATGAAATTACGTGCTTCGCATAGTTTTGGAGTGCTCTTCGGACATTCTCAACAAGCAAAGCCGGAATCGGACTAGGGACCAACTTGTCACAGATCACTGCGGAGGCCCCTGCTGCTGCTGCCTCATCTATAAAATCGTGTCCGTCTCCTCGATCTGTTTGCAAAGCTACGAATACGTTTCCTTCCTTAACTAAGTTACTGTTGTGAGAAAAGCCCGTTAATCTCTGAGGCAGCTCATCCCCATGCAATATTGCAGGCAAATGATCTAGTAAATCGGTTGAATAAATCACAGTAGAGATTCCAAATAATCAATGATGGGTTTAGGCAATTTAGCAGAAACTGAAGCGGTTAGAGCATTTGACAAATACCCCTCAATACGTTCGTCGTAATGACTGGTCACGTTGGAGTCTCGATCCACTTGGTGCTTTATGGAGCCAGCCCCATCCAAGGCTCTAGTGATGATGGCTAATTGGAGCGATTGTAGATTGCTGACAACTATTTCGTCACACTGCTCAGAATATATCTGGTGTATATCGTTGGTCGAGTAATTAGTCGATGAAGGGAATGCGGCAAGTTCTGCTAGGTCTAACACTCGAGGGCCGACGGACAAAGTTTCAAAGTCTATGACTATTGCTGAACTGTCATCTTTCAAGACCATGTTCAATGGAGATAGCGAATTATGAATTGGATGGTGAGGTTGTAAAAGTAATGGTTTGAAGACATGTTCTTTGAATTGTGAACTCGTCTCGTTTGTAACGGTGTTGCCAGATATTCTCTTGCAGGCCAGACGAAATCTGGCAGTCAGCGTCGTAAGGTTGTTCCGATCTAATATACAGCTGTTGGCGATATTCCTCATCAAGCCAGAGTAGTTGTCGAATGTATGGTGAAGACGGACTTGAGACTCGACAGCTTCTTTTATGTAGTCGTTACATTCTGTGGGTCCAGAGGATTCCAATGCGGCGTGGAGAGCAGTGCCATTAATATATTCCATTACAACTAGGGCTTCTTGCTGTTCAATTAGAGCACCGCCATAAATGTTTGGACTCAATTCTGGGCATTGTTGCTGTAGAAAATTGAGCAAGCGTTCTTCACGCCTGAATCTATGATCAAAATATGGGTCTTGTTCTTGGCGGAAAGTCTTTATTAAGAATGATTTGCCTCGGTGCTGTATTTTCCATAAAAGATGCCTGGAATCTTGTGCGAGAAATTCGTAAGTTGAAATATGGCTGATTCCTAATATGGTTTCGGTCAGTTTTAAACAACTGGGTGATATGCTCATGCTGTTAACTGCCATCTCGCACGGTGGCCATTATTTCTCGCGCGACTTCATGGTTTAATTTTGTGTCAGTTGGTATGTTCAACAGGTCGAAGTAATCAGTCGTACATGTAGCAGATTCAACAACTCGATTACAGATAGACTTTGGTTTGCCTTGAAATCGAGATACTGTCACCAGATGTTCATTTAATCTGGTAGCAACAAGATATGAAGGTCTGAACAATGACAATATCCCCCAAAATAGAATCGTCATCGATATTCCTGCTGCAAAATATATGATCGATACCCAAGAATTCACTGCAACGATGATCAAAGTTATGAATGCACATAGTATTCCTAACGTCCAGAACAAAAATACCAAGGAAAGTCGGTCTATACCAATTAGTTCGACATGGTGATGGATGGGGGTAGCAATAAAAGGTAAAGGGAAATATGAGTGGTGAATCGATTCTTTCTGTGGTCCTCCGAGAGAAGTAATTCTGCGACATATTGGCACCAATATTTTGGCTTGTACCACTGAGGACAATCCTTCAAGAATAAGAGCCCCTGCGATGATGGGAAGCATGATTTCCACCTCCGATATTATGGCTGTGGTTGTAATCATGGCTCCTATAGCTAGGGCTCCCGAATCTCCAAGGTACGAGATCGCCATTCGTCCTTTGCTCAATCCTGGCCTCCATTTTGAAGGCAGGTTTAAGGGCATAAACCCTGCTATGGCTATCAAAGCGACGGCAGCTGGCAGATAATCGGTGCCAATTAGCATGCTTGCACCGAGTATGGCCGCTAAAGAGATCAAACCTAGTCCTGTAGTCAAACCATCAACACCATCACTGATTCCGGTGGAGACCGTGATGAACAAGAAAAGACAGACATATATAACCCATACAAGTGCGTCATAGTCTATCCAGTAAGCGAATGAAAAGGGCGAGTTCGAGACCGTATCGGTGTTCACTATGCTGGCTGCGACAATAGATGCCGCTATGGCAACTATCATAGTTGTGCGTTCAGATAGACCTTTGCCGCGGGTTTTTAGCACATCGTCTAGTAGGCCACACATCATAAATGCTGATGTGATTAACAGTAGATTGAGAATTAGCTCATTCTGGTCCTGCAGAAAGAAATAACCTATTACTAGTGAGGCAATGATACCTGGCCCACCTATTAGCGGTAGCCTTGAAGATTTGGTGGGTTTGCCTGATAGGCGTAGCCGTTGAGGCTTAGTTTCAGCAGATGTGAACTTCGGCAAGAATCGTGTGCAGGCTAATGCGAAGGTGATGGAGGTGAAGAATACGGCAAAAAGTTCAGCCGTCATTTTTGTAGTGATTTCAAGGGGTGCTGGTTTTCATTGAGGCTGCAGGGATTTGTTTGGGCATGGGTTGATATTAGCATTGCAATAATTCCTGGTAGATGTTGTGTAGCTGTGAACGACCTCTGTCCCAGGAAAAGTTCGCTACTGCTCGAGTACGTAATGACGTACCTTCGCATGTTCGGGTAGTGGCATTATTCAGTAGTTCCAGTATGTGTTCGGCTAGGGAGTGATGGTCTCCAGGAACGGCGAACCTGCCGCTTTCACCAAGATATTCACGAGCAACCTCGCCATCAAAAGCCACTGTCGGTAATCCTGTGGCCATATAATTCAACAGCTTACCGTTACCTTCGGTTTCGGAAAGTTTAGGAGACACTGCTATATCTGTAGCTGCCAAGTGCTGAGGTGCTTCAAAATACGATATTCGGCCGGTAAAAGTTACATGGTCCTGGATGCCTTTTTGAGTTGCCATTCGTTGGTATGTTTCGACGCCAGGGTATCCCATTATTAGAAAATGTGCTCCAGGGAATGACTCTATTACTTTGGCGGCCGCTTCAATCAAATGGGGTATGCCCTGATAATCTGCGAGTAGTCCGAGATAACCGATTAGTAATCGATTATTCGGTATGTGATATCTATTGATAATGCGCGATCTATTGTGTTCAGGGTGACCGGGCCGAGGCGTAAAAGCGTTAGTATCGACACAGTCCGAAATAGCCACAACTCTTTCAGGTTCTATATTGAAAGAATCAATAAGCAAATTTCGAGCGTTAGTACTACTTGTGATTATTTTATTTGGCAATCGGTTTATTGAGTCTTCCACCAATGATATTAACGATGTCAGTCTGCTATGCCGGTCGATAAAGCCATGGTCGAGCATTTCAGCCAACAGGCTTCCTTGGAAATCAAAAACCATTGGAACTCGGCGAGACATAGCAACAAATTTGCCGATTAATGCTCCTTCATGTAGATGTGCGTGTACTAAATCAATAGGTTTTCCTATCCCTCTAAATGAGGCCGTTGCTAATAGGATTGGGTCTAGCCACACTTTTTTCAATTGTGATCCTACTCTCACCGCTCCATCGTCAGCGAATTTGGGTATTCGTACTATTTGGGCAGGGCCAGGACTAACGCCTCCACCGTAGGTATAGATAGTGCTTTGGTATCCAAGCGATGCTAATGCTCGCGTTTCTTCGTATATGCGTACATGGCACCCGTAATCTGAGAAATACGATGTTGGTGCTATATGTGTTATGTGCAATGTCATATATCCAGTTTCGCCTATACGTTAATCAACAACCGCAATCTGCATCAAAATCCGCAGCTTTTTGATAAGTTAGTTCTGTTATCGTAGCTTCTAATATCCGGAGGTGCTAATGAGTGACGGATCTATTACTCTACAACATGATCCAGTAAATCTTATCTCTAATAGTGCAGCAGATACTCGCAATCTTGGAGCATTATTTGGTCGGATTGCATTTCCCGGGCTAATTATTGAGCTGATAGGGCCACCTGGCTCCGGTAAAACGGAATTTACCAGAGGAATTGCACAGGGCCTCGGTATTACGCGAGAGATAAGGTCTCCAACTTTTGTCCTCATTCACGAATATAGAGACGGTAGAATTCCTCTGTTCCACATGGATTTCTATAGATTATTGGATGGCCAACCGGTTGGCGAGATGGATATTTTCGAATATGAAAACGATTCTGGTCTTATTGTTTTGGAATGGGCTGATGGTATAGAGCCAGGTCTTTCTGCAAACCGAATCTGTGTAAAATTAGGGTTTATCGAAGCTGATTCACGATCCATCAGTATTTATACGGACAATGTTATTGGTGAGAAGTTTATGAAATCTTTGAGAATTAACGAGTCGTTATGACTGCCGAAAAACCAAGGTCAATGTTGGCAATTGATACAATTGGCGGTGCGGGAGCTATGGTTTTCGTTAAAGATGAAAGCATCGAGGTTGTGGAATGGGATATGAACGTTAGCCATACCATTCAATTGCCAAAAGCGATTGGACAATTTACGTCTTTTTCCATTGATGATGTGCAAGGGATATGTGTGTCGGCGGGACCAGGAGGGTTTTCCTCGATAAGGACTGGCTTGGCGTTTGCTAAAGGTTTGTGTGCAGCACGTGGGATTTCAATGGTTGTAGTTTCTAGTTTGGAAGCATTGGCACTTGCGAAACCACTGGAGGGTCCAGTTACTGTGCTGTGTAGTGCTGGCCGAGGAACTGTGTGCTTTCAGTCGTTTGTGGTTGCGGACTGTGAAGCGAGGCCTTTGAATAAGCCGACTATTGGTTCGGAAAGTGACATCCATATGCATTTAAGGCAAGAACGATATTCTGTAGTGGCAGGTGATGATCAGGTGATCGTAGATTGCGGCTCTAGCCTTGACCAAAACTCCGTGCTTAGACCCAGTTTAGAGGAGAGAGTGCTTAGTGTGTGTCGTATCGGTCAATCGAGATTTATTTATGGCAAATCCGACGCATGGATCGAAGCAGAACCTATCTACTTGCGACCAGTTGATGTGACAAAGCCTAGATCTGGATGGTCTGCCTAATTATGTCAGCAGCTATGCAATCTTGTGGTGAGGAGTGCTTTGCATTGTCAGCGATGACGATAGCTGACATACCTGCGGTACGGAAAGTGGAGCAACAATGCTTTCCTACCCCGTGGCCTAGAGATTCTTTTAGGCACGAATTGACTAGTAATAAGATGGCGCACTACGTCGTACTGCGGCAGGAGGCCCTGGGCAATGTTACTACTACTGCCGCCCCTCTCCCAAAATCTAGAATGCCTGACATAGTAAGGAAATTTCTAGGAGATAAAATTCATAGTCAGCAAAATATCGTCGGATTTGCTGGCCTTTGGCTTATGGTTGACGAGGCACACATCACGACTATCGCCGTAGACCCAGCTCATCAAGGCAATGGATTGGGTGAGTTATTACTAGGTAGTTTGTTGGAGCTCAGCAGGAATTTAAAGGCCAGGCTATGTACGCTTGAGGTGCGTCCGTCTAACGCGGTTGCGCGTGAGTTATATGTGAAATATGGGTTTTATGATCATGGTGTTAGGAAACAGTATTACAGTGACGATGGTGAGGACGCTCTAGTAATGTGGTCTCCTGAGCTTAATGATGAATACTTTAAATCGTTATTCTTTCCCTTAAGATTGATTTTGGGACACAGAATTAAATGGACCAATAGTGTGGGCAACTGATCAGTGGCGGTAGTTTTAGGAATAGAGACGTCATGTGATGATACCTCTGTTGCTGTATTGGACGGAACCAGGCAGCTGTCTTTGATTACTCAAAATCATCTGCATGAACATGTTAAATATGGGGGCATTGTCCCTGAGGTGGCCTCTAGGCAACATATGAAGGCTATCGGTGCTGTTTACCGTTCTGCCTTGGACAGTGCTCAAATCAATCCAACAGATATCGATTTGATTGCCGCTACTCGGGGTCCTGGATTGGCAGGGTCCTTAATAGTGGGATTCAATTTCGCTCGTGGCCTCTCAACGGCTTTGAGCAAGCCACTCGTTTCAGTTAATCATCTTGAAGGACATGTCTATGCATGTTGGATTGGAGATAACCAGCATATACCCCCCTCGTTTCCTTGCGTATGCCTAGTTGTATCTGGAGGACATACGGAACTGACAGTTATGGATGATGACGGTTATCATAGACTCCTCGGTCGCACTCGAGATGATGCGGCGGGCGAGGCATTTGACAAAGTGGCTCGAATAATGGGTTTAGGTTTTCCCGGAGGGCCAGCTATAGAACGCTATGCTGAGTTATTGGGGGATATGAGTGCTTACAATTTACCGAGGGCTTGGTTGGCGGATTCTATGGATTTTAGTTTTAGTGGTTTAAAGACGGCAGTGTACAGAGCTCGGAATGGGCTGCTAGGACCAACCGAGGAACGGCGAATCTTTAAAGACGGAAGCTACCTCGATTTTCAAGGACTTAAACGAGATTCTATTGTTCGTATGGCTGCCGGGTTTCAGGAGTCCGTAGTGGATGTTTTAACTGAGAAGAGCGCAGCGGCGGTTAAGCAGGTTGGTGCAGTATCTATGGTTTTGGCCGGTGGGGTGGCTGCGAATACTGCGTTACGCAAATCTATAAAGGCAAAAGTGGGTGTGCCTTGCTTCATGCCGAAGATGGAGCATTGTATGGATAATGCTGCAATGATTGCTATGGCGGGGTCTATACGTTGGCATAGCCAAATGGACCATAACCTTCTGTATCAGGATGTTGACATAAACCCATCGCTCGAATTGGGTTCGGGTTACTGAACTATGCTTGGGTTGGTCAGTGTTGAAAATGTCGTTCACCATCAGTAAAAACTAGCACTGCGTCATATTCGTCCGCCAATTCAACTACTGAGTCACTTCGAATTGATCCTCCCGGCTCTACGATTGCTCGGACCCCTGCCTTCAATGCGATCTCAGGGCCATCAGGAAATGGAAAAAATGCATCCGATGCTAGGACTGCTCCAACTGCGTGCGTTCCTGCTCGATGCGTAGCTAAAAAAACCGCGTCTACCCGGCTCATCTGACCGGCACCTACGCCGACGAGGGCGTGATTCTTCGCTATAGCAATGGAGTTAGATCGGATGTGCTTGACAGCACGCCACGCAAACTTCAAATCGGAAAATTCATCGGCAGACGGTTGTCTTTTGCTCACTACGTTGAATGTAGTGCTTTCGTCAGGCTTGCTGTCAGACTGTTGGACCAGCATGCCTCCAGGAACGCTTCTAAGTTCCAGGGATTTGAAAGGATCTCTCGTCTGGCCGGAATTAGGGGTTTGAAGGATTTTGGTCCGCTTACGCCTTTTAAGAATATCGATCGCAGCCGGCTCGTAATCTGGAGCAAGTATTAGATCAAGCATTACATCTTTCATCGCAAGTGCGGTTCTTGAAGCTAAACGTGTATTTAATGCAACGATTCCTCCAAATATCGATATTGGATCGGCCTGGTAAGCTTGGTCCCATATTTCCACCTGATCATTTCCGATGGACAAGCCGCATGGGTTGCCATGTTTTACGACGGCTAAGCACTGTTCATCGAAATCGTTGACTAATCGATAGGCGGAGGCAGCGTCTAAAACGTTGTTGTAGGATAGTCTTGGTCCGTGCAACTGGTTCGCGGACATCAGTTGCGAAAGTTCTGTTTCGTTTGAGCCGAATCGATACAAGGCAGCATTGTTTTGATGAGGGTTTTCACCGTATTTCAGCGAAGTGACTTGAGTCAATGGTACTGTGAGAATGGCTGGCAACTGTGTGTTGTCTGAGAGTGTTAAATAATTTGCAATTATAGAATCATACAAGGCGGTGTGGGAGAAGGCTAAACCGGCAAGGCTACGTCGCTCTTTTGATGTAATCGAGCCTGCTTTTAACGATTCTATTATCGGTGAGTACTGACATGGGTCTACTAGCACGATGACACTGTCACAGTTTTTGGCAGCCGCTCGAATCATCGTAGGCCCACCTATATCAATTTGTTCGGTGACTTCTTCTTCTGGCGAATTGGCTGCGATAGTTTTTGCGAAAGGGTAAAGGTTGCAGACAACCATATCTATTGGCAGGATCTCCTGATCCGCAAGGGACGACATGTGATGACCGTCAGATCTGCGAGCCAATATCCCAGCGTGAATGGCAGGGTGTAATGTTTTGACTCGTCCGTCGAGTAGTTCTGGGTAATCAGTGATGTCACTGACAGATTTGGCCGGTATGTTGGCCTGTAATAGCGTTTGTAAAGTGCCCCCTGTTGATATGACATCCCAGCCAAGTTTACGTAATGCTGCGGCAAATTCGACGATACCGGTTTTGTCATAGACGCTGATTAAAACTCTCATAGCGGTCGCAAGCCCCTATTCTGTATTACGGATACTGACTCTGCCATCAGATATACACACCCTCCCTTCGGAAAACCATTTAATCACTTGAGGGAGAACAATGTGCTCTTCTTTTAATATGCGGTTAGCCAAAGAATCGACTGTATCACAATGATGTACTGCTACTGCTCGTTGGGCGATGATAGGCCCTGCATCTAATTCTTCCGTGACTAAGTGCACCGTGCAGCCGGACACTTTTACACCACCCTCGAGAGCTGCTTTTTGAGGTTGCGGCGACATTCCCCCTGAGAACGATGGTAGTAATGACGGATGGATATTGATTATTTTGTTCTCAAACTGTGTCACTATTTGTGTTGGTAAAATCAAGTTGAACCCAGCCAATACCAAAAGGTCACTTTTCGATTCTGTGATCGCTTTTGACATTATCTCAAATTGCCGAGTACGACCCCCCGACGACTTCAGACTGCACGTACAGACTGGAATGTGTGCCTTGATGGCCTTTTGTGCAGCGCCACAATTAGCTGTGTTGGTGACTAGCAACAGTATTTCCGCATCAAGTTCATCCGACTCGATGGCATCTAGTATTGCCTTGAAGTTGGAACCATTCCCAGAAGCCAGAACGGTTAACCGAATAGTGCTCATCTACGAACAGTTACTTGACGGGCACCTGGCGTGTTCGTTTGAACCTCACCGATTAGAGAGGCTCCAGGTATGGTTCTGATGATTTGGTCAGCATCTTTTCTATCGCATATAACAATCATGCCAATGCCCATATTGAATACGTGTAGAAGCTCTCGAAAAGAAATATCGCCTAAGCTTTGAATGAGGTGGAATAGAGGAGGTACTTGCCAGCTGCCCCATTCAAGGGTTACGCAAGTTTCCTCAGGCAAAATTCGTGGAATGTTATCCCATATTCCTCCCCCAGTAATATGTGCTAGTCCATGAATAGAGGGTAAGAAAGGGAGCAGCTCATTCAGGTAGCATCTGTGTATGGCTAGCAATTCTTCTCCAAGTGGGCGTCCTAATTCAGGGAATACAAAATCCAATTCATAATTAGAGAACACTTTCCTAGCCAGAGATAAACCGTTTGTATGTATTCCGTTTGATGGTAATGCAATTACTACGTCTTCTGGGGCTACTTTCGATCCTAATATAAGGTTCTCTTCTTCTAATACGCCTACTACCGTCCCTACTAGGTCAAACTCTCTCGCTTGGTACACACCAGGTAGTTGGGCGGTTTCACCAGCAACTAAAGGGATGTCCAAGTCTTCACATGCCGCCGCCACGCCATTTATTGCAGATGCTGTTTCTTCGGGGGAGAAATCTGAGTGAGCAATGTAATCGACGAATAAAAGTGGGGTAGCCCCAGTGCAGAGGATATCATTTACACAGTGATTAACTAAATCTCTGCCTACAGTCGAAAAGTTGCCGTATGCGGATGCTATTGAAACCTTTGTGCCAACAGAATCAACGCTCGATACAAGTACGGGGTTGGTCATCCCTTTTGGCAGTCTGACGATTCCACCATATGAACCAATACCACTTAGAACGTTCTGGTTAAGAGTAGCCCTCACTCCTCCGCGTATAGAATCCAGTACTTTGTCAGCGGCCTCTAGGTCGACACCTGCAGCGCTATATTGGGTGGTTTTATCGGTCAATACCTATTCTCCGAGCGTTGGCTGTATGGATGTTCTGACGTCCGGGTTATTGGCCACATTGCTATCTGGCCTCTCCAGAACCAGTTTGTCCATTTCCAATTGCACTGGAATTGGATAATTACGTGTCAGGCAGCCAGTGCACAACTGGCTGTCCTGTAATTGAGTAGCTTCAATTAGGGAGTTCAAGCTCAGGTAGCCTAGAGAGTCGGCTCCAAGGTTATGACAAATTTCTTCGACAGACATGCTATTCGCTATCAACTCGTCGGGGCGCTGAATATCGATTCCGTAAAAGCAGGGCCATCGCATTGGCGGACTGCTGATACGTACGTGTACTTCTGCAGCCTGACCGCTTGTGCGAAGTAGTTCGACTATGGCACGGGTGGTATTCCCTCGCACTATAGAGTCATCTACTACGATCACTCGCTTGTCTTTTGTGATGGATGATAGGGTGTTCAGCTTCATTTTTATCCCCAGCTTGCGTAATCTGTTATCGGGCTGGATAAAGGTTCGTCCAATATATCGGCTTTTTACCAGGCCTTCTCCATAAGGTATTCCCGATGCGTTCGAGTAACCGATAGCAGCGGCAGTGGCGGAGTCTGGTACCCCAATAACTACATCAGCTGTAATAGGATGCTCGATGGCCAAAGAGGCCCCCAGTCTTTGACGTACCTCATGAAGGTTTGACCCCTCTATAACACTGTCTGGTCTAGCAAAATAGATATATTCGAAAACACATAATGCCGTCGGGCCATGCGCATCTTTGGAGATTGTACGAGGGCCGGCGTCGTCCAAGACAAGTATTTCCCCTGCAAGCAGATCCCGTTCGAATGATGCATCGATTGCTTCAAAAGCACAAGATTCCGATGATACTAGCCAAGCCCCTTCATAACGTCCCAAGCATAGTGGGCGATTACCTAGTTCATCGCGCACGGCTATAACGCTGTTTGCCGTCAAGAACACCAAACTAAATGACCCTTGTAGTCTTGGGATTATGTTTTTGATGCGGTCTTCGATAGATGTACCGGGACCGTTGGCTACCATGAAGGCAATTAGTTCGCTGTCCGTATTACCTTCAAAATGTAAATCTGAGTCTGCCATTTCGCGTCGTAATTCGGCTGCATTGACTAAATTTCCATTATGTCCCATAGCTATACGACCTAAATCAGTGTCCATGACTACTGGCTGCGCATTTTCCACGTTGCTGGATCCTGTTGTGGAATACCTCGTATGACCTATCGCAGCTATACCTTCAAAACTTGCTAAATCCTGTTCAGTAAACACCTGTGACACCAAGCCCATTTTTCTGTGGCTGGTTATTTGATTGCCATCCGAAACTGCGATGCCCGCACTTTCTTGGCCACGATGTTGAAGTGTGTACAGACCGAAAAATGTTTGTCTGGCCACATCTTCCTTTGGGGCGTGTATCCCAAAAACTCCGCACTCTTCTACCAAGACTCGAGTGTCAGGACTGAACCAATATTGATCCTCGTGGACGGGCAAGATTCCTCCCCAAGTTGGGTTGTCGTTGTGCAATTTTAGTCGTCCGATACTGCTCCGGACAAAGCCGTTCCTAAACCTTTGTTCCAAACAGTAGTCAATTCATTGAGGCAAAGTGTGAAATCACCCGCGAACTCGAGTGCTTTCCCACCTATGGTACCTATCTCAGTGGCTGATACTTCATGTTTGTCAGCTATTGCATTGACCCTGTTCCATTGTTCTGGTTTGTACGAGATTACTATTCTCGAGGGTCCTTCTCCAAACCATAATTCGTCTGTTCTTACGTCTATTGCGTTAATGTTTAGTTCAACACCAATTTGTCCGGCAATGGCTGATTCGGCGATACAGACCGTCAAGCCACCCTCGGATACATCGTGTGCAGACGAGAGTAAACCTTCTGTGATTAGCTCAAGACACGCCGATTGGAGACGCCTTTCAAATGCTAGATCAATGTGCGGGTTCCCGGCGGTCAGCCCTTGGGCGATCTTTAAGTATTCACTACCGTCTAATTTGCCGTGTACCGATCCTAGTACGGCGATTCGATCCCCTTCGTCAACAAACCCTAAGTTGCAACGCTTTTCGACGTCATCCAGTAACCCTAACATTCCTATAATAGGAGTGGGTTGTATTTGCTGATCTCCTGACTCGTTATATAGGCTGACGTTGCCACCGGTTATTGGGGTGTTAAGTTCGCGACAAGCGTCGCCAATTCCTTTAACAGCTTCTACCAATTGGAAGTAGACACTAGGCACCGTTGGTGATCCAAAATTTAGACAATTAGTCGCTGCTATTGGTAGGGCGCCTGTACAGACTACATTTCTGGCCGCTTCGGCCACTGCCATTGCGGCTCCGATTCTAGGATTCAGAAAAACCATGCGAGAATTTCCGTCTGTCGAAAGAGCAATTCCACGGCGAGTGTCTTTGACGCGCAGTACTGCAGCGTCTGATCCGCATGGGATAACAGTGTTGGATCCAACTGTTTGGTCATAGGTTTGATAAATACATGACTTTGAAGCAATGTTTGGAGAGCCAAGTAGTTCTAGGGCACATTGTTTCAATGAGTTAGGTTCAGTTATCAAACATGGATCGAAACTTTGAACCTGGTCGAGGTAGTCAGGCCGAGAGACAGGATATTCATATGTGGGAGCGTTTGTCAGGTGCTTAATCGGTATTCGGGCTTCTTCTTTTTGGCCAGAAATTACGACTATGTCCGTGTCATCAGTTACCTCACCAATTATGTCGCAGTGAAGCCCCCATCGATCGAATATTTCGAATAATTCGGCTTCCCGGCCTAGTTCAGCTACAACTAGCATTCTCTCTTGGCTCTCACTGAGCATTATTTCGTATGGTGTAAGACCGGTAGTTCGCCTAGACACAGAGTCTATATTCAAGCGGATTCCTGATCCACTCCTGTCGGCTGCTTCTACGGCGGAGCTGGTCAGTCCGGCAGCACCTAGGTCCTGAAGCCCCACGACAGCGCCCGACTCTAACGCCTCCAAGCAGGATTCAATAAGCAATTTCTCTAAAAATGGATTTCCGACTTGAACGACTCCTCTCGCAGATTCTTGAGGGTTTTCTAAAGAGGCAAAAGTAGCCCCATGTACTCCATCTCTTCCCGTGTCTGCTCCTACCAATATGACTGGGTTGCCTTTGCCAGATGCGACAGCCCTTGTGATGCGGGAATGAGGAAGTATTCCTACACACATGGCGTTTACGAGAGGATTTCCGTCGTAACTATTGTCGATGACGAATTCCCCACCAATGGTTGGTATCCCGACACAGTTGCCGTAGTGTCCTATGCCCCCAATGACTGCTTGCGCCAGATATCTGTTCCGAGGGTTCGATAAGTCGCCGAATCGCAGTGAATCAAGCAGAGCTATTGGCCTTGCACCCATAGTGAAAATGTCGCGGATGATTCCGCCCACGCCGGTAGCGGCCCCCTCAAATGGTTCAACGGCACTTGGATGATTGTGGCTTTCAATTTTGAATACAACTGCAAGACCATCACCTATGTCGACAGCGCCAGCATTTTCCTCCCCTGCTCCAATCAGAATTCTGTCTCCTTCGGTAGGCAAGGTTTTCAACAGAGGGCGGGAATGTTGGTACCCGCAATGTTCGCTCCAGAGCGCTCCAAACATGCCCAGCTCTACGCCGTTTGGTGCTCTGCCAAGAAGATCAGCAATATGGTCGTACTCGGACCGTGTCATTGAGACCTCGCGTAAAACATCATCTGTCACTGAGGTTTCTGTGTTTGTACTATCGGTCAATAGTTCATAATCCTCTCGATAGAGAATTCCACAATAGAGTTCCATCTGTACCACCCAGGATCAGTTCGGATGCTCTTTCCGGATGTGGCATCATGCCTAAGACGTTTCGGGTTTTGTTGCAAATTCCTGCAATACCGTTAACGGAACCGTTAGGATTGCTGGATGCAGTTACGTTGCCTTCCGAATCACAGTAGCGAAATACTATCTGGTCGTTGTCTTGTAGCTGCTTGATCATATTTTGGGTTGCAAAATAATTGCCCTCTCCGTGTGCTATGGGCATTCGAAGTAAACATGACTGGTCAATAGTGCTCGTAAATGGTGTCAATGTTGTCTCCGTCCGCAATGTGACCCACTGGTGCCTAAACGACACCTGCGTGTTTCGCAACATCGCTCCTGGCAGAAGTCCAGCTTCCAACAATATTTGGAAGCCGTTACAGATGCCTATAATAGGTGTGCCTTTTGAAGCCTCCGCCGACACCCCTTTCATGACAGGCGCATATCTTGCAATTGCACCCGATCTAAGGTGGTCCCCATATGAGAAACCACCTGGAATGACAATGAGATCGTACCCTGACAAGTTTGTCTCCTCATGCCAAACATATTGGGTTTTAAATCCGGCCGATACGCTTAGCGCATGATAGCTGTCTCTGTCGCAATTAGACCCTGGGAAAACCAACACGCAAGCTTTCAACGTGTGTTACTCGTCGGTGTCGAAATGGCGTACTCGAAGTTTTCAATCACGGGATTTGATAACAGGTTGTCACTAAGCTGCTCTACAGTCTTAGCCGCAACGTCTTCAGAGGCTGCTTCTATTTGAAATTCGATGAGTTTTCCGGCCCTCACGTTTGAAATGCCTGAGAATCCGAGTGCGGACAAAGCACTTTGTATAGTAAGCCCTTGGGGATCATTGACTTCAGTTTGAAGACGAACCGTCACCGCCACGTTAAATATTGCCATGTTAGCCGGATATTCTTTCCAATGCTTCCAAATATTTTGCGGAAGTATCGATTACTACCTGGTCAGGTAAAGTGGGTGCTGGTGGATTTCGATCCCAGCCTGACTCTGTTAAATAGTCACGGACATATTGCTTGTCATAACTAGAAGGTGATGTCCCTTCCTTATAAGTCGACAACTCCCAAAATCTGGAAGAGTCTGGTGTCAATACTTCATCTATCAATATGAGGTCATCCCCTATGAGGCCGAACTCAAATTTGGTGTCTGCCAAAATAATGCCCCGTTCCCGCGCGTGGTTATGGCCATATTCGTATATGCCGAGGGTTAGGCTCCTTACTGTCTCAGCGAGATGTGCTCCAACCAAATCAGAGGATTCTTCGAAACTGATGTTCTCATCATGTCCGGTTTCAGCTTTTGTGGCAGGCGTATAAATAGTAGTGGGCAATCTTTGGGATTCACGCAGTCCATCTGGAAGTGGAATTCCACAAACCTTTCCGGAGTTTTTATAATCTGACCAGCCTGAGCCAGCCAGGTAGCCGCGTGCTACACACTCGATAGGGAGAGGATTAGTTTTGCGGACGAGCATAGTTCGACCTCGCAGAGCATCGATGTTCGTCCCAGAAGGGAGGTCCATCTCTTCTACGTCGATGGATAGCATATGGTTCTTTACCAAATGGTTTGTCTTTTCGAACCAAAAAGCTGAGATTGCGGTTAATACAGCGCCCTTGCCCGGTATCGGTGTAGGAATTATAGAATCGTAGGCTGATATCCTGTCCGTGGTAACCAATAGCAGGTTGTCACCGATGGAGTATATGTCTCGTACTTTTCCACGACCTAGCAAGTCTAGTCCTGGAATATCAGATTCTAGTAGCGGTGGGGATTCAAAACTCAAGTAGCCTCTCCTATTTCTATTCCCAGCCTTTGGTAGGCTGTATTGATATGTTGTAAGTGTCTGTCTGGACTAAATGCTTCGTCAAGATTTTTTCTGTTAAGTCTGGATGTAACTTCCGGGTCTGATTCTAGCAACGTTCTAAGTGATACCTTTTTGTTAAAGGCTGCCATGGCGTTTTTGTGCACAATGGCATATGCGTCTTGTCGCGTCATGCCACTGTCCACCAGTGCCAATAGGATTGCTTGTGAATAAATGAGGCCATGGGTGAGATTCATATTAGACAGCATTCGGTCGACGTTTATATTGAGTCCGCTCATTATGTTTGTAAAGAGCCACAACATGTAATCAACTGCCATGCATGAGTCAGGAAGGATTATGCGTTCTGCCGAACTGTGGCTTATATCCCGTTCATGCCATAGTGCCATATTTTCGAATGCAACGCTGGCTGAAGACCGGACAAATCGAGCGAGCCCGGTAATTCGCTCGCTCCGTGAAGGATTACGCTTATGAGGCATGGACGATGAGCCGTGTCGTCCTTCCTCAAACGGCTCTTCGGCTTCACCGATTTCAGTTCGTTGCAGGTTTCTGACTTCGGTAGCGAACTTGTCAATGGACCCCGCAATTATTGCCAGGGTGCTGACGAAGTGTGCGTGCCGATCTCTCTGCAAGATTTGGTTTGATACTGGGGCGGCCTTTAAACCTAACAATTTACAGGCCGATTCTTCAACATTTGGGGGCACATTAGCGTGGGTTCCAACTGAGCCTGAAAATTTACCAACAGAAATGTTTTTCAAAGCGTGGTCTAATCGAGTCTTTGCTCGCCGAAGTTCATCGACCCAAATTAGCATTTTGAATCCAAAAGTGGTGGGTTCTGCATGAATCCCATGCGACCGACCTATTGTAAGGGTGTTCCGATGCTCTACTGCGGTATGAGTCACGACTTCTTCGAGTTTGGCAAGTCGATCTTTCAAGATTCTTCCCGAAGCGATTAATTGTAGGGATAGTGCCGTGTCTAGAACGTCTGAGGAGGTAAGGCCTAGGTGGAGCCAGCGAGACTCATCGCCTAGTGTTTCTGCGACGGCAGACACAAAGGCATCCGTTTCATGGTCGGAAGTTGATTCGTAATGATCTATCCGTCCGAGACTAAATGTGGCTTGGTTGATAAGTTTTACGTCTTCTTTTGGGACCAACCCAGTTTGGCCCCATGCTTGCACAACAGCTTTTTCCACTTCGAGTTGATATTCGAAATAAGACTGCCTGTTCCAAATAGCATCCATTTCAGGCCTGACGTATCTAGGGATCATTAATCTAAATCCTCCAAATGAGTTGGGTCATATGCAGCGATGTCTTTTCTGTAATATGCACCATCGAAGTTTATGTTGGCAGCTGAAGTATAAGCCTTTTGTCTGGCTGTTGAGAGGGTTGAGTCAACACCAACGACGCTTAACACTCGGCCTCCGTTGGTTGTTAATAGATTGTTTGTTGTTTCGGTGCCGGCGTGAAAGATATGGCCGGTCTCAGCAGCCTTTTCTAGCCCGGATATAACCATGCCTTTTTTATATTCTCCTGGGTATCCCTGTGAGGTGATTACGATGCATACCGAGGAGCTATTTCGGTTAGACAGGACTGGTCTGGTGAATTGGTTTCGACTGGCTAAATCAAGTGCGTTGAGTAGGTCGCCGTCTAGTAAAGGCATGATTGCCTGGGCTTCTGGATCCCCCAGCCTACAGTTGAATTCGACCACTTTAGGACCGCTTTTGGTAATCATCAAACCTGCGTACAAGAATCCTACATAGTGTAGGTTTTCGGCCTCTAGCCCCATAAGGGTAGGCTGTATGATGTATTCGGTGATTTGGTCACTTAGATCGGAGGTTAGGATGCGGGGTGGGGCATAACTTCCCATGCCACCAGTATTGGGGCCTTGATCCTGTTCCTTTGCTCGCTTGAAATCGCGCGCGCAAGGTAGTAGCTGAAAATTTTGGCCGCTGACGATGGATATGGCTGATAGCTCCTGTCCGTACAAATGCTCTTCAATTAATACACGGGCTCCGGAGTCACCGAATTTTCGTTCTACCATTAGTTGATCAATGGCATGTACGGCTTCTGCATCATTATTAGCAATAATTACACCTTTGCCAGCGGCTAGGCCATCAGCTTTTATCACTGTCGGATGTTGTGCTGAAGACAAGTATTGTTTTGCCTCGGTCGGGTTGTCGAAAATACGGAAGTCGGCTGTAGGTATTGAGTGTCGCCGCATGAACTCTTTTGCAAATATTTTGCTTGATTCGAGGGCTGCAGCAGCTTTATTTGGCCCAAAGCAGCGTATATTGGCTGTCTCTAGTGCATCCGCTATGCCATTGGCAAGCGAGTCTTCCGGTCCCACGATTACCAAATCTATGTTGTTTGACTTGCACCATACCGATACGTCCGTGGGATTAGTATGGGCCAACGATATATTTGTAGCCAGGTCACTTGTTCCTGGGTTGCCTGGAGCGCAATATAAGTTTTCAAGTAACGGGCTTTGGGAGAGCTTCCAAGCGATTGCGTGCTCTCTTGCTCCCGAGCCTAATACGAGTACTCTTATTCCCACTCTATAGTTCCTGGAGGCTTAGGCGTAATATCGTAGACAACCCTTGTGATTTGAGGCACTTCATTTACGATTCGTGATGAGGTGCGTGCCAGAACTTCATATGGCAAACGGTGCCAATCGGCGGTCATAAAATCTTCCGTGATGACGGCGCGTAATGCAGCGACCTCTCCATAAGTTCTAGCATCACCCATTACACCAACGGTTTTGATGTTCGTTAGAACTACGAAATATTGATTGATAACTCTATCTAGTCCTTCGGATCGTATTTCTTCATCGAATATAGCGTCCGCTATTTGGAGGGATCTGATGCGGTCCCTCGACAGTTGTCCTATTATGCGTACTGCCAACCCTGGTCCAGGAAATGGTTGGCGCCACACTAGTTCGTCCGGCAGCCCGAGTTCGAGGCCCACTTGTCGTACTTCATCCTTGAACAGACGTCTAAGAGGCTCTACGACTTGGAGGTTAAGGGTGTCAGGGATATGAGTGTTGTGGTGTGTCTTAATCTTTGCTGAGTTAAGACCGGCCGAGCCACTTTCAATGGTGTCGGGATAGATAGTGCCCTGAACGAAGAACTCTGCTCTGTCAATCTTGGCAGCTTCTTGGACAAACACGTTAATGAATTCTTCCCCAACGATTTTGCGCTTAGTTTCTGGGTCTGTTACCCCGTTCAGGTGATTGAGGAATCTATCCGATGCATCATGAACTAGCAATGGTACTTCTAAGTGTTTTGATAGTGATTCCTCTACATTAGAGACCTCATTAGCTCTCAAAAGTCCTGTGTCGACAAAAATACCCTGAAGTTTATTTCCAATGGCTCTATGTACTAGAGCTGATGCGACTGTTGAATCCACTCCACCACTAATTCCTGCAATGGCCACTCCATTCCCGACAATGGAGTCTATTTCGCGGACGGTTTGTTCGATGAATGATGTGGGGGTCCATGATGGCTTGCAGTCGCACATATTTAATACGAAGTTTCTCAGCATGGCATGGCCTAGCTGAGTGTGCTTTACTTCGGGATGGAATTGAACGAGCACGATATCATTTTCGTTAGCTACGGCAGCCCATTCCGAACCTTCTGTGCGTGCAAGTTGTTCAAATCCAGGAGGGGGAAGAACTACTCGGTCACCATGGCTCATCCAGACACGAGTTGTCTCAGGGAAACCCGCAAATATTGGATGAGAGAGATCAGCTATTTCCATAGTGGCTGGTCCGTACTCTCTTGTCTTGCTCGGGGCCACTGCTCCGCCTAAGGCATCAGTGATGATTTGCATGCCGTAACAAATGCCTAGAATCGGGATTTCAAGCTCCAGCAGACTTTCTGGCAAATGAGGTGGACTATCACCATATACACTGGCATCTGAGCCAGATAGGATTATTCCGCGCGGGTCATTCTGGATAATGCTAGATGTTGGCTCTAGGTATGAAAAGATTTCACTGTAAACCTCAGCCTCCCTAATCCGTCTGGCAATTAATGGGGTGTACTGTGAACCAAAGTCTACGACCGCGATGTAGTCCCTAGGTGCCGAGCGATCAGAAATGCTCTGCCCTGCTTTGTCGATTGGTACCACCTACTAGTCCTTGGCCCTTGCCTAGATATATTCCAGGCACGAAGACCTGATTAGATCCATTTGTTACATTTAGGATTATATTGGTGCCAGCACCGGCCTCGCAAAATTGTGGGTCCTGTTATTTCAGTATTTTGTATCCGAAGTTTTGCAATGGCATCTTCAAATATTGACACTCGATCCCTGCCGACTCGGCCGCTTCACACATGTGCATACCTATTGTATCGGCATCTGAGGTGCAGAATGCCAGCACTGCGGACCCGGATCCGCTAAGAGCTGCTCCGTGGGCCCCGCCGATGTAAGCACTTTCAAGTATCGAGTCCAGACTGCGGTGCAACTTAGCTCGATGAGGCTGGTGCAATCTGTCTTGCATAGCCTGCTTTAGCAATTGAAAGTTCTGGGTTTGAATGGCATACATGAATAGAGCGGTGCGAGAAGAATTGAAGACGGCATCGTCAATACTCACATCTCTAGGCAATACCTGCCTTGATTCCGACGTGGGTATTCTAAGTTCAGGTATTGCGACAACTGCTGTCAAAGTAGATGGCATATCGACTTTTATCCAGTCGATTGGGTGGGAGCCGGTTATTGATAGTGCTAGACCGCCGGTTATTGCAGGAATCACGTTATCTGGATGACCCTCGATGTCTGTAGCTAGTTCAATTAATCGGTCTTTAGATAGAGGGTTTCCTAACGCATGATTGGCAGCTGCTAGGCCAGCAACGATTGCTCCCGCGCTACTGCCAAGGCCGCGTGCTACCGGAATGTTGGTGTACTCGTCTAGCCGTAAATGACAAAACTCTTTTCCGACTTCGCGGGACAGTTGTCTAGCTGAATCTAAGGCTAGATTAGGTTGGTCGATAGCTATGTCCAGCTTGGCCACTCCTTCTACATGAACTTGCTCGCTTTTAGATAACCGGAACTCATAAACATCGTGGAGGTGTAAAGCTATTCCTAAACAGTCAAAGCCGGCTCCTAGGTTAGCTGAGGTAGCTGGGACTTTCACTCTGATGGGCGATCCATCATAAGTCACTCGGGATACTCCTTGTACGCGTCAGAATAAGGTTTGCTGCTCGCAGGCAACGAAACGCGTGTTGGTCTATCGAATAAACTATCACCTTTGTGAAGAGATATGCTTAGCAGCAGGCCTATGCCTGCCATAGTCATCACCAGTGAGCTGCCACCCGCACTTAGTAACGGTAGCGTGATACCGGTGATAGGGGCTACCCCTATGTTCATTCCAATGCTAATCACGACTTCGAACGTAAGCATTATAAGCAAACCTCCGGCAGTCAGCCGGCCGAAATTGTCAGTTGCTCGCAGAGCAGCAATTAGACTATAGGTGATGACTATCGCAAACAAGATTATGACTGTGATTGCTCCGATAAACCCTAAGTGCTCAGCAATTACCGCAAATATAAAGTCGGTGTCACGCACCCTGAGAAATTCTAATTGGCTTTGAGTTGCTTCGCTCACTCCTCTGCCAAACCAACCACCTGAGCCGACTGCAATTCTTGCTTGGAGGACGTTGTACCCGGCCCCAAGGGGATCTACAGTAGGGTCGATAAATGTCACTATGCGGTCTCTCATGTAAGGCTTCATTATTAGCCACGCTATGGGTAATGACAGCAACGCTATGGATATCATGATGATTATGTGCCTTATCGCGGCTCCGCTTAGGAACGTCATTCCGAACCAAATCGTTACTAAGATCAGGCTGGTTCCGAGGTCCGGCTCTAAGAGTATCAGTAGTACGGGAGGTGCAACTATGAGCATACTGCCGAATAGTGTTGATAGATCAGTCCTCCGGTTCGGTCGTCGAGAGAAGTACCGGGCCAGCATAAATATCATAGCCAGTTTGGCGAACTCCGAGGGCTGGAATTGGAAGGCTCCTAAGAGGAACCAGCGCTGAGAGCCAAATCTGGTCACGCCGATGAAAAGCACTGCTACTAGCATAATTAGTGCGAGCAGATACGCTGTCCAAGCCAATACGGACCAGGTTCTATAGTTAATGCAAGCCATGAATATCATGCCAAATAGGCCGACTACCGCAAACAGCATTTGTCGAGCAACCTGGCTGTCGAGGCCGTTTTCAATAGGCAGCCCAATTCTCTCTAAAGTTACTAATCCGATGGTTAATAAAGCCAATGTTGCTAAGAGCAATGCTGTTTCAAAAATTCCAATGTTTTTGATGAGGCTCAATCTATCGTCCTGCTGTGAAGGTGGTTTTGGTAAAAGCTGCGTACCGCATTGGTGGAATTTCACCAGTTTCATGCAACTCGACTATGTCTCGTGCCAATAATGCGGCTGATTGAGATCCTTCGCCTCCGTCAATTACTAGTACAGCAAAAGCTATAGTTGGCGATTTATGTGGAGCATATCCTGCGAACCAAGCGTGACTTGGAAGTGAACCATCGGGTGATATTGAGCCGCTGTATTCTGCAGTTCCTGTTTTTCCTGCGATTGCAACTAACTCGGATCTAGCATTTCGACCTGTTCCGGCGTAATCATTAACCGCCGAGTAGAGGGCGTTTTGTATCAAGTTTAAGTACTGACCAGAAAGCGGCAGACGATTTAACGCCTTTATCGGAGGGTGACTTACTTGGCCATTTTCAGATTCTACTCGGTCTATTAAGCGAGGTTTGTACAATGTTCCACCGTTTCCAATAGCCGCATACATGTTTAGTAATTGTATTGGAGTGGATTGGACGAAGCCTTGGCCTATTGCTGCCTGATAGGTGTCGCCTGTCACCCATGGTTGTGCAATTGTTTCGCGTTTCCATTTTCTGTCTGGAACTGTTCCGGCAAGTTCGCCAGGTAGGTCTATTCCGGTAACTGCGCCGAATCCGAAGGCCCGACCAGTATTTGCCAGTAATGTATCTCCTATTCCATTGAATCGACTGTATGGGTTCCCTCCGGACACGGTATAAAAATACACATTGCACGATTCCGCTATCGCTCGGTGTAAGTCGACGGGTCCGTGGCCTTGACGCAACCAATCTGGGAATTCCCAGCCACTTGGAAGGACTAACTTGCCCTTACAATCAAACGCTGTGTTTGGGCCAACGGATTCTGAGGTTAACGCGGCGCTTGCTGCCACTACTTTGTAAGTGGATCCAGGAGGGTACAGTCCAGAAACGGCATGATTAACAAGTGGTCGTCTGACGTCAGATGACAGTTGGTCATAATCCTCGGCAGATATTCCATCTGCGAATAACTGATTGTCGAACGTTGGATAACTTACCAAGGATAGGACATTTCCAGTATTAGGATCTAAGGCTATCGCTACACCGGCTCCTTTTTGTCCTAAATACCGAGCCATGATGTTGTGAACGCCACGTTGGAAGGAGGAGCTTACGGTCAGAGTAATGTCGCTTCCGCTCGTTGGATCCTCTATCGCTAATTGCCGCCTTTCCCTACCAAACGCTTCGACTTCGATAAGCCTCCTACCATCTTTACCGCGAAGAAGGTCTTGTTGGCTGTTTTCGAGGCCAAACAGTCCAACGTCTTCGTCAAGGCCGACATCTTTAGTACTGTAATTGGATGCTTGTTCTGAAGGAATCGGGCCTGTATATCCAACTATATGTCCGAATATGTCACTGTTTTGATAAGACCGGCGTGCGACAAGGCTTGTTACTACACCGGGAAGACGATAAGACATTTCTTCTAGAGTTAGCATGATGTCTCGATTTACATGTCTTGCTATTGAGATGGGGTCTCTAGGCTTAGACCGTCCCAAGCTAATTTTCGTGCTGATCTCATTCGAGGCGATGCCGAGCAGTCGAGCCAATAGATGTGATAGTTCTTCAGTCTTACCATCAGGTATCTGCTCTGGGATAACAGTCACGTTAAACACCGGAACATTAATAACTAAATTGTTTCCTTCTTTATCTTTGATTATCCCTCGAGTTGGCCGGACTGGCAGTTCGCGGGTGCGGTTAGCTTCTGCCTGGCCTACAAAGTCTTGGCTATTAAGAATCTGCATGTTCCATAAACGTGCTATCAGCACCGAAGTTGCGATGCCTGAAGCTAATCCCAGTAATAGGGTCCTTCTGGAGGACACAACGGGCCTGCCCTTGCCTCGTAGGCTTGCTTCTTCCATATATCACATATCGGCAACAGTGTTTGGGTTATTCATGTGGCTGGCCGTAACTATAATATCGGTTACGGTTCGTTGTCTGCGCAATCCTACGGATGGGGCCGTAGAGCAATGCGGCGATTACGGAGTTGTATATTGTTGTGGAAGGGATAATTCTGATTATGGTGGTTGCCCAATCTATTGAAACTCCGTGGACCGTTAGAAAGGATATTGTAATCAAGTAATATACCAGGGTACATATCGCTACGGTTCCTATTGACCAGGCATAGGTCGTTCTAAAAAGACCAACTCCACCCACAGAAGATACATATGTAGCAAATGTTAGTGCGAGGGCGCTTATGCCGATAGGCCCACTACTTAGTAGGTCTAGTAACAAGCCTGCTCCGAAGCTCCAGGCTAATGCATGTCTGTGGCGTAGTATTGTTGAAGATAAGATCAGCAAAATGATTACGAAATCCGGGGATGTTCCCTTAATGGTAAAAAAAGGAGGGGAGGATGCTTGAAAAAGGGCAGCCAAAACGATCAATAAGCCATAAGTCGTTACCTTAATCTTCTTGCTATCGGAGATAGTTCGATATGCATAGATGGGATAGTCGTTCATTGACTATCCCTTACCGAAAGAAGTGATTATTTGTACTGTATTAACATCTTCGTGCCTGACAAATGCACGTACGTCTGCCTCAGTCATGATTGCTGATGAACTTGATGTAATGGTTACAACCTGGCCAACTAGGATGCCTCTAGGGAACCCTCCTCCGTGACCGGACGTGATGACGAACAATCCAGTATTTAGGGCGTCTGAATCAACGACTTTCGACATTTTCAGTAGTTCTTCTTTGCTTCCTGTTACAGTGCCGTCAGCATCGCTATGTTCTCCCTGGACGATGACGTTGACGGAGCTTTGAGGGCTAGTAATAGGAAGGATTCTTGATGTCTTCGTAGAACTTGAAATTACTCGACCAATCAGCCCTCCGTTGGCGACTACGGGCATTCCTGGTGCAATTCCGTCTTGTCTCCCTCTGTCCACTAACATAGAATCCAACAGATTGGAGCTGTCCCGGCCAATGATCTTGGCAATTGTTAATTCTAGTTCAGGATGCTGATCCATATAACCCACAGCTTGCCGCAGCGAAGCGTTCTCTCGATCAGTCATCCTAAGTCGAGCCACTTCGGCGAGCAGTATGTTGTTTTCCCGAATCAAAGATTTGTTAGTGGAACGTAGTTGCGAGAAGCTAGATATATCATCAACTCTATCTGCGATTGAACGAGATATACCAGAGGTCACGTTTTGGAGGGGTGACAGTACTCTAAGTGCCGTGTCCTGCACGGATTCTAGAGACCCATTGTTATGGAGTAGTGATAGGGATACTGATATACCACACAGCACAATCAGCCATAATAAAGACTGTTGAGCTTTCATGCAGGATGGGCACGTTGTGTTAGTGCTTGGCCCACACACATTCTAATTGTTGGGGTATCCGTCTTCAGTAAGGAATACTTCACGATAAACTTTCAGGTTTTGAAGGCAATGTCCAGTTCCCCGTACAACAGCTTCAAGAGGATGCTTAGCGACCTTTACTGGGATGTCCGTATCTGTCTCGATGCGTTTGTCCAAGCCCTTTAACAACGCGCCTCCGCCAGCCAAATATATACCATCCTCCATTATGTCTGCGAGGAGTTCGGGAGGTGTGGACTCTAAGGCCAGCTTTACGATGTCCACAAGTTCTATAATTGTGCCGGACATAGCTTCGCGAACCTGTCCGGTGGATAGTTCCAATGCACGTGGTAATCCCGTGTTCAAATCTCGTCCCCGCACCAACGTAGTAGAGTCTTCAATGTCGTCGAATGCAGAACCAATAGCTAATTTGCAAGCTTCAGCGGTGCGCTCACCTATAAGCATTTGGTGTTCTGTACGAATGTAATCTACAAGGCATTGATCTAAAGCGTCACCGGCTATCCTAATAGAGTTGCTAACTACCACCCCTCCCAATGATATAACTGCGACCTCAGTCGTTCCTCCTCCGATGTCGACGATCATGTTTCCAGAGGCATTCTGAATTGGTTGGCCAGCTCCTATTGCTGCGGCCATAGGTTCTTCAATAAGGTACGCTTCTCGAGCTCCAGCCTGTATTGAGGCTTCGTGGACTGCCCGCTTTTCAACCTCTGTAACGCCGGAAGGAATGCCTACGATGATTCGAGGCCGAGGCAGGAACGGCGATTCTTCATGGACCCTTCCAATAAAATATCTCAACATGATCTCGACGGTCTCGAAATCGGCGATTACCCCTCCTAGCAGAGGACGAGCTGCGACAATATTTGTTGGCGTTCTACCGACCATATTTTTTGCTGCCTTTCCTACTGCTAGTACTCTTGAGGTTCGAGTGTCTGTAGCGACGACTGATGGTTCTGATAGCACTACTCCACGGTCTCTTACGTACACCAACGTATTAGCTGTGCCTAGGTCGATACCCAAATCCTTGGAGAATATGCCCATTATCAAATTTAAAGGTCTGAACATCTAGACAACTCCAATCCAACATTTTTCGCATTAATGCGATTAAGGGCATAAGAGCACACCATTGATCGCCGTTACAGCATAGCCCCATGGACCTAAATCTGTACCCCGTTATTGATGTCCTACTGGCTATGCCAATGCTCATTATCGACTACAGGATAGCCGAAGATTAGTTGCCTGACAGGGCTGATAGGACTACGTCTTGCATTTTGGTGGCAATGACAAAGTTGATGCTGCTGCGCACATCCTGGGGCAGAGTGTCTAAGTCGCGCTTATTTCCCTTGGGCAGTATAAATTGTTTTAGGCCCGCTCTGTGAGCCGCCAGCACCTTGTCCTTTAGCCCTTCAGTCTTAAGTACACGCCCTTGCAGAGTCAGTTCACCCGTCATAGTCGTGTCTTTTCGTACCGGGGTGTTAGTTAATGCAGAAACCAATGCAGTCGCTATCGTTATGCCTGCGGATGCGCCTTCTTTGGGAGTCGCTCCGGCTGGAATATGTACATGAAAATCAAGCTTGTCGAAATTATGGTTGGAAATCCCAAGTGTTTTGGCATTGGCTCTGGAATAAGTTTGTGCGGCCCGTACAGATTCCTGCATTACATCGCCCACCCTCCCGGTGACGGTTAGCCGTCCTGAGCCTTTAGAAACTGTTACTTCGACAGGCATCAATTCTCCACCATGAATTGTCTGAAAAACCCCCATGGCCATGGCCACCTCGTCCTGCTCTTCAGCCTCGCCAAAACGAAACTTCTCTGAGCCAAGCTGTTTTCTCAAACTTCCCTTTCCGATCTTCTTTGACTGGCCATCTCCTTCGGCGAGTGCAAAGGCTCTTCTGCGGCATAGTCTTGCCAACTGTCGTTCTAATTCCCGAACTCCGGCCTCTCTGGTGTAACACCTGATTATGTGGGATATGGCTGCAGAGCTGAACGATAAATGGTTACTGGAAAGTCCGTGCTGCCTCAGTTGGTCTGGTATTAAGAATTGCTTGGCAATATTTGCTTTTTCAGATTCTGTGTATCCCGGTATTTGTACTATTTCCATCCGATCAACTAGCGCTGCGGGCATACGTTTTGTCGAATTTGCTGTTGTGACGAACAACACTTTGGACAAGTCGAATGATTCTTCAATGTAGTGGTCAGAAAACGCATTGTTTTGTTCAGGGTCTAAGACTTCGAGTAATGCCGTTGCCGGGTCCCCACGGAAGTCCACTCCCAATTTGTCAATCTCATCGAGCATGAAAACTGGATTCGAAGTCGACGCTTCTCGCATCGCCTGAATTATTCTTCCTGGCATTGACCCGATGTAGGTGCGCCGGTGTCCTCGGATTTCCGCTTCGTCTCTAACCCCACCAAGTGAAACGCGCACGAACTTTCTGTTCATTGCGTCTGCAATTGCCTTTCCAAGGCTTGTTTTTCCTACGCCTGGTGGTCCGACAAAACATAAGATCGGGCTACGAAGTTTGCGTGATAATTTCCGCACGGCAAGGTATTCCATAACTCTGTCTTTGACCTCGTCCAACCCATGGTGACTTCTATTCAGAACGTCTTGCGCTTGATCGATGTTAATGCTTTCTCGGCTCCGTTTTCTCCAAGGAAGGTCCAATAGCCATTCTACGTAGTTGCTCAAAACGTTTATTTCTGGTGACCCTGGAGGCATCGAATTCAGGCGTCCAAGCTCTTTGTTGATTCGGTCCACTATGTGTTTGGGATAACGACCTTTTGAAAGCCGCTCTGAAAATTCCCGGATGTCACGGGTCGTGGTGTCTGAGTCGCCGATCTCGTCGATAATGGCAGTCATCTGCTCTGTCAGGATTAAGTCATGTTGAGTTTCGCCTAGTTTGTTGTTGATCTCATCTTGTAAGTCTTGCTGGCGTTCCAAAATCGCAAGTTCCTCGCTTAGCATCGTGTGAAGTTGTCGTAGTCGCTCAGATGGTTGTTCGGTTTCCAGTAATTGTTGCGCCTTAAGGAAGGGAACTTCTAGGGCAGCCGCTACAACGTCCGACAGGGTAGCAGGTGAATTCGCATTCATTGCCCGCACATATTCGTCATCCTCTATTTGTTCACTCATTTCAGTGGCTTTTTTAAATAGGGTCAGTACTGCTTCGCCTAGCTGCTCAGCCACATTGTTGTTTGTCTCGGCAACGTTAGGGATTGATCGTGCGGACGCTCGAAAGTGCGGGGCTTCTTGCACTATGTTTTCGATTCGCACTCTCCTGAGTCCTTCAACTAAGACACTGGTAGTACCGTCGGGCAATTTCAGCATTCTGCTGACCGTAGCGAGTGTGCCTATGCTAAACAGGTCGTCTGATGAAATATCCTCTTTATCAGGTTCTCTTTGGGCGACCACCAATAATTGACGTGTGCTAATCAAGCTTGATTCGATCGCTGCGACTGATTTTTCTCGGTTAACCAACAGAGGGGTAAGCATTTCCGGAACTGGGAATACAACATTTGCTCTTATTGGTAGCAGCGGGAGGTCATATTCCTCGGCCTCTGGTTCCTCAAAGTTGGTTATATCGTTTAAGTTGATATGGGTCATTTGACTTTGCGCTTTGTGTGTCCTCTGGATGGCGGGTTTCTTTGTGATGGGCCTGTATTAGGTATTACCCAACTCATTCCAAATTTTGTTGTAGCATGTGTACAGGGAATCGTCGTTTAAAGTATCTCAGGAAAGTTTTATCTTTAAATGCTCCTAATGCCTCCAGCGGCGAGTTATGAACGGATCGCCTATGTTTCCCACATGTTACCGACTAAAGGTCCGGGAAGTTAACAATATTTGACAAATTATGAAAAGGCACCTGTTAGCAATCCTGCTAATTGTTCCGGCTATATCACTGCTAGCTGTCTTTGGCGCGAGTCTCCAAACAAACACTTCGAGCTCCGGTGCCGTTAATTTTGCTGTCGAGCAAGAGATGCTTGCAAGACGTCCAGCGCCAGATTTTAAAATGGTGTTATTCGATGGTACTGAATACCAACTGTCTTCCCAATTGGGCAAAGTTGTTGTGGTAAATTTTTGGGCTTCTTGGTGTGGTCCTTGTGTGAGAGAGGCTCCTGAACTTGAGCAAGTATGGAAGGATAGGCCGTCGAATGTTTCTATGCTAGGAGTCGCTCTTTGGGACAAAGAGGCGGATGCCCGAGGGTTTGTAAGGAACCATGGTCTGTCTTTTCCTATCGGTATTGATGACCAAGGAAACATTGGAATCGAATATGGTATAGCTGGAATACCTGAGACAGTGATAGTGGATAAGAATGGGATGATAGTGACGCGTTGGGTTGGGCCACTGAACGCACCTACTCTGATGTCTATGATTACTCCTTTGTTGGACGAGTCAATTGATTGAATATACTTTTTGGGAAGGTATTGGGCTGTTGGTACGTTGGGCTCATGCCCTCGTAGCCGCACTTTGGGTAGGTGGTGGTCTGCTCTACATAGTGGCCGTCAAACCAGGGTTAAATGACGAATCCTTTCTTCGCAACAAAAATGTATATCGAAATGTACACGCGAATGTTGGGAAGGCATTTTCAGGTTCCCTAGGTGTGTTTTTATTAACGGGAGCTATTCTGACTGCACAGAGATTGGCTCACCCGGATGTGTCTGCCCAGTACATACTAGTTTTGTTGGGGAAAATACTATTGTCGGGGGTTGTTTTTGGTTTGGTCTGGAATCGTGGCGAACTATTTACTGGATGGAAACTTACGGCTATGTCATCGTTGTTACCGAGGCAGTTTCGTAGCAAAGGGGGGCTTGCTGTTGTCATCGGGTCTATGGTCTATTTGATCTCTTCTGTGTTGCATCGCATTGTCGAACTTACCTTTAGGGCTAGCTAGGGATTTAGATGATGCAGTTTTGGCCGTATACTCCTCGAGATGATATGAGTGAATGCATTGTATGTGGGATGTTTAATTGACTGAATCACCTGTTGCATACCGAAAACCCCGAATATCTTCGCGATTGCTAATAGCAATTGTGGTAATAGTGTTGGCGTCTGGCTATCTAGTTTGGTCTGCAACCGGAGCCGCTTCTGTTTACTATCTCACCGTGAGCGAACTTGGTGAACGAGGTGAAAGCTTACAAGGTCGATCTGTGAGAGTGCAGGGCAGGATTGCTGATGACTCGATTGTCACTGACAACTCACGTTTATGGATTCGATTTGTTCTAACCGATGGTGAGGATAAGGTTTCGGTTTCTTACGCTGATACACCTCCAGACATGCTTGGATATTCTGATGAGCAGAAATACCAAGAGGTAATAGTGGAAGGCCGGATTGACCGGTCCGGCGTGTTGCAAGCTAGTAATCTGCTCGTTCAGCATGGCCCTGAATTTCAGGCCGTCGATGATCTGTCTCTTACTAAGTGACTAGAAGCTGGTGTTCTATATTCAAGTATGGAATTGGTAAGAAAATTGGACGATAATTCTACCGTATCGATTCGCAATGTTTATCGCAGACGTGGCTACTCCTTGGTTTTGAATGACGTTACTTTAGATATACCCCAGGGTTCATTAACAATTGTGGCCGGGCCAAACGGTGCGGGTAAAACAACACTGCTGAGATTGGTATGCGGTCTTATTAGACCTGATCAAGGACGTATCGAGCTTTACGGGAATGAAATGAAACTGGAGGATCCGTCTACCCGGCCAGGCATTGCGTATGTTGGGCATAGTCCTTCGTCCCTCCCAGCACTCAGTATTCTTGAAAATCTTCAACTAGCTGTACTCCTGTTTGGTGTTAGGTTGGATAAAGTAGAGGTCAAGGTTTTGTTGCAGGCATGTGGATTATGGCGTCGGCGTAACGACGTCACACGTAGTTTGTCTCGCGGTATGCAGCAAAAACTTGAGCTAGTTCGAGCTATAGTAACCAGGCCACAACTGATGTTGTTGGACGAACCCTTTAATGCACTAGACGACGATTCCAGATTGTTGTTTCAGGACATTCTCAATTCCCGTCCCTCCACGACCACTGTGGTTATTGCGACTCACGGTATTGATGACATTAAGCCCCTTGCAGACAGAGTCATTTCAATGGAAAACGGGGCAGTCAAGGACGATCAGCTTTGCATGCCTGTTAAGCCTCATGGTCATTTTGACCGCTGGGTTACGTCTGAAACCGTAGTTCCATCGACCATAAATAGCCTTAAAACGCTGATGATGCGTGAGTTTCGTCGTGAATGGAAATTTCTAGATGCCGTCCCATCTATGGCGATACTTGGAGTGCTGATGATAATTGCGTTCAGTATGGCTACATCCGGCCCCGTAACTGCAGGCGAATCTGTTGCCGTGGGCGCGCTATGGGCGAGTATTGCTTTTGTATCAACGTTATTGGCTGTGAGAGGGTTTTCTGCTGAGAGTGATCAAGGCTCACTTGATCTATTACGTAGCGCTCCGGTGAGCTCTGCGATGCTCTACATTTCCAGATGGTTGTCCGGTGTTGTTATGTTGACAGTGGTATCGGTCATGATGGTTTTGATGGCAGCGGTAGTGTTCAATGTTGATTTATTTCGGATGAACGTACTAGGGATTGTTGTTTCGGGAGTGATTGCCCTATCATCTATCTCGGCCTTATATAGTGCTATTTCAGTTCCGGCTCGCGCCAGAGAATTGCTGGCGCCTATAATCTCCTTGCCGGCTACATTACCAGTAGTTATTGCAGGATCTACCGGAATTCTAGAATCGCTAGATATCATAGCTGGATCGGGTTTGCCATGGCTCGGGTTGGTACTTGCGTATGCGGCTATAATTGTTAGTTGTTCATGCTTAGTTATAGGAGTGGCTCTTGAAGAGTAAATATGAGGTTACCAAAAGGGATATCCTTTTTGGTGGTATGGCCAGTGTTGGCCTTATAACAACTATGTATATGGCATTAATTTTCGCTCCGGCGGATGTGGTCCAAGGTGACGTTCAGCGCGTAATTTATGTTCATGTCCCCACAGCAGCACTTGCTTATTTGTCGTTTCTAATACTGGCTATTAGTGGGATTGGATACCTAGTATCCATGAACATGTTTTGGGATCGATTGGCCAGGTCTGCGGGGTTGCTAGGGACAATATTTACGACAACTGTATTAATTTCAGGATCTATGTGGGCGCGTGCCATTTGGGGTGTTTGGTGGACCTGGGACGCAAGACTTACCACTACGTTGGTTATGTGGTTTTTGTTCCTAGGATATCTCATGCTCAGAGGTTATGTTGAAGAGGTGAGGCGCCGCAGACGAGTGGCTGCGTTGATGGGTATTGTGACATTGATCATAGTACCGGTTAATTATCTTTCGGTTTACTGGTGGCGCACACTACATCCATTACCGTCTATAGCGGCACCGGATTCACCTGGGCTGCCGGATACTATGTTACAGACACTGTTAGTCGCGATGTGTTCTTTTGGGTTTTTGTTCTTCGTTTTACTTCGGCTTCAAATGAAGTTCGAATTGATATCGGATCGATTTAATGAGGTGCGTTCTTCATGAATAACAACGGTGATCTACTTTTGTTGATGTTTCTGTCTTACACCGTGACTCTACTGGTAATTTTTGGGTATGTTGCGTATCTTGCTGCAAGACTCAGGGCGATATCTAGTCAACTGAAGGACCTCGAGAAAGATCCGTCAGACAGATAGGAAGTCGCAGGTTAAATATGGTTTCTTCCTGCACAGTAGTGAAGCTGGCATAGTTTGGAACTGGCGGATATCGGGCGAATATCTATAGCTTTGGCATTAGGCTGTACTGTGTATGCCTGTGTAGTCAATGGGATGTCCATATCAGGTAATCGCACATTATTGGCTATTAGCGGGCGCAATGGGATGGTAGGAGCGGGTGTTATGACTTCCTTGTCGGTTGTCGTTCTGGTTATTGCATTCATAACGCATGACTTTAGCATTCAATTTGTTGCCGAACATTCCAATAAGGCGATGCCAATAGGGTTGACTATCGCGGCGTTGTGGGGTGGTCAGGCAGGATCTCTGTTGCTTTGGGCATGGATTTTAGCAGTTGTGTCACCGATTGCCGTATGGCGAGTTCGATCGTCAGACTCTCAATTGGCGACAAATGCAGCCTTTGTATTGACAATATTGCTTTTCTTCTTTTTAGCGGTGTTGATCTTCGTTGATTCTCCATTTAAACAATTGATGTCACCTCCGTCTGATGGTCGTGGTCTAAATCCTCTTCTTTGGGATATAGCTATGCAAATCCATCCTCCTATGCTTACTGCTGGCTATGTGTGCTTTGCAATTCCGTTTGCGCTATCGATAGCTGGGCTAATGACGGGCCGTATCGATCGAGATTGGGTTAAGTTGGTTCGCGGGTGGATGCTGTTAGCTTGGGCTCTGCAGGCTGCTGGATTACTTCTAGGTGCGTGGTGGGCGTATAGGGTGCTTGGTTGGGGTGGTTATTGGGGATGGGACCCCGTGGAAAATGTTGCGTTGATTCCATGGTTACTAGCTACAGCGTACCTGCATTCGGCAATTGTGCAAGAACGAAGAGGGATGCTAAAGCTATGGAATGTGTCACTGGCGATTTCTGCTTATTTGCTAGCGATATTTGGGACCTTCATTGTCCGTAGTGGAGTGCTTACCTCTGTTCATTCTTTCGCTGTATCTGACGTGGGGCCTATATTCTTCGTCTTTTTTGGATTATTGCTTATATGTTGTATCTCGTTAATCATCATAAGGCTGCCTGTACTCAGGACTAATAATCAATTCGAATCAGCTACTTCTCGGGAAGCCGGCTTTCTTATCAATAATCTACTTTTAGTATCGGTGGCCGCTACGACATTCTGGGGGACTATCTTTCCGATGATATCTGAGGTAATACAAGGGGCACGAATAGCTGTCGGAGCTCCATTTTATGATCAGGTAAATGGACCGCTTTTATTAGCTCTTATTATTCTCATAGGGATTGGTATAGCGTTGTCATGGCGACGTACGGATTCCAAACAGTTGTTGATTAGGTTGATGCCTGCTGCGGCTGTGGCCTTGGTTACGGGTAGCCTTCTGTTTCTGCTTGGTATTCGTGATGGGCTTGCTTGTCTAGCTGTTTCCGCGGTTGGCTTTACCGCAATGAGTACGTTAACCAACTTCATCGGGGCTGTTATTAATGCGAAAGATACAGGAAATAGCCCAGGCATTAAGACCGTGTTTTCAGTTTTATCTAAAAACCGTCGTCGGTACGGCGGATATGTAGTTCATTTGGCAATACTTATGATTGCTATCGCGGTTATTGGTACGAATATGTATAAGAAGGAAAGCTCTGTTACCCTCGGGCCCGGGCAAACAACATCGGTAGAAGGATATGTTCTCCGATTTGATGAGCTGCGTTTTAGCAGGGCCAACGATGTAACGGCAGTCGATGCAGTGGTACGTGTTGTTTCGCAAGGCGATGGCATCGAAATTGTGCCAGGCAAGAGAGTCCATGATGGATGGGAGACTCAGCCTACATCCTGGGTAGGCATCAATACATCGGTCCCTTCCCTTACAGACCTGTATTTACTTTTGACAGGTTGGGAAGTGAATCCCCAGTTGATTACTCTCCGGGTAATCGTGAACCCTCTTGTTGGATACTTATGGCTTGGTGGAGCTATGTATTTCCTTGGTACATTGATGGTGTCTTGGCCGGAATCGAAATCTCGTGAGCCATAGAGTGGTGCTAATGCACGGTGTGTTTCATGATAGCGTTTCTTAGACGAGCAACAATATTCTTGGTTTGTTTTATTACGTTGTGGTCGCCTATGAGTTTATTTGCCGATCAAACCTCTGGTTCTACTCTAAATACCGAGCAACGTATGTGGTTGCTAGCTGAGGAGCTTGCCTGCCCTGTGTGCGATGGGCAAAGCATAAAGGATTCAAACGCAGAGTTGGCTCAGCAAATGAGAGCGCTAATCGTAGTGCTTCTAGACAGCGGGCGTAATGAAAAGGAAGTTACTGATTACTTGGTGTTACGTTATGGTGAAGAGATCTTGCTAGACCCACCTAAATCAGGCTTTCAGCTTGGTGTTTGGATAGGTCCAGTACTGTTCATCTTGATAGGGGTAGGGATCGTATCGTCTAAATTATTCTCGGTACGGGATTCCATGGATACTTCATCTGAGTCTGGTTCATCAGAATGATAGTAATCCTGACTTTCGGTTTGATAATGGCACTAATTTTAGTGATCGGTATTTGTATAGATCCATTCCTTCGAACACGGTTTCATAATGGTGAATCGAACAACCCAGCTAATGACGAATCGTATCAAACCGTTGCTACCGATATCCATCGTAGAATTGAGCGGCGTTTTCGGGAATATGATATGGGTGCTGGTTCTGATAGCTATCAGGATAATCGTCATGCGATCGGTTGGAGGGTAGTACTAGGGATATTGGTGGGAGCACTGTCGGTTATCACGGTCATAGTGATCGGATTGGTCCCGCATATGTCTGCTTCGGACGATGTAGATGCTTTTACGCAGATTTCGATGGAAGGCATCATAGATGTAGAAGTTGTAGACAAACAAGACACGGAGTTGGTTGCACTCTATAGAAACGGGTCGCTTCTGAGCAGTTTGAATAATGTGGTTCTTGAACCCTCCGACGCGTCTCTAAGATCGACAGTAGTTTCGACGAGCAAGGGACTGCTGTTGACCGATCGCAGTGTGATTATTAATGTCGACGCCGTTAATGATGTTGGGAAGCCTATTCCGGAGTCTTCTGTGAGCCCTGTGATCACTGCTCGCGCCTCTCGTGCTGATAGGAACTATGTGGTGTTGATCGATGCAAAAGGGCATGTTTTTACTACCCGCGATGGGGGTGAGACTTGGGGTAAATACGATCATCCGGTAAATGGTACTGTGTCCGATGTTGCAATAGGTGCTTCCGGGTCTTCTGTATTTGTGGCAACTCTAGATAAGGGGGTTCTCACGAATAGTGCCGGTAAATGGGTGAGAATCAACGGATTTGTCAATGGGGCGTTACCGACAGCCCAAATTAATTCAATCGCGTATGATTTTCGTAGTGGGGATAGTTATACCGATCCCTCTGGCACAAATTTTTCTGGTGCTCTGTATGTTGCACTTTCGAACGGCGTCTATAAGAGTGTGGATGGGGGGCTATCATGGTTTAGATTGAATCTCGATACTCAAGCTAGATTCGTATTGCTCGACTACAACGAGCCGGCTGGTGTGTTTGTCGTCGACATTAACGGGATGGTCTTTCACAGTGGGGACCGAGGTGTATCTTGGGCAGAATAATAGGTGCCATTGTGTGCCTCTTGGTAGGTTGTGCTTATATTTCTGGGGACGTTTATGCTAATTTAATGGAGTCTTCCATAAGCGGGAATGTAGTTCAGAATCGTTCAGGTGAGGGTGTAATGGGAGCAACTGTTGAAATGACGGTCTACGAATCCGGTGTTTTTCAATACGCCGACCAAACGACTACAAGGGAATCTGGTGAGTTCGCTTTTCATGAGATCCGAAAAGATCCCCAATGGTCGTATGTGCTTGAAGTTGAGTTTGATGGAGGAAGTTATTCGGTTGGGCCCCTTAGTCATATCGAAAATGAAGCCATGCAATTAGTGTCGATATTGGTACATGAGACTGTCAGTGTAGATCCCGGCATTTTGATTGTTCAGAATGCGGTGATTTTTAGGGAAGATTCAGAGGGAGTTTTGGAGGCTATTCACTCTGTTAGTCTCTTAAATCCGAGCAGTAAGGCCTTTGTTGCAAATAGCAAAGATGCAGTGCTGAAATTTGACGTGCCGGAGCAATCTTACAACCTCCGGCCCCTGCAGGGTTTTAGTCTGTCTGACGTTACCGAACTTGATGGACAATTCAACATTGCGACTACTGTGCCACCCGGAGAAAGCGGCATCAGTTATTCGTATCTGTTTCCCTGGAATCCTGTCGGAACCAAAATAGAGTACAAAATAAACATGCCTACCGAAGAATTGTCGTTTACCTGCGTGGAGGGTCGGATTGATATAGAGTCAGGTGATTTGGTCAGAATTCCCTCGATTGTTATGAGTGAGACGGCCTCATTAGCTAGATGGGGAGCAACGTCAGTACCACTAGGTAGTGCAATTGAAATGCGTGTATTTGATCCAAGAGTATCGATACTGTCTCGCGTTCTTAATTTTCTTACTGCTTCGGTATTAGGTTTGATTTCTATGTTGATGGGGTTAGCCGGAGCGCTGTTTGCAATTAGACACGTAAGTCAAGGCGATTCCAGTGGTGTCTTGGTGAATACTGAGGCGTTATTCGACGAATTAATGATACTTGAAAAAGATGCGCGCAATGGAAACCATAGTGCTCGTTTGCAAGCGAATGCACTTCGCGACCGTCTTATTCGCCTACTGGTACAACGGAAGTCAATCTCTTAAGATTTCGCTGAGTAGTTGCTTGGGTCGTACACTATAGGCGTATGACAAGTCGATCTAATGAGGTGATCAATATTATGAGCCAAGATATCCGGGTTACTGTCTGGAACGAATACCGACATGAAATTGATAGTGCCGAAATTGCAAAGATATATCCTAATGGAATTCATGGTGCCATAAAATCACATCTATCGAGCGTTCCCGGGTTGACGGTGAGAACTGCAACTCTAGATCAACCAGAACATGGGTTATCTGAACAAGTATTGTCAGAGACCGATGTGCTTATCTGGTGGGGGCATATGGCTCATGGCGAAGTTTCAGATGATGTGGTGGATCGTGTTCAACAAAGGGTTTTAGATGGAATGGGGTTAGTGGTTCTCCATTCTGGGCACTTATCTAAGATTTTTAAGAAGCTGATGGGCACCAGTTGCTGGTTGAAATGGAGAGAAGCGGATGAGAAAGAGCGTTTGTGGGTGGTTCAGCCGTCACATCCTATAGCCGAGGGAGTAGGAGAGTATTTTGAGATTGAAAGTTCTGAAATGTACGGTGAGCATTTCGACATACCCACCCCTGATGACCTAATATTTGTAAGTTGGTTCGAAGGTGGCGAAGTGTTTCGGAGTGGCTGCACTTTTCACCGCGGTGCTGGCAAAATCTTCTACTTCAGGCCTGGTCATGAGACGCTGCCTATTTATCACCATCCTACAGTGCTGAAAGTTATACAAAATGGTGTCAGGTGGGTTGCTGATTCTCGTGGAAGCATTCATACCTATGGCAACTATTCGCCTAGGGAGAATCTTTCGTGGTACGAGGGGCCGGATTTCGATGAGCACCCTCAGGAGTCTCAAATGCAGCGGCCAACGCCACGTGGTATGAGGTGATTTGCACAGTTAATTGAAGTATGGGAGCGTACGCAATGTATTTGGTAAACATGAGTTATTGGGGATCAAAGTGGAACTGCTATAAATGAGGAAGAGGCGCTTAGGCCGCACTGATATAGTCGTTAATCCTTTAGGGTTTGGTGGCGCCCGTATTGGTTTTGAGCATGCTTCGCAAACTGAAGTTGATCGAATTATGGATACCCTTTTAGACGTAGATTGTATTTTCGTGGATACAGCTTCCAGTTATGCTGGTAGTGAAGCTCTGATCGGAAATGCCATTAAGGGTCGTCGTGATCGTTTTGTGTTAGCGACTAAGACCCCTAATGTTCCTGGTGATGGGACTGGCTTAAATTGGTCTGGTAAATCAATAGAACAGGCAATAGACAGCTCATTGTCTAATCTGAGGACTGATTACCTTGATGTTGTGCATCTTCATGGAGCTAGCTTTAAAACGTTAATGGATGGTGATGCAGTCAACGCTATTCAAAAAGCCCAAAAATCCGGCAAATGCAAATATATAGGATTTAGTGGTGATGGTAGTGCTGCCATGGCAGCGATCAAGTTGGAAGTGTTCGACACCCTTCAGACTTCCTTTAATCTCGTTGATCAGAAGGCTTGTACTGAAATATTGCCTGTTGCTCGTGCGGCAGAATTAGGGATAATTGCAAAAAGACCGCTGGCTAACGGAACATTTGGTAAAACTCGCTCTCCGTACGAGTATGCTGATGAGTATTTTGAACGCACACGTGATATCAGGGTTCCTGCCGGAGGACCGTTAGATCCGTATGAGCTATCATTGCGGTTTGCATTATCTAACTCAATGATCGATATTTGTATCGTTGGAACTACTTGTGCCGATCACATAGTGGACAATGCGAGATCTATGGCCAAAGGAAAGTTGAGTGATGAGATTATAGCTTCGCTTGTTCAGCAATTTGCGGAGCTGGGTAAAGAATGGGAGCCACTCAATTAAATTGTCGGCATAAGTAGATCTAGTTTGGCTGCTACACCAATCCGAGTTGGTGATGGGATAGCCTCTGTAACCCGTCACCAGTAACTAAGTAATTGTGCTCAATACGACCGCCTTGGAAGTCTGGGCCGTACACTCCGGGCTCGAAGGTGATTATCGCTCCTTCTACAAGTTCAGTTGGATTTCCTTGGACAAAGTCCGGTGTTTCTAGATGCTCTAAGCCGAGTGCATGACCGGCATGATGGTCCAAATGCCAATCGCTGTTGTATTCGCGAATAGCGTTGTCTTGTGCCTCAAAGATCTCACCAGCAGATATACCAGGTTTTGCTAGTTGTTCACTAGCCGTTAAGGCCGCTTTTGCTGCGTCTATTGCTGCCAATTGATCATCTGTCGGCATGTTTCCAGCGTTCAGTGTGTTGGTTATATCACAGCGGTATCCGTCTATGTAAGGGAATATGTCTAGCATGACGTTGTCACCAGGTTGTATAACGCGAGGTCCAGGTGGACCTCCTTGGCGCAGATGCGGACCGGAAGCAAAATCGCACATCATAACAAATGGTTGCGAGGCTTGACGTGTAGCAACCTCGAGGCATCGGGCGTATAGTTCTATTTCTGTTAGCCCAGGCTCAATGAATGAGCGGGCAGCTTTGTGGAATGATTCGCCTATACGAATAGCAGACTTGATCATCATTATTTCGTCAGGGTCTTTTGACTGTCGTAACTCATGGATAATTGGTGTCAGGTCTACCGTCCTAGTTGATGGGTGCAAGATTGTTGTTGGGGTAAGGTTACGTTCTATCCCAATGGTCTCGAATGATTTCTCTGAAATTATATGGCGGGCAGCTTGAGCGGCAGCTTGATGCCTTGACGTTCTCAAATTCGTTGCGTTCCAGGATCCATTGACTATTCTGTCTGCAACTTGGTCGGGACTCGGTTTCGCTTTACCATCCAAAATTAAAGTTGATTTCAGGTCCCTTGTTATAAGTAAATGTGATGGAGCTCTATGCGCTAGTCCAGTCGGAGAGTGCATATGTCCACTGAAATAATAGACATGCTCTGGTTGCGATATGAGCACCAAGTCTATCTCCTTGGGGAGTCGCTCCATAAGCCGTTTTATTCGACTTGCACATCCGTGACTGGTCAGTGGCAAATCACGAGCTCCGATCGTTCCAATGATTGTTCGATTTTGTGTCGGGTAATAAGAATAGGAGGATCCCTCTATTTACGTTGAATATAGTGAGGATTGTGCCCAAAAAACAAGTGGGCTGCTTCGGAGATAGTTTCCGACAAGGTAGGATGAGGGTGTATCGAGAGAGCGATGTCTTCCACGCGTGATCCCATTTCTATGGCTAACACACCTTCTCCTATCAGCTCGCCCGCTCCGTATCCGACGACTCCAACGCCGAGCACCCTCTGAGTGGAGGGTTCTACAACTAACTTTGTGAGTCCGTCGGTATGACCGACAGTCATTGCTCGTCCTGATGCGATCCAAGGAAAAGATATAGTCTCTACTGAAATGCCTTTAGCTTTGGCTTGGCTTTCAGTCAGGCCGGCCCAGGCTATTTCTGGGTCAGTGAACACAATGGCAGGTATAGCAGCAGGATCAAAACTTGAAGTCATGCCTTGGATTGATTCGATTGCTATTCGAGCTTCGGCAGTAGCTTTGTGAGCTAACATGGGATTGCCGGCTACGTCTCCAATAGCATATATGTTGTTATGGGCCGTTTTACATTGAGCGTTTGTATCGATGAAGCCATTTTGATCAATCTTGACGTTCGTCATTTCAAGACCTAAATCTGCTGAGAATGGTTTACGCCCTACTGCAACCAATATTTTGTCATAGCTGTCTGTTGTAGTCTCCCCTAGGATGGACCTCATAACTACGCTGAGTCGATCGCCGTCATTTGAGACATCTTCTACTGATGTTTCCAGTAGGATTGATGTAAAAGTGGTTTCGAGTTTCGATTGGAGTGGCTTTACGAGATCCGGGTCGACCTCAGGTAAAAGCCGATTAGCCATTTCAACGACAGTGACATCTGAGCCGAGGGCACTGTAAACACTTCCAAGTTCGAGCCCGATATAACCCCCACCTATCACAAGTAGGGATTGAGGAATCTCGTCTAACTCTAAGGCTGATGTGGAGTCCATTATTCTAGGGTCGGTGATGTCTAGCCCGGGTAATGGGCTTGGGTGGGATCCCGTCGAGATTATCGCGTAATCAAAAGTGAAGTCTACTGGTTCATCGCCTGTCTTGCTGACCCGAACTGTGCTTTCATCTAAGAATTTCGCTGTGCCCTGCATGAAAGTTACGTTTCTTTGCTTCGCCATAGCCCCTAATCCATTGGTTAAGCGGCTTACGATTTTATCCTTTTGTTTTCGTATGCTTGGCAGGTGTATTTTAGGCGAATCGAATTGGACCCCCCATTCGGAAGCTGAGTTTGCGTCGTTCAGAATATTTGATACGTGAAGAAGCGCTTTGGAAGGAATGCATCCTCGGTATAAACAAACCCCTCCAGGGTTAGGGTCTTTGTCTATCAGTGTTACTTCCATACCATAATCGGCGGCAAGATAAGCTGCCGGATAACCTCCCGGGCCCGCTCCGATTATCACAAGACTGGGGGTTGTTGCTGTGTGGGTCACGAGTGTATTCCAGTATTGTTATGCATAATGATAAATACTCAATTCAGGTTACTTAGGTAGATGGAGGCTCATATTTGCCAGTGTGTCGCCTAAATCTTGCAAAAACTTCGCTCCATCTGCTCCGTCTACAGCTCGATGGTCGAATGAGAGAGATAGGGGTAAGTGCAAACGTGGGGACAATGATTCGCCAATGTACTCAGGTTTTTGCATAGCCCTTCCGACTCCAAGAATACCTACTTCTGGGAAATTAACAATCGGTGTGAAGTGTGTCGTGCCTAGTCCCCCAAGATTGCTGATTGTGAAAGTTCCTGCCACAAGAAATTCGGGGCCAATGGATCCCGTCCTGGCTTCGGCGGCCAGGGTCGACAATTCGACACATATGTCAAACAACGACTTGTCGGCAGCGGATTTGACAACGGGAACAATCAACCCTTTTTCTGTATCAGTTGCGATGCCGATGTTTATATACTTTTTAAGGATCAAGCGACTGTTGGCAATGTCTATCGAACTATTTAGTCTTGGATGGGAGCTAAGAGTATCGGCCAGAGCCTTCACTAGGATAGGCGTGATCGTTAGTTTTGCGCCTTTGGCCTGGAACTTCTGCTTTACTTCCTGGCGTGTCTTTTCCAAGTCTGTGATGTCGGTATCAAGGTTCAAGGTTACGTGTGGAATGTTGCTCCAGCTGGTTGAAAGATTGTTTGCAATCGTCTTCCTAATTCTGGGGAGTGGTTGTTCTTCGACTTCTCCCCAAGTGGAAAAGTCAGGTAACGATGGTAGACCAGAAAGCCTCCCGGTTTGTTGTTTGGCTCGTGAAAACAGCTTTACGTCATTCTCTGATATGCGGCCGCCGGGTCCTGTGCCCGGTACTTGGTAAATATCAATACCAAATTCGCGGGCAAGTTTTCTAATTGAGGGGGAGGCAAAAACAGGAGTTTCCCTCTGAGTACTCACCGTAGTGTGGGGATGGGTATTTATCGGTGGTTTAGCACTATATCCCATCTGATTATTAGGGATGTCAATAGGTACTTGCTCAGAGGCATTATTGTCAATCTCTTGGGCAGACCTACTGGTAATCGCTTCCTCAGAGGATGATTCATTGATGGTGATTATTGGGTTCCCACCCAATATTGTGTCGCCAGGTTTAACGTGGACCTTGAGGACGTTTCCTGATGCGTCACTTGGGACTTCTACGGTGGCTTTATCGGTTTCCACCTCGATTAACGTTTGACCTTTGGCTATGTCATCGCCTGCTTCAACTAGTACGTGAAGGACGTCTGCTTCAGACACACCATCGCCCAGCGAAGGCATTGCAATGTCAGTTGCCAAAGTCATTCTCCTTATCCACTTTACCTAGCGATTAATTATATGCTTGTCGGAATGGGTTTGTCGGGGTCAATTCCTGATTCTCGAATAGCGGCCCTGACTACGCTACTTTCTGAAGCACCACTTTTACTAAGCGCGTGCAAGCTAGCCACCGTAACGTACTTCGAATCAACCTCGAAAAAGTCTCGTAAACGTTGTCTCGATTCACTTCGGCCATAACCATCTGTGCCTAAACTGACGAATCTTCCCGGCATCCACTGTGACAATGAACCGGCAATGGACTTTACATAATCAGATGTTGCAACAACAGGCTTAGGCTCGTCCCCCAGCAGTTTACGGATGTATGGTTCCCGTGGTTTCTCGTCAGGATGCAACATATTCCATCGTTCGGTTGCGAGCGCATCTCTATGCAATTCAGTGTAACTTGTGACTGACCATACATCTGCCGATACGTGATACTCATTAGCTAATGACTCTTGAGCTTTGAGCACCTCGTTTAATATGGCTCCGCTTCCGAAAAGGTTTAGTTGAGCCGGGGTATTCGTCGGTGACTCACGATATTTGTACATTCCTTTGATGATGCCTTCTCTGACGGGCTCTGTGCTCGGTAAAGGTGGTTGTTTGTAGTTTTCGTTGGCAACCGTGATGTAATAAAACACGTCTTCGTCTTGCTCATGCATTCGGCGAATGCCCTCTTGAATGATTACAGCCAACTCGAATGCATAAGCTGGATCATAGGAAATCAAATTGGGTATGGCAGATGCCAACAAATGGCTGTGACCATCCTGATGTTGCAATCCTTCGCCGGACAAAGTCGTTCGCCCTGCAGTCCCTCCCAATAGAAAGCCGCGTGCTCTGCTATCACCCGCTGCCCACATAAGGTCTCCGACTCGCTGGAATCCAAACATGGAGTAGTAAATGTAAAATGGCAGCATAGGTTTTTGGTACGTAGCATGAGATGTGCCAGCAGCAATAAACGAGGATAGAGATCCCGCCTCATTGATTCCTTCTTCCAGTATCTGTCCGTCGGTCTTTTCCGTGTACGGCAATAACGTACCGGAATCCACAGGGTCGTAAAGTTGTCCTACTGGCGAATATATTCCGAATTGTCTGAATAGAGATTCCATCCCAAAAGTCCTGGCTTCGTCAGGGATGATGGGTACGACTCGTGGCCCAATTGATTTGTCTTGAAGTAATCTTGTTAATATCCGAACAACAGCCATGGTCGTGGAGGCTTCTCTATCTCCAGTCCCTTCGAAAAACTCGTTGAACAATTCGTCTGTGGGGGCTGCTAAGTCGCTCTTAATTGGCGAGCGGGAAGGCACAGGCCCTCCCAGTAAAGTTCGCGTCTTTTTTATATATGCAATTTCTGGGCTGTCGTCTTTTGGCCTGTAGAATGATGAAGAGTCGGTCATCTCATCTGAGATAGGGATATTGAACCGGTCCCGGAACTTGATGAGTTCCTCTTGGTTTAACTTCTTTTGCTGATGGCTAATGTTACGGCCCTCTCCTGCCTCCCCTAAACCATACCCCTTAACGGTTCTAGCCAGTATCACAGTCGGGCCTGATTCATTGCGCATTGCGGTCGCATATGCAGCGTGTACTTTTACTGGGTCGTGCCCTCCCAATTTCATTCGTTCCAGCTGCGCATCTGTTAGGTCTTCGACCATTTTCTGAAGTTCTGGCTGCCTCCCCCAGAAGTGGTCTCTAATGTACTGACCACCGGCTACTGTGTATTTTTGGTATTCACCATCAACGACTTCACCCATTCTTTTTGCCAATAACCCATCACGGTCTTGATCAATGAGATCGTCCCATTCGCGGCCCCATAAAACTTTGATCACATTCCACCCTGCCCCACGAAAGATGGCTTCTAATTCTTGAACGATTTGACCGTTTCCGCGTACCGGGCCATCCAACCTTTGTAAATTGCAGTTAACAACCCAAATAAGATTGTTGAGGTTAGCACGGGAAGCCAGCGTTAATGCCCCTAATGTTTCTGGCTCATCAGTCTCCCCGTCACCTAGAAAGCACCATACTTTCGAGTCGCTTTTTTCTTTTAGGTTACGGTGTTCCAGATATCTCATAAAACGGGCTTGATATATAGACATGATCGGGCCTAAACCCATGGAAACTGTAGGGTAGTTCCAAAAATGAGGCATCAACCATGGGTGAGGGTATGAGGATAGTCCCCCGTCTTCTGCTAATTCCCGTCTGAAATTATGTAGTTGTTTCTCGGTCAGTCTTCCTTCAAGAAAGGCCTGTGCATAAATACCTGGTGCTGCGTGTCCTTGTAAGTATGCTACGTCACCTCCTGAAGGGTGTTGCGGGCCTCGAAGAAAGTGATTGAACGCCACTTGGAATAGTGTTGCCGAGGAGGCAAATGTCGAGATATGTCCCCCAATCCCGTCTTCCATTTTGTTGGCGTTGACTACCATTGCCATAGCATTCCATCGGATCAAGCTCTTTATGCGTTGTTCAATCTCAGGGTTTCCAGGATAGGCTGGTTCCATATTTGGAGGGATTGTATTTATATATGCAGTATTTAGTGCTTTAGTGCCGGATACGCCGGTTTGCTGTGCGTGAACTTGTATTTCCTCTAGTAGTTCTCGCGCCCGCTCTGTACCACGGGCCATTACTAAGTCGTTAAAGGAATTTATCCAATCTTGTGTCTCTAATCTGCTAATGTCGTCATTGGCTGCAGAGACATTTGTATCATCAATCACGGTCATTGTCCGCAGGGTTCCTTCCAGCGGTTGTTTGTAGGTTCTACTACAGGAGCCCACGTTTATGGACTAAGCCTATGTATGGACCCCACCCATCCGATGTCCACAAGAATCAATTGTAGCGGAGGAGATACTAGTCAGCCTGCTGATAAGATAACAATTATGGACAAACATAGAAACACAATATTACTGAAACCCGGAAGGGTTCGGTATCAAATTGCACTTGATTGGCAGTTCTGTGCGGCCCAAGCTGTACGCAACAGAGAGGTTTCGGGTTGTCTTGCTTTGTTGGAACATCCAGCGGTTTATACAATGGGGGCCCGGGGTGGCCGAACTAATCTACTGGTTAATTCCGAACGTTTGCACCAATTCGGGGCAGATGTTGTTGATGTAGATCGAGGGGGAGACATCACGTTCCATGGTCCAGGTCAATTGGTGGCTTATCCTATTATTCGGTTAGCCGACTACGGGCTTGGCCCATCAGACTATGTGCATTTACTGGAACAAGTATTGATTGACACAGTTGCTGAGTTTGGGGTGTTGGGTACCACGATGCCTGGTAGACCAGGGGTCTGGGTTGGACCAAATAAATTGGCTGCAATAGGGGTTCGTGTTCAGAAGGGTGTTACTAGGCACGGCGTGGCATTGAACGTGCACAATGATTTGTCCTGGTTTGGTTCAATAATTCCGTGCGGTCTTCCTGATGGGGGCACAACATCTTTGTCTTTATTACTTAACCAGACTGTGAATCTTCCCGATGTTGAGGATTGCGCTATTAGAGCGATGGCCAGACAATTCGGTATGAGCTTTGTCGGTCCGCTATTTTCTGAACTTGTGGATCCTCGTGGTCTGATTAGCGAAGTTAATATTGATGACACCTATTGAAGTTATAGAATCATCAAACTGTGGTCTCCGGCGCTAATTCATGTAGTACCCAGTTGCCATCTTTTACTATGTACACATCAAGTTCGGCCCTTCCACCGTCACCGTGGCTATCAAAAGAAATTGTTCCGGAAAGGCCATCATAATTGCTCGTGCCTCTAATTGCATCGACTAATGATTTTTTACCTACAACTAGGCTGCCATCGGTTTCAATTCGACTGGCTTGATGAATCCCTTCAAGCATGATCATTGTCGCGTCATATGAGTGAGTATGGAATGGCCCCATAGTAGATGGATCTATGCCAAATTGCTGAATATATGAGCGTTTGAAATCTTCGTATTCTGGTCCAGCTGGAGAATACATACGGAATTTGGTGCACATTGTATCTTCTGCTTTGCCCAAACTGGAATTGATGAATGCGGTTGTGCCGATGGTATCTGTCCCCATGAATAGAGGGCGCCCGGGGTACCTGTTTCGAAGCATTGATAAAACTTGAGTGCCTGACGACAAAGATCCCGCGAAATATAGGGCGTCAGGGTCTAAACTGCCTACGCTATCCACGGCCCTTGATATATCGGCCTGCGTTGAGATTTGGAGGGCGGCAACAACCAACCCTCCTTCTCTAATAAATGTTGATTCAAACGTCTCAGCTAAGTCTTTGCCATATGATGATTTGTCACGTACTAATAGAACCCGCGATATCTGTAATGTTTGACGCAAGAATTTCGCAGCATGGCTGGCCTGGTCTTTCTCATTCCAGACAGTTCTATTTATGTTGGCAGTCTTTGTTGATGTTAGCGAGATTGAGGTGGACGATGGTGAAATCATTGGAATATGGTTGGTCGTATATATAGGAGAAGCCGAAATGCTAGAGGCACTGCACATGTGTCCTACTACGCCTAGAACTCGCTTGTTTCCTGCTAGGTCGGTTGCGACTGATTCCCCTCCATCGATGCTGCAGCGGCTATCCATAGGTAGTAGATCCACCTGGAAGCCTTTTATTAGTGGTCTATCCTTGACGGCGATGCGTGCTGCATTCTGTATGTCGGTACCAATGTGATGAAGTTTGTGGCCACTGCCAGCTGTGAGTACGGTATTGAATTCTGATGTACTAGAGGCGCATCCGATAAGTATTGTCTCAGTGGGGGCGAATGACACGAATCCCCATGCGTCGTCGACTGTTTCTGGCAAAGGAATCTCACTGGTGGGTCTTTCGTCAACTTTGCTAGCTACAGTATGGGCAACGCTTACCGTACGCTTAGGCGCGGTTTGTTCTTGTGAAATCTTTGTTGATGGAGCGTCTGGCTTGACAGCGCATGTGGCCGAATTGGCGATGAGGCCCAAGGTCCCCATAGTTGCGACCCGTATGATGTGTCGGCGATGAAGATTGACTTTACTGATCATTGACTGGTCGTTTTCATGTATATACATGCTAACTGTTCATATCGCTGCAATAATCGGATCTTTGTCCTCAGATTTTTTTTGTGACTGAGCTTGTTGCTTAAATACACTCTAATAGTTTCGCTCGAATGTAGCAGCACAACTGAATTAGGGTCAATCGCGAAAGCATTGTCTAGTATATTCGTCACGCAGTCTGCGTACAGCCATATTTAAATCGAGTTATTTGGTCACATGATTTTCGGTCTAATTAGATTCTTGAAATCGATAATCCTGCTTCTTGGGATACTTATTGTCGCGGTGGTAGCGATGGTTTTCTTTGCACTAGGCCCGGTTGAGATTCCTTGGGTGCAAGAGGTGCAAGATCGGTATAAAGGAGAAGTAACCCGCGTAATAGGTGATGTATTGATCAAACCGGCTGTCTCCGGTCTTGATGAGGACACTGAGCATCTCAAATCCGAGGCGCTCACTATTAGAATAGACCAGACCGATATTGATGAGTTTATTAACGAGCGTATTTTGGACGGAACACTCGCGCCAATAGCTACTTTGGATGTCGTACTTAGACGAGGCTTCGTGGCGATCGAGGGGAGCCTATCTGTTTTTAGTGAGATCCCTTTTTCAATTCTGTTTGTTCCAACAGTGAATGACGGCACCGTTAAGGTCCATGTACAGTCTATCGACATAGGTGTAGTTGCTGTTGATAGTTTTAACAATCAATTTGTTGAAAATGTCCGAACTGAAATACAGTCTGTTGTTTCAGGATATCTAAGGTCGAATGGTCTGACTATAGAAGCGGTCGATGTTCAGAATGGGTATCTATTATTGACGATAGATGGCATCTGATCTCTTGTTGCTGTTGTTATTGTCGCCTACGATCTAGTAATGTCATTGTCGATAGCAGTTAGCAGTAAACTTATTCGAGCGAAACCATCATGTTTATAGCGTTTAATGGTGCTTCACTGGGAAGTATGTGATAAGTGAGTAACCGATTGATTCGAGTGGCGACCGACGTGGGTGGTACGTTTACCGATTTGGTCTCGTGTGAGATAGATCAAGATACAGGCGTGGCAAGTGCCGTTCGGTCCCATAAGGCAAATAGTACACCACCTGGTTTTCAGAAGGGTGTCATGGATGTTTTAGAGCGGTCCAGGTTAGAGCCTGAAGAGATTGGCTTTTTTGCTCACGGTACAACGATGGTAATTAATGCTCTTCTCGGAAGGAACGGTGCTCGCACCGCCTTGATTACAACGCAAGGCTTTCGAGACGTTCTGGAAATAGGACGAGGTAACAGGCCTGACTTATTCAATTTTCATTATCGCAAACCCATGCCGTTTGTACCGCGGCATTTGAGATTTGAAGTGTTGGAGCGGACTGGCTATTTAGGCGACATTATTGATCCTGTTGATTTGAAGCAATTAGCTGCAGTGCTTGAGCAATTGAAAAGCATGGATGTGAGCTCTATAGCCGTATGCTTTCTTCATTCCTATGCCAATCCGGAAAACGAGGTTCTTGCTCTTGATTACATATCAAAGGAATGTCCTGAAATGGCCTGCATAGCGTCGCATATGATCTCTAGAGAATGGAGGGAGTTTGAGCGTACTTCTACTACTACACTAAGTGCGTATGTCCACCCGGTGGCGGCTAAATACCTTGAGAACTTAAATGATGCTATGGAGGATGTGGGGTGCGTTGGGAATATGTATGTAATGAAATCGAATGGGGGAATAGACACTTTTTCGTCGGCAACAAAATCGCCGATCAATCTTTTGGAATCAGGACCTGCTGCAGGGGTGTTTGGGGCCGTGGAGCTAGGAAAACAATTATCGATTGGAAACATTATTTCTCTTGACGTTGGAGGAACCACCGCGAAATGCGCATTGTCGATGAACGGCGAGATTCAAATCACGACTGATTATCGAGTTGAAGCCACACCAACTTATCCCGGCTATCCAGTGTCTGTCCCAACGGTTGATCTCGTTGAGATTGGTAGCGGGGGAGGGAGCATCTGTTGGATCGACGACAATGGCAAGCTGAGTGTTGGTCCTCGTAGTGCAGGAGCTGATCCCGGACCGGTAGCCTACGGTTTAGGTGGCACTCAGCCGACCGTGTCTGACGCCCATCTGATAACCCGACGCATGAACAGCAGGCTTTTTTTTGGTGGAGAAATTTCACCTGATATTAGCGCGGTGGAAGATGCATTTCGTGTGTTAGCAAGTCAACTGAATGTCACCTTGGATGAGGTGGCATGTGGAGTAATACGCATGGCCGACTCTAATATGGCCAACGCCTTGAGGCTAGTGTCGGTTAACCGCGGGCATGATCCTAGAGACTTTACATTAATTGTTTTTGGAGGTGGTGGAGGCCTTCATGCGATTTCGGTCGCAAATGAATTGGGCATTAACAGAGTTTTACTTCCTATGAATCCTGATGTGTTTTCAGCCTGGGGCATGCTACTGACTGATCTCCGCAGGGATTACATCAGGACACGTCTCATCCCTGTTTCAAAAATAGGTGCTGCTTATGTGCGCCAGCAATTTGAAGATATGAAGAATGAAGCCATTGCCGAATTTGCAAAGGATGGCATTCCGGACCATGAGTTAACCTGGTCCCAGTATGTTGATGTTCGATATCGCGGACAGGAACACACTGTGAAGATCGAAGTGCCGACTGATCGACTTGATAAGTTGGCATTAAGGCAAATTGAAAAAGACTTTCACGCAGAACATGACAGGAAATATACATTTACCCTTGAGAATCCTGTGGAAATTGTAAACAGTCATTTGATTGTTTATTCACCTGTAGCGAAACCTGCTCTAAACGAATTATTGTCTACCGGCCAATCTTTAGACGACGCATTTAGTGAGAGTCGGGATGTGAACTTTGACATACATGGATGGTTGACTGTCCCAATATACGATCGATTGCTTCTTGGGCCCGATATGGAAATTCAGGGCCCGGCTATTATCCAAGAGCCTTCGTCGACTTTCGTTTTATGGCCCGGTTGGCAAGTTGATGTCGATAAGTTCGGGATATTGCATGCCTGCCGCATAGAGAGTCAAGAGGATTAAATTGACCCATAGTCGTGAAGATCCGTTTACAATTGAGATTATCCAAAATTCTTTGGCAGCTATTAGTGATGAAATGTTCGAAGTTATTCGTCGTACTGCCATGAGTCCCATTATTTACGAAGCCTTGGATTATTCTGTGAGCATTACTGATGGTGACGGGAACATGCTTACACAGGGCAATGGAGTGCCAGTATTTCTGGGTGTGATGGATTCTCTGGTTGGCGAAATTTTGGAGCGTTATAGGGACGAACCCATACGCCCTGGTGACATATTTGTTTCAAACGACCCTTATGGAGGAGGATCCACTCACCTTTCCGACATTGCAGTGATAAGCCCTGTGTTTTTTGATAACCAACTTATAGCATTTGTGGTTAACAAATCACACTTCACAGAGGTGGGTGGTAAGGATCCTGGCAGTTGGACTACTAACGCGGTGGAGGTGTTTCAGGAGGGATTACAGTTACCATACTTGAAATTGTTTTCAGAGGGTTGTGTTAACCAAAGTATTGTTAGTCTTTTGGAAGCTAATGTTCGGCTTCCACAGATGACGCTTGGGGACCTTTGGGCTGGAGTGGCGGCTAATAGAGTTGGCACTCGGCGTATGCATGATCTCATCGGTAAGTACGGTCTTTCCACGTTTATCGTTGCCTGCCGAGCATTGTTGAATTATGGCGAAAGATCTGTTTGTACCGAAATCAATAACTTACCCAAAGGGACCTACTGTGCCGAAGATGTTATTGATGATGATGGCCTTGGAAATGGCCCTTTTCCTATTAAGGTTAGGGTGGATATTTCGGAGAATGATTTTACCGTTGATTTCTCCGGTAGTAATGCACAAGTTCCTGGCCCAATAAACGCGTCACGGACGGCTACGGAATCAGGGGTTCGTGCGATATTTAAAGCACTAACCAATCCTAATATACCCGCTAATGCAGGATGCTTTAGGCCGTTGAATGTGATATGTCCTGCAGGAACAGTATTTACGGCTGATCGCCCCGCTCCGGTATCTTTGTACTGGGAAACAATTATGGCAGCGGCTGACTTGATTTGGAAGGCTCTTGCGCCTCATATACCTGAACGATTACCTGCTGGCCATTTTTTGTCCGTATGTGGCACTATGATTAGTGGTACCCATCCGATAACCAGGGAGTACTTCCTTATGGTAGAGCCGCTGGTGGGTGGGTGGGGAGCTTCTTTCAATGCAGATGGTCAGAATGGGCAATTTGCCTCGGCGGATGGGGAGACGTACAACATTCCGATTGAAATTCTCGAAACCTTGTACGGAATCAGGGCTACGCAATATGGCTTCCATAATGAAGATGGAGGACATGGCCAATATCGTGGTGGTAAGGGAGTGGTATTGGAACTGGAGATCCTTGCTGAGGACGCTACTCTAACCGCTAGCTTTGGTCGACATGCTAGCAAGCCATGGTCTGTTGGAGGTGCTGCCAGTGGTACAAATAACAGGATTGAAATAGAACGACTTGATGGTAGTATAGATACTCATGCTATGCCGTCTCGCGTTCCGCTTTTTCAAGGTGATCGCCTGCGATTAATTACTGGCACTGGTGGAGGATACGGTGATCCACATCTGCGTGACCCAAATTCCGTCAAATTGGACCTTGTTGATGGATACATTACCGCGGATCAATCCCTCAAATACTACCTCATCGATAGTGGGGATTGATTGAGTCTTGGTTCATTGTTTGTCTATGATAGCTGGTCGTTTGGTATTCCAGTATTCTTGCCGTAACTCGAATTCCAAAGCGTCCAGCTTCAGAGTCTCTTTCGAATTGAGTCTTAGGTAGCCTCGGGGAGGTTCGTTTCCGATATATGGAATGATAATTTCATCAAACACAAACACTTCGGCGTAATGGCTATTAGTTTGGCCGGTTATTAGATTGGTGAATTCCTCCTCTGGCAATGAAGAAACGTCACTTGGGTTTGGCATTATGCGAGTAACGATGTGGTCAAATTGTTTTGCTTTATTCTTTAAGCTTGTGAACTCGTTACTATCGGGAAGAGAGTTCCAGAATTGAGTCCACTCTAGGGATGCTTTTGTGCCTGTAAAATTCGTTTGCCAAGTGTCCTTTTCTTCGTCCCACCATACGATCATTGAGCTCGTCAAATGTCTATATTGAGTTAATGAAGGGGTGATATTTGTTGATTCTGATGCCGTATACTCGCAATAGCTTTCTGGTTCTTGATTTTCTATTACACAACGAATAGTGTCCCATTGCCGGTGCTTCTCTGAACTGGTCATGTCATTGGAAATAACCGAATGGGTTGTGCAACTTACTATAGTTGACATAAAAAGAAGAGCGGCAAGCGCTATGTGCATGTTGTATCTACTTATTGTTTCGGTAAATGGGCATTACTGACGTTACGAAGCTATCGTATATGAAATTTGCCATCGCTATAGGAGAACTGGGTAATAGAGTACCAATGATGATGGGAGAGGTCTCAAATATCCGGTTGTTACCATTTTTCATATTCACTCGGAACTAAGTAATATTAGGCGAACGGTTACACAACGCAACATTCGATTAAGGATACTTATTGAAAGCAATTATGTTGATGTTCGATTCTCTGAATCGCCACTATCTTCCACCTTATGGCAACGATTGGGTTCATGCGCCAAATTTTCAGCGACTTGCTGAGAAGTCGGTGACATTTACAAAATCGTACGTGGGTAGTATGCCCTGTATGCCGGCTCGAAGAGAGCTTCATACGGGCCGATACAACTTTCTTCATCGAAGCTGGGGGCCTTTGGAACCGTTTGATGAATCCATGCCGTTTAAACTGTCTAGGAACGGGATTCATACCCATCTTGAAACTGATCATTGGCACTATTTTAGCCCGGGTGGGGGAACGTATCACACTAGATATGACTCGTGGATGTTTCATCGTGGCCAGATGGCGGATCGCTGGATCGGTCAACTTGAAGAGCCCGCTATTCCTGAAGGTAATCCTGCAGCAAAACCACCTGACGCATGGCGGCAGCAATGGGTTAATAGGGAGAATATGCCTGACGAACAGGATCACTATTTAGCTCGAACTGTTGCCGGAGGAATAGATTTCATACGGCGCAACCGAGATTTTGATAAATGGTTTTGTCAAATTGAATGTTTTGATCCACATGAGCCATTCTTTTCGCCTCAACGATATAAGGATCTCTATTCTGATGCATATCAAGGCCCTGTATTCGATTGTCCCACTTATTCCCGAGTGACACAGGATGATGTCACAGTAAGGCATATGCAAATCGAATACGCTGCACTGGTAAGTATGTGCGACGCATATCTTGGGCAAGTTTTGGATGTTATGGATGATTTGGATTTGTGGGATGACACGATGCTTATCGTCAACACTGACCATGGCTTCTTGCTCGGTGAACACGACTGGTGGGGGAAGATGCAGATGCCTTGGTACCAGGAACTCGCAAACACTCCGTTGTTTATTTGGGATCCTCGCCATAAGCGTCAGGGCGTGCAATGTGATGCCTTGGTACAAACCATCGATCTGCCAGCTACCTTACTGGAATATTTTGACGTGGAGCCATTAGATCATATGGGAGGGATTGCCTTGTCCGGAGCGCTTGCTTCGGATTCATCAGTCCATGATGCAGTTCTGTTTGGTCGTCATGGCTGGCATATCAATTGTACGGATGGTCGCTACGTATTAATGTTAGCGCCTAATCAAGGCGAACATTATGAATATACACTTATGCCCACTCATATGTGGAGTATGTTTAGTCAGTCCGAACTTGCATCGGCAACCCTGTCATCTCCATTCCAGTTTACTAATGGTGCGCCATTATTACGTATGACTCCTGACCCGGTGGAGGCAAAACGTAGTTTGGCTGACGATACGGACACAGAAGTGCTTAGCACAGTGCTTTATGACCTGGATAAAGACGCCAGACAAGTCAATCCTATAAAAGATTCCATCGTGGAGTCAGTGATGCGGGGCCATGCCAAGAGACTGATGAAGGCAAATGATGCGCCTAGCGAAGTGTTTTCACGATACGGGTTGTGAAACGCCTAGGGGATGCGCTTTAAGTGGAGTTCTGGGGGCCTGTAAAACGCGACGGCCACCAGTTAGCGTTTTTAAGAAGAAGCACTATGCTTGGCACGAACAGCGCACGCACTATAAAGGTGTCCATCAATACCCCGAAGGAGACTGCAAAACCTAACTGAAACACCTCTCGCAAAGGGAGTGTCATCAAGATTGAAAATGTTCCGGCAAGGATAATCCCAGCGGATGTGATGATTCCGCCTGTTCTTGAAACGGCTAATTGGGTTCCTTTTTGCAACCCGTGATTCTTCGCCTCCTCTTTAATCCTAGACATCATAAGTATGTTGTAGTCGGCTCCCAGTGCTGCTAGGAAGATGAACATCCATACGCCGTTCTGATACCCAACACCGGGATGTCCCAATACGTACTGAAAGATAATTACACTCACACCGAAGGCCGAAAGGAAACTGAAAAGGACACTAAACAGTAGGTAACTTGCTGCCACAACGCTTCTCAGTAACAGCAACAAAATTATCCAAATTAAGACTGCCACAATAGGGCCGACTTTAATCACATCTGCTGCTACAGCGTCCCGTGTATCTGCTTGTATGGCTGTGGGACCCCCTACTAGTACCTGTCGGCCGTCCTGTTGATCAATACCGAGCTCAGCCACGGCGGATCTAATATCTGATATCGTGTCCAACGCATTTTCGCTGTACGGATCGTTTGTTAGAACTACATCCAGACGGGCTGTCTGAGCGCTTGGTGAAACAAATCGTTTTCCGGCCGTATATAGAATCTGGGCTGGGCCAAAAGAATTAGTTCCTCTACTCGCTTCAATCTGGGGTAGCGTCCCTGTCGATTGTTTTTCTGCCATGTGCAATTGCAGTACTTCGTCTTGTATCGAACCGACTGGTATAGCTGGGGGTTTGCCGTCAGGTCGGGTAGGGCCAGTTACCTGTGCTACTCCGGGTAAGGAATCTATTCTTGAAGAGATATTGTCCACCTCTTCCAGTCGATGGTACACGCTGTCATCTAGTTTTAGGTATACGTTTGTTGGGGCCAGAGTGCCTGCTCCAAAGCTGTCGTTTAGTATTTCTTGTCCTACTCTTGATTCCGTTCCTTCTGGGAACCCATCAAGGAAGCTATAACTCGGCTTAAACGTGAAAGCCCCTAATACTCCTGCCGTTAGCACAATACTGGTTGCGACAAGGGTGAAGGCAGGTTTGCCGACGACGTACCGTGCGACGGCGTTCCAGGTTTTTGACTCGACGGACTCAGAAGATGTCTTAATGGGCCAAAAAGCGGCCTTCCCTAGCAGGACTGTTACCGCAGGTATCAGCGTTAAGCCGGCGGCTAAAGCCATTCCGATTCCGATCGCTAGAGCTGGGCCTAGAGCTTGGAATGACCCTAACGATGCAAGTAGGAGGGCTAACATTGCGGCAATTGTTGTTCCGGCGCTCGAGGCGATCGAAGGGCCTACACTGCCGACGCTGGCTTTCATAGCTTCCCATTTATTCGTAGAGATAAGAAGTTGCTCTCTATAGCGTGCAATTAGAAATAGTGTGTAGTCAGTTCCAGCACCAAACACCAGAACTGACATTAAGGCGGTCACTTGTCCTGTTAATTTTAGGCCCGCGTTTGTGGCTAGTGTTGCTGTTAGACATTGTGCTATATAAAGGGTGAAGCCGACGCAAATAATTGGCAATAAGGCCAATAATGGTGATCTGTATATAACTAGCAGGAGCACGAGTACAAGCAGCACGGTGAACAAAGTGACCCTGAAGTCTATCGATTCGAAAACTTTCACTGCGTCACTAATGATGCCAGCTGGTCCGGTCAGTGAATGATTTAATCCTGTTCCCTCGAGAGAAGCTGATGTAGTTGCTCGGATCCAGTCAACGCTCTCAGCGAATTCTGGAGATGCCGGGGATCCACGGAGATTGACTATCGCAGTGACTGTTTTTCCGTCGGGGGCCTTTAGCGTGGCATCAAGTTGTGGTGACTCTCCGGGAGCCAAGACTGAGTCAATCAGTTCGGGTCGATCAGATTGTCTCAACGCTGACACAGTACTTGCGACGTATTTGTGGTCATCTTCAAGTAATCCGTTAGAGCGATTGAATACCAGTATCGCCGGCGTGCCTGAGCCTCTAGGGTACTCCGATTGCACCAAGTTTAGAGCTTCCACCGATTCCACATTCGCCGGCAGGAAATCTTCTTGATTGGTGGATGTTACTTCGGCCAATGGTGGTGCAGTTATTGCAATTATCGACCCCGCAAGAACCCAGGCTAGTACCACGATTAAGGCTAAAGAGCGTCTGCTTGAGAGTGATCCTATTGTGTCAAACAATGAAAATAACACTCACTGATTTACTATTTGTACTGGGCAATTCACAACTCCTGTTTTGTAAATGTAATTCTGGGCTTTGTTTAAATGATTACTACTAGCAGACCCAATTCGGGTGTAACGTTTTTCAGGATGGCTGGTAAAGGATAATACACACTGTGAAATTTAGTCACCATATTCTCTGTCGACCTGCGTGTCACTCAGACTGCTGGTGAGGCATAATATTGTTGTGTGAGAAATCACCGGATTGAAGATTGGCTACCTGCGAATTTGAGGACCCGTTGAATAGTCGTTTATGTATAGGGACAGTGACGCATTCGAGATACGATCCGGAGCATAACTTGTCCCAAAGGCTTTTTATGCCCTACATCGATCTCAATGAGGTGGGATCGATGGTGCAAATGAGTCCATTTTGGTCAGTCAATGGGAGAAATCTTATTTCGATTTTTGAAGATGATTATATGGGTGGTTATGGTGAAGGTTGGGCGGCTTCTATACAGGAATTTGTGGAGGCTAGTGTTGGGGACCGACCAGATGGTCATGTTGCGATACTGGCTCACCCCAGACATTTTGGGTACGTATTTAATCCGGTGAGTTTCTATTTCTGTTTTGATTCCTCCAACACACTCCATTCAATGGTAGCTGATGTCACAAATACGCCATGGGGAGAACGTAGAGCGTACGCTATCAGGGCTGTTGCGGGAAATAGAGTTACGACGGAGACAATTGAGTCAGGCAAACAACTACATGTTTCACCATTCATAGGTATGGATATGGCCTATACGTTCTCTTTTGCAGATCCCGGAGATACCGACACCATTGATATATCGATCTGTGTCTCTCGTGAGGAAGAACGCATCCTCGACACTCGTTTAGTTATGAAAACATATGTGCCCAACAAGTTTCTTATGAATACTCTGCCTGTGAGATTTCCGTTTATGACACATCGGGTAACAGCAGGGATATATTGGAATGCTTTGCTTCTCAAGCTTAAGGGTGCTCAATTTTTTGCGCACCCAGGAACAAAAAGATCCAAGTAGAGTTTTACATGAACGATATGACAGACAGGTTAGCAGTTTCCGGGAGGGAGTGTCGTGTTGCCGTGGTGGGTAGTGGGGTGTCTGGTCTATCAGCGTGTGCAACTTTGGATCCTGTATGCAATGTCACATTGTTCGATGTTAACAAACATGCTGGCGGACATGTTTTTACACAAACAGTAGATACTGAGGAAGGCCAAATTCCTATAGATATGGGATTTATCGTGTTTAACGAACGAACTTATCCAACATTCAATCGACTTCTTAACCGCTTAGAGGTGCAAACCAATATCACTGAAATGAGCTTTGGATTTCAATGTGACGTCACAGATATTCAATATTGTGGGACATCTCTGAATGGCCTGTTTGCTCAGAGGCGCAATATCTTTCGACCGAGATTCCTTCAGCTTTTGCTATCGGTTCGTAAATTCAACAATGATTTGCGTCGCATGCAGGAAGATTCTGAAACGACTTTGAGGGACATACTGGAAGATTATCCAGATGATGTAAGGGATCTCTACGTTCAGCCTATGGGATCCGCTGTCTGGTCTTCTGATCCAGACGACTTTCTCTCGACGCCCGCAACGTTTTTTACTAGATTTTTTGATCAGCACGGATTATTGGATTACCGTAACCGGCCTGTGTGGAAATACATACGTGGTGGCAGCTCTTCGTATGTTAATAAACTCCTTGATTCGTTGAATCTGGATCTACGATTAGGAGAAGCTGTTACCCGCGTCACTCGATCCGCTTCTCAAATCACTATCCACACAAACACCGGTAATGTTGAGCATTTCGATTCAGTGATATTGGCATGTCATGCCGATGATGCATTATTGTTGCTTGACGACCCATCTAATTTGGAACAGGAAGTGCTAGAGTCGTTTCGTTACACGCAAAACACGGCTGTATTGCACAATGATGACAGACAACTTCCTGACAATGTATTAGCGAGAGGATCATGGAACTACCGCAGACGCTCAGCAGAGCGTGTTGGGGGCATAACCTACAATATGAATATGCTCCAACGTATTAAAGCGGGCACGCAGTATTGTGTCTCATTAAACCCTCAAATATTGGACGATAGAACCGTCATATCGGAGGTCGGTTTTCGGCACCCTATGTTTGACTTGCATGCAGTAAAGGCTGCGCGGCGATGGACCGAAATTAATGGTGCCGACAACACTTATTATTGTGGGGCTCATTGGCGTTACGGGTTTCACGAAGACGGCGCTTGGAGTGGTGAGCGGGCTGCGAATTCGCTATTAAAAGCACGGGGCATGCTAGCGGATGTTTGACTCTTCTATGTGCAGATTAATCGGTGATTGCATTAAACCGCTGTATGGTTTCTCCCTTTCCTTTTACCGAATATTAGCGGCTAATGATTGCAATTGGTTTGTCGGCTGTATGGGTTATGCGAATGGTTAGTGCTGCCGGTATATCGATCTCTGCAACTCTTATCGGAGCTGTGCTCGTATGGGGGGTAAGTGTCAAGCTGCGCGATACCTCGATTGTTGATATCGCCTGGGGCCCAGCTTTTGTTGTTTGTGGGGTTGTCTACTTAGTGATGACCCCCGATTTGTCCTTGAGATCAATTCTAGTAACTAGTTTGGTGTTTGGGTGGGCTGTCCGATTGTCTAGCCATATATACCAGGCCAATAAAAACAAGCCTGAGGATGTTCGGTATCAAGCATTCCGTGCAAATTCGGGGGCTGCCTACTGGTGGAAGAGTCTGTACAAGGTATTTATGTTACAAGGTTTGCTAGCGTTTCTTGTTTCATCTCCATTGCTGCTGATCGCCTTTCATCCGGGCGCTGAGTTTCCAACAATATTTGACCTAGCTGCGTTGGCTGCTTGGGCAATTGGTGCATTTTTCGAATTCGTTGGTGATCGGCAACTTCGAGCGTTCAAGGCAGATGCAAGTAACAAAGGCAAAGTGCTTTGTTCAGGATTGTGGGCTATCACTAGGCACCCTAATTATTTCGGGGAAACTCTTATGTGGTGGGGAGTCTATCTGTTTTGCCTATCTAGTGGTTGGTCAGGTATGTTGGTGTTATTCTCCCCGATTCTGATGACTGTGTTAGTTCGATGGGTGTCTGGTGTATCAATGCTGGAAAGAATTCTTATTAAGACTAAGCCAGGCTACCGGGACTATATGCTTACGACTCCAGCTTTGGTTCCTCGGATACCATGGTGGAAATAGCCATTATTTAACCAGACGGAGACGTTTAATACCGTCCTGTTTTGCTGACGGTTGGCCAAAATGGCTATGCTGTTCATGAGTTATAGATTGTCTCTGGAGATTCTGATTTCCTAATGTGTAATTCCCGCCTTGCAAATAAAGTAGCTATTATCACGGGTTCTGGCAGGAGATCGTCGGGTGAGATTGGGTTGGGTTACGCAACTGCAATAAAGATGGCAACGCATGGGGCAAATGTAATTGTGGCCGATATATCAGATGAAAACGCTCACAGGACAGTGTCCGCTATTTCTTCAGAAGGGTATATCGCAGAGGCGTTTATCGGTGATCTGACCAACACAGATGCGATTCGTAGAATGGTGGAGCAGGCGGATAAGTCATATGGCGGGTTGGATATACTGGTTAATAACCTCGGATATTTCGCTCCACGGGATAAAGCTAGGCCGCGCGGTGTTACTGGTCTTACTAAGGATGGTTTTTATGAGGCCGTTGAGCACAATCTGGCGAGTGCTGTATTTGCTTCTCGGCATGCGATCCCATCCATGATTAAGAGCGGGGGAGGATCAATCATCAACGTATCATCTATCGATGGTATTAGTGCTGCACGAAGCTATTCTGTTGATTATGGGGTGACAAAAGGTGCGCTCCATATGCTAACTAAGACCACTGCTGCTTTTCATGGACGTGATGGCATTCGGTGTAATTGCATAGCCCCAGGCCACGTGAAGGCGTCTTTTGTGGATGATATCTCAGATGATTTGCATGAACGTAGGAGGAAAGTGGCTCCCTTGGGTACGGAAGGTACACCATGGGATGTGGCTAATCTTGCTGTTTTTCTTGCCAGTGACGAATCCCGATGGATTTCTGGCGTAACGATCCCAGTGGATGGGGGGCTCATGTCTGAGCAGCCTTTGCTTGGCCAGGAATTCGTTAATGATATGAACTTGACAGCCGATAAAAGGAGCTAATCAATGACTTATCGACTTCGTCCCAAGACTATGTACATGATGCCAACCCATTTTGGCCCGATGTCTGGCCCTAGGCAGGATCCCAATGGAAATATGGGAGTGTTTGACAACGACGATCGGGATACTGAATCTTTGTCTGTTAGTTTCTTGTCGCGCGCTGACCAACTAGAAGATATGTTGCCTGATCGATTCTGCTTAGTGGGGGACCCAGTAGTGACTGTAACTGCCAATTATATGACCAATATTGGTTGGCTTGCGGGTCGAGGATATGCGATTTTGAGTGTTACGTTTAACGCTGGGTTTCAGGGTGCTAAAGAGTATGTGGAAGGTCCTTTTATGGCGGTGCTGTGGGAAAATATGACCGAGCCAATACTCACCGGTCGTGAACAGCTTGGCTTTTCAAAAATATTTTGCGAGCTGCCAAATCCTATTCGCGATAATGGGGTTGTAAACTGTAAAGCCAGTTGGGATGGGTTTCAGTTTTTTGAGATGAAGATATCGGATCTGTCCACTGTAAAGCTATCGGATCAAGAACAGCCTGCATCTTTGCAAAAAAACAAACAAAGCCAAGGCACTTTGCATTACAAATATATCCCACGCACAGGTGTCTGGGGGGAAGTTGATGCTGAATATACAGTGCTAACTCCTCGTGATTCATCGCGGACTATTGTCGATCAAAGTGTTGGTGTAGGATCGGTAGAATTTCGCTCAACTACGTGGGATGATATGCCTACGCAGTGCATGATAGTAAACACGCTGTCGAGGTTGGAGATTGTGGAGTATAGGGCTGCGTCTATAGTTCGCACGAAAGGTGCACGGGACTTGCTTAATCAACGGATTGTTGAGTAACGTTTTATCCGGGTTTAGTATAGTTAGTTTGTTGGGTTTTGTGCCTTGTTGTGACATAGAGGAGCATTAATGTGCCAGTGATGACCGGAGCCAAATTCCTGGCCGAAACTCTGTCTCGATATGGATTAAGTCACTACTTTTTCATGCCCGTGAGTGTTCCTTCAGCGATGCCAGAATTCGATCTAGTGGGTATCGAATCAATAATGGCTCACAGTGAAAAGGGCGCAGCCTACATGGCAGATGGGTATGCACGAGTAGCTGGACGGATTGGTGTCTGTGGATCCCAATCGGTCGGGGCTTTAAATATGGCGGCTGGCCTGCAAGATGCATATTTGGGATGCTCACCTGTTTTGGCATTAACTGGACGTCTTGCCCAAAAAAGCCAGGGTCGAAATGCTTATCAAGAGGTCGATCATAATTCTCCGTTTGAAGCGGTTACTAAATATAGTACAACCGTTACCGCCCCTGATGAGCTACCTATATTTCTTCGGCAGGCACTTCGCGAAGCCGTTTCTAGTACCCCGGGTCCTGTTCATTTGGATTTGTATGGGATAGCCGGAAATATAGTTATGGAGGGGGAGGCTGATTTGGAAGTTGTCGTAGAAGAGCAATTTTGCCATGTCCCTCCATTTCGCCCTATACCGGAAGAATCAGATCTCTTTTCGGCGATTGAGTTATTGAGTTCAGCAAAGAGGCCGGTAATAGTTGCGGGAGGCGGGGTTAGGGCTTCCGGTGCTAGGGAGGAGTTACTTCAATTATCTGAGCAACTGAAGATTCCTGTTGTTACTTCCCTCAACGCTAAAGATACGTTTCCAGCACGACATCCTCTTGCCGTTGGTGTATCTGGAGTTTATTCACGTGAATGTTCGAATAAGATTCTCGCGTTAGCTGATCTGGTGTTTTTTGTTGGGAGCCACACGGGTGAGCAAGTAACCAATCAGTGGAAACTGCCTAGAGCCGGGGCTAAAGTCATTCAACTAGACATAAATCCAAGTGAACTAGGTCGTTCATTTCCCGTAAACATCGGTTTATCTTGTGATGCCAAAGCGGGACTAAAGGAACTTGTCACGAGGTTCGGTCAACATGAAGTTGATTCGGAACGCAATGATTGGGTGAAAGTTGCGAAAGATTTGGTCGGTGAATGGTATGGCCGATTCGAGCCGCTTATGTATTCAGATGCTATGCCCATGCGCCCGGAAAGATTGTGCCATGAATTAGCAATTGCGCTTCCTCCTGATTCAATTTTAGTTTCTGATACTGGTCATGCAGGCATATGGACTGGGACTATGATCGACTTTCATTCACCTGATCAGGACTATATTCGATGTGCGGGATCTTTAGGGTGGGGTATCCCAGCAGCTGTTGGCGCAAAATGTGCTGCCTCCGATAGGCCTGTGATTTGTTTTACTGGAGATGGTGGTGTTTGGTATCACGTAGCAGAATTAAACACAGCTGCGCGAAACGGTATAAATGTCATTACGATTGTCAACAATAACGCGTCTCTTAATCAGGAACAGGCTCTTAATGAGAGAAATTATGGTGGCCGTTCCGAGCGATCAGATCGCCTGTGGATGCTCGGAGACACCGATTTCGCCGCTATGGCAGAATCCATGGGTTGTTTAGGTATTACAGTGAGGCGGCCTGCCGAGTTCATTTCTGCATTAGGCCAGGCTTTTGATGCAAAGTGGCCAACATTGATCGACGTAAAGACAGATATTGAGGGCATAGCTCCGAGAGCTTGGGACTGATATTGATTGTTACGGCAATTTAGGTAACTCTAGCTATGACCGATATTACGATATGAAATCCAGTATGACGTGCGCTACCTGCTGTGGATGTTCTTCGTTCAGCATGTGAGCTGCTTCGGGGAAGATTACCTTTTCGGAGTCCGGCAAGTTCTCAGCGAAAAGATCTGCGTAACTGACTGGGATGATCCCATCGTTCTCACCCCAAATTACCATAGACGGCCTGTTTATTCTGTAGAGCCTGGCGGCTAGTCCTCGGTCTGGTATTGGCCAAAGGTATCGTGCGGCACTAGACATGGTCTTAGCCGTTTCCACAAGCCTCTTAATGATTTTCACACCGTCCTCTGTATTCGGATCTACCTCTGTTGCCTCTTCCGACGGGGACTGTCTAAGATTGATGGCCCCAGGGAGGCTACTGTCTGAATAAAAAGCTTTTGACATTTCTTTAGGTGAAGCCGTAAAAAAGTCCATAGTAGGTTCATCATTGCTCCACAACCCGTACGACGATATGAATATTATGTGTGTGAACAACCTGGGAGAGACCGCTGCTAATTCGCCTGCGAATAGCCCTCCCAATGAGTGACCGACCAATACGGCATTTGAGATACCTAAGTGATCTAGAGTTTCGTCGAGATGGAGTGCTGCATCGTGGACACTATTAAGCCCGGACCCTCCAGTAGAGGAACCGTAGCCTGGTAGGAACGGGGCCACTATTCGATGGCTCTTTGATAATTCGTCAATGAGGGGGTCAGTTTGAGATTTGATGACCCCATGTAGGTATACAATAACCGGACCACTGCCAACATCAGTATATTCAACAGTCCGTTCACTTGACGGGATTTGTATAGTCTTTGAGGTTGTCCCCATCAAGTCACACTTGTCGCGTGATCATGAGCGATTGCGTTCTGAGGCCACCAGTGATCCGTATATTCTGGCCATAGGTGACGTAGGTTGGGCAAGACTTGTTCGGCGGTCCTTTGGATATTCTCTTTAGCCAAATCGTGTGGTGCAGACCCAAACTGATTCAATATCATTAAGTGCCCTATGTGTAGATCCTTAATCACCTGTTCGAGCTGCTCGGTGACCTGTGACGGGGTTCCTGCCACAATGTTTCCGTCCTTCCGTAGATCGTCGAACGTTTTGGTGCTCGTAGACTGAGGAGTTCCGAACCGGGAGACCGTTTGAGCTAGTAGACCAGCTTCTACAGTCTTTATGCTCCTGTAACCAGGGGCATCTACGAACCCTGGATGAATATGCAACATCTTGTTATAAAAATATTCGGCGTGCTCTGCCCACTTATCTTGTAACTCTTGTTCGCTGTTCCCCACGCAAACTAGCTGAAGAAATCCCGCTTGATACGGGTTGTCTACTCCAGCCTTGTTTGCCGTTTCCCAAAACCCGTCCATTACTCTTTTGCCTCGCTTGAATCCGGAGTACGACAAGTATGCGTATAGGTGACCTTTCTCAATGCACGAGTCCCATGTCTCTATAGATCCCGCTCCTGGGACCCAGACGGGGGGCCTTGGTTTTTGGATTGGGCGTGGCCATATATTGACGTAGCGAAGTTGGGTGTATTTACCATTAAAGCTAAATATTTCGGGCTCTTCCCAAGCTCTAAAAATTAACTCTTCCGCCTCGAAATACTTTTCGCGCAGTTCAACCGGGCTGACTCCATAGCCATAAGCCGTATCCATGCAACTCCCGGTGGGAAATCCAGCCACTAGTCGACCTCCACTGATGCAGTCGAGCATTGCAAATTCTTCGGCTACTCGAATAGGAGGGTCGTAAAGAGCTATTGAATTTCCCATCACGATAATCGCGACATCTTTTGTCTCACGTGCCATTACTGAGGCCATTAAGTTGGGGGACGGCATGATTCCGTATGCGTTCTGATGGTGTTCATTTACACATATTCCGTCATAGCCCATCTCAGCTGCGAACTTGATCTCGTCTAGAGTTTCGTTGTAGATCTTTTCGGCAGCTAACGGATCAAATAAGTGCGATGGTACATCCACCCAGACACTTCTGAATTGCTCTCGAAAATCCTTGGGTAAAACCCTATAGGGACACAGATGGAACATTTCTAATTTCATCGCAGAACCTCGATACTGTTTGCCCTATCTTAGTATCTTCATCGGCAATGGACCATATACATTGAGAATTGGCGGCCAGGTTTCGAAGGAATTCTAGTGAACTTGCACAACAGAAAATTGGATTGTAAACGAGAATATATCAAATTGTGGGGCTGCTGTTATCTCGGTCCTGGGGGGCCGCCGGGCGGCCCTGCTGGCGGCCCTGCTGGTGGCCTACCTGATCCGCTTCCTGGCGGTGGCGTTCGGCCCGCTGGAGACCAGCCTGGCGCGTATCCGCCCGTCGTTGCCGGAGGCGTCGCCGCAGAAGGCGGCATCAATTGGGAGTCCGGCGGCGACTGGGCTACTTCTTCGATTTTGGTGGATGCCGGCGGACAGGTCAAGGTCGACGCCCCGATGCTTGCCGGGACGAAGGTCGAAGTCCGTGGAGGCCCTCCTGATCCCGGGGAGACTGATCTTTCCGTCGAGATAACTACCGTCGGAGGTCTTACCGCCAAGGGATTTGGTGCTAGTTCGCCCGCATTGGTAAAGGTCGCTGGCGACGGCAACGTGCGCATTTCGGGCAACTTACTTTCCGGAGGTTACCTGTCCGCCGGAGTCCTGAATTGGTCGGGGGGGGTTGGTGCGAAGATTCAGGTGGAGGCGACCGGACAAGCATATATCAACGGTTACCTGCGTGCCTATGATGAGGTTTTTGTCAGCGGAGGAGTGCATTCTTCGGATCTTGGATTTTTCCTGCAGGGAGCCGGTGAGATCACCGTTGAGAAGGCCGACGGTCTCATCAAGCTTTCGAGTGGTGGCGACATCGTCATCGAGGGGTCCGTCCTCGCCGGAGGTCGCATAGAGGCCTTGCGCGATGACGATGGGTACTGGCTTGGAAGGAAGCTAGTGGAATATGGTGGGGATTCCACTCTTCGAATCGACGCTGCTCACCAAATTCGAGTCGGGACCAACCTGCGGGCCGGCAAGACGATCGAACTCACGGGTGGAGCCGATCCCGTTGTCGTCGGGGAGAATCATTCGGGCAAGGGAATTGTCTTGTATGGTACGGCCGAAGTAGAGACTTGGGCCGAGAACGCCTTGATTTCTCTCAACGGCATTGGCCGCATCGACGTACTGGCATCTCCATACGACTATCGCATACCTCCCGTTGGGGTCGTTCCGTCTCGTTTAGGCAAGATCGATGACGACTTGTCCCTAACGATCGAGTTTGTCCGGGCCGGCAGAACCATTCGAGGCACCGCCTCCCTGGCGGCCGCCGCAACAGGTGTCAATGACGGTATTGACAAACTGGTTAACCAACTCAACGGAGCCTTGGGCGGGGCGTCTTGGACTTACGTCGACGATAGTTCGGCATATGGAGACTTCGGCGCTGATCCCGCCCATCCCGACCTCGCCGTCAAGCTTAAGGACGGCAAGCTACTTTTCGTTTCCGAAAATTTCTCCTTCAAGATTCTCAAGGCCGGCGCCGCAGGTTTTGCCGGCATTGGTTTGGATTCCCTTTCCTCCGTCGATCTCGAGGCCTCGGCTCCCCGCAATCTTTCCGCAGCCAAGGATGGTTCTCGTATCGTGATAGGTTCGGAAACGGGCAAGCGTGACAAGATTTACGTCGGCGGTTCCATGCTGGCCCACTCGGGTTTCGAATTCCGCAGCGGATCCTCCGCCGATGGTTCGGACATTGAGGTGGATCTCACCGGAGTGATCGAGACCGTCGAGGGTTCCATAGAAATCGACGCAGGTGAAGTCGGGTTGATTCGCGGCAACGTCATTGCAAAGGGAGATGATTCCGACGTGATTTTGGACGCGGGTCGCACGATGAAGCTTTCCGGATTGGTTCAGGCCGAACGCGATTTGAAGGTCACTGCCGGGACAAAGGTTCTTCCCGGCGACCAAAGCATCCTGACTGAGCCAAGCGCCCTACTGCGGTCGGTCGGCGGCGGGGGAAAGAATCGCG
>CAJWLF010000005.1 GCA_913043205.1 uncultured Chloroflexota bacterium | reverse complement strand
TTAGAGCCAGGCAGTGCCTACACCAGAGCCTCATGGATTCGCTCACGTGCTTCAGATATGGGCAGGATTGACGCTGGGTTAGGAGGCATCACCGCTACAATGAAGACTGTCCATTTGTATGAGGCGTTTGGACAACAATGTGAGATTCACGTAGGGGGCTTCGCCAATCTTGCAGTACTTGGTGCAACCAGCGAAGAAACATGCAAATACTATGAGAGAGGCTTAACCGCCCCAGATATAGATAGAGATGCTCTCGAGGCTTACTTGCTCGAACCTTGCGACCCTCTAGACGACGAGGGTTACGTCCAAATACCACAGGGTCCAGGGCTAGGGATAAAACTCAACTGGGACTACATTAACGATAATCAGATCCAATAAATGACTATATCTCTACACCTAGCCCCTTGGAACGACGCATGACAGAACCTTTTACACTTTTTGTCGGAACCTATTCAACCCCTCATAATTATCCACCATCATCTCACAGTAACGAATTCTCTGAAGGCAGCTCCTTAACCACGGGCATACATACATTACAGATGGATCCAAACTCAGGGGACCTGCACCTGACGTCGATTATGCAGGATATTGATGAAGGCTCTTACTTAACCCTAGACCCAGATGGGCGGCATCTCTATGCGATCAGCGAATCGTCTGACACAAATGGCGAAGGTCGTGTCTACGCATATCAGATTCATTCTGACGGAAAGTTGGGTCTATTAAATAGCCAATCAACGGGTGGAGAAAACCCTTGTCATCTGGCAGTAGACTCAACGGATTCCTGCGTTATCGTAGCTAACTACATGGGTGGCAGTGTCTGCATGTTGCCACTAGATGATTCCGGTCGACTCAAAGAAAAAAGTGACTTTATCCAACACAAAGGGTCTTCTATAAACCCTCACAGACAGGATAAAGCTCACGCACATTCGATCAACATAGATCCTTCGAACTCACGTGCTTACGTGTGCGACCTCGGCATGGATCAAGTGCTTACCTACAAGATCGATCTCATAAAAAACCGACTCTTGTTAGACACAAATTCAACCGTTGATGTAGAACCTGGCCAAGGGCCGCGACATTTTGCTTTCCACCCTTCACTGAATTTCTGTTACATAATTAACGAGCTAGGGTCCACTGTCACGATGTTCGAGCATGACCCCTCTTCTGGCCAAATCGTCCATAAGCAACAGTTGCCTACATTGCCAAAAGCCTGGAAGGGGGTAAACGGCTCTGCCGATATCCATGTATCTCCGAACGGAAAACATCTGTACGCTTCAAATCGAGGTCATGACTCTATAGCGATTTTTGCTATAGACGGTAACGACGGAAAACTAACAGCTATTGGTCACGCCGACACACACGGCAAAACCCCTCGCAATTTCACATTGACACCAGACAACAAGTTCCTAATAGTTGCAAATCAGAATTCCGACAATTTGGTGGTATTCTCTGTAGACGATGAGTCCGGCTTATTAACGTTCACAGGCCGTGATATTTCGGTGCCAAAACCTGTTTGCATACAAATCCAATCTTAATTCTGGCGAGCGCCGTGGAGGTTCTGAATGAGTGAGCAACCTAACATATTGATCATTATGACTGACGAACACGACCCAGGCGTTTCTAGCCCTTATGGTCATGATTTCGTTCGAACACCAAACATGCAAAGGTTGGCAGACGAAGGGTCAGTCTTCGAAAGTGCTTACTGCAATGCTCCGATTTGCGCTGCTTCCAGAGCATCATTCATGACTGGCCAACATGTTTATCGAACCGAAGTTTGGGACAATGAAGCATCATTGCGTACTGACGCAGTCACATGGGCTCATCGCCTAACAGCAGTCGGATACGAAACATGCCTGGCAGGAAAGATGCACTTTGTTGGAGCAGATCAGTTTCATGGATTTGATCGCCGAATAGTCCCCGAGATTCATGGGCGAGGTGGGGATATGGCACGCTTAGCAGATTGGAACGACTCTGCACCAAAACGCCACACCAATCGAAACCTCACGACAGAGCCAGGCCCCAACGACCATGAGCACTTACAGTATGATGAATTGGTTGTAGACAAAGTTAAAACCTATTTGTCGGAACCCGGTAGAAAAGAAAAGCCCTGGGCTCTATGCGCTTCCATATTCACTCCACACTTTCCGTTTATAGTACGGCAAAAATACTGGGACATGTATTACCCGGATCTGGCCGATCTACCTACCATTCCTGAAGGACACCTTGATGGTCAGCATCCAAACAGCCGAAGATTGCGAGACTTCTACGCAACTAATGATCTAACCGATGAACAAATACGGCGTGGCAGAGCGGGCTATTACGGACTCGTTTCCTTTGCTGACGAGCAAATAGGAAATATTCTCGATGCCCTGGAAGAAAATGACCTGTCCGATGACACGATAGTTGTTTACGTTTCCGATCATGGTGAACTAATAGGCGAACACCAAATGTGGCACAAATGCTGCTTCTATGAAGAATCTGTCCGCATTCCGTTCATAGTCCGTTGGCCTGGAGTTTCAACTCCCGGTAGTCGCTATCGAAGGGCAACGTCGTTATTGGATCTCGTTGCCACAATGGTAGATGCCGCAGGAGCAGAAGCTGACTGGCTAGATGGCAATTCACTTATACCAGTGCTGTCCGGAGAAGAAGAAGACGGAGACGGATTAGCTATTGCTGAATATGAAGGCCAAGGGACATGTACCGCCAGCAGAATGGTGCGAAAGGGGCAATACAAACTAAACATCTATGCAGGTGAACGCCCTGAGTTATTCAATATTCAGAAAGACCCCAAAGAATTACATGACCTATGGAATGATCCGAATCATGCTGGAATTCTTGAAGAACTAAATGAGATAGCTACTAGGGATTGGAACCCGGAAGAAATTCGCGAGCGGGTTATCAACAGTCAACAGCAAAGACGCATTATCGGTGCAGGAACTACAAATCCGTTAAGCCCTCCATGGAGAAACGGAAATTTCGGGTAAGCATCAAGCTCTAGTTATACGATGTCAATACAACCACTATCAAGTCTGTTCACCCGTTATTCCATATATCTAGCAACCCTTGTCTGTATCGCTTCATTTTGCGGCTGCGGAAATGATCAACTTTCACTCGAAACAGGATTAATAGAGGGACGAAAAATGCAAAAGGATTGTGAAGAGGCTATAAAGCAAGCAGCAGGATTGGGAAAAGAAGCAGAAACCGCATTCAATTTAGCCATGGAAACCTGCAGTTATCAAAGCCTATTAACCTCGGTAAAAAAATATCCCGAAATCTTAAGGAAGTCCCCACAACGAAGTTGGACCTGGTTCATTTTCGATAAACAGGGAAAGGCATTCCCAAAAACACAAAATCCTATACCAGACGGTGATGTATTCCTAAAGAGATGGTGTCATTCAATCTTTTATCCAAATGGTTTCCCTGAAGCGGAAATATGTGGGGCTGTGGGGTGGCCCAAAACATACAGGAAAATGATCAAAACAGATGAGGGAGATCACACAGTGCTACATATCTTGCCTGTTGACGACAGCAACGGGGTGCCAAACTATTACCAACAAGACCCTTAACTTATACGACTACATTGAATACAAGCGTAAAATAATTCGAGACCTATCAATTTTTCACCTCGAGCAAACGTTATCGACAGCGTAAACGAAGGTTGTGATGCGAAAAGGAAGTTCAAATCAGATCATGTGTGCTCAAAGTATTGAACGGATTCTTAAATGAGCAAGGAATACAAACGTAAGAGAAATTTGTACAACCCTGAATCGTTGAAACCCTACAAGATCAGTCGCTCTAAAATTGAACTGTTCATTGAATGTCCACGCTGCTTTTACACAGACAGAAAGCTGGGAGTGGGTAGACCTCGTGGATTTCCATTTAACTTGAATTCAGCAGTCGATGAGCTATTAAAAAACGAATTTGACCAATACAGAGCAAAGGGGACACCTCATCCATTAATTCATAAAAATGGTATTGACGCTATCCCTCATCAAATTAAAGAACTTGATGTGTGGCGACAGAATTTTAAAGGTGTTCAGTACCACGATACGCAAACTAATTTGCTGCTTCACGGGGCAATTGATGACCTATGGATCAATTCAGATGGCGAATTAATCGTCGTCGACTACAAAGCCACTTCTAAGAAAGATAAAATCGATCGCCTTAACGACACGTGGCACATAACTTACAAACGCCAGATGGAAATTTATCAATGGTTAATAGACAAAAATGGTTATTCAGTGTCCAACACCGGATATTTCGTCTACTGCAACGCCGATAGATCCAGGCAAGACTTCAACAATCTACTGGAATTTGATGTAAACGTTATTCCATACAAAGGCAGTTGGTCGTGGGTAAGTTCAACAATACAAGATTTGCACACATGCCTGAACGATGACAGTGTGCCAGCCCCGTCGAAATACTGTGAATACTGTGCCTACCTTGATGCAACATCAGCAGTTCATAAGCATATCTAAAAGATATCTCTCACCAGTCTTCACATTCCGCCACAAAAATCTGACCACCTATTTCAGTATCAAAGTCTCCATAGTAGAGAACTCTTCCTCCGTCAGATTTTTTGAGTACGGCCGCATCGTTAGCAAAATAAAGCCCAGTGTAGCTTTCCTTATCGAAATTGATCCCATCTTTCGACTCCGCCCTATACATCCCTTCAGTCACTGTTCCCGGCCCAGGGAACTTGCCATAGAAAAGATAAAGAGATCCGTTGGACGCTTTTACCGCGGCAGGATGCTCAGCTGAGTCAGTCAGATTCGGAGAGCCTGGGCCAAGCCGGAACCCAGGATCGACAGTCCAATTCATTAAATCTGACGAGAAAGCGCTGCCTATTCTTCTGCCACCTGGCTTTTCACCAGGAAAGGCTATGGTCGAGTAGTACATCCTGTATTTGCCGGAACTTATCTCAATTATGGACGGACTACTGATCGTCTGCAATCCCGCATCCTTTGCAGTCACCCTATAGCCGGCTTCCTCAACAAAAGTGAGGCCATCTTCACTAATGAACGAATTTATGCCATCAATTTTTGTCGAGTAAAGTCGAATTCGACCATCATCAAGTTTAAATGGTTTGGACTGGCCACCAATGCCCTCTGGTAACCGCACGCCCGGATCTTGCGTGAACTTTATCCCGTCATCTGAAGTAGCACTAACTACGCCCACTCCCTGGGCAAATATATATAGCCGGATTTTTCCGTCATTAAGTATCGTAACTCCGGGATCTGAAATAGGCTGACCCAGCTCAACACCATAGTCCGGCGGACTAAATAATAGGCCCAGCGAATTACACGCAGCAGGCCCCACAACAGCATCCTTTATATTTTGAGGAGGGCGAGCAGGAGCATTTGGATCCTGCGGCAAACCAGCACTAGGATCAACCGGTGGCAATTCTTGGCCCGATCCCGGAAGTGATCCAGCTTTTATTGACGGTAGGCTTGGATCAAACGGATCTAATTTTGACCCAGATTTTGAGGGAGGTGGCAGCGTATGCAAAGGAGCATCAGGATCCAGCGGAGGAAGTGGCTGGTCGAGCGAGGCTGATGGCAAAATGATGTCTGGTTCCATCATAGCCACGCTATCTGACTCTGGCTTAGTGTTGTCTAAATCTGGCCTATCAGTAGAAGAAATTGTTCGATCTGAGTTGGACAGATCAGATAGAAGTGAAGGCTCAGCAGAATCTTCAAGTACAGTAGGGGTAGTTCCCACCAATGATTCTAAAGATCCACAAGAAACTATAAAAACTAACACACATCCCATGCACAATAGGCTCAATACTTTCAGCCGTGACGTTTTAATCTTCGTCAATCTGGCAACACCCTCCGAAGCAAGGTTATCCAGTTTTTCCACATAATATTTTCTACGTCAGGATCCGAAAATCCTCGAGCACTCAGTGCATCGGCAAGTTTAGCAGTATCTGCGATAGTGTCGATACCGTCAGGACTTTCTTCATTGCCATAGCCACCATCAAGATCTGATCCAACTGCCGCGTGTAAAGTATCCCCAGCCATCGAGCAGACATGGTCAATGTGATCAACAACTCGATCAAGATTCACCTGAACCGGAGGCTCGAGGGCATTCAGGGAATCCGGCCAATCCGGGTGCAGGCTCCGCCCCTTAAATGCAGTACCTATAACACCATCGGTCTTGATTATCGCTGACAGCTGAGCATCATCCATCTGTCGATCACCCGGGACTAATGCTCTGCAGGTTTGATGGCTGGCACAAACATGTCCGTCGTAACGATTGATAACCTGCCAGAATGATTCATCACTAAGATGCGTTAGGTCAAGGAGCATCCCTTTATCCTGACATAAATCAAGCAATTGGGATGCCCCTTCTCTTAACCCTCCTTTTGAACCAGTACCATGCGCATAGGTAGCCACACCAAAGTGGGCCAGACTCAAACTTCGCACCCCCCTGTCCCACCATTCATTAAGCATGTTTGGATGAACAATAGGGTCAGCCCCCTCCATTCGCAGAACATATGCAACAGGATCGGAGGCAGACATCTGATCTCCCCAGTCCTCTAGGTGGTTGACCAGATCCTGCTTAGTGCAAATCTTCCTCATTTCCCCGAGGTATTCCATGAGTTCATAATAAGCTAGCTGACCACGAGCCTGAGCGTAAGTTATCGACTGTACTGACGCATCCATATCCGAACCGTGTCTCCATGCATCAGATGTTCGATACAAAATGGCTGCAAAGCAAAGCCCAACATTTCCCTGTCTCATCTGAGGCAAAGCCACAGTGGCTCGGGCTCGCGCTTTTCCTTGCATGCCAGATTCGGTTTTGCGAATCTCATCTACCGTTGCGGCCAGATCTCTGTTCCACATCAGTGCGTTCATTGCCAAATCTAGCTGCCCATCAACTATTCGCACTTATTTACCACCTTCAAATTCAGACCCGTTCAAAATAAATTATCAACAAAAAGCTCAAAACTTGCTGCGCCCTAGCTTCCGGCACCCAGAATAGACTATATCGAGACCCCCAGAGGACGCTAACCCAACATCGTTATAGAATCTACTAGTACGTTCGGTTTTCGGTGTAGTACCGCAACTTTGCTGTATGCAAAAGGCACAGGAGAGACGTTATGGGAAAAGAAGAACAAGATTTATCAGATCCGGGCTTTTACAACGGATTCCCAATGCATACCCCAATGGATATCCGACTTGGACTGACACATGAAACAGATATCAATTTCGAACTGCGATGGGGGATTATTGGGGCCTCCGCGATAGCCTCTGATTGGATTAAGTCCCTACAAGACGTTCCGGGAGCACGCGTAACCGCCGTTGGAGCCAGGGACATACAGCGTGCACGGGCCTACGCACAAGCACACGATATTCCAGCAGCGTACGATTCATACGAAGCCGTTTGTCAGGACCCAAATGTTGACATTATCTATGTTTCAACTAAAACCTGGGATCATGCAGACCATTCCCTCATGGCCCTCACAGCAGGAAAACACCTTGTCTGCGAAAAGCCATTTGCCGACACAGCCAACCACGCGCACAAAGTCTACGAAGCGGCCGAAAAAGCTGATCTGTTCTGCCAGGAAAATATGTGGACTCGTTGCTTCCCGGTTATTGAACATGCCCGTGCTGCGATAGCAAGAGGAGACATCGGAAAACTACAGGTGGTTCAATCCGACTATCCAGATGCAGTGTACGCTCTTAATCCTGCCCTTGCAGGATTCGGTCCAGAAGAGATGCCAGTGATAGCTGCAGCCGGACGAAAGCCTGAGGCGCAACTCCACGCCGACAACGTTTATTCTGCACACGGCCCCAAACCCAGTGGGGCCATACTTCAGTACACAAAACAGCAAGGTATCGCTGTAATAACTTTCGCTGCTGGCCGATTTCTCGAAGAAGCACACTTCATCGGTAGTACAGGACGTATCACCATAGAAAATCCCTCTCACCATCCAACCGCTCTCACTATAAGAACAGGATGGCCACCTGCAGAAGGAGATCCTGCGATACCACGTACTGCGGGAGATCTAAGATCAAATCAAACCAAAAAACCAGACACAGGGTTCACTGGTCCCTGGAAAGAGAGTTACAGAAATCAGGATCGCAATTTTAGCCACGGCTCGTTCAATCAGGTGGAACGATTTGAGTACCCAGTTCCTACTCCGGCACCAGTCATGCAGGGACAACCACCAGGATCGCGGTGGACGGGAGAGAAATTAATTGAATACAAGGGCTGGAACTGGGGATTCGGCAACCAACATGGGTTCATGTACCAGGCTCAAGCTATACATCGCTGTATTGCTTCAGGGTTGAAAGAATTACCCCAATTCACCAGAGCCGAGTCATTGCGTGTAAGCAAAATCATTGATGAGATTAACCAGCAATGCGCCGAACAGGGATTCTCCTAGGCGCACCCTTGCACTCGCTTACCTATGCAGAGTGAAAAATAGTTCTTGATCAGACAAATAGAAAAGGGGTGGGGCCAGATAGAGCCCCACCCCTGTGAACCTTTAGCTGTTCACCTTTGCATCAACCACAACTAATTCTGTCCAATTAATCCTCGACCGAGAATGATGGAGTAGATTGTGTGTATTACGTACGTAACCCCAATAATCTGGGTTGTGATTTGATTTAAGTCCTTTATGAATAGAAGGCCGATCACCGAGAGGACAAATGCCACTGCAGCTATTAAGCCATTGGCGTTAGCCAGCGTACTGTTGTATTCATCACGAGAACCCATGGCAAAGAAAGCTGCTGAAAACCCCACCGTGAAGAACATTCCTGCTATTCCACCAATTGCCCAGAAAACATAAGTCAGCAATTCAGCCGCTTCTGGATAGCTAGCCTGCACAACTCCCGTGCCCGAAGCCAGCATGAATCCGGCAGATCCTATAAAAAGAAATGGCAAGCCAAAACTTGCCAGTGCATCGCCATTACCGTTACCTCGAATTCCATTCAGTATGTGCAAGAATCCGTACAATAACAATCCAAGTCCCAACGGAATCACTATAGAGGTGACGGTGGTCAATGCCCCTCCATTCGTCAGAGCAGTCCCTATAGACTTAGCATTTCCCCATTCAGCACCACCAATGATTCCCAATTGCTGAATAAAGTAACAAATGAGACATATTGTTGGGCCCAGAATTAACGACCATCCAGCCAATTTATTCTTCGACATCGTACCCATATTTTACAACCTCCTTGCGGCTACGCTGTATTACCGGATCAAAGTTAACATGCATAGGGTGCAAGAAAGAAATCTCAGAGAACAATCACCATGCCAGCTATGACCGAAGCCATCTTGACCATCACCGTGAAATGCGCGCTCAGCAGAACCGAATTCGCAAACACGAGACACATCATTTCTAGGAAGGGTGAGCCGGGTGAGATTCGAACTCACGACCGACGGATTAAAAGTCCGTTGCTCTACCAGCTGAGCTACCGGCCCTATGCAAGCGTAAAATTTATCGTATAAACGACAGAACACCTAAGCCTATTACCGTTTATCTAATCACTCCCGTCAACTGCCAGACGATACATGCGCCTTTAGTTTGGCAAAAAAGTCTTCAAGAATGAAGCGGGAATCTATGTCTTCATACACTCTAATCGGACGATTTCGTCCTTTGTATTTGTTGTGCACATATGTCATGTCCGGCTCAATCTCCGGGGCTGATTGCCATGACCAAACGCCGCAGTCAGGATAGATCGTTACTGCAACAGCGGGGGAATCGCCTAGGCTCCTGAATTCCATGGCCATCGGCCTGTTCGGGTTCCCAAGATTAAATTCGACCAACTGATCCACCAGATATTTCCCAAGCGGTCCATGACTGTAAACCTTTTCGTACAACTCTGCATAACTCACAGGCACACGTCTATACACAGAGCTAGGGATCTGGCTCAACGGAAGTTGGGATTCGAAAACCACATTTGCCGAGTGTATGTCGTTTGAAAGATTGTATTCATCCCCTCCATCAGGCCAAGGACCACCCCCAATCCATATCACATTAAGGTCTCGGTTTTCAATTTCAGGCTCTATTAGCAATGCTGAGGCCATATCGGTAAGTGGACCATAAAACAAGATGTTTAATGGTCGGGGATCATCTCGCATTGCCTCTTCAATTATCAGTCTCGCCCCATCGGACGGAACAGGACTCTGTTTGTCCGGCATCGCATGTGCAGCCCCGTCACACACTTGCACAGAGTCTGGCATATTTAACAGTTCGAGCAATAGCATTGTCTCATCATGACTGTCCTGCATACTCGTTGCCGATTTGGCATCACCAAAATGAGCGGGAATAATTCCATGGATCTCAAATGCCGGAGTCAAAAGTGCATGGACTATAGCAAACTGGTCATCTGCCTCATTCTTGGCATCAGTATTTACTATTACCCGATGCTTGCTGTCCGCTGTAAAATCGTAACTCACAGCATCTCAATTCGATTAAATAATATGAGCAAACAAAAGTCCTTTTCATTAATCTGGCTCAGCATCAACCTATCGTCCGTTGCACACAATACATCTGCTGCTAACTATCCGCGAATACTAAGACCATCCCAAAACTCATTTTGCATCGGTTACATACACTTCAATTTCAACTTCCTCTTCTGGAAACCAGGCAACCAATTCCATGAGCATAGACATGCGAACCTTATATCGACCTGGTTTGTCAGGGACACGAAGCTGACCCCCAAAAGCATAACCACTGCCTGGGACTATATCCCCCCAAATATGTCCCAGCAAAAACTGTGATCTTCCTTCATATTGGTTAATTTCCCGTTCCACCCCATCCGTTCCCACTTCGTGCCAACGCCAACCTAGACGGATATTCGCCGGGCCAGTCCAGATGGCTTTGCCAGTATTTATCGCATCTACATGAAAGGGAACACGCGATCCTGCCTCGGTTCTTACAGATGACGGGGTCCTCAATTTAAGCGAAGAACGCATCCCTTTTGCACTACCACTGAATGCAACTTCCGGTAAATCCCTAACCATTATTTCCTGACTGAACAAATACTCACCATCCGCCGATGCAATAACCTTGTAGAGCCCAGGATCGCTAGGTGTAAAGATATGCATTTCAGCTATATGAACCTGTCCTGGCTTTAAAAACGGAGGAGGAAGAACCGGTGTATCAAAAGATAGTACTGACGTATTTTGCTCATTCCTCCATTCCATCTGAAGCTTACGAACACGAGAATCTCCCGGAGGGATCCAGGCATAATCGCCGCTATTGTGGACGACTACTGGGACCACAAAACCTGCCTCTGGTCGAACCTCTGTAGCTAGAAATGTAGAACTAACATCACCCCACCTGCTAAGTGTTTGCGCCTGACCATCAGCCAGCGTTATGGATATGTATGCATCATTGATTCGGACAGATTTCACCAGTTCGAGTCCAGATACAGACTTCCAGTATTTGACCGCTTGATCCCCTATTTGTTTCCTGTCAACCACAATCGTTCGGATTCCGTAGGCATGTAGCCCAGAAATCAAACCCGGCATCTCATTCATCATCAGACTTTGTGTGATCTCTTTGAAGTACCATTGCTGCTGCCATATATGACCAGAATATCCATTGACCAGAGGCCCAACCCCAACATCCGTTGCGTTCCAAATAATCTGAATTTCTTCCTTTGAAGCAACTGGCACAAAAAGTATGGGGCCGTCCTCTGCTTGCCCTAAAGAACCTCGAAGCTCCGCGTGATCAGGAACTGGGAATGTAGCCAGCGGCTCAGGAAAAGATTCAACAAATATAAATAGGGCACAAATAAGCGCTAGTATTCCCGCCTTCATCCATTTATGAGCCAGTCGATCCACCAGTACTGCTACACCTATACCACCAAGAATGGCGAGGGCAAAATGCAACAACAATGAAAAGCGTGCTACAACACGAATCGCCTTAAATACAGGTACATTGTCGAATAAAAGTAAGTATGGCAGGGAGACATCACTTACTATTTCATGTCGCTTCCAGTGAGTACCTAAAGAGAACAAAACAGCAATGACGCCGAGTGACACAAGAGCAATCATCACCCATCCTACTCTGCGTCTGAAATCACGAGACCCCATCCTGAATCCGACAACCCCAACTGCCGCAAACACCAACGGCATAAACCCAGGAAATACCCGTCGCTCACCTCTGGGAACAGGAAATCTGTCAGCAAGCAAGTCATACCAACGCAAACGATCAGTAGGCGACAAATAGTCCCTCAGTTGAACCGACCAGAACTGTAATTCCGTGATATCCCGATCGGCCTGCCATGCCGTACTGAAAGTTAGGTACCCATTCACTATAGGGATAAAGGGCAGACTCACAATAGTGCCCATGGATATCAACTTTATCCCTAGTTGCCAATCACGATTGGAAAATATTTTTATAGCAGCCGGAACAGCGGCAAACACCATAAGGACCATTGCAGCAATCACGCCAAGGTGCACTGCTGTAACAAATTGGATCCATACTAGTACGACAGCAGCAGCAAAATATTTCCAGTTATATTCAGTCTGAAATCGTAGGCTCATCAACAACACCAACGGCAACCACCAGGCCCCCAGAAATTGCAGATGGCTCGCATAAGCCAATTGCAATGGGGCAAATGCGTAAATGGCTCCAGCTACCAAGGCCCCATATTTAGATTTAGTTAAGCTCAATACAGTAACGTACATCGCTAGTGCGTTAAGAATGTAAGCTCCAATATGTGTAATGCTGTATGCAAAAACTGGATTGCTAGTAATAAACGCGATTGGGGCATAAACAGGCAAGAACCCTAACAATAAGTCCGACCCAAATAATGCGCCTCCCGAACCGAAATAAAAATTGCCAAGAAAAATATTGCCTGGATCGGAAAAGAGAGTCGTTCGTTGCCACTCAAGTATGCTCAACAAAAACAGCTGATCACCACTGGGTTTATACGTGATATGGGTACTTGCAACAGTAATCAGTGGATAGGTGAACAAAATTGCAGCCACTGTAAAAGTTAGTCCCGCCACGATATGCCAAACCTGTCTACTGCAAGGCCACGATCGCAACGTTGATAGAACATTTCGCATGGAGCTGACTTTTAACATGTCTCTCTGGAAGTATTTGGTAAACAATTCGCCTATAGGTTTCCTTATATCAAATGCTACTACTGAGGTTCTACAGTCACGTAGACATCAAGCAGATCCCCAGGGAACCACGCAACTAATTCTGCTAGCAATCCGACCCGTAGAACATAATCCCCAGCTTTGTTGGGCGCCGTCGCCGTCCCATAGAAAGCATGCCCCGCGCCAACAGGAACAGTGCCATACACATGATTTAGTAAAGGGAGCCTGCCCTCAGGCAGTCCAGCCGGTTGGAGGTCTCCATTCTGACCCCGTTTATACCATTGCCAACCCACCCTTATGTTGGCGTTGCCCACCCAATCAACGTTCCCCGTATTTAACGCATCAAAATGAAGCTCAAAATCATGTCCGGCGGTCACATTTATCGACCGCGGACTTCGAGTAACCAACGCGCCACCAAGACCAACCCCTCCATCAAAAGGTTTTTTATCGTGATTCTTTATTGACACATTGCTTGAAAGCAATATTTCTCTATCTATGGAGATAACCATGAAATAATTCCCGATGATCGAAGGAGTCATAATGTCTAACGGAAGTACATCGAGCTGTCCAGGCTCAAGAAAAGAAGAGGGACGCCATATCCCCGAGGATTGACTTACAACGTTGTTGTTTAAGTCGTACCACAATATCTCCAAGTCTCGTTTATATGCCCCTTTCGGCGGTACCCATGGCAACCCAGCCTCGCGGCCAGATAGAACAAGGGCTGCCTTAAACCGCTGATCTGGCTCAGCACTATCAAGCAACAATCGAACATCAAGGCTTGACCAATCTCCCCTGTTAACTATTGAGGATTTTGCTAATGTAATGATTCTGTATCCGCCCTGATCCAATGTCTTTTCGACAACAGAACTATTCTGGAATTTATCCCACATAGCCTTGTCTTGATTAGAAATAGCCGATAAATCCAGTAACACATACTGAATTCCATACATCTGAAGAGACTCGGCAAGACTTCCGGCGTCTCGAATATGTCGTCCCTCAGTGGCAGCAACAAAATGATCTATCTTGCCCCATATATGCCCCGAATAGCCATTAACTATTGGCCCTACACCACCTTGTGCCGCAATCCACATTCGCTCCACATCCCCACCTAGCCCATATCTCCAGTCAACATCAGTGCGTCGCACCGGGACAAAGATCGCAGGACCACGATCTATTTGCTTCAACTCCTTTACTAATTGCGTGTGATCTGTGACAGCATGCACAGACAACGGGGTAGGCAATACTTCAAGAACGGTCACTCCGGCCAAAACAACCCCAACAATACTTGTACCCATAAATCCGATCCTGAAATTGCGAGGTATCATAGCCACGCCAACAGCAACCAAAATTGCAATGGCCAAATGACACATTAGTGAAAATCTCGCAACCACCCTAATAGCGCGGAAGACAGGGACGTGTTCGAACAATACAAAGTAGGGTAATTTCGTGTCGGTAATAAGGCCATCAGCCGATTTCCAATGAGTTCCTAATGAAAATAGAACTCCTGCAAGTAAAAGCCCTCCCGCCACACCGCTAATAGCTCGAAAAGAAAACCCACTAACCCTGATTTTCGATTTTATCCCTACAAGAAAACCAAATGCCCCAATAATCAACGGAACAAATCCGAGAAACACACTTCTTTCAAAGTACGCCATTGGAAAAATATCTGCTAGAGAAGTGTGCCAACGCAGTCTGTCAGTAGGAGATAGATAGTCTCTCATTTCAACAGACCAAAATTGAACTTCTTGCAATGTCCTACCTCCCTGCCACATGTCCGCATATTGCAAGTAACCCACAACAAGAGGAATGAAAGGAATCGTCATAACCACTGTCACGGCAAAAAGATAAAATCCCACTCGCCAATTGTGCGCAAGGACAATCTGTCTGTAGACAACCGGAATCATAAATAGAAGCGATGCCATCGCGGCTATAAGGCCCAAATGCACCGAGGTTGCGAATTGAAGCCACACCGCTAATACTGCTACAGAAAATTCCCTGACCCTAAGGTTGTATGCAAATCTGCAGACAAAAACGAGAGCCAACGGTGTCCACCACGCCGCAATCAACTGTAGGTGAAAAGCATAATTGATTTGAAGTGCGCCAAACCCGTATACAGTCCCTGCTACAAGTGCAGCGCTCCTCGATTTAGTAGTAGTCCAGCCCAACCAATACATCGCAATTGCATTAAATGCAAAAGCCAGAATATATGTCAGGTTAAACGCAACCATAGAATCGCCTATCAACAACTTTAGCGGGCCAAAAATTGCCAGTAGACCTAGCAACAAGTCTGAGGAATAAAGTGCATCACCAGATCCATAAAAAATATTCCCAGAAAAGAACTCATTGGGATGAAAAAGCAACGCTGTTGTCTGGAATTCCAACAAGCTCAGTATATATAGCTGGTCATGTGCCTTGTCGTAAGGCAGGTGTCCCGACAAATGCGAAATGAGTGGAAAAGTTATGAGAACCGCTAATAGCAAGAAATATCCCGCTATGGCGAATGGCCAAACTTTTACCCCGCTTGTTAGCCTATTCCCCAATATCACTCCTAAATCAATCGCCTAAGCATCAATATCGCCCAGACTGTATTCTTAGCTCATCTCTTTTGACAGGAGTAAGCATGCGAATCGCGCTGGTTTATGACGCAGTGTACCCTTTTGTGAAGGGTGGGGCTGAACGCCGGTACTATGAAATTGCACAGCAGCTATCCAAAAATCATGAAGTGTGCCTAATAGGATACGGCTGGTGGGGAAGCCAACCTCCCGACTCAGATAACAGCTCCGTACGGTATATATCGACAGGTCCACCCAAAAACCTTTATAAGACGGATGGGAGCCGAAGCCCTTCAGAAGCGCTCTCATTTGGATTATCCATCATTCCTACTTTATTTAATGGTGATTTCGACATCATTGACTGCTGTTCGTTTCCCTATTTTTCTGTGCTTTCCAGCAGAGCGGTTACCGGTGTAAGAAGAATTCCTCTCGTGGTGACCTGGCTTGAATATTGGGGAAGCTATTGGCATCAATACTGGGGGACAAAAGGGATAGCAGGAAGACTGGTCGAGCAACTCGCCGTTTCAGCATCACCCAACTCCGTAGCAATCTCAGAATTTACTCGCCAACGATTATTAAAAGGTCCTTTTCGCAGGAATCCCAATACTGTGGAGACAGTCCCAAGCGGGGTCAGCTTCCAGAAGATTCGGTCTGTAAAAAGTGAATTTCCGCCCTCCGAAATTATTTATGCCGGGAGGCTTATGCCCCATAAGAGAGTAGACCTCCTCATCCGCGCGCTAGCCGAGCTAAACTCACGCGGAGAGAAATACACTTGTCGAATAATAGGAGACGGCCCAGAACTGCTCAGGCTAACTAAACTTACCGAAACCCTTAAACTGGCAGAATCCGTAGATTTCCTAGGATTTGTACCCGAAGAAGATATGTATGCGATGATGAAATCAGCCAAGGTAATGTGCTTACCCTCGGAAAGAGAAGGATTTGGCAATATCGTGCTGGAAGCCAATTGCTGCGGAATCCCGGCCATAGTCACACATAGCCCACAAAACGCAAGCTCAGAACTCGTGAAAGATGGAGTTACCGGAATCGTATGCGATCCATCATGCTCATCGCTAGCGGACGCCATACAAACTGTCATAGACTCCCCAACGCAATACAGAGAAGAAGTTTGCATATCGTACGCTTCGCAATTTGATTGGCGAGAAATCAGTAATCGCATGCTTGATGTTTACGAGTCAGTATTATCAAATGATTAACTCTACTTATTGGACCGATTACTTCCATTTCTGGCTAGGCACGAGGACTTACGTTGTTCACAGGTGAGAGACTAGACCCGCGACTTTCCTTGGGGACTCAGATCTACCAACTCCATCATTCTCGGTATATATTTGCAACTAACCATGCAGATTCAAAGCACGTACTGGATTTAGCCTGTGGCACTGGATACGGGTCAGCCGAATTAGCAACCAGAGCTAAGTTAGTAGTTGCAGCAGACATATCTGATTCGACATTACACGACGCAAAAACAAACTATGGCTGTACCAATATTGAATTTCTTGTCACAAACGCACTTAATCTTTCCTTGAATTCCAAGTCTTTGCATTTAGTTGTAGCGTTCGAAATGATTGAACACATGCCTGCCCCAGACAGGTGCCTAGAAGAAATCAGAAGGGTTTTAATTCCTGGTGGCAAACTCATTATTTCCGCTCCTAACCGCGCAATACATAGTCCAGGACGACGTAAACCTCTTCACAAGTGGCACCATTTCGAACCAACGGTCGAAGAATTCCGTGCCCTGCTAGAAAACGCAGGATTCCACATAGAAAGTTTGATGGGGCAAAACGCACAATCGAACTCTGGAACCTCGCTCAAAAAGTCAAAACGTAATCCGTTGATTGTAAGTGCGGTAAAGGCTGGGCAGATGCTGCTCCCGATAACACCTAAGTGGCTCCAACGAGTGCTATTAAATTTAATTCGAGATCACCGACTGTTCTGGCGGATGCTCCCTTCGTATCAGCCAGCATTAAGTTCTGATATAAGTTTCGATGAAAGCCGACCAGATCTAGCCATGAACCTAATAGCTGTATGCTCTGTACCACATTGAAAACTAATATTGTGCCAAATCCACATCAATACAAGGAGACATTAAACTGACGGACACACTCCAAATATCTGTCGTGCTGCCATGCCTAAACGAAGAGGCTACCGTTGCTGCAACTATACGACGAGCTCAAGAAGGCATAAAAAGCAGTGGCCTTTCTGGAGAAATCATAGTTGTTGACAATGGGTCTTCAGATCGATCTGCAGAAATAGCGCGTAGCAACGGAGCCCGGGTCGTGTATGAAGCTAGACCGGGATATGGGTCTGCCTTGTTGCGAGGCTTCACAGAAGCGAAAGCAGACATTATGGTAATGGCCGACGCCGATGACACCTACCAGCTAGATCACCTAGGATCTCTGGTGAAAGAGATCAACGATGGATCCGATGTGGCTATTGCAAACCGCTACGCAAACATGCAACCAAACGCCATGCCGTGGCTACATCGCAAATTAGGAACTCCTGTGATTAGCTGGCTGTTGCGTAGTTTTTATGGAGTACAGGTTGGAGACAGTCAAAGCGGATACCGAGCATTCACTCGTAAATGTTTAGATAAATTGGAATTGCGATCATCCGGAATGGAATTGGCTTCAGAAATGCTGGCTAAAGCGTCCGTTAAAGGCTTAAAGGTGACAGAAATCCCATCCACGTACCTTGTACGGGACGGAGAAAGCAAGCTCAGAACTTTCCGTGATGGATGGCGACACTTGCGCTTGATACTCACTTTAACGCCTACCCATCTGTACATCATTCCTGGAATCCTGTTTCTATTATTAGGCCTACTAACCTTTGCCCTGGCTTTTAACGTTTCAAGTGGGCTAGCAATAGGAGGACTGAACTGGCAACCAGTATTCGCAGGGCCGATATTTGTAGTAGTCGGACTAAATGCCACCTTAATGGGTATGGGAATACGTAGATTGCGCATAAAGCAAGGACTCCGACAAACCCCGATGCTAGATCAACTGGACCAATTCGTCAGCCTAGAGTTTCTTCTCGCCACCGCCGCACTAATGGTAACAGCCGGGATCACCATCGATTTATTCATATTCAGCCGGTGGATTGGAGGTCTTACACCCACTAACTCAGCTGCCCAATTGGCCGCGGTAGCACAGACTTTGGTCATTGCAGGTACAAACACCGGGCTTATAGGATTCTTGATCGCCTCATATGAGGCATAGATGATTAGAAACTACTGTACCTATGGCCAACTCTGTACACGCAACACAATACTAATCAAAGCCTATCATTTACACTTTCAACCCACATGATTTTCAATCCTATAACCATCGTTACCTTGGGGCTCATCGCATTTTGCTCTGTAGTTATCTCACAGGGGCCCATCACCCTAGTTACCCTGAATACTGAATCACTCGTTCTATTTACGCTAGCAACAATCAGCATTGCCCTTCCATTTCCCCATATTGATTCAGGAATCAAACAGACATTATTACTGAGGATGAATCTGCTAAATTTGCCATTTTTGCTACTAGCAGTAACATATTATTTCAGCCCCGAAATCAGCCACCACTTCATCGTGATTAGTAATTTTGGATGGTTATTACTAGGAACCAGCTTGACCATTCAACTCTTACTGCTAGCAAAATCAGCACGACTGCCATTACTCAGTTCCACTGCATCAGGAGGGCTAACCGCCATCGCTTGTGTTTCAATGCTGAACGTTGCAATTTCAGAATCACCTCTCACTTTGCTGGCCGCAATTTCAGCTATCAGTGTAGGAGGCTGCATAGCTACACTAGTAGCCCTTATACCACCTGTCACATACAACTCAACATTAATCGCTGCCAGGACGGTCCCACTTGTACTTGTATGGATTGGGGCATTTATCGTGCAATTTGCCGGCTTCCCAAGACATGAATTGGCATCATCATCTGGAGCACAAATCCAGGCTGCAATACTAGTCATCCTAATGCTCATTTGGACAGTTCTAATATCCCGTCAGGAAAAAGACCAATCAAACGGACTATTGGGAACTGTCACGGCCCCTGTAGTTGTTCATTTCAAATCTATTGTGGTCATTTCCTTAGTTCTATTAGGTGTATTGCAAGCAGCTTCCTATTCGGCTACCACTGTAGACGACTTAGGAAGGTACTGGTCTGTTGCTGACAGCGTGACTTTTATGAGGGAATACCCAGTCTGGGGTAACTGGGACCACTCAACGATACTCTGGATGGACCTCCCGGCATTCCCAGCATTGATAGCATTAGCTTTCATGCTTTTCGGACATAATTACGCCGCTGCCCTAGCGCCGATTATGATCGCTAACATCTTCCTCCCACTCTTGCTCTACGGGGCATTAACCAGCTGGGGCAACGGCCGCATAACATCATTCTCGATATCAGTACTCGTAGTAGTAGCACCACCACTACAAATCTACAGTCTTGGGGCATCTGAGCCTGATGCTATTTTCATCACTCTACTTGCAGGTCTCCTCTGGCTGGTCGGGAAAAGCCTGGCCTCACCTCGACGAACCGTATTAGGTCTTTTGATTGGCATCACAGCAAGCTTACTAATATTGCTGCGACCTGAAGGCATTCTTTACGGAACCAGTATCGCGGCATTGGCCGTACTGATGGACCGACGAAGATGGTCTGTCTCATTAATTGCCCCTTGCCTACTATTGTTAGTGCCATATGCACTTGTAAGCATGGATCAATTAGGTCGCCTCTGGCCAACTAATCGCCAAGAACTATCTCTAGGCCACCTCATCGAAAATATTGATCTTATTAGAAGCTATACATCTGAAAAACTAGCTCGAGTGATACTGCTAAATGACTTTCGGTTCCCGACATTGCTCATAGGCCTATCCACATTGTTTGTATTAGGATCAGTTAATCAGGCTCGGCGCAAGCTTCTAACGCTAATATTTCCAGCCATTGTTTTGATAAACATATTTGTGACCCTATCCGTGCCCACAAGTACAATCCGGACAGATGAAATTGACGAATTTATTCGCCATTTTGCATATCCCGCACCTGTCATCGCACTACTTGTGGCCACCGGATTAAGCCAAGTCGACACCTGGGTTAATAGAACACAGCTGATTAATCGTTCAATTATCTCACTGATGGCACTAGTAGTAGCAGGGGGATTAACAGTAGGTAGCCTTTACATACTGGCAACGCCAGAAGAATTTCATCATGGGAATCGCAGCGGTAGCCTACTGTCAGCTGACATCTATGTTAACGCCCCAGAACTATGGGGGCACAACATGCCAGTGCCTTGTCCTCCTTGTGAGGGACAAGACAAGTGGGATTTCGACGCCTTCCGTGATTCATTGTTCGCGAATTATGGCCCACATGATGCACACTCAGGATCTGACGGTGCTGCCTATCAAACCTTATCGGGGATATTCATATTTCTAGGATATTTTTCACTTATTGCCAAACGCTTCAATAACCGCTCTACAATTTGATAAAACAGCCACTCATTTCAATCAAATTTTGTAAACGATGAACCACAAGACTCAAAATCACCTAATCTTTATAACCAATCCCGTATTGTGGATGATCGGATTTGCACTAATGTCACCGGTCACGATTCTGCCATTGTTTGTCAGCCAATTTACTGAATCAAACATCTTGATCGGATCGACAATGCAGGTACAAAGACTAGCTTGGTCCCTGCCATTGATTTACGGAGCCCATTATTTCTCCAGGCACCCATTTAAAGCACGCCGCATTGTCATAATTACCACGATAGGTCGTCTATTGTTCACTTCCTACTGTCTGCTAGTCCTGTTGACTACAGATGTGACAGCCGAAGTTCTGCTCCTCCTCTTTTTTTTGGCACAGTTATTTCTTTGGGGATCTGATGGATTTACTTCTCCAGCATGGAGTCAGCTACTAGGAACACTCGTAGATAGACAGATCAGAGGCCGAGTACTGGGAGTTTCGGTTGCCACAGGTGGAGCGATAGGGGCACTAGCAATCTTTATTGCGACTCAAGTACTGGGTAATCAACCCGATGCCAAAGCATTCGCAAAAATGTTCATATTCGGCACGCTTGTACTGCAAATTTCGCATTCGAACTTAGGATTCTTAAAGGAATCCCCAACGACCACAACCAAAGACTCCCATAAATCCTTATGGGAAGCTGGCAACCTCATAACAGATATCATTCGCCAAGATGCATTTTTCCGAAAGCTTGTAGCCGCTAGAGTGTTGATTGGGTTAGGCGTGAGCTGTTTCACATTCGTAACAGTTTATGGAATTACAGAATTCAACGTAAGCGTTCAACAAATTGGACTTTTTACTACACTTCTTCTGGTCAGTCAGACCGTCGGGTTTACATTATGTGGAGTAATCAGTGATCGCTTTGGAGCTCTAGGATTAGCCTCTTTGGGAGGAGCATTTGTACTTCTAGTAGCACTATTGTCCGCTACAACATGGTCGACCAGCATGTTCGTGATTATCTTCATATGTGTTGGTATAGCAACTGCAGCTTTAAGCATCTCCGACATGACATTGATCCTAGAATTCATATCGCCAGATAAAATCCCTGGCTATTTCGCGTCTTATCATGTGATACAAGCACCAATCAATTTACTAGCTGCATTATCTGCAGGCTTACTAGTCGACATTGCAGGATTTCGTCCAATGTTTACGGTCTGCGCCATAGTGACGGCTGTCGGAATAGCAATCATGTATGTTTTACGAACCCAGATCCGTAAGGGCACTACAGTATCCCTATAATGTTCAACCGACGAGACATATGTTTCGTCAGTTAACAAAAAGTGTTGGTGACCGTGGCACTTGAGCTATTTGACTAGCATCCAGCGGGATAGCCTCTTTTTGATAAACCTGAACTCGATACGATTTGAAGTCTGCCACAAACATACGTCCCTTATCATCTACTCGAACCGCCCTTGGACTGCGAAATCGTTTCTGCGGCTCTAATTCAGACATCTCCCTTAACCTCAATGACTGTGCATTAGTCATCAAATATGAGCGTGACATATCTGATAACGTTGCGTCGCCAAAAAACTGTTCTAAGTATCTCCCATTTTGATCAAATTGTTGCACTCGATCATTACCAGTGTCGGCAACATAGATATCACCATGAGCATCTACATCCACCCCACCAGGCCGTTGAAATTCCCCTTTTGCAGTTCCTGACATACCAAGACTGAACAAAAATTTGCCCTCACAATCGAACTTCTGAATTCTGTCATTACGCCAATCCGCCACATAGACATCATTGTTTTCGTCCACGCATATCCCCCAAGGCATATTAAACTGCCCATCTCCCTGACCAATCCCTCCCCAGCTCATTACGAACTTGCCTTGTTTCGTAAATTTTTGAACCCGATGATTGAGAGCATCTGCCACGTATACATATGAGTCACGATCAATTGCTATACCCGCGGGACCTTTTAGCTCTCCATCGCCATCGCCAGGCTCCCCCCACTTAGATATAAAAGCACCCTCTCTATCTATCAGAGTAATTCTGTTAAGTTCCTCGTCTGATATGAACAGTGTCTGGTCTTCATCCAACACCATAGATACCGGCCAAATGAATTCCCCATCACCCCAACCATCAGGCCCCATCCTCGGTAGGTATTGATCCCAATTCTCACCCGGGTCGACAAAAGGCAACGCTGTAACATGGCCCCCAAGAGCATGTCTGTTAAGAACATATATTGTGTCATCTGAAGCAACAGCCACATCAGTGGGATGATTAGTTACTCGCCGCATACCCAAAGTCTTCAAAAATGGGAACCCAGCCCGGAGCAAAGCATGCGGCCTACTCATAAAACGCCAACCTCTGGATAAATCACAGCTCTGCCTTTACATTGATTAATTGAACGGATGTATTTGCTCGAATTTGCCACCCACGATGGGTACGGCCTCTATGCTCAGCCATTGCTCCAGAACTGTCGCATACACTCCACGAAAATCGATCGTATGGGCAAGGTCTTCACCATCTTCCCAGTGGTTGGGATCAAGGGAAGGGTAGTCCGCATATAAACCCCCTTTTACTCGGTCACCAATTATGTACGAGCCCCCACCAGACCCATGATCCGTACCACTCCCATTGTCTTTAATACGACGACCAAATTCCGTAAACACCAAAATTACTACCTCTTCTCGCGCCCCATGGTCACCCAGATCATCCATGAACGTACTTATCGCCATAGATAACTCATTCATGAGTTTTGCATGAGTGGGCACTTGATTGGAGTGATAGTCATATCCCCCGTGTGATGCGTAGAATATACGGGTCCCCATGTTAGCCAAATGAATCCGCGCTATATCGCGCAAACTTTGTCCTATAGCAGTATCAGGATATTCCCTTGCTGACGAATATCCCGCTGGAACCGAACTCAACCTGTCTGCTCCTTCCAGTACATCTCGCCCTGTCTGAGCGAGATAGTCCATCACAACACCCTCATGCCCCTCCGTCATCACGGGCACATATGTTTTTTCGAAAAGGTCGATTGCACGTTGTCTCTGGCTCTGTTCGTTTAATCCCGTCATAAGGCCATACTTATCCAAGTTGCCAACAGAAGTTACAGTGACCCCAGGCGCAGCCATAGCGCGAGGCAGCCCTCGCCCTATGTTTACACATGTCAACACGTTCTTCTTGCTCGGATCGAGACTGCGTACAGCCTTAGCCACCCATCCCTCAGTACCAACAGCATCTGGCTCACATGTGTGAACAATGTCCATGCCACGAAAATGAGATCTATTAGAGTCGGGATAACCGACGCCTTGGACTATGGCCATTTTCCCTTGGTCATACAAATCTTTGAGTGGAGCCGCTTTACTATAAAACCCCAACTCATTATCTATCGGAATTATCTCGTCCTCAGACACTCTGACGGTCGGACGTGAATCATGATAAACCCCACTAGAATAGGGCACTATTGTGTTCATGAAATCGTTTCCACCAGTTAGCTGAACAACCACTAAGACGGGGTTCTTACTATCGGCATTAAGCGCCATATGACTGCCTTTCATTAAGATTCACATTCGGTAAGTTCATGCAAACTGATATTCTCGACAAGACACCAAAGATTGAAGAAGGCTTACAATCCGGTCACTGGCATTTGCCGAATCTCCCATACTAGATAAAGACAGATCTCCATCTACCGAGACATCCTCGATTAGTGCCCGTCGAGTTACAGAATCAAGGTGAAGCGCCCCTATCAACATTGCACCGCGGTCCACCAATTCAGATGGTGACAATGATTCACCTTGAGTCTCAAGTGCTTCAATTATTTTTCTTACACCAATTCTGTTTTTATCCGCTAACTCATCTACTGCAAAATTCACCCGCTCAGTAAGTGTTCCTCCGTCTATCCATTCGTGCCCGGTATGCCATCCTTCAACTGATGGAGGATCATAAAGAATTTGCCCCATAAAAGTTGTTGCGGCAGAGTATCTGGTGATATCTGATGCAGGAACTGGTTCAGTTCCAACCAATTTCAGAACACCCGCCACAAGCTCTGCAGGGCTTTTCACACGCCGAAGCTTGGCTTGCTTAAAGAAATCTGAACTGAACATTACTCTGAGAACGGCTCTGATTTCCCCATCAGAATCCTTAAATGCTTGTGTCATAATGTCTATAGCCTGGGGATCCCCAGGAGGCAATTGATTCCACGCAGGGACCTGAGGCTCATCGGCTACAAAGAAATTGTACAAATGCCTACATATAAACCTAGCAGTGGCCGGCTGCTTGACTATTATGTCGATAATATCCTGTCCATTAAACCGACCTGTCTCACCTAAAAATGTCTTCTCGCTATCATCATGATCACTCTCTATGAAAACGAATTCAGCTGGATAACTGCCTTGCGTATACTGGGGAATCGGCTGCTTAAAGGTCCATCCGGTAAACGCACGAGCCGCCATCTTGATGTCCTGTTCGCTGTAGTGACCGACACCCATAGAAAATAATTCTAATAACTCCCTGCCATAGTTCTCATTGGGTTGATCCTTGTGATTCTCATTATTGTCTAGCCAATAGAGCATTGCGGGGTCCATTGAGAGTTCAAGCAGGATAGTACGAAAATTACCAAGGCCAACACTGCGGAACATATCTATTTGCCTGTTAGAAGAATGCCGATGCTCACCTTTTGACATGCCAGTGGCAAAAACATGGTGCCAAAACAACGCTATTTTTTCTTCAAGTGGACGCTGGGTATGAACCATGCGGTGAATCCATAAACCAGCAGAATGAACCTCATGTTCGTCGACTGTACCCTGATATCGATCATAGATATCATCGTCAGCGGCAGGGAAACGCTCAGGATGGAGTACGTCTTCAAGAATCTCGTCATAACTGCGCCCAGCATGAGATTCCAGTTCTAATCCCGTCAAACCAAACCCAGCTCGGCGCATCAAATGTGCAATGTCTTCTACGTGCCGATCAAGCATGCTTACCCCATCTCCAATAATCTAGCTACCCCTACACTACTCTCGCACCTCTGCTGACTACCACTTGAGTCTCTGACAAATTACAAAAAATATCAATCTGGGTCAATTGTTGAAGCATCATTATCACAATGAATCTAATCATGCTAATCATGCCAAATTACAAGGTTGACCTTTTGCGATTTGCAATCCAATCGCGCAACCACCTCCTCAACAACAGCATTGTTGAAATTATTGCCAAAAACCCAGAAATTGCTAGTCGCCTATCGATTAATTGGTCGTCAGCAATCTGTAAGGGTACCAGTATAGATTCGTTAAATTCGGCCGTACTTAGATTTATGGCTATAGTCCATTCACCATGACTGTCAACCGGCAATAAACCCGTGTAAGTGCCAGCCAATGCGCCAGATGATACTTGTAGCGGGCCTACTACCACTTCCTCAGTTCCTGCAACCCAAGCACTCACACTAATTTCAGCACCCTCAATTGGTTCGGCAGTGTTCAGACGAGAAAGAGAAATCACTACAAAGGGAGTCTCCCCCTCTTGGAAATTCACCATAGACGTCAGATAAGCATCTCCTATCTCACCGTCGTACAATACCCCACTTTCACCATGCCCTCCATGCGCCAATATTGGATTAGCCTGGGCGAAAAACATCGTCGATAAGAATAATATGCAGACCATTATTCTAATCAAGCTCAAACCCACAACCTGAGTCGCCCAACGCTGTAATTTAGACCTCGTTATTCGATATATATGCCCGAAGATTATCAACAATTCAAACAATCAGTTTTTGCGCAATTCCACCCCAGCAATCTCCTCATAGAGTTTCACTGTTGCCGTAATGTGATCAGTCGCATAGCCTCTGTTAGAGGCTGCGTTTAAAAGCTGCTGAGTAACTGCACCATAGTGAGTAACCGAGCCCAACTCCGCTCCCATTTGCACAGCTAATCGGAGATCTTTTAGAGCAAGTCGCGTAAAAAATCCTGGCTCAAAATCACCTTTAAACACCCTATCCTCAAACACACTGCTTAAAGCCGAATTAGCCGCAAATGTTTGCTGGAACACATCGATCATAGTGTCTAATTCCAGGCCCGCCTTCTTGCCCAAAACCAAGGCCTCACCGTTGAGCATTAATATCGATGCCGCAAGCATATTGTTAACTAATTTCATCGCTGATGCTGCCCCTAATTTCCCACAATATGTGCGACTAGTAGATATTCTTTCAAGAACAGGCTCCACATCTGCAATATCCTCTTCGTTGCCCCCTACCATCAGGGCCAACGTTGCAGAATTTGATGAGCTGGAGTCTCCACCCATTTTGCATTCCAACATCCTTATTCCTTTACTTGCTAATTTTTCGCCCACCCGCATAGTAGTAACAGGATCAATAGTGCTGAAATCAATCAATAATCCATTTTCAGCAAGAGTTTTATGCACCCCATACTGCCCTATTGCAGCCTCCTCAACATCACGAGGCTCAGGAAGAACGGTTATCACTATGTCGGCACTCTCAGCAGCGTGAGCTGGGGATTTACTAGCTTCCCCACCTAAAGCCATCAGCTCCTGCATACGCTCTCCAGAAAGATCGTAGCCCACCAGTTTATAGCCGCTCTCTAGCAAGTTTCTTGCAATACCCCAGCCCATTAAGCCTAGCCCTATTACCGCAATGTTGGGTTGTGACATCAATTTTCTCCAATACACATCTTTTACATATTGAACAGACAGCTACCGGTAACCGGACAGCGTCAACGGATAAATACTAATGGATTGAACACCTCAAGGCCCTTTGTCGTTTTACCAATATTAGACTCGTCTCAGGCCATCCACGTATGATTTACGCTGACAACTCGTAATAGTAGACAGCACTCATCACCAAGGTAACACCTGGAAAGATAACGCAATGACCAACACCTTTATGCATACCAGAATCAGGGTCAGCAATATGGACAAATCCATAGACTTCTACACCAAGCACTTAGGCTTCAAGGTGGGCAGACGTAATGCCAGATCTCCACATGGCAACGAGACATGTCACTTAGAGATGCCTGGATCTCAACATACTTTGGAGCTCACCTATTCTTCCGATTACGTGTTAGCGGTTCCGGAAGATCTTATGCACTTTGCGATTGGTGTAGATGACTTAACGAGCTACTGTAAAAATCTGGAGTTGGCGGGCCTCGAAATATGGCCAGATAATTGGCGAGAAGAATTCGTGTCTCTAAAAATGGCATTTATAGATGATCCAGATGGATATGAGATTGAACTACTTGAAAACAAATAGCCGGACATAGAAAAGTGAGGTTATTGGTATGAGTGACCGTCAGCCAGACATAATTTTCTTTATGCTAGATCAGCTTTCGGCCAAATGGCTGGAAACAGGCTTGGCCGGAGTTGTAGGCCTTCCAAACTTTAAAAAGGTTATAAGCGCTGGAACCTATTTCACCAATTGCATCACTAGCAACCCTCTTTGCTGCCCGGCGAGGGCAACACTTGCGACGGGCCTGACGACCAGAATGCACGGCGTACTGCAAAACGGTTTTCACTTAGACCCTCAAATACCAACGTTTATGCAAGCGCTTCAAAATTCTGGATACAGGACGGCCGCGTTAGGCAAAGTACATCACCATCCCCACTGGGAATCGCTTGCCCCAGATTACCGAGACTATGGCTATCACGAACAACACATAACTGAGGACGCTCGTGGAGGTGAATGGCTTGACTGGATTCGATCCGAACATCCAGAACACGCATCTGCCGTATACAGCACGATATGGGCTAGAGATATACCTGAATTCGCACATTACGGACCAGCCGGTGAGAATCTAGCATCACAAATATCTAAACAGCCACGACTTCAAGGATCTTATGAGTTGCCTTTTCCTGAACAGATTTGCCAGACAAACTGGATTACTGCCAAGGCTATAGATTTCCTGGATGGAGAAAATCCTAATCAATCCTTGATGGCTCACATAAGTTATGTACAGCCACATGATCCGTTTGCCCCACCTTGCGGATATCGACAATACGTAAACTTGGATAAAATACCGCTTCCGTTGAAGGCCGAATGGTCTAATGATCCTCTGGGGCCAACATGCTTCCGAAGTCTTAGTCAAAAATCATCTCAGGAAGGCCATCTCGATATTCCTGAACATTGGCAGTTTGACAGGGAACACTATTTTGCAGACTTAGCACACCTAGACCAACAACTAGGCACAGTACTTTCAGCCATTGAAAAGCGTGGCGGACTCGACAACAACTATCTGATACTGCTGTCCGATCACGGCGAGATGCTTCATGACCATGGCCTGCGCAGCAAAGGGGAAATGCACTACGATGCATGTATTCGAGTCCCTTTGGTAATAGCTGGGCCAAATGTATTGTCAGCACAGATAGTAGATGAATTCGTACAGTTAGAGGACATAGCACCTACGGTGTTCGAAATAGCTGATATGACGATACCAACACCCCTATCCATGAGGCTAAAACTGGAACATAAAACCTTCCCTGGTTCTTCCCTTATGCCATTATGCAAAGGTTTAATGCCATCAGATTGGCGACAACATGCCTATTGTGAAAGCTATAACAATATAGATTCGAACACCCCCGCAAACTGGGCGCGAACAGTCCGTAACAAAGACTGGCGATACACCCTTTATCCTCATGAGCAGGGCGAACAACTTTTTCACATTTCCGAAGATTGCGATGAGCAATACAACCTCGCTGGAAATAACGATTTCAATACTGTGAAGCGTGAGTTGAAAGACCTTTTGCTAGAGTCGATTATTCTGCAGGATTACCCCCAAACACCACGGTCGCGCTTTGCCTATGACGTGCATTAGTCGGGATTGAGTCTGAATCAGTTTATTGATCCCATTCAAGCAACGTTGCAAACAAGTGGGTGCCCTGGAAGAATAATTGATCCCTTTTGCATGACCGGTGACCTGTAGTCACCTATAACTATAGACCTGACGGCTATTTCCCCTCTCAGCACCGAAAGCACCACATTGAAACCATCGCTTTCAGCTAACTCCACCTCACAGATACCCCACGCAGAACCATTAGACCAAAAGTGTCTGCCAGGACGATTCGCGAATTCAACTATTTCATCAACCCCAGAATATTGAAACCCGCTCAGGGCAATTACAGCACCCCATGACGCCATGGCTCGCGAATAGTGACGGCCACATTCGGCCTCGTCAAAAGGGCTACGTCTGCTACCGTTATATCGGTCTCTAATTGCCTTTATTACTTTCAGGCCATTGGCTATCTGATTCTCATATAACATTCCTACGGCTGCCGAATATTCGAACCCTGTCATAACCTCATTGTAATAAGGAAACGGACGGTCCGGCCGTCTTCCACGAGGATAGGTGGCCATCAATAAACCTGATTCATCTCCAAGCACATAGCTACGCATATGGTTGAAATGCATATGAAAATTCTGACGAAAATTGTGACGGATTATCGACTCATATGTGGAGGCAATATTGTCTTTGTTTAGGAGGTACCCTAATCCTGATATATGGGCAAAGAATTGGCCCACCAGTTGATCCACAAGACACCCAGACCCTAATTGCAACTCAGGATCCTTGAGGTCTCTAGCCCCCATATCGGGATGTCTCAATCCTTCTGCTATAGCACTCTCAGTTCTAGGTTCAATTTTGTGTTCGTAATACTCTCCGTTAAATAAATTGGAATCAAGCCAAGCACTGCCGTTATCAAACATTTCACGACAGGTTGATGCAAACTTATCATCGCCTAGATGCTTGGCCATTTCTTCCGCTGCACGTAGCGCACCAAGATACCAAACTCCCATCTGAGGATTTGGGCCGTAATACTCAACATCCATTGTGTTATGTTGGCACCCTTCCATTACACCATCACGATCCGCATCCCAACCTCCCTCAATCCAACAAAATTCCAGCGCCTTACGGGCCCCAGGCCAACAAGAGGCCAGCAAATCATCATCACCGGATAATAACCAATCCCTGTGCAGTTTCATTATGCAGCCCATCTGCCCGTCTGCTGCAGCCGTATCAAATTCTCTTGCCCTGTGCTCAAGTGGCAAAACCACTCGGAAAGACATCTTTCCACGCTCATCAGTTGCATAATTGAATTCAACGTCGCGCATCGACATAGCCAGTTCACCAAACAGAAAGCTCGTAGCTTGCTCATAATTCCAGACATGCGTACAACTACCCGCACAACAACCGACAGTATCACTGCATCCTTCCCACCCATAAAACCGCCCATCAGGAGTGCGGAAACAAGTCTGAGTGCGCAAAGTACTCACATTAAATAACGCCGCCTCCTTCACAACCTCAGGTAAGTCAGAAGAACAGAATGCTGATACAAATTTCTTTGTCTCTTGCTCAAGCTGAGAAAGCATAGGGACCGATTTATCCAGAACATCCCAAGCATCAGAATATTGTTCAGCATAATAATTGCCTACATAGTCATTAGAGCAACATGGCTCCAATAAATCAGACTCATCTTGCCCACCAGTAACGCATGACGCAGGAGATTCTTCACAGCATTCCTGCATCCCGACCACATCGTCACCACAACATTCCTCATCACTGAATCGATCGTCGTCCCAAGTCATACGATTAGGGAAATGCCAGGCCAGTAAAAATGTTACACAGGATTCTCCGTATGCGGGAACAGTAGTTCCTCCTGTAACAGAAGCAACGGGCCCTTCAGAAAACGGTCGTCCAGGGCGAAGTGGGTCAGGATCATCCTCAGCAAAACGAGGATCTAGACGACCATCCAAAGCAAAATCTTCCCAAAAATCTAAGAGCGAATCCCCCCATGACAGGTTGGCCCATCTGTCTCGTGCAGAGGTATTCTCCGACGTAGTAGCAAGAGCTATCGAACCCCATTGTTCAGACGTCATTGGAGTGCCTTCAGAGGTCATAAACACGCCATTAAAGCCCTTGCCTGATCTGACCTTGTTGCGAGCTTTATCCACCTTCCCTTGGCTTCCATCAAATCCGACAAAATTCTCTACGCTCCCTACAACAGAAGCTTGCAACTCTTTTCCCGAGCGATTAATCAACCTGAATCTCAAAATTGCAAGAGGAATTCCACTTAGATCAGCATCGCCCGGAACAAGTGGATTAAAAGCCTCCATTCGGACATCAACTGGAACCTCCGGATCAGACAAATGAACCTGACCAAAAGGATAGGCCGCATGAAAAGAGCATTCTCGAAATCGAGGAAGGCTGTGATTAGTTTCTACGCTGCCATGGTGTCCGTCATACTCAGAATCATCCATCGGCCCCTCTAGTGCAACCGTAATAGGTTCCTGATTTGACTGTTGAACATTTAACGCAAAAAAAGTTGTGCTGCCGCCCCTGTTCGCAGTAGATCCACGCCACTGCACACCAGGCCGAAACCCCTTCGCCGGCCGATTCATAACTTCAAAATCCCTCAGATCTCCTCGTCCCCCCAATGACACAGTCCCAGTACCTATTCCACCAATAGGCATAGCAATACGTAAAAGTTGGTCCTGGTTATAACTTTTAAGTACAGGCCAATCGCCTGGTGGCAGGTCTGGCATGGCTACCCTCTCCTAAATCTAAATTATCTCATTTAGCCATCAACACAGTATCTGTTCTGAAACATCTCTGCAAAGTTAAATTTGATAAATAACTCAGATGCGAGCCGAGTCTTTCTGCTCAGTAGCGTCCGGTACTAGGGCCATCGCAGCTACACCCGCAACACTTAGAGCAGCAGCAATTACAAACATCGCATTAAAGCCTACCGTGTCAACTAGCCAACCACCTGCTATAGCAGCTACAAGAGCTGCCGGCTGTGTCATCAAAGCAAATACAGCAGCATAAGTCAGCAATTGTCTTGATGGTGCCATCTGGTAAATAGCCGCAAAATCAGCAAGGTGATAACCTCCAAAAGCACCCCCTACTAACACAAAAACAATAGCAAAGGATTCGATGTTCGGAGCAACAACCGCAAGCATAGCTGCCGCGACAGACAGAAGGCCCGCAAAAACAGGAACTATGGTGGGGCCTGTCCTATCTGCAACTTGCCCCCATATCAAAGATAGTATCGGTTGAGACGCCAGCAGAATTGCAGTAAATATAGCGACGTCGGCAGCAGTCGCTTCATATCGACCAATCCCAAACACCGCAAAAAAACCAAAACTCAATGTTCCCCACCCCAACAACGTCCTAGCAATAATATATCTTCGAAACCGAATATCGTTTTGCAGCACTGAAGGGAACCTTCGAAACACAGTAAAAATAGGCCCTGGCGGTTCACTAGGCACTTCAGAAGGTGGTTCTTTTAACAACAGCATGGTGGAATTTACCGCGGCTAAAAAGAATCCTCCAAAAGCCAGCAACACCCCAAACCCCTCTGGAAATCCTGATTCACCCAGAATCATGGCGGCAATTAGTGCCCCCACTGCTCCTAACGCACCCCCCACTGCACTTGTGTATCCAAACACCCGACCTCTTATTGTGGGTGATATTACTTTTCCATAAACGCCGGTAAAGCCTGGGCTTTGAAAGCCAACTCCACCTCGAAAAATCCCTAGTGCCAAGAAGAACAACACCAGCCACAATTCCGGGAATCGTTCTGCGAAAAATATGGCCGACAATCCATAGGTCCCAAAAATCACTCTGCCGGTGAAATTAACCCGCCACATATACGGCACCGCATATTTTTTCCTCTCATAATACCGAGCACCAAAAAGTTGAGGGAGTGCAAATGCCACTTGTACAAACGCTGGCACCATTCCTATAAGGATGTTGGAACCTGTCAAATGGCTAACGTAGACCGGAAGTATAGTGACCGGGCTTATGAGATTGAATCCCAGGTGAAACAAGCTCATATTAGTAAAAATAATCGTGTAATTACGTCGAGCCTCAGATTTCAAAGAGATCTTTTTCTGCTTCATTACTTTGAATCCAGCTCAAACACTACTCCGATTGTGTTCGCATAACAGTTCCTGACCTTGCTCCTACAAATAACTATCTTGTTGAAAACCTCAAGTTCTATCCATCGATATCCAAAATCAGATTTAATGCGAGACACAGCACTGATGAGAAGGCACAATGTTAACCTTGCCCATTGATCTCCACTCTTAAATCTGTCCGAGATTAACAATCGCCAAGGCCACGGAATTCGTTCGTCAACAAGGTGTTGCCCTCATTTGAATCATTCTACTCTCAAAGCCAACAGGAAAAGAACAGATTCGACATCTGATTTGTTACAGGTCCCTGGGTTTCGTTTGCTCTGGATAAGCAATGGGTTCACCCTGGTCGGATTCCAGTTGCGCAACATGGTTCAAGGCTGGCTAGCTCTTCAACTGACAAATAGCAGCCTATGGGTAGGGATAACAAATGGCGCCCCTGCCCTGCTCGCAATCCCACTGTCTCTAATTAGCGGTATCATAACCGATAGGTCTGACCCCAGACGCATCCTTTCAACCGTTCGGTTTTTGTTAGCTCTACTTGCCTTTTTTACTGGCTTTCTGACCACGACGAATCTGATCACAATATGGCATGTCATATCGTTAGCAATGCTCGCTGGAGGTATTAACGCTTTCGGGCTCCCAGCAAGCCAGACATTGGTGTTCGACATTGTAGGACGAGACCGATTGCTCAGAGCATTAGCCTTAAATAATGCGGGAAACGCTGCAGGTAATTTCTTAGGCCCATCGCTAGCAGGCGTCATGATCGCAAGTTTGGGAATAGATTCTGTTTTCTACGTTCTGTCCATAGGCTATCTGATAGCTTTTGTAACAGCCATACTAATCCCACCAGATGCGGCTCCGCGCACCGTAGTCAATACCCCTTTAATAAGAGGTATCGGTGACGGACTCCGATATACAAGAAACAACCGTCACGTGGGCTGGATACTATTCTTAGCATTTCTTGCAATATTTGGATCAGCTTTCCTTTCTCTAGTCCCTGCCTACGCACGTGACATATTGCAGGCTGGGCCCGTTGGATTCGGCATGATCATGGGAGCCCAAGGAATAGGTAATCTCATAAGTACAACGCTTGTTGTATGGAAAGGCGATATACAAAACAAAGCGGCCGCTGTAGCACTCGCGGCTATGGTCTGGGGAATAGGCATGCTGATTTTCGCCTTTTCCAGAAGTCTTGTGTTGTCAATCTTCTGTGCTGGATTTATGGGAATGGCTGGACCTGTATGGATGAGCTGTTTGCACACACTCCTGCAGACAACCGTACCGCCAGATATGAGAGGTCGAATCTTGAGCCTATTTACATTAACTTTCCAGACCGTTCCCTTGGGATTCCTATTAGGAGGCTTTCTTGCAGAAAATTTCGGAGAGCAGACGGCACTTGTCTGGAGCTCACTCCTGTGGATGAGTTCCAACATTTTGGTCTACATATTCGCACGTGAACTACGGACAATCGATTAGTGAAAATTGCACAACACCGACCAAATTAACGTCTTTGTATCAGCGATGTCTCCGCAACCAGATCGTCATTTCCGTCTCGCCACGGTTATCCCAAGAAAAAAACGGCACCCCTTTTAGACTAGCCTCTACATGCGGAGACTCAGGAAGATCAACAGTACGGTACAGTGGTTTCGCTCCCTCTGCTGGAATTAACGCCGGAACCTCTAGGCTTACGACTCCATCAAGCAAATCTGCTTCGTACTCAGACAAAACATCTGATGGACTCCCACCAGCGGGAACCGCAGCTCGTCGAACTGTTCCATCTGCATTGTCAATACCTTCGAAGGCATAAACTATTGGTCCTCGTTTTACAGCAATACTATCGCGAGCTTCAGCTACCATAGAGTCAGCCACTAAATATTCAACGGGCATAGGCAGTGTCAATCGTAATTTCGTCCCGGGATTCCATACACGGTGCAAATGCAAATAGCGACCCGGTGCAGCATCTATCCTGTCCCCGTCTACCACAACCACAGCCGATCGCGCCCAGCCTGGTATGCGCAAATGCAAAGTAAACTCGATTGGGCTTTGCGAATCTATTTTTATTTCAATTTCGCCATCCCAAGGATACTTGGTAGCCTGCGAAATCTGCACAGCGGATCCGTCTCCGATGCTCCAATCAAGTTGAGACCCACCATACATGTGGACCCAGATTCCATCGTCGGAGGAAGAATAGAAATAAGCCGGTAGTTGAGCGATAGTACGAACCAAATTTGGTGGACAGCATGCCACCCGATACGGATAGCGCGGAATGTCACGATCCACCCAAAACCATTCCTGCCGAGTCGGAGCCCCAACCCATTTTCTATATGACTCATAATCCTGCCCATCCCTAATCTCATTTCCAAGCCACGGATCAAAATAAGCATGCCCGCAGCTAGAATGTGGATTGTCATAGAAAAACTTATCACCCGTTAGATTGACTCCACACATTATGCTGTTAAACCAGCAAAGCTCCATTTGGTCAGCATATTTAGACTCACCATCAATCTGCAAAGCTCTCCAGTTCCACATTGCAGAACCTATTGCGGCACAGGTTTCAGCATAGCCATGCTCATGGGGTAATTCATACTCTTGTCCCATAGCCTCACCAACCTGGCGCCCTCCGATCGCTCCCGTCACGTACATTTTATGATTAGTCATGTCGTCCCAGAGACGCGTTGACGCATCTAGATAAGACTGCCTTCCACTTTCGCAGTACGCATCGATTGCAGCACAAAGCAGGAATGTTATTTGGACAGAGTGACCAGCTATCTCCCTCATATCTTCAAACCCTACATGGTCGATGAAATAGCAGGCAAGATCGAAATATTTTGAATCGCCAGTAGCTCGATAAAGCTCAATCAAAGCCATTTCCACAACAGGATGGCTTGGATCATGTTTATGGGTGCCCGCAGCAAAGACATCGTAGATATGATCAGCAACTCTTATCGCGCTATCTAGGTACCGACTTTCACCTGTATTTCGATGGTGAGCTATAGCAGCCTGAATCATATGGCCAGACGCATACAATTCATTAAGACGAGCATCCTTCCAGCGAAGGTGCCTCATATCCTTGGATGCTAAGTTGACGTGCAAATATCCATCGTCTTCCTGCACTGGAAGAATCAAGTCTATTGCTTCATCAATTTGCCCCTGCAGCTCAGCACTATGATGGCTTGCCAAAGTGAAAGAGGCAGCTTCGAGCCATCGATGAAGATTCGCTTCTCTCGCACGACGACCAGGAGCAGGGGCATCTTCATTTTCCATTCCTGAACCGGACGACTTTAGCATGGCAGCTCTGCGAAACTTATCAAACAGATCATCCCGAATCATTCGGAATTCATACGGCACAGTAACTTCTGTATTCACCTTAAGCCGATCAGACCAAAACCCTTCCGTAAGCGTCACCGCAGACACAGGCACAGGCTTTAAATTTGTATAGGAACTGTTGGAATTATCGAAAACGTAATTCTGTATTTTAGACAAGTTGATCTCCACCCAATATTAAATCAAAATCTTGCGTCAACCCTAGTTTCCTATATCTGTATCCATTATGACAATTACGGGTTGATTGGATATCCGCCCAGCTTCGCCGATAGTATGCATAATCTAAACAAAGAAATTTGCATCCACCAAAGGCAGAGACACAAATGATTCAGAAAAAACCTACGCGAAAGCCTAACATCATATTAATTATGGCAGACGACATGGGGTATTCCGATGTGGGATGCTTCGGTGCCGAGATCAATACTCCAAATTTGGATGCCCTTGCTACTGGTGGATTAAGATTTTCCCAGTTTTACAATTATGCCCGCTGCTGCCCAACTAGAGCCTGCATACTTACCGGCCTGCACCCTCACCAAGTCGGAGTAGGTCATATGACTACCGACCTAGGATTAGACGCATATCGTGGATCCCTGAACGAAAATTGCATCACCATCGCAGAAGCTCTGAGCGAATCTGGCTATAAAACTTTTATGTCAGGCAAATGGCACGTAGGAGGCGACCATTTGATCAAAGATAGCCACACTTGGAATCCTGGTTCCAAAGGACAACCAACGCCTTTATCCCGTGGTTTTGATGAACACTGGGGCACGTTGACAGGAGCAGGAAGCTATTTCGACCCGATAACATTGGTCCACAATGATCAATTCATAGCCACTGAAACCGATGACTTCTATTACACTGACGAAATCACCGACAACGCTATCCGTATGATTGACGGACACGGAGGTGATGATGACCCATTTTTCCTATATGTGACATATACAGCTCCCCACTGGCCCCTACATGCACTACCAGAAGACATAGAACGCTACCGCGGAACTTACTATTGTGGATGGGATGAAATTCGAACAAACCGACATGAAGAATTAAATGGTTTAGGAGTTCTAGATTCAAAATGGGAAATCACTTCGAGGAATGCGGATGCCCCTCCATGGAACGATGTCAAAGTCAAGGACTGGGAGTCTGCAAGGATGGCTGTCTATGCGGCGCAGATTGATCGCATGGACCAAGGGATCGGCCGACTACGCAACAAATTGGACAGCATGGGAGTAAGTGAGGATACGTTAATCATATTCCTCTCCGACAACGGAGGATGCGCTGAATTCTTAATGGAAGACGGCAAGATAGATGTTTGCCCTACCCACACCCGAAAGGGAGAACCAATTATATACGGTAACCACAGAGATAGTATCCCTGGCCCCAATGATTTCTATATGAGTTACGACCTTCCTTGGGCAAACGCCAGCAACACACCGTTCAGACTATTTAAACACTGGGTTCATGAAGGGGGTATATCAACCCCATTCATCGCAAATTGGCCACGAGCGATGGCAGAAGGCGGAACAGTTGTTCATAGCCCTGCCCACATAATCGACATAATGCCTACCCTGCTATCGGCAGCTCAAACAAAGCGCTCAAGCGAATTCAAAGGGCAACCAATACCTGAACTCGAAGGAGAAAGTTTCTTGCCCGCCCTGCAAGGTGCTCAATGGGCCCGGCAACGCCCGATAACTATAGAGCATGAAGGGAACGGAACCGTGAGAGACAACCAGTGGAAACTAGTGAAGCGTTATCCAGGAGATTGGGAGCTATATAACATGGTTGAAGACCGGACCGAACTCAATGATTTATCAAGAAGTAATCCGGAGAAAGTTCGTGAGTTAACAACCATATACGAGAATTTTGCAGAGAGGGCAGGTGTTCGTCCCTGGGATGAGATGTTAGATAGAATCGTATCTTCAGGTTGGGCGGAATCCGACTCAGCAGTAGGTGAATTACGACCCGGGGGGTACATCTAGGATCCCTTAGCCAACCCCTACAAGGACGGTAAAGCTTGATGACACAGGATACAAAAAGGGAACCTAGAGAAAGGCTCTTATCTTTACTGGGACGATTGCCCAATCTTAGCCGCTCTATTTCGGCACGCACTCTAAAGCACGAACGATTTGCTGAATTTGAACTTGAAACTCTTATTCTGGATTTGAACGGCAAAGAGCTCGTGCCTGCTTATTATGTTAAGCCTCTAAGAGGGGACGGGCCCTATCCAGCCATCCTGTACAACCACGCTCATGGCAATGAATGGCTGCCCGGAAAACTTGAATTACTTGAAGGGAGAAGAACACTTCAAAGGCCCGCTTATGCGGAAGAATTGGCAAGTATGGGGATAGCATCACTATGTATAGACCAATGGAACTTCGGAGAAAGACGAGGCAGAACTGAGAGCGCTTTGTTTAAGGAGCTACTCTGGAACGGAGAGGTGCTATGGGGATTGATGGTTTATGACAGCCTCAAGGCTGTCGATTACTTAGCATCCCGCGATGACATTGATGAGAATCGTATTGGAACTTTGGGATTGTCTCTAGGTAGCACTATGGCTTGGTGGGTAGCAGCGTTGGATGAACGCATCAAAGTCTGCGTAGACATATGTTGTTTAACCGACTACCAATCTCTAATCGAAACCAACGGATTAGACGGACATGGTATCTACTATTACGTGCCAGATCTTCTAACACATTTCAGTGCCGCTGATATAAACGCGTTGATTGCGCCTAGGGCTCATTTAGCCTTAGCCGGCAACCTGGATCCACTTACGCCGCCTATGGGCTTAGACATAATTGATTCGCATTTGCAGCAGTCATATCAAAAAGAAAACGCAGCCGACGCATGGCAATTGATTAGATCTCAGACTGGACATTTCGAGACAGCAGAATTCAGAATAGAAATTAAGGATTGGCTAACTCGCTGGCTTTGAGGCGAACGCGCTTATCTATCCGTTTATAGCGATATCGAAAGGTGGCTCCATTACGTGACAGTAAAAGGCTCCGCAACACGACCAAATATCATCCTAGCTCTAGTAGACGACATGGGGTTCTCTGATCTTGGATGTTATGGGTCAGAAATTGACACCCCCAACTTAGATTATTTAGCTGCAAACGGCGTGCGTTTCACACAAATGTACAACTACGCTAGATGTTGCCCAACTCGAGCTTCTCTTCTAACCGGGCTGCATCCTCATCAAGCAGGGGTGGGCCACATGACAGATTTTATGGGAGAAGGTCCCTATCAAGGCTACCTAAATCGTAATTGCATAACGATAGCTGAAGCGCTCAAGCTAGTGGGCTATCAAACTTACATGTCCGGGAAATGGCATGTAGGTGGTGATGGAAGTGGCGTTAAAGGAGACGAGAAACACCCTAGACCTATAGATAGAGGGTTCGATCATTATTGGGGAGCAAAGGGGTATTTTCACCCAAGCCACATAGAAATTGACGACCGAACAGAACCCGCTCCTGCTGAGGATTTCTATCTGACTGATGCCATAACTGATGCCGCCATAGCAATGATTGAACAATCCCAAGAAACAGGTGATCCTTTTTTTCTGCATTTAGCCCACTTTGCGCCACATTGGCCATTACATGCCTTGCCAGAAGACATTGCAAAGTACGAAGGAAGGTATAAGGCGGGATGGGACCATCTTCGAACGGCACGGCACGAGGAACAAAAGGGGCTGGGATTAATAGAAAGGAACTGGGAAATCACTCCTCGCGACTCGCATGCGCCACCGTGGGAAAAAGTAAAGGAACAGGATTGGGAAGCAGCCAGGATGGCCGTCTATGCAGCACAGGTAGATCGCATGGATCAAGGTATAGGAAAAGTCATAGACAAACTGCAAGATCTCAAAATATTGGACGATACTCTAGTGATTTTCCTTTCTGATAATGGGGCCTGTGCAGAGTTTATGCCAAGCCAGGGGCCAATAGGCTGGCGTGGAGGGACAACTCCAGATGGAAAGACCATCCATGTTGGAAACAATCCCTTGTATATGCCAGGAGGAGCAGACACTTACATGAGTTACGACTTACCTTGGGCCAATGCAAGTGATACGCCTTTCCGAATGTACAAACACTGGATTCATGAAGGCGGAATTTCTACTCCACTTATTGTTCATTGGCCAAAGTCTGTGGCCCCAGGACAAATCACAGATGCCCCAGCTCACGTAATGGATATCATGTCCACATGCCTAGATGCAGCAGGAGCTAGTTATCCATCGGACTATCACGGTAATCCCATAACCCCCACCGAAGGTGAAAGCCTAATGCCAGCATTGCAAAACCCAGATTGGCGTAGAAGCAACCCCATTTGTTGGGATCATGAAAGTAACGCCGCCGTCCGGTTAGAAGACTGGAAATTAGTGAAGGACCGCGATAACAAGTGGGAACTCTACGACATGAACAATGACCGGACAGAAATGCATGATCTATCAGAACAAATGCCAGATAAGGTACATGAAATGGAAAATATCTACACTGAGTTCGTAGCAAGGGCTGGTGTAATATCATGGGATCAACACGTCGACATAATGAACTCTATCAACCCCCGGCTAGTTTCAGCCAGATGGCACCTACGGACACAGTACCCCGGATGGGATAAAGGTTACTAATTATGACAAATGGTATGCGAGTCGCTACTGGACAATTTAACGAACCAACTACAGACGCATTGACTTTTGCCGCCCAGATGGGGGTTAGCGGTGTAGTACTCAATAACCCGAAGCTGCCCGGGGATCAACGCTGGGAGAAAGATGATTTAGCAGAGCTACGAAAACGAGTGGAGACATTTGGTCTGCAGATAGAGTCAATCGAAAACGTCCCTATGCACTTCTATGATCAAGCCATGCTGGGAACTGAGCATGCCGATCAACAGATCAAAAATTATCAGGACATCATTCGAAATATGGGGGACGCTGGGATACCAGTCTTAGGTTATGGCTGGACGCCAAACGGCGTATGGCGAACATCTTGGGCTACGCCTATCCGGGACGGTGCTTTGGTAAGCGCCTTCGACCTAAATGAAGCCGATACTGCTAACGACACACAACGCCGCCTTGCAACCTTAATTCCAGGCACCTTTGATGAGAATCACTTATGGTCCACCTATGAAAAATTCACCCACGCAGTCCTTCCAGTTGCAGAGGCAAGTGGGGTTCGCCTAGCTCTTCATCCAGCTGACCCACCCATATCGCCACTAGGAGGTATAGGACGAATCGCAAGTTCTTTTGATGGATTCAAAAAAGCAATGGCTATTGCTGATAGCCCCAACAACGGTCTCAATTTCTGCATGGGATGCTGGTCGGAAATGGGAGAGGATGTGATTTCTGTTATCAAACATTTTCTTTCAAAAAACCAGATCTTTTATGTGCATTTCCGAGATGTCCAAGGAACAGTACCCTCCTTCAATGAGTGTTTTCTCGGCGAGGGCAATGTTGACATTGCCAAAGCTATGCGGACCCTTTACAGAGGAGGGTTTACCGGTTTCTTAATTGACGACCACGTACCTACTATGCTCGGCGATAGCGAGTGGGTTTCTCGCGGCCGAGCACTAGAAACTGGCAAAATGATAGGGCTCTTAGCCGCCATTAAGTCAGAACAGAAAACTACTTGATTGAGTATGAGCAAAAATACGTATGACAAGCTACGACCCAACATACTTTGGTACTGTACTGATCAACAACGCTTTGACACCATCAGAGCATTAGGTAACAAGTATATAAATACGCCACGCTTAGATGGCTTCGTGAGAGAAAGTACTAGCTTTACCAATACGTATTGCCAAAGTCCCATCTGCACCCCAAGTCGAGCTAGCTTCCTGACAGGCATGTACCCTAGCTTTTTACGTAATACCAGAAACGGGAATGCAGCGTTCCCAAATGAAGCGGCAACGCGATTGGTACCAAGATTGTTATCAGAAAGCGGGTACCTGTGCGGGCTGGTAGGCAAACTTCACCTGTCAGGCGCAAGCAAAGGACGTGAAGCAAGAGCTGACGATGGATACAGCTTTTTCGAATACAGCCATTCGCCTTCAAACGATTTGATTAATCACAATGATTATTGGGACTGGATAGCATGCCAATCTGCCGACCCAGGGAAAGTGCTCCAACGCTATGACACAGAACAATTTCCCAGACCAATAGACGACATGATTCAAGGGGGTCTTTTTGAACCAAGCCCAGAATTAGATAATGTACCGCCAGAACTACACCAGACCACCTGGTGCACCGAGAAATCCATAGACTTTATTGATCAATCTAATGCTTCTGGAAAACCTTGGATGCTAAGTGTGAATCCTTTTGATCCACACCCACCACATGATGCTCCTTGGGAATTCTATCGACGCTACGACCCCAAAACGCTTCCTATGCCAGAAGTGAGAGATACGGATTTCGAAACCCAGCACCAACTGTCCAGCACGGGCATTCAATTCCAAACCGAACCGAGAACCCCTGAGAGATGGGGATTCCCTGAAACCAAAGCTTCCTATTACGCCATGATTGAGCTGATTGATGAACAATTCGGGCGTTTGATTGATCATATAGACAAGACGGGACAATCAGACAACACCCTCATCATATTCACAAGCGACCACGGAGAAACTCTTGGTGATCACGGGCTATGCCTCAAAGGTTGCCGCTTCTATGATTCTTTAACGCGTGTACCACTGATCATTCGTTGGCCAGGCAAATCTAAACCTGACCATCGTATCGATTCATTAGTAGAGCTCATGGATCTTGCCCCAACAGTTCTGGAAGCAGCCTCCGTTCCAATAGCCCCTGATACACAAGGCCGGACATTAACCCCCTTGCTAACTGGGGCCATAGAACCGGAAGAGCATCGGCACTTCGTACGCTCAGAATTCTTAGGAGCTCTTAGTCAAGGCCAACAATCTCGAGCCACGATGTACAGAACGCAAAGGTGGAAGATAGTCACATATCATGGATATTCGACGGGAGAGCTGTACGACATGCAAAATGATCCGGGTGAATTTAATAATTTATGGAACGAACCGAACTGGGCAGAGGTAAAGCTCGACTTGCTCAATCGGAGCTTTGACGCCTCAATGCTAGCAATAGATACTGGTCCCAACAGGGTAATGCCCAACTAAATATTGGCACAAATAAGTTTAAATCAATCAAGCAGCTATGATGCTTAACACTAGTCATCAGGAAACATGAACTATGGACGAATCCAATCACACCGTTGAAAGCACCCCTAATCCCTACCCGAACATCCTTTGGTATTGCACGGACCAGCAGCGTTTCGACACCATTAGAGCCCTTGGGAATAAACATATCAACACCCCCCGCTTGGACGCGTTCCTTAATGAAGGCACAACTTTCACTCATGCTTATTGCCAGAGTCCTATCTGCACCCCGAGCCGGGCCAGTTTCCTTACTGGCATGTATCCAAGTGCACTGCGAGTAAGCGCCAATGGGGTTCCAAGTTTTCCTGAAGAGCACGCTGAGCACCTGTTACCCAGCATCCTTGCAAATAACGGTTACCTTTGCGGATTGACAGGAAAACTTCACCTAACAGCAGCTGCACAGAAAGAGACACGAGTACAAGACGGATATGGTTTCTTTGAATATAGCCACGCCCCTGCTCGTGATTATCACAACCATAACGACTACTACCATTGGATAAAACAACAAGGTGCTGACCCAGAAGAAGTGTTGAAACGATACGATCGAAAACGCTATCCCCTTCCCGAGGACGACATGTTTCAAGGGGGTCTATTTGAACCAAACGAAAAACTTGATAATGCGCCTTCAAATTTGCATCAAACCCACTGGTGTACAGAAATGGGAATTGACTTCATACAGTCTGCCCAAGATGCCGGTAAGCCATGGCTGCTCAGTGTAAATGTGTTTGATCCTCACGCACCATTTGATCCCCCGAATGAATATTATCGTCGCTATGATTCGTCTTCTCTGCCTGAACCAATATTTGACGACAATCAAAAAATGCGCCAAGACCAACTGGCTTACGCCGGTATTGATTTCCAGACTGAATCTCGGCCACCGTCTGCGTGGAAAGCTCAAAAAATCAAGGCTGCGTATTACGCAATGATCGAACAGATCGACACAGAATTCGGGCGCCTGCTCGATTTCCTTGATGCCTCCGGGCAACGCGAAAATACTGTCGTGGTATTTATGAGCGATCACGGCGAAATGCTTGGCGATCATGGGCTCATGTTAAAGGGTTGCAGGTTTTACGATGGGTTAACCAGAGTGCCGCTCATCTTCTCATGGCCAGGGAGGATTCAATCAGGCTTGCAAAGTGATGCCCTCGTAGAATTAATCGACGTCATGCCGACACTACTCAACGCTGCCGGGGTAGAGGTGCCAGATCACGTACAGGGAAAATCTTTATGGCCCATAGTTGGTGGAAACGATAGTTCATATATTCATAGGGACTACGTAAGAAGCGAGTATTACCATGCATTAAAAATGGACGCCAAAGATGCGATTACTTCGAGTGGAAATGAGCCCCCCCCATATGACGGAACCAAGGCAACCATGTATCGCAACAGACAATGGAAGTTAGTGGTCTACCACGGCCACAACGAGGGGGAATTGTACGACATGGAAACTGATCCTGAAGAAAAAAATGATCTGTGGTCTTTCCCTGAACACCAAGCTATCAAGATGGATTTACTAAAACGATCTTTTGATGCCACTATAGAGGCCGTTGACACAGGACCAGAGCCTTTACTAATAGCTTGACCGAAGCTATGACGACCGTCTTCAGTCACTTGCAAAGCCCTAGGATTCAGAAGAGATTTCCGCTGGGATGGCCCCAGTCCATGGATATTGTTTGATAGCGTTCTCGCAAAGATTGGTGCCCCAGCCAGGCCTATCTGGAACTATCAGATCACCATCCACAATCTCAGGAAGCTCAGTAACCAACTCGTCTCGCCATGGGGCAGCATCCACATCCGTCTCCATTATTTGCACATTATTCAAAGCAGCACAGAAATGCGCGGCCTGAAAAGTTGCTAAATGACTCCATAAGTTATGAGGAGCGACCGGGATTTCTTGAGATGCAGCTTGATGGGCAATTCGCATACCCTGGGAAACCCCAGCCCAACATAGGTCAATCATAGCTACGTCCATCGCTCGCAGATCTAAGAATCTCCGATATTCCCTATAGGTCGTAACACTCTCAGCCGAACATATGGCCAAAGTAGTAGAGTCTTTGATCTCACGTATCACTTCAGGCTCAAATGAATCTACTTCTAGCCACAACATGTCGAACTGTTCCAAAGCTCGGGCAATTCGAATTGCAGACTCCGTGTTGTAATGAAAATTTATGTCCAGCGCTACATCGAAGTCCTGTCCAGCGCCTTCCTTAAAAGCACCTATCAAGTTGACTGCTTTGTCAATGATGGAGGCGGAAACTATTCCATCGGATGGAGAATACACACTGGCCGGATCTCCAGGAATCACAAGATTGGTTTTGAGAGCCGTGTACCCCCGCGCAACCACTTCTTTACCAAGATCCTCGATGTCCGAGTAGCTACGTATTGGGTTCGTGTCGAAGGCAGAAGGATATTCCGCTCGATAAGTACCACAATGAGACCAATAAACGCGCACGCGATCACGGACTTTACCTCCGAGTAATTCATAAACGGGAACGCCAAGTGCTTTGCCTTTTATGTCCAATAGAGCACTTTCGATTCCAGATATCGACCTTTGAATCACCCCTCCAGGAGCCGTCTCACTCAATCTAGCCATATCAGTAAGGAGAGAATCAATGCGCATTGGATCCTGTCCATTTATTAGAGTAGTCAAGTCACATATCCCCGCAGCTACAGCGCGGGGCATACGCCAATCTGTGCATTCCCCATATCCAACCAGACCTGAATCGGTCTCAATTTTCGCAAACGTGTAAGACCCCCAAAATGCATCACATTGGATAGGCTCCACCTTTACGATCTTCATAGGCCCCTCTCGCTCCATCAAAGTTTTACAGATCAGTCGACAGTCAATTATGAACCAAAATCAGGTTTTGGTTTGGCTATACATACATTAGTGACTTAGCATCTACACGGACAACTTCGCCAATGCGATTAATGAAAGGTATGCCCTAATGTCAAAAGGAACGGGTCAACGGCCCAACATAATCCTCATCATGGTAGATGACATGGGGTTCTCTGACATTGGCTGTTATGGATCTGAAATCAACACGCCAAATCTAGATCATATGAGTGCCAGCGGTGCATCTTTTTCACAGTTCTATAATTACGCACGATGTTGCCCTACAAGAGCTGCGCTCTTGACTGGTGTATATCCACATCAAGCCGGTATTGGCCACATGACCGTAGACCTAGGATGGGAGGGCTATCGCGGGTTTATCAACGACAACACAATAACTATCGGCGAAGCATTGAAGATTTCTGGCTACAACACTGCAATGGCTGGGAAGTGGCACGTTGGTGGCGACTACTTACTCTCCACCCCTGAGTCTGCCCGACCCGGGGAACCTGGCTGGCCGATGCCCGTACAACGAGGTTTTGACCATCACTATGGAACCCTTATCGGCGCAGGAAGCTTCTTTAATCCCCATACATTAGTTAGTGATTACGACCACATCGAACCAGAGGGAGATGATTATTACTACACAGATGCCATCGGAGATCATTCTGTTAAATTCATCGATGACATGGGGGCCAAAGAGGAACCCTTTTTCTTGTACACAGCTTTCACCGCCCCTCATTGGCCGCTACATGCATTCGAAGAAGACATTGCAAAATACAAGGGACGGTATAGAAACGGGTGGGACGAACTACGTAAATCACGCTATGAGGAAGCAAAAGGTTCTGGGGTAATAGATGCAAAATGGGCTATATCCCAAAGAGACGAAAATCAACTGGACTGGAACACTGTAGAAGATCAAGACTGGGAAGATGCTCGTATGGCGGTATATGCAGCTCAGATTGATCGAATGGACCAAAACATTGGCAAAATCCTGACGAAGCTTCGGGCTATGGATATAGAAAACAACACCTTGATTATGTTCTTGTCCGACAATGGAGGATGTGCTGAGTTTCTCAAGGAAGATGGTCGATTCGAATTTGCCCCTAGCAAAACACGCGATGGCCAAGACGTAAAAACTGGTAATACTAAAGATGTTATGCCTGGCCCAGCCGACACATACATGAGCTACGATCTATCCTGGGCCAATGCAAGCAACAGCCCATTCAGGCTGTTTAAGCACTGGACGCATGAAGGCGGCATTTCTACTCCATTTATCGCGTACTGGCCAGACGTTATTGATAAGGAACACAGAGTCTTTAGAGGGGCAGGACACATAATTGACGTAATGGCCACATGCCTAGACGCAGCTGGAGGGCAATATCCTGAAGATCGCGATGGATTCAAATTGCGCCCAATGCAAGGACAAAGCTTACTTCCTGCATTCGAAAACGAAAGCTGGACACGTGACGGGGAGCTGTTTTGGGAACATGAAGGCAATATTGCGGTCAGACAAAACGAATGGAAATTGGTGCGCAAATTCCCTGGGGATTTTGAGCTGTATAACATGGATGAAGACCGCACCGAGACAAACAATCTCGCTCGCAAAATGCCAGAACGGATTTTGGAGATGACTGGCTTATACGATAGTTGGGCATCCCGTTCCTACGTTATACCATGGGAAAGAGTCCTGGATCACCCAGACATGACCGCAACACGGAAACGGTTGAAAGAACAAGCTCCTCCATCTTCCTAAAGGACTCCCCAACATGGTCAAATTTCTGAAAAAGGAGAATGTATAACTTATGACTTCCACGAGTAAGGCCACCCGCCCAAATATCGTATTAATTATGGTCGATGATATGGGGTTTTCAGATATAGGATGTTATGGCGCTGAGATCAGTACCCCAAACTTGGATCGGCTGGCAGCTGGAGGTGTGCGATTCTCCCAGTTCTACAACTATGCTCGCTGTTGTCCCACCCGGGCATCCCTACTAACCGGACTTTATCCTCACCAAGCGGGAGTGGGATTTATGGTGACTGACTTCGGGCTTCCCGGATACCGAGGATTCCTCAACAACAACTGTGTCACGATAGCTGAAGCACTAAAATCCTCGGGTTACAACACTGCCATGTCCGGCAAATGGCATGTCGGTGGCGATTATCCCGCAAACAAATGGCAAAACATATGCATTGGGGACGAAACGCACCCCACACCACGTCAAAGGGGATTCGATAAGTTCTATGGCACGCTTGCCGGGAGCGGCAATTTCTTCGACCCTCACTCATTAATGTCTAACGACGAAGTTATAGAGCCCGACAACTACGGTGACTATTACTACACAGATGCTATCGCTGAAAATGCCGCAAGTTTCGTACAGGACTACGCTGACAAGGAAAATCCATTTTTTCTTTATGTCGGCTTCACCGCACCACATTGGCCACTGCATGCACTTGAAGAAGATATAGAGAGATACCGAGGCGAATACCGCAAAGGATGGGATCATCTGCGTACAAGCCGCCACGAAGAATTGAAGGCTATCGGCATTCTACAAGACGACTGGGACATCACACCAAGGGATAAAAATTCGCCCCCTTGGGAAGAAGTGAATGACAAGAGCTGGGAAGACTTAAGAATGGCTGTATATGCAGCCCAAGTGGACCGTATGGATCAGGGGATAGGAAAGATTATGGCAGCTCTGGACCAAGCTGAAGTCACGCAAGACACACTGGTCATGTTCCTTTCAGATAATGGCGGGTGCGCCGAGCTTCTAGAAGAGGACGGCATTCGAGAAACAGCGCCTACTACTACTCGGAGTGGCACGACAGTCAGAAGTGGCAACATCGCCGGGCTCGACCCTGGCGATGAAACAACATACATGAGCTACGATCTGCCTTGGGCTAACGCTAGCAACAGCCCTTTCAAGCTGTACAAGCACTGGACACATGAAGGCGGCATCGCAACCCCGTTCATCGCACATTGGCCAAATTTTGCACAAGCTGGTTCCATAAATCATTCCATCGGTCATGTAATAGATGTAATGGCAACATGTCTTGATGCAGCCGATGCTGATTACCCAAGCGAATACAACGATCACGCTATCACTCCTATGCAAGGGCAAAGCTTGTTACCGGCTTTTAGCAATGCAAGCATTGAACGTGAGCGACCAATAATGTGGGAACATGAAGGCAATAGGGCTGTGCGAATCGGTGATTGGAAACTAGTAAATCGTCATCCAAGAGGTTGGGAACTCTACAACATGCGAGAAGACCGGACTGAATTAAATGATCTAGCCGAGAAAGATCCCAAACGGGTAGATGCTATGGAACAGATTTACAAAGACTGGGCCAGCCGCTCTGAGGTAAGGCCATGGCAAGAGATTGTCACCTTGCCCGCAGCAGCTCGCTTCACAAAGTGGTTGCCTGATTACGAGAACGATACTGGCTAGAGGGCGGTAAGGAATGGCAAGATCGAACAGTGAAGCACTGGTCTTTGACGTCTTCGGCACAGTCGTAGATTGGAGATCCTCAATTGCCATTGAAGCACAAACAGTTTTAAGCAGGCATGGGGTCGAACTCAATTGGAATGAATTTGCTGACAGTTGGCGTAAAGGCTATGCCCCGGCCATGGATAAAGTCCGGACCGGTGAACTCCCCTGGCATAACCTCGATGATCTCCATCGTATGTTGCTAGATGACTTACTCGTAGATTGTGGAGTCCACAGCATATGTGAACCCGACATACGTCAACTTAATCAATCATGGCATAGGCTCACTCCATGGCCAGACGCAGTAGAAGGATTGCAAATCCTCAAAAACCATTTTGTAATATCAACATTGTCGAACGGTAATTTTTCTATGCTCACTAACATGGCCAAGTTTTCTGATTTGCCATGGGACTGCATAATATCCGCTGAGTTAGCCGGTCATTACAAACCAGACCACAGAACTTACCAGACTGCATGCAACCTACTCAGCTTGCCTGCTGATAAAGTGATGATGGTCGCTGCTCATACCGGCGATCTAGAAGCAGCAAAGCAAGTAGGTATGAAAACAGCCTACGTTCATCGCCCGTTAGAATTCGGACCAAATTGCAAGGTTCCCATGCCAGATACTAAGCATTTTGATGTAATCGCAAAAAACTTCCTTGACTTAGCTAGTGAGCTTCAATGCTAGCTCAATTATCGTATACGTATAAATGGACGGAACCACATACAAGTCTATACTCAAAGCAAATCTCGAAGGATGGGCAAGCGAAAAACGCACCTATCCGTTGCTCGCGCGTAAGGATGTTCGTAAATGAATGAAAAAAATATAGACATTCGTCAACGTGCTAGCCTTGCCAATAGCGGCGGGTTACTAGATTTCATCTGGGCCAACAAGTACCGCTCCTTACTCTGGCTAGCTCTTACTATAGCCATGGTGGCTCTCTGGGCAACTGCGACCGACGTGATGGCGGGAATTTTTCTTACAATCGCACAATTTCTTCTCGGAGCTGTATTTCTTATTGTCCAGTTTGGCGCCTTATTTTTATTTCTTGGAAGAGGACGAGTCTATTGGGTCCAGCCGGGAGAAACCGGTGTGTCATTCGACGACTACAGGGGTAACGATCAAGTATTAGAAGTAGCACGGAGGATCGTGATGATTCTCAAGGGTCGTGCGGAAGTAAAAACTATGGGGGGAGAGCATACTAAAGGATTACTTCTTGAAGGGCCCCCAGGAACAGGAAAGAGCTATCTTGCACAAGCTATAGCTACGGAAGCTGGCTTGCCTTTCGGTTACGCCTCCGCACCAGGATTCTCGAATATGTTCATGGGTGTTGGAAATTTACGGGTAATGATGCTGTATGGTAAAGCACGCAAATTGGCCCATAAACACGGTGGGGCGATCGTATTCATTGATGAAATTGACGCCATTGGGATGGCCCGTAGTGGTAGTACTGGAGGGGGAATGATGGGCGGTGGATTTATGGGCATGAATATGGGGGCCATGATCCTAAATGAACTACTCTTGCAGATGGATCCTCCAAATTTTGACAATGGTCTTCGTGCACGGGTTTTACGAAGACTTGGATTACGTAAACAAAGGGCGGAACTCCCTCCTGTACTAACTATGGGTGCCACCAACCTAGCTGAAACTCTTGATCAAGCGTTGCTGCGCCCAGGACGTTTCGACCGTCAAATCCGGGTAGAGGCTCCAGACTTCGATGGTCGTAAGGACATAACAGCTTATTATTTGGCCAAAATACGCCATGAAGAGATGCCCCTCGACCGAATGTCAAATGACTTGATTGGAGCCACTCCAGTCACCATCAAGCATCTGCTGAATGAAGCAGTAATTCACGCACATTTCGATGATCGCGACGCCATCAATTACGCAGATTTCACAAGAGCACGGGAAGATCACGAATATGGGTTGCGAGAACCCATTCGGAACATGTCAGAAGAGGAACGCCGGCGTATCGCCTATCATGAGGCAGGTCACGCTGTCGCCCAAGTAAAACTACTTCCCCATCACAGGCTGGCTAAAGTCACAATAATACGTCATGGCGAAGCTCTCGGGTTTGCAGCAGCACAGCCATTAGAAGAACGTTACACATTGATCAGAGAAGAAGCGTTGGCTTCTATACAAGTCGCTCTTGCCAGCCGTGCAGCAGAAGAGTTGTTCTTAGGCACCCGAATGAGTGGGGTAAGTTCAGATTTAGCACACGCTACCCAAACTGCATACAACATGCTCACCATATGGGGGATGGACGGCAGCCTTTTTTCAATACTGCCATGGGGCATGGGGCAGCTTGATCCTGAGACTAAAACTAGAGTCGAGCAGGTGCTAGAACAAGAATTTAAGAAGGCCAAAGCCCTACTTGTGAAATATGCAGGGGCTATGCATGAAATTGCAGAGCAACTTCTGCAATCCCACGAGCTCGATGGGCAAGACGTTATTGAGATAATCGCTAAGCACGATGACCTTATAGCTCACGGAAGAGGACCCAGAATATTGCCAGATTATGTTCTGGTAGGAGCAGGTGGAATCGCCAGCAACGCAAAACCCCAACTAGCATCCCCTAATGAACCTATACAGAACGAGTCGATAGAGGAAGAAGACACCACAAATGGCTCTACATCTGAAACAAATTTGGGGTCAGCTGAACAAAACCAAGAAGGTAGCTGATGTGCGGAATAGTCGGATACCTCGGTAAAAGCCGGGCAGCACCTATACTCCTGGAAGGGCTCCGTAAACTCGAATACCGAGGATATGACTCAGCCGGAATCGCTACTATTGAGTCTACTGGGGATCTTCGCGTAGAACGTAGTGTAGGTAAATTGCGAGACTTTGAAGCAACCCTTCCTCTTGATGAACTAGACGGTCTAGTCGGTATAGGTCATACGAGATGGGCAACCCACGGAAAACCTGACAAAGCGAATGCGCATCCTCACATAGACAGCAGCCAAAGCGTGGCCGTTGTTCATAACGGAATAATCGAAAACCACCGTGATTTAAGGAGGGAGCTGACAAATCTCGGCCATAATTTTAGATCGCAAACAGACACTGAAGTCATAGCGCAATTAATTGAACACTACTTGCATAACGATGTTCCATTACACGACGCGGTTCGCACCTGCCTAAATAGGCTAGAAGGAACATATGCTGTCGCAGTCTTGTCTCGACATGCACCAAAAGAAATAATTGTAGGGAGGCACGCCAGCCCCCTGGTGATCGGTGTCGGTAATGAGGAAACATTGGTAGCATCCGATGTTCCGGCAATGCTGCAGCACACCAAAAACTTTATTGTGATGCAAGACGGCGAAATGGCTCGCTTGACCAACAATCACATCGATCTCATCACACTTGAAGGGGAACCCATACTGCGGGAAGCCGAAGAGCATCCTTGGGACGCAGACATGGCCGAAAAAGGTGGGTTCACGCATTTCATGCAGAAAGAGATTTACGAACAACCACGGGCAATAGCAGACACAATAGGTGAACGAACAACCACCCTCTCTTCAAGATTCACCCTGGATGAGCTCAGCGAAATTGATGGCAAATTAAGCGGCATAAATCGCGCAATTATTCTGGCGTGCGGCACATCATGGCATGCAGGGTTAGTCGGTAAATATTACCTGGAAGAGATTGCCGGCATACCTACGGAGGTTGACTATGGATCGGAGCATCAATACCGCAAAGCGCTCGTGGACAACAATTGCCTTATCATTCCGATCAGCCAATCCGGCGAAACATTCGACACCCTCGCAGCTATGCGGGCAGCAGCTAGGGGTGGCGGACCTGTAGTAGCAATATGTAACGTACTTGGAAGCACCATGGCTAGGGAAGCAGATGCGGTCGTCTTTACCAGGGCAGGCTTAGAAATAGGTGTTGCAGCAACAAAAACCTTTTCATCGGTTCTGGCAGTCCTCTATTTGGTCGCCACGCATTTGGGCGCACTGAGAACATCTATCAGTTCGGAAGAATGTTCTACCTTGATTTCTAACATCAACAAAGCCCCAACTTTATTAGAACAAGCTCTAAAACAAGAATCGACTCTGGAATCATTGGCTGACAAATTTCATAACGTGCTCGACTTCCTTTACATAGGCCGGGGCATCAATTACCCGATCGCATTAGAAGGTGCGTTAAAGCTTAAGGAGATTTCGTATATACATGCCGAGGGTTATCCCGCAGGCGAAATGAAACATGGACCTATCGCCCTGATCACTGATGAGATGCCTGTAATCGCCTTGGCTCCTCAAGACGATGTATACGAGAAGATGCTAAGTAATATTGAAGAAGCTAAAACTCGGGATGGCCTAGTAATTGCCATTGGCTTTGAAGGTGATTCAGTTCTGGAAGGCCAAGCTGACCATTTCGTGCCTATGCCTAACTGTCCACGACTACTCACCCCGATAGTTTTGTCTATCCCTGTACAGATATTGGCTTATCACATTGCTGTTCAAAGAGGATGCGACGTGGACCAACCCCGAAACTTAGCCAAGACGGTCACGGTAGAGTAGTTTCAACTGATGAAATAACTTTGGGTAAAACCAACGGATTACTCTCAACTGATGAAATAAAAGACCCCAAATATTCCCACTTCCTCTATTTCACTGTCTTGGTAAGAACCAACAGATTCGTTTACCGACAGTTAGAAAGATACACTCCAGAACAACAAGAACTCCACGACACCATCAAGTCACTTCACGATAGTGGTTGGAGTTACAAGAAGATTACAAAACATCTCAACGATAGAGGTATCCCTACCCCAAGAGGTAAACGATAGGGTGATACTGGAAACTCTGCTTATTCAGTTCTCAAGAGACACCAAGAGAGATTGGATGAGATCGAACTGATGGAGAGAGAATACGAACCAGTGTGGAGTAAAATGGAAGTTAAGTGGGAGAAAAATTATAGTTAGATTTATCTATGGAGGTTTATTTATTTTATTTCTATTCACCTATTATACAGAGGTTAAAGGTTAAAAAGTTTGTGGTGGATATAGGATGGGGAGACAACATTGTGGGTGGAACTTTTCAACCAGAGAAGTTATTACATATCATCAGGTTAAAAGCATGAAATTTGGGCAAACTAGTAATAAACGATTATTAACTTTTGGTGAGAAGTTACGGACCGCTGACCTTTTTGCTGGCATAGGGGGCATTCGATTAGGGTTCGATTATTTTGGGTGTAAGAATGTTTTTACATCGGAAATAGATTCTCACGCACAATCGATGTATGAACATAACTTTGAAGAACGCCCTTTTGGGGACATAAATGATATCGAACCAAACGCAATTCCTGATCACGACATCTTATTAGGTGGATTTCCTTGTCAGGCGTTTAGTATCGCGGGCAAAGGTCTTGGTTTTTCTGACACGAGGGGAACCCTTTTTTTTAATATCGAGAAAATACTTAAAGCGAAGAAACCTAGAGCATTTCTTCTAGAAAATGTAAAAAGGTTGAAAACACATGACAATCATAAGACCTTTAGGGTTATAAAAAGCAGTCTCAAAGACCTTGGGTATACTCTACACTACAAAGTGCTAAACACTTTAGACTTCGGATTACCTCAGAAACGTGAAAGAATCTATATTGTAGGTTTTGATGAGGAAATTGGATTTTCATTCCCAAAATCGACTGGTCAACATATATCACTATCTCAAATTTTAGAACCCAACGACCAAATACCTGAGAATTTCTTTTTATCCGAGCGCATTAGAAGAAAACGGTATGCAGCACTGAAAACGAATCCAGTTTATCCATCTATTTGGCACGAAAATATTGGTGGTAACATTTCCCCATTACCTTATTCGTGTGCATTGCGGGCAGGTGGCAGTCACAACTACTTAGTGGTAAATGGAGAAAGACGATTGACTGGCAGAGAAATGCTAAGACTGCAGGGATTTCCGGATGCCTTTCAAATAAATGTCTCATATACTCAAGTCAAAAAAATTGCCGGGAATTCGGTTTCTGTTCCTGTCATCCGTTTAATCGCAGAACAGATGCTTTTTTCGATGATGGAAAAACCAGAATTTCAGAGACAGGAGAAACAATTGGAGTTAATTGATGGAATCAACTGCTCCAGAGGTCGATAAGGCACTGAGTGCCTTAGAATCGGTCATAAAAAAATCAAGAGTGCATTTGTATAAACCTATTCAAATTGCCGAAATTCTATACCGAGATAGGGTTAAACGCGACATTGACCTGGGGGATCTCGAGACATATCGAAAGAAGTCAAAAGCATGGCGCGATAAAGTAACAAAATTACTTACTGGTAATGTATCGACTTCTTCTGCGAAGTTCCAAGATAACCTATTCGAATCAAATGCTATACCCCCAAAGTTCTTGGTTGTTCTCGGCGAAGAAAACCGAAGAACAGATGGAGGGGTGGAAAAAAAGATCTACAAAAGATTCAAGGAGCGGTTTACGGATATTGAGGATGTCGCCTCCTATGCAAACAAATCAAAACCTGAAAACTTTTCTTTATTAACCTTTTTAACCCATATTGAGGAAAGACCGGGATTGAAGAGGAGTATAGACAAGATTTATGAAATTGTTGTCTACAGTCTTTTCGAGACATTAATTGACGAAATGGATATAAATATAAATATTTCAGTGAACAATCCGAATAGTCCAATATTTTCTGAATTTGCGGATTTCTCAGAGAAAGTCTTTAATAACGAGTTTCCACACAGTCACCCAGAAAAATCGGCAAAACTGTTTCGGGTTGGGGTTGCAAATGCTGCCGACCGTGGTTTAGATATGTGGGGTAATTTTGGTCTAGCAATCCAAATAAAGCACCTTACTATTTCAGAAGAAATGGCAGAAAATATAGTTGAGAGTGTGAATGCAGACCGCATAGTAATTGTTTGTAAAGATGCAGAGGAAAGGATCATTTTATCACTTATTAATCAACTAGGGTGGAAGGGGCGAGTGCAATCTGTCATTACTCTCAACGAACTAGAAAAATGGTATACCCGAGCAATGTGTGGAAAACTATCTCACATACTTGGGTCAAAGATACTAGAGAGATTGGTTGAGCAAATAACTTTAGAGTTCCCCATGACCAGCGGTTCAGAGAAAATCCAGTCTTTTTTTGAGGACAGAGGTTATTTGGATTTCTGACTGTTTCTTCTTTTACAATTTTGTTATCTTCTTATTAGAGCATCTATTCAATCACTGATCCACGCGATAAGATCATTGTGGTTTTTGACCTACTAAACTTTGTGAATTTAACGTTGTTGTCCTCCCTAGCGAATTATTTGGGGCATGCCGCGGTCAATCCACTCCCAGAGATATAACGCCGCAACACTTCTAAATGGAGACCATCTTTCAATGGTAGGATCTTCCTGTGGTATTCGCCTGTCGAGTTTAATCCCGTAGAGAATATTTAACGCCTTGGTAAGCGTTACATCTCCGTAGGGGAAAATATCTTCACGACCGAGACAGAACATTAGGAATATATTGGCGGTCCACACTCCAATACCCTTAATCTTTATTAGTTCTTTGTGCGCCTGTTGCGTAGGCAAACTGTTTAACTCCGCAAGGAAGTTTGGTTTATTTTCACACAACTCTGCGAGATTCTTGACGAATATAGTTTTAGAGTTTGAGAGTCCACACTTACGGAAATCCTTTGATTCCAAATTTAATATATTTTGAGGCGTCAAAGGAGAGCAACTGCAGGCATCTTTAACTCGTTCAAAAATAGTATTCGCTGCTTTGTTTGATAGTTGCTGATTTACAATGATCCTAACCAGAGACTCAAAGTTTGGTTCACGGGTCCGAAGGTTGATATCACCAATGGTACGGATCAATCCAAGCATTGTCGGGTCCACCTTCTGGAGGTGTGTTTGAGCAGATTTTAGGATTTGCACGTTACTCATATGTTCGACCTATTTTTACTTGGAGAGTTTGAATTTAAAGATATCAACGCAATTCGCAACCCGATAGAAAATTGTTCTATTCAACCCAAATTATTTTCCAATCTCAGATGAATCCATGCCGCTATCTTTTAGTCTTTTCCGTTCAACTTATTTCATCAGTCAAAAACACTCAGTCACCGTGGAATAACGTCCAATGACTATCATCGGATTGAATAATGTCTACCTTAAAATTTGATCACTCAGACCAGCACAATGTTGGTTTCAATTTTCGAGTCCAGAAAAGCGTTAAGTGATGCGGGCATTCATGGTCCCCAAATGGATGGATTAAATTGGAAGGGCGTTCTGGTAGATAACCTAGGGTAGCGTTACTAGCCAATCCGCCAAGATTTCCATGTCTGCAGATGATAGGGTCAGCTTAGGCATCAGCGTCCCTGGCTTGACTCCTGGTGGATCTGTAAGCCACTTTATTATGTTGGCCTTTGTATTCGTTAATGCGCCCCCAGCTATCGTATCTCGCGTAGAAAGACCATCCAGCGCAGGACCTACCACGCCAATGGCCCCAGGAACATTCTTGACGACATGACAAGCTCCACATGCATTGTCTTTAAAAAGTGCTATTGCCTTATCCGAGCTAGAATCCACCATTTGTTTCTCAACAACCGCAACATTTTGCTTCGAATCGCTCTCAACGATAGCTTCAGGCTCCGCCCTTTGGGCTTCCACTTTCTTAGTTTCAACTTTCGTGGTTTCAACCACTTTGAGAGCACCATCTGAGCCCCCACGGTCTGCCCGGCCGCCCGACTCACAAGCTACAATTAGAAAAGTTGCCGTTATAGCTATCACCAGAATTAGATAACCACGTCGCGCCAGATTGCTAACCAAGATCTCGACCTTTCTATTTAAGTTCAGACATCAAATGGATCAAGCTACAGAAGGCTACCGCCAGCGGCTAAGGAGAGCAACAGAATTCCGTTTTATATATTTATCAGCACTAGGCCTACGCCCGCCAACGCAATACCTGTAACAGTCGCACTGCTAAACTTTTGCTTCCAAATCACTATGTCAGCCAAAGTCACAAGAAGCAAAAATGATGCCGCTGTTAAAGGAAATATCAACGTAGCGGGAAGGATGGCAAGTGCTTCAACAAGCAATATATTCTGTATAAAGTTTGACAGTCCTAACATTATCCCTACAAAAATCGCTAATCGTCTATTCGCCGATTGCAGCTTTCTCCATTTAATCTTGTCAGAAGCTATCTCCCTGTTTGCTAAACGCACAACCAATGGCCAAGTCAACAACGTAGATAGAGTAGCGGCAGCAAACAAGAAAACTGCATAATCTGCCGGAGCTGAGTCCACGCGCAACTCAACAAACGCCTTAGCTGCCAACTGGCCTGTACCTAACATCACAAAACTCACAGCCATCAATGCTGGAAAGGCAAAAGAACTCATTCCTCTACTGCGAGCTCGCCTTTGAGCATCTAGGCCCACCAAAGGCATGGAAATCAATATTACAATCGTTCCTATTATGCGAGCGGTGGGTGGTACCTCTCCCCATAAAACCATGGATGCTATCACTGGAACGATAATTGAAAAATGATTAATTGTGGAAGCTACAGCCATACCGCCAAGAGAAATAGTTGCAAAGAGCACGATAAACATAATTTGGTACTGAAACCCCTCATAAGCACCCAACAGGATCGCCGGCCACTCAAAAACGATTTCACCACGACTCAATAAAGCCCAAATAATCGCAGCACACATTGCAATGCAATAATTAGTACCACCAACAAGGAAGTAAGTGCGCGTATCATTACGAGCGTAACGGGCCAGATTAGTGAAACTAAGTTTCCCAATCAGATGTCCGATTACAAAAAACATACTTCGATCGCCTCTTAAATTATTCCAACATACAAAGTAATCAACTAGTGACTATATAGTGCCTGGGCTTCGTTGGTCAGAAATTAACTGCAACTATGCCTGCTGCTGCAACCAACATACCGATAGCTGCGTGCTTGCCAAAACGCTTTTTCCATATCAACCAATCAGCAAGTGTAATAATCAAAAGGTAGGTTGCCGCAATTAATGGAAACAGTATCGCTCCAGACACTAAATCCAGGGCTTCCATTAAACCCAGATTATGAACGTACTGAAGTGACCCCATCACTAACACATATGCCCATATTGGCATAACCCCCTGACGAGTATCCGTAAAAAAACACCGTAAAGCTCTTGGGTTCAAAGCTAGTTTGTGCGAAGTAAAAGACAGTTTCGCCATAAAGGGCCATGTCAGCAGCCCCGTTAAACTTGCTCCAAACAACAACAACACTAAGTATTCAGATGTGTCTGAATATACCTTCATATTGCTAAATGACTTTCCTGCTAGCGACCCTATCCCTACTAGCACTATTGTCCCTATCATTATTACTCTTGAGTATGACATCCCTAGCGTATTGCCAGCTTTTGTGACATCTCGGCCTATCAAGGGTATCGATATCAGTATAAGTAAAATTCCTAACATTTGAACTGCGTTAGGGGCATCACCCCAAATCAATATAGATCCAACAGTTGGGATCACGATTGATAGACGGACAACAGTAAATGCTATTGCCATACCACCCATCTCAATTAGGTAGTAAAGGCTGAACATGGCAAGTTGCAACTGAATACCATTTATCATTCCAAACAATACAACTTGCCATTCCCAGTCAAATTTGGAACCTTGCATAGCAAGCAGGCTTATGAAAAACGACGTCATATAAGCCAGAGAAACGACATATGAAAACACAGGTTCGCTAGTGCGAAGTTGCCTAGCCATCATCGCCCAAGCGGCATTGCAAACAACATGTAAGATCATGAAAAACATCTGGTTATTGTGACCGCTCAACGGGACTAGATACAAGCTCGGCCAGCTGTTTTGCACCATGCATCTGACAGAATAACCGCAAAAACTGCTTTATTACGTAAACAAAACAAGCAATCATTAGTATCCTTGCCTTCACGGATATACATTCACAATACGTTTCAGGGAATCACACAAGGCCATGAATGAACTAGATACTATGCGCCATTCTTGCGCTCACGTAATGGCAGCAGCAGTGCAAGAAATGTTTCCAGACGCGCAATTTGGATTCGGCCCTCCCATCGAAGATGGCTTCTATTACGATTTTGAGCTTCCCAGACAATTAAGCCCCGATGATTTCAAGGAAATCGAACAACGCATGCGCCGCCTAGCAAAATCTGCGGACCATTTTGAATACAAAGAAATAGATGGGAAATCCGCCATCGAACTGTTCACCAGCATGAACCAGACCTACAAGGTAGAAGCAATCAACAATTTGGTTTCTAGTGGGGAACCCATCTCGCTATATAAATCCGGTCCCTTCTTAGACCTATGCCGGGGGCCGCACGTGGGAACAACAAAGCAGATTGGCCATTTCAAAATATTATCGGTTGCTGGTGCTTATTGGCTGGGAGATGAAAACAACCCTCAACTACAAAGACTTTACGCTACAAGCTTCCCAACCAAAGACGAATTAACAACCCATCTAGCTCGTCTAGAAGAGGCCCGCCGGAGAGACCACCGTATCCTAGCCAAACAATTAGACCTATTCTCCACTAACACAGATGTCGGTGCCGGACTAATACTGTGGCACCCAAAAGGAGGAGTCCTTAGGGAAATCATTGAAAATTATTGGAGAGAAGAGCACCGCAAACATAACTATGACATCGTCTTTACCCCACATATAGGGCGGAAAAAACTTTGGGATATTAGTGGCCATACACAGTGGTATCAAGATGGCTTGTTTCCTGAAATGGAGCTGGAAAATCAGTCCTTCATAAACAAACCGATGAATTGTCCATTTCACGTACAGATCTTCGATTCTCAGACTCGAAGTTATCGTGATTTACCTCTGCGCTACGGCGAACTTGGCACGGTGTACAGATTCGAACGATCCGGAGTTCTGCACGGCGCATTGAGGGTTCGAGGATTTACCCAGGATGATGCTCATATCTTTTGTCGCCATGATCAATTTGCAAAAGAAGTGGGGGGAGCACTAGACATTGCATACAAAATGCTAGGCACTTTTGGATTTACAGACCTTAAGCTCATTGTCAGTGTTCGTGACGAAAATAGGGACAAAAAGTACGTTGGATCAGATGAGATGTGGACGTTGGCCGAACAAGGGCTTATCGATGCACTAACCGAAAAAAACATTGAATATCAACGAGTGGAAGGGGAAGCAGCTTTCTACGGACCTAAAATAGACGTGATGGTTGAAGATGCCATTGGACGCCAATGGCAACTTTCAACAATTCAGGTCGATTTCAATCTCCCAGAGCGATTTGATATTGACTACGAAGATTCTGACGGAAGTCGACGAAGACCCGTCATGGTTCATAGAGCACTACTAGGTTCAATCGAACGTTTTACTGCAATCCTTATAGAACATTTCGCCGGAGCATTCCCTGTATGGTTAGCCCCGGTCCAGGCGGTGTTGATCCCAATAGCCGACCGACACATTGAATACTGTAACGAGGTAGCTCTCAAATTAGCCAGTCACGGGATTCGAATCCATGTCGACGATCGAGGCGAACGCATGAATCGCAAGATTCGGGACGCGCAAAAACAGAAAGTTCCGTACATGCTAATTGCAGGAGACCGCGATGTGGAGGCTAACAATGTTTCAGTCAGGCTCCGCAACGGTGAAGACATAGGAGCCATTACGCCTAGTGTGTTCGCACAAACAGTCCAACAGGTATCGATCGACAGGAGCGAGTCTTACGGATTCGGACATTAAACATGTATATGGATCACTGTCTCCTATACAGTTCCGAGAAGCTCTGATAGGAGTACTCGATAGTCTTCGCCAAGAGTATGGAAAACAAACTTGGTGGCCAGCAAAAACCCCTTTTGAGATATGTGTGGGAGCCATCCTGGTTCAAAATACGGCCTGGACAAACGCAACCCGGGCTTTGGATAATTTAAAGGTCCATGGGGCGCTCTCAGTCGAAGAAATCGAGTCATTACCAGACGCTGATTTATCCGATCTAATCAGACCATCAGGCCACTACAATCAAAAAACTCTAAAACTGAAGAGCTTCTGTAGCGCAATACGCAGGGATTCGAACGGCGACATTGCCCAGTATTTATCGCAACCCGCCAAAAAGATGCGGCAAGCTTTGTTAGATGTCTGGGGGATAGGGGAAGAAACAGCAGACACAATCATGCTTTACGCAGCAAAGCTACCTAGATTCATTGTAGACACTTATACCATCCGCACTTTGCAGCGAATAGGTATAACACCACTCCAAACTACTAAGCAAGACCTCCAAACGGCAATCATGAAGGTACTACCTCACGATCCTTCATATTTTGCGGAAGCCCATGCACTAATGATCCAGCACGGCAAGAACACCTGTAGAAAAACGCCAAATTGTAAAGTGTGCATAATGAATAGCGATTGTCTGTCGGCAAACACCGACTCAGGGATACAATCTCTCAGAACCGTATCTGATCGAGTCAAAACTGATTATTGGGGCTAAGGTTGAATTTCTGTTGCTTGAATCTGAATTGCAGACATGTGATTAAATGCTATAGGAGTTGAAAAATGCGCTATCGAGAATTAGGACAAGAGGGAAAGCCAGGGCTACGAGTTTCAGAAATTGGGCTCTCCACTAGCACTATAGGCGGAACAATTTGGGTGGGAGAAAACGAAGTTCAAAGCCCTCGAGGATACGGCTTGTCTGACGACGAGATGTCAGCCAAATCGATCAAAGCAGCACGAGATTCAGGGTTCAACTTTCTATTCACTGACCCTTTGGACGGAGCCGGACACGGACAAGAATTTCTCGGCCAACAAATATCAGACGATAGAGATTATTGGGTGATAACAACACTCGGAGGGTCTGAAATCAAGGATGATCGCATCATTAAGGATTTCTCCTACGAAACTCTTGCGTCTGGGCTAGACAGAAGCATTGACCGTCTAAAAAGCATCGATGTAGATCTATTTTTGCTGGATAATCCCAGTCGATCAGATATTGCATCTGGAGAATGTATAGATGCCCTAAATAAAATTGAATCGACAGGCAAGACCGCTTTTGTCGGAATTGACATTTCTCAATCTGACGTAACCTTGGAAGAAGCTGTCTCGACACAAGTAGATATCGTTAGCATAAAACATAATCTGCTTTATCCAAACCAAGCAGAAGCTTTTGCAAAGGCTCGTGCCGCCGGCGTCAACATAATCGCCCGTGACATACATGCCCAAAAGTTTTTCGCAGAGCCCACTGAAATGCTGAGTGATTTCAGCCCTGAAGACGAGCGAAGTAACCTCAGGCCAGAACAAGTAGAACACCTTGTTGATTTGAGATCACAATTTAGCCGGCTTGGCACGCGCAAGCGTTCATTAGCACAATCTGCGCTAATGTATGTGCTCGCAAACCGTGCAGTCTCAGTTGCCGTCGTGGACGCAAGCTCAGTTGATCTAATCAATCAATTTGCTTCGATCGAAAGTAAAGATTATTTGTCTGACAACGACCTCTTGCGGATCCAACGCGTGCAACGAGATTTAGCCTAAATTACACAACAGCCCTTACATACCGCCTAGCGCTTCAGGCAACGTGCTTAAATTTGCCAGCACTAGGTCCGGCGTATACTCAGCAGGCAAGATCTCTTTATTACGATTAACCCAAACCGCCCTCCAACCGACTTTTTGGGCACCAGCTATATCTCTAGGCAAACTATCTCCAACCATCACTACTTCATCAGGCGACGCGCCTACCGTATTTGTTACAACTAAGAACATCTCTGGGTCCGGCTTCCCCACCCCAACTTCTCCCGAAATCACTATTCCGTCGAAGAATTCGCCGATACCAGTACCAACAATCTTTTCACGTTGAAGAGACGGCGATCCATTTGTAAGCATAATCAACGAATACTTTTTCCGCAGTGTGTTCAGCACTCCAATGGTTTCTTCATAAGGCACATGCCGGGAACGACGTTCTAAGCAGAATGTTTCCGACAATGTCAGAGCAAGCTTCGGGTCTTCAGACAAGTCTTGAAGCACCTTAATCCATGTTCTTTGCCGAAACTCAAGAACCCAATCAGCTAGTTTCAATAAGTCACTATTCTGATCATGAAATGAACCCCAAAGGCACTCAAAATAACTTATCCCCAAGCTCCTACATATCTCGTAAACAGAAGAATCTTGAAAATTTTTCTCTGCCTCATTGGTCACCATATCCACAACTTTTACCGCTTCAACATTAGGCAAAAGTCTGGCTGTGGCCAACAGTGCAATTTCCCCTTGCGCATTGTCTGGTATTAAGGTTTCATCCATATCGAACACAATCGTCTTTAGAGTCACCGCTAGTTAATCCCTAACGCAACTGCGCAAAACAAACTCATTAAATGTTGCTCATAATTAGTCTTGCATTACTTACAAAACAAGCCATCATGCCTACTACCTGCATCACAACTGATCAATCAGCATCCTTCCATTGCATAGCTTCGGGCAAATCGCTGCGTAGTTCCATTGCAACTAATGTTCGTTGAACCGCCTCTTCAACAATGTCTTCAACAGACTGCGGCTTATTATAGAACGCCGGCATAGGCGGCAAAATGACCGCCCCCACTTCAGTGAGTATTTTCATGTTGCTCAGATGGATGGGAGACAACGGCGTCTCACGAGGAACAAAAACCAGTGGACGGCGTTCCTTAATCGCCACATCGGCAAAACGGTGAAGTAGATTTGTACCCGCGCCGCTGGCAATTGCACCTAGTGTAGCCATACTACATGGCACAATGGCAGATGCAATAACTGGGAAAGAACCGCTGGCCGGCGGCGCCGCCACATCACCAGGCTTGTGTACACTAATATCCCCTATAGATTCATACTCGGCCACAGACCGATCAATAGTACACTCAAGCTCATACTCCCACATCAGGCGTCCATACCTGCTACAAACCAAGTGTAAATGATGGCCCATGCCAATAATTTCTCGAGCTAAGCGGTGGGCAATTACAGCCCCACTCGCCCCGGATATACCTAGAACCACATTTCCAACCATTTTTCTTCTACTCAATTTAAGCCTACTACCAGCCCAAGGATAACGGCGCCCAGCAATACAATCGAGATAATGCCGTTCATATCAAAAAATGCTTTCTGCAATTTGGACAGATCATTTGCCCGAACCAGCGCAGCTTCATAAATGAGCAATAACACCACCATCCCGACCCCTATCCAATAAGGCCAGCCCAGTTCGTTATCATCTACCCGGTACGTCAGCCCGAGAGCTATCAAGCAAACAACGGTTACTAAATGGGACAATCGAGAAACCCATAAGGCGCTATCTATACCAAATCTTGCAGGGATCGAATACAAACCCTGCGATCTGTCAACATCAACATCCTGACACGAATAGACCACATCAAATCCAGCAATCCAAAACATCATTGCTAATGCCAGTAGAACAGTCGACCAGCCAAATTCTCCGCGGATAGCTATCCATCCGCCAACAGCTGCAACGCTATCAGCTAAACCCAAACACCAGTGACTCGACCAAGTAAATCTCTTGGCATACGGATAGATGGTTACCATCAAGGCAGCCAAAGGAGCGAGCTTTAGTGCAGTCGCATTTAGCTGCCAAGCTGCTAGGTGCAACATTACAAACCCTATAATCGCTAGGCTGGTCATTTCTTTCTTGCTCATTATTCCCGCAGGAATAGCACGATTGTTAGTTCGCGGATTACGGGCATCTATGGCCGCATCAATAACTCTGTTGGCTGCCATAGCTCCTGTACGAGCTCCAGCCATCGCAATCGTCACCAAAATAAAGTCAGTCCATCCAGGCCATCCAGCCGCTGCCAATAACATGCCAATGTACGCGAATGGAAGCGCAAAGACAGTGTGCTCAAACTTAATTGCTTCGAAATATGTACGAATACGGCTGTTCATAAACATTGTTTTTATGAACACATCATTTAAAGACCATATTCCTCCCACCGCTTAGACACTAGGTCTTGAACAGTTGGATCCATTTCGATATCGGGTGGCCACGGTCTATCGTGACCTTCTTCAGGAAGCTTAGTAGTCGCATCAATACCAATTTTCCCCCCATAATTAGGAATCGCACTAGCATGATCCAATGAATCTGTAGGACCTTCGACTATTTCAATATCCCTAGAAGGGTCCACATTGTTCCCTACCCTCCATAAGACCTCGCGCATATTTTGAACATCCACATTTTCATCTACCACGATGACAAATTTCGTGAACATCATTTGCCCCAGTCCCCATACTGCATGCATTACCTTGCGTGCGTGTCCCGGATACCGCTTGCGGATAGATACCAATGCAAAATTATGGAATACAGCGTCATATGGCAGATGAACATCCACCAGTTCTGGAATCATCAATCGCATTAGCGGCAAAAACAGTCTTTCAGTTGCCCCACCGATGAATCGATCTTCCATGGGCGGCTTACCTACAATCGTACTCGCATACACAGGATTTCTTCTATGCGTAATAGCAGTCACATGAAGTACCGGATAGTCATCTTCAAGAGAGTAGACACCAGTATGATCTCCAAAGGGCCCTTCTATTCGTAATTCAGTAGGGTCCACATACCCTTCGATAATAAATTCAGCTTCAGCCGGCACCATAATATCGACAGTCTTAGCACGAACCATATCAACTGATTTCCCTCTTAGAAAGCCTGCAAATACCATTTCGTCAATTTCAGGAGGAAGTGGCGCAGACGCTGCATATGTCAGGACAGGGTCAGTCCCAATAGCCACAGCTACTTCCATTTTCTGGCCATGCTGTCTTGACTTCTTAAAGTGCTCCATCCCTCCCTTATGCAACTGCCAATGCATGCCTATTGTCTTGTCGTCAAAAACTTGAAGCCTATACATACCAGTGTTACGTTTTCCAGTCTCTGGATCGTAGGTAAATACAAGTGGCAGCGTTATATATTTGCCACCATCCATCGGCCAGCATTTCATAATTGGCAAATCGGACAAAGAGGCATCATCCGTTTTCACTATCTCTTGACAAGCCCCAGAATTTACCTGTCGTGGCCCTATTCTTCCCACTTTAATAATTTCACTCAACGCACCTAATTTACCCATTACTCCGGATGGAGGCGGACCAAGAGCCATTCCTATCAAACGGTCAATTCGCTGTTCCAGTTCGTCCCAATGCTCCATACCAAGCGCCCAGGCTGTCCGTTGCTGAGACCCAAAAATATTAATGGCCAACGGATAATCGGACCCTTTCACATTCTCAAACAAAAGGGCCGGACCACCATCACTCCTTTTCATAATCCGATCTGAAATTTCTGTTATTTCAAGCTCTGGGTCCACCTTGGCTGTTACTCGATGAAGCTCACCACGATCATCAAGAAAGTCCAAAAAATCGTGTAGGTTGCGAAAAGATGTCATGTTTTACGAGCCTCGCTTATCACTTTCGATAGTTCCTGAGCAGAACGACTAATAGCAGACCAATCAGCATTATCAATGTGCTCTTGCTTCATCAGAGCACTACCAACACCAACAGCAAAAGCCCCAGCACGGATATATTCGCCAGCATTTTCCGTCGACACTCCTCCCGTAGGCATCAATTTATAGCCACGAAGTGGCGCCAGTACATCGGTAAAATATTTAGGACCAAGTGCACGAGCAGGAAAAACCTTCACCATTTGTGCGCCACAATGTACGGCAGACACTATTTCGCTTGGGCTAAAAGCTCCAGGAGCAATCGGTACTCCAACCTCTGCAGCCGCGCTGATAACTTCGGGTTGTGTATTTGGAGCAACTATAAATTGAGCCCCTGCAGACGCTGCATTCCTAACCGCTTCCACCGTCAGTACAGTGCCGGCCCCAATCACGGCATGATCCCCCATTAGTTGCCTAAGATGCGATATCGACTCAGTAGCTCCATCGCTGTCAAACGTCAACTCGACTACTCCTATACCCCCCTCAACAATAGATTGCGTCACAGACACCGCTATTTGGGGGGCCAAACGCCTTAGGATTACCACTGCGCCAACTAATTCTATACGGGCAACAATCTCTGACGGCTCTGTAGTGGATGTTTCAGATTTCACCAGCTGTTTATCCTTATAGAAACAAATACTTCACTAAACTCCATAACACTCATTCCGCCCGTCAGTACTCTTAATCAGAGTAGATGCCATTGACGACTGCATTCCTCGGCCAATCTCCTGCCAACACCTTAACCACCATTTCTGCTGCTTCTATTGCCATCCGCTCCACCGATTCCACGGTAACTCCGGCAACATGAGGAGCAACAATGACATTAGGCATTTTTAATAACGGGGAATCGGCGCCTACGGGCTCCTCTTCAAAAACGTCTAGACCTGCGCCGGCTATCTGACCTGAATTAAGCGCATCAACCAGATCACTTTCATTAACAAGGCCTCCTCTGGCGGTATTGATCAGGTACGCTGTAGGCTTCATTAACCCCAAAGTGGAAGAATTGATGCAATGCTGTGTCTCATCTGTGTTGGGCATGTGAAGCGAAATAAAGTCTGCCCTTTGACATAATTCGTCAAACTCAACTAACTCTATTCCAAGATCCTGAACAAAATCTCTGTCTGGATATAACTCATGTGCCACTATATCCATTTTGAGCACCTTGGCACGCGTTGCTACAGCTCTACCAATTCTACCTAACCCAGCTATACCAATCGTCTTACCGCCTACATCGCAGCCCATGGCACGAACCCAATTCCCATCACTCACATTACGATGATTAGCAAAAAGACGACGCGACAATGCCATCGTCAGCAAGACAGCAAACTCAGCCACACTATCTGCATTTGCGGTAGGGGTAATAGTTACAACCACATCGTTATCGCGGCTAGCTTCTAAGTCAATCGCGTCATACCCTACTCCTGCTCGAGCTATAACTCGGAGTTCCGGTAATGCCTCCATAGCACGACGATTGAAGTAAGCTCCCCCCAGTATTACCCCTGCCATTCCTTGCATCGAGTTGATAATAAGTTCTGTCATAGCATCATCATTAGGAGCCCCAGAATAGGACTGCCCCAAAACTAGCTGATGCCCAGCATTATTCAGTATAGCCTCCACTTTCTCACGGTTTGCTTCTACAGACGGGGTGAACCCTAGAATATTGGCCATAACTAATCCTTCTTTATTGAGCACTATTTATCAGTTTATAGATGACACAAAAACGTTTACACAGCAAAGTTTAAGCAGTAAACATAGAGAATCAATGCTAACAGCAAAACAAACCCTGTAGACAAAGACAAGAGATGTAAATGATAGCGATAGCCATGGCTCCACGCGATACCAGTGAAGCACTTACTCGTATCGCTGACGTACGTAATTCTGTGGATGTGGTTGAAATAAGGCTAGATATGATGCCCAAATATGAGTTAGGACCACTCATAACAGAATCTCAAATCCCACTAGTACTTACCAACAGGCCCAAGCGGGAAGGCGGCAATTTTGAAGGATCTGAAAAAGACCGGTTGAAAATATTGACCAATTGCATCAACTTCGGAGCTAGCTACATCGATATAGAGTTAGACTCCATATCCAGTATTGGTGAACGGGGCGCCAGCCAATTGATTGTGTCACATCACAATTTCCAAGCAATGCCAGATTTGTCCTCAGTCAGAGCCAGAATAGAATCTTCAGGCGCCGATATAGCAAAAATTGTAGGCTTAGCAAACTCCCCCTTGGATTCCCTCGCTGCGCTCAAACTATTCCCTCAGGCAATGTTGCCAACAATATCCATCGCTATGGGAAGAGACGGGCTTATGAGCCGAATACTATGTTTACGGTATGAGAAATGCCTCCTCTCATATGCAACAGAAGACGATGATCCCGGCACCGCTCCTGGTCAACTCCCAGTCAGCCGTATGATCAATGGCTTCAATGCAAAGACTATCAGCTTCAAAACCATCCCGATTGCGGTATTGCAATATGGCGAACGAGCCGAGTGGCTATCTATACGACTAAACTCGCTTTTCCGCCAAAAACATCTCGACGCTGTAGCATTACCCATCAATAGCTCTGGCGATAACGAACACTTAATTTCGAATATGGTTGACTATGGCTTTATGGGATTCTGGGAACCAGAAAGACAATTGTGGACACTAGGCGAAAACTCTATACAAGAACAATCGGTGATTGATCCCGAAGAAGCCGCTCGGATATTCTCAACTACACTTGCGACATCTGAAAAACGAACAATAGATTAATACCCAGAAATGCACATCTTAAACAACCATTACCTGGACTGCACACAACAACAGTCATGCAATATTCAGCCCCCTTAGCTCAGTGGATAGAGCACTGGCCTCCGGAGCCAAAGGCAGGCCTTCGAATCGCCTAGGGGGTACCTCTCGATACCTGCCTAATCATGATGATTTTTCATGTTCTATCACGAGCTGTATGTTCAAAATAGTCGATTACAGCTCCTTGCCTATCAACAACATACGCACCGGGATACTTAGCCACGGTAGGGCATATGTGCCCAGGAATCACCATCATGTAATCGCCGATGCATGGAAGAGTATTTTTCATGACAAAAACCCCATGCTCCTCACTTTGAGCAATCAATTGGGCATCAGGGTAATCCATCACCCGCGCGCGCAGCTCGACCGGAAAGTCACTAGCGATAGCTTTCGATCCCAAATCTGTTGTTACGGTATTACGAATTTCATCGCGATCAATAATTTGTGTGAGTACTACTGCAGCAGGGCAAAATGCCATGTCCGCCAGATTGACTAGATAGCTAGCATCCCAGTAGGCGCAAGTCCCCGGAGATCCATACATCCCCTCTTCCCGCGCGTAATAAGGAAAAGTAAAAGTCCCTCCTGCCACTGTCCGAACAACTTCTATATCTTCTTTACGCAGCTGATGCTGAAATTGTCTAAGCCCCTCTATAATCGGCTTTACTTCTTTGTCTCGTGCAGGTTCCTGAGCCTCCCTAATATGACCGTCATAGGCATGGATGCCAGCGGCTTGTATCAATGGGCTTTTTATCATCGACCTGTACAAATCCATTGCGTCAGCCCCTATGCATATACCAGTCCGATTCATGCCCACATCAAGATCAAGCATCGCATTTACCCGGACTGCTCCCGCCCTGCTAGCAGCTGCTTCTAACGCATCGAGATGCTGTTGCTTCGATATGATCGCACTAACCCTAGATTCAGGATGCCGTAAGATCATGCGGATCAGGTAATCAAGTTTGATCTTTTGCATCAAAGGATACGCCAAGATTGCGTCGTCTGCTCCTGCCGCAAGTACCATTTCCAGCTCACTTAGGGTTGAACACTTGAAGCCAGCTACTCCAGCAGCCATCTGCAACCGCACCATAGCTATTGCTTTATGCGTTTTTACGTGCAGGAAAACGTTGTGCAAACCAACCATTCCATCCAAAACCTCAAGATTGTGGTGTAGAACTTCGTTAAAAAGCACTAAAGACGGGGTGGAAATATTGTCCTTTTGCTCTAGCTGATAATTAAAATGTGTCTGAGCACTCATTCATCACCCAGTTACTCTCTGATGGAACAATAACTATGACCGCTGTATTCTCAAGGCAGACCGCAGTTTATTAACCACCTTCATATGGAACGTACCATTTCAATCATAACCCCCTAATTTGCATCAGTATTATCCTAATTAATATAAGATCAAATCTGCTCGCGCAAATATGATCGCTCAATATCGTAGCTCTTGCCAAAACCCAACACTTGATACAATGAATTTTGAAGCCTTGATAGACATCTGTGGATCAGATAGGGTCCGAACCGATTCTTCCACTCTCGTTGCATATTCTGTAGACGCCACAGTCGGCTATAGGGGCAATCCATCAGCCGTCATATTTCCAATAAACTCCAATGAAATACGAAGGGTTTTCGCTCTGTGTTCTAGCCAAGGCTGGAACATTGTGGTCAGAGGTGGTGGCACTAGCTTGGCTGGAGGGGCTGTCCCTTCAGACCATGGAATAGTCATGAGCACCGAGCTGTTAGATACCAAGCCTATCGTAGACGCCCAATCGATGACAATATCCGCTGGGGCTGGTGTCACCACTGCCGATTTACAGACCGCTGCAGCAAAAAAGGGACTCTTTTTTCCGCCAGATCCATCCTCTCAGTCTGTAGCTATGCTGGGAGGGAACTTGGCAACAAATGCAGGGGGCTCATTTGCGCTTAAATATGGTGTGATAAGAGATTATGTTCTCACTATAGAGGCAGTTACTCCATCAGGAGACATTGTGATAGCACGCAGGGGCGACCCAACGGAGCCTTTGTTGGACTTGATGATCGGATCGGAAGGAACCCTGGGACTTATTATCAGTGCGACACTGAGGCTAATTCGACCTCCACCCACAGTAAGCACTATAGTTGCACGATTTTATACAGCAGACCAGGCCATGAATGCGACTGTAGAAATATTGAAGATGGGTGTCGTGCCTGGGAGAATGGAATTCATGGATGAGGTTTCTATCGCGGCTGTCCAACTAGCTCGAGATTATGGGCTTGCAAACACAAAAGCCCTACTTATATTGGAGTTACATGGAACGGAAAAGGATGTGACACAGAAGACAAAAGTTGTACTCTCAGCGCTTAATAGAAACGGGAGCCAAAAGCCGCTCGCTCCTGCCACGTTCGAAGAAGCGACTGTGGCATGGAATGCACGATCAGCAATCACTTCGTCACTGGCAAGATTGAAGCCAGGGAAGATCGGGGAAGATATTTGTGTGCCACGGAGTAAATTACCTAGAGCACTCAGAGAAATATCCAAAATATCAACAGAAGTAGATCTGTTAATTGCAGTGTTTGGTCACGTAGGGGACGGCACCCTACACCCAAACGTTAGCTACGACCCTTCAAGTATGAGTGAATGTCAACGAATGAAAAAAGCACTATCCAAAATAGCGGAGATTGGCATCGCTCTTGGAGGGGTCTTGTCCGGTGAGCACGGTATCGGACGCGTTAAGTTGCCATATGTGGACAAAGCCTATGACCAATCTACGATCGCTGCCATGGCATCCATAAAGAAAGCTTTTGATCCACTTGGGGTGCTAAACCCAAACCTGACTTGGAAGGAAAAGGTTACAGACTACCCACCCAAGACAGCTCATCAGCAAGCCTAGTTGGTAGACCGTGTCCAGGATACACATTTAAAGCAGGATTTAAATTTGACAAGGATTTCAAACTTCTGATCATGTCATCGATGTTGCCTCCTGGCAAATCCACTCTACCATAGGTTCCTAAAAACAAGGTGTCCCCAGATATGAGTACTCCCGCCTCGTCACTGATCAAACATATCCCTCCTGCAGTGTGCCCAGGTGTGTGAAGAACTTGAAACAAGACCCCTTCCAGTTCAACCTTGTCCCCCGTGTCGACGGTCCGGGTCGGAGTAGATGGATGCTGAACATCAATAGGGGTCCTCGCAGTGCTGAGTAAACTTTGTTCCGGAAACTCTATTAGAGATGCGTCAAGGGGATGAATAAGCAGAGATGCTCCAGTTTTCTGCATCAAAACATGATTCTCATAGGTATGATCCCAATGACCATGGGTATTAACAATTACTTCAATAGTTGCTCCAAATTTATCAGCAGCAGCGATTAATAAATCACAAGACCCAAAACCAGGGTCTATCGCCATAGCAGATTCTTCATTGATAACCAGGTAACTGTTCGTAGCAAGCGGCCCTATAACGAAGGTCTCTACTATCAATTCCGCACAGAAATTACCCGCCAAGCTGGTACATCTCAATCTTAGATCGAGCCGCTGACCATTCATTTAAATTTGTTTGTGCGGAACGCTCTTCTGAGTATCGATCAGTACGACGTGACCACACACCGCGGATCAATTCAAGAATATCCTCATCACTTGCCCCAGCCCGCATGGGATCACGAAGTGAGGTCCCCGAAGCGGCAAATAAGCAAGTAACCAATCTCCCATCTGGTGTCAATCTAGCTCTCGTACAATTTACGCAAAATGGTTGGGTCACTGAAGAAATGAAACCTATCTCGCCGGCTCCATCTTTATAGGCATAACGTCCAGCTACCTCTCCGAGATAATTTTGTGGCAAAGGTTCCAGTGGATACTTGACTGATATCATTGAAATTAACTCTTCAGAACTGATCACACTCTCCATCTCCCAGTTGTTGCGAGTTCCCACATCCATGAATTCGATAAAGCGAAGCACATGTCCTGTGTGGCGGAAGTGCTCTACCATATCCAAAACTCCTTGATCATTCTTCCCTCGAACAACTACACAATTTATCTTTATGGGGTGAAATCCAGCAGCACTGGCTGCGTCAATACCATCAAGTACATCAGGCAGGCCAATGCTACTACCGTTCATCTCTCGAAAAACATCGTCATTTAGACTGTCCAAACTTATGCTAACTCGACTCAGCCCCTGATTCTTTAACTCCATCGCATAACGCCGGAGCATCGCACCATTGGTTGTAAGGGTCACCTCCTCTATCTGGGTGCCACTTCGAATCATTCCTACAAGCTTAGGAGTGTTCTTCCTCAATAGAGGCTCACCACCGGTTAGCCTGATCTTCCTTATTCCCATTGATGAAAACACAGAACACAACCTAGTAATTTCCTCAAAAGTTAGTAGGGCTGGCTTTGGCAAGAACTCGTAATGTTCACCGAACACCTCCGCAGGCATACAGTATTGGCAACGAAAATTGCAGCGGTCAGTCAGCGAAATACGAAGATCCTGCATGCTCCGTCCTAGCAGATCTTCAGTTATATCCTGGTGACTCATCAATACAACTTTCTAGCAAACCAAGTCAAACAAGCTTGGGGCTATCTTCCTTCTTTGCACGCATATGTTTCATAGGTGATCGTCGAGGCTTCAAATTGAATGATGTCCCACACCCACAGGTTACTTCGGCCCTCGGATTTCGCAGAATGAACCCCCTGCCTATGAGATTGTCGTTAAAGTCTAGCTGCGATCCATCAATCATCGTGGCGGTAAAAGCATCAAAAACAATCCTGTATTCTCCCGCCTCAATTTGTTCATCATCATCACGAAACTGATTGTCTATAACTACGTCGTAGTTAAACCCAGCACATCCTCCTTTTGTCACAACCACTCTAATAAATTTGGTGCCCGAATCATCCTCCTCGAGCGCCTTTGAAATGAAGGCCAAAGCTGGATCCGTCACTGTAATCATTGATTCCTCTCAAACTCGCCGTGTGCAGTCGTTGCCATATTTTACGACGTACTGTGATGATAGTGGATATAGATTAATCCCTAATACGCACTTTGCTCTGATAATCCTACCCAACACGTAATTCATCTATTATCGCTCCCAATACGTCAATAAAATTCTCTATTTGCCCTGTTGTGTTACCGCGACCCGTAGTAATCCTGAGGCTGCCTCTTGCAAGGTCCGGTGAGATCCCCATTGCTAGCAACACATGCGACGGCTCTAAGGAGGCAGAAGTGCAGGCAGACCCACTGCTAACAGAAATCCCTTCCTTATCCAATTTAAGTAACATCCCTTCAGCTCGAACTCCTTCCACACAGATGTGGGTATTGTTTGCCAAACAGCAATTAGTACTACCATTGAAGACAACTCCAGGTATTTTCGCCAGGCCTTCCTGAAGCAATAGCTTTAATTCCATGCTTCTCTGTTCCTCAATACGCATTTCATTTCGAACCAAATTCAAAGCCGCTGCAAGCCCAACGACAAGAGCAACATTTTCAGTTCCTGCTCGTCTGTTACGCTCTTGAGACCCCCCTTGGATCTGTGGCACTACCCTTGTTCCACGACGAACATATAAGGCTCCTACCCCTTTAGGGCCATAAAATTTGTGTGCAGCGATACTCAGCAAGTCCACACCTAACTGATCAACATCCATTTGGAGAGACCCAGGAGCTTGAACCGCATCCGTATGAAATATTGCGTCAGTGCCGTGGACTATTTCTGCAGCTTCCTTAATCGGCTGAATCGTTCCGACTTCATTATTTGCATACTGAATGCTAACAACGCCAACTCTTTCATCCATACAGTCATTTAGTTGATTCAAATCAACCGTTCCACACCGATCTACATCAATAATACGGACCTCTAGGCCCAGATGTCGGTCCAAGTACTCTGCACTTCGCATAACAGCCTGATGTTCTACTGCAGATATGATCACCACATCACGCCCACGCTGTGCAGCAGCCATAGCTGCACCTTTCAAAGCTAAATTGACCCCTTCGCTACCGCTACCAGTAAAAACAATATCTTCAGGATCACTTACAAGTGTCTCGGCTACCAACTCCCTAGCTTTCTCTAGTGCTTCACCAGCTTGCCTAGCTTCCATGTATACGCCGGATGGGTTGTATCCATGGTCGGAAAAGAATGGAATCATCTCATCTAGTACTGAGGGAGCAACCGGAGTTGTAGCTGCATGATCAAGATACGTTCGCTTCATGTTAAATTCACCTAACTGCCCACATTCTCACGCTGTTCAAATCGCGATTGCCCGAATAGAAACAAACCGATACTGGGAATGGACATCTTCTGCCTTGATCCTTGTACGTTCATATCTCCTCTACAACGATGATCGTCGCAAGTTCATTCGCGCGCCTATCGGCCTAATCTAGTAGCTAGTCACGTAATTCATGCAGCACAACCACACATCAACAGATGACCTCTTCATATAACCAGTCAACAATATCTCAGCCAATCTCAAGCATTTTTTGGATTGCACTCCGAGCACGTCGGCTAATTTCTTCCGGAACATGTATTTCCTGTCTATTTTCTTTCAACGCTATTAGAACATTCTCTAGTGTTATCTCATTCATATGAGGGCAGCGTACAGAACATAATCTGAGCATTTCCTTGTCACCAGACTCTGCTGCAATATTGTCACCCATACTGCACTCGGTTAATAGAAGGTACCTCGTCGTTTCGGATTCCTTAACATGCTTTATCATTGCCCCTGTGGAGCCCGAAAAATCCGATGCTTTCACTACTTCGGGGCTACATTCCGGATGAGCCAATACCATTACATCAGGGAATTGCTCTCGAACATCCAAAATATCCTGCACTGTGAATTTCTCATGGACTTCACATCTCCCTTTCCAACCAATTAGATCGTATTGCAATCCAATGTCCGATGCCGATTCCCGCTTGCTTGATGATATTGGACGAAGACTAGGATAGATGATTTGCTTGCCAGTTTCGTTCGCCACATTGGCAGCCAGATATTCATCAGGCAGAAATATCACCTGCTCACACTCCAGCGATTCAACCACCTGTTTTGCATTTCCAGAAGTGCAACATATGTCTACCTCTGCTTTTACATCCGCATATGTATTTATATAGGCAACCACTGGAATACCGGGGTAACGATCTCGCAACCTTCGCACATCTTCAGCGGTTATAGATTCCGCCAGTGAACACCCAGCTCGATCAGCAGGAAGCAAAACGGTTCGGTCTGGATTCAATATCTTGGCGGTTTCGCCCATAAATCTCACCCCACAAAAAACTATAGGGTTTGATTCTGTAGTAGCAGCAATACGGCTCAGTTCCAATGAATCTCCATGGAAGTCACAAACGGAGTGGTAAAGAGCAGGCTCCATGTAATTATGGCCCAGAATCACCGCCCCTCTTTCTTGTTTGATTTGGTTAATTTCAAAAGCAAGAGCAGCTTTATGAGAAAGTTCAAAATCAGGGACGACACCGTCCAACCGGTCCTTTAGAGCTGAAAAAGTAGCTTCTACGCTAGCTGTCTCAAGAGCCATCTGAATCTACACCTCTGGTTGTTAATCAGATCAATCTGCAAAATATAGTCTGCAACCCCTCGACTTGAACGCATATTTTACCTACCTTTTGCCAAACTCGACACAAAGATCTACGAAAACCACACAACATCAATAAGCAACTTTACTAAGTGTCCCACACAATACGCTTATATACTTCGGCTACGTGAAGCACAATATAGCCGCTTCAACTCTGCAGAGGATTGTCGATTAGTGGTTCAAGACCTTTGGAATCAGCTCCCAACATTGTTACCTTTCCTAATCATATCGTTCGTGCTGCTGATCTGGGCTTTAATGGACCTTTTTCAGCGCCCCAATTCAGGGTACCGATGGGGGAACCGGACCATATGGGCCTTCATCGTTCTGGCATTCACCATCATCGGACCAGTACTGTACCTCGCTGTTGCCCGCAAAAATGCTATCGACTAGTTTCACCATCGCACGTAACTTTGTTGACCTAAAGCCGTCAGCACTGATAGATTGCCTAGCTTAGAATGTCGCCATATTTCTCTAATTCCCAAGTAATTATTCCCGGAGAACAGCTAGTGATCGCGGTCGTTCGGACAGGGGGCAAGCAACACAAAGTATCCCCCGGTGATGAAATAACAGTTGAATATTTGGACTCGTCGATTGGCTCTAATATATCCCTCGACCAGGTACTTTTGGTCGAAGATAGCGGACAGGTGCTAACCGGCACCCCAACCGTAGAAGGGGCCGAGGTGCGTTGTACAGTGATGCAACAAGCACGTGGCCCTAAAATACGTGTCCAGCGATTTCGAGCCAAAAAACGCTACCAACGTTCACTTGGCCACCGACAAGAGCAGACCATTTTACGTGTAGACGAAATACTTGCACAAGGAATCAACATTCCGCCAGCTGACAAAGCAACATCTGCCACCAAGACAAAAGCTAAGGCTGCCACCAAGACAAAAGCTAAGGCTGCCACCAAGACAAAAGCTAAGGCGAAATCAAAAACTGGTAAAGCGTCAAACAGCGATACAAAGACAGGTAAATAATGGCTAAGAAAAAAGCAGGTGGATCCACACGAAATGGCCGAGACAGTAATCCAAACATGCTCGGTGTAAAACGCTACGACGGCGAGTATGTAGTAACAGGCAACATATTGGTGAGGCAACGAGGCACAAAAATTCACCCGGGGGCAAATGTCGGACTGGGCCGTGATCACACATTGTTTGCCCTCACCAACGGCAAAGTGAAATACCAGCAAAATAGAAACAAACGACGCTTCGCAACCGTAGTTACCGAGTAACATACACAATACGGGGCGATAGCTCAGTCGGAAGAGCGCTACACTCGCATTGTAGAGGCCGAGGGTTCGAATCCCTTTCGCTCCACCGGTGGCAGTATCATGCAACCCTGAAGCAAGTTGAGGCCCTCCAATGATCAACGTGCAAGCAAATTGTCTTCTATATCAAGGCTCAAAAAAGCAGAATGGCAAATAGTAAAGCAGATGACTAGTCAAAAGTCGCCGGCACGATACGACTTCAAAGCCATAGAACAAAAATGGCAAAAACGCTGGAGTCAGGAAAATATTTACGAATGTGACACCGGATCTCGTAAGCCCAAGTACTACACACTAGAGATGTTCCCTTACCCATCTGGAGACGGTTTAAGCGTAGGGCATTTTCACAATTATATTCCCGTTGATGCGGTAACTCGTTACAAACGCATGAATGGGTTTGAAGTGCTGCATCCAATGGGGTGGGATGCATTCGGATTGCCTGCTGAACAAGACGCTATTGACAAGGGACGCCACCCAGCCGAATCGACCCTCGAATACGCAGCAAATTACAAACGACAATTGAACCTAGTTGGATGCGGACATGACTGGACGAGAGAGATAAATTCGTCGACACCAGCATACTACCGATGGACTCAATGGATGTTTCTCTTATTACACAAAAGAGGGTTAGCTTACCGCACAGAGAAAATGCAATGGTGGTGTGACACTTGCGGTGCTTTAGCAGACGAAGAGGTTTTAGCTGATGGAACTGATTGGAGAGGCCATTCTGGCGTATACAAAAAACCACTTATGCAATGGTTCTTTAAAATCACAGAGTACGCCGATCGCTTAATCGACGATCTAGACGATTTGGATTGGCCAGAACCCACTAAGAGAATGCAAACTAACTGGGTCGGACGCAGTGAGGGGGCAGACGTATTATTCAAGACCGAGAACAATAATTCGATATCAGTCTTTACAACCCGACCAGATACACTTTTCGGAGCCACATTCCTAGTTCTAGCACCAGAGCATCCGCTTGTAGATGACCTGACTACAGAAGAGCACTGCAATAATGTTAAACAATACATCGACAGGGCCTCAACGCGTTCAGAGATTGAACGCACGTCCACAGCCAATGACAAAACAGGTGTATTCACAGGTTCGTATGCGATTAATCCCGTAAATGATGAAAAAATACCTATATGGGTTGCTGATTATGTGCTAGCTTCGTACGGATCAGGAGCAATTATGGCAGTTCCAGCTCATGATGCACGCGATTTCGCCTTTGCCCAAAAATACAATCTCAACATACACGTAGTCATTAGCCCTCCAGATTGGGACGACGCTCCACTTACGGAAGCCTATGTAGGTCCAGGACAGGTTGTAAACTCTTCAGATTTCAGTGGGCTAACTTCAGCAGAATGCCAAAAGCAAATCGTAGCCAAACTCGAAGCCAATGGACAAGGCAATAAATCCATAAATTACAAACTTAGAGATTGGCTAATATCTCGCCAACGATACTGGGGTTGCCCGATCCCCATAGTGCACTGCCCAGATTGTGGTGAAGTTCCAGTGCCTGAAAAAAACTTACCAGTAATCCTGCCCCACATAACTGATTTCACACCAGATCCCACTGTAGGATCTCCGTTAAAGCGGGTAGATGATTGGGTGAACACTACATGCCCTGAGTGCGGCAAATCAGCTGAGCGTGAAACTGATACTCTTGGCGGATTTGCATGTTCGTCTTGGTACTATCTGAGATTCATATCTCCCTCACTGGCTAACGCACCGTTTGACAGAAAAGATGCTGAAAAATGGATGCCTGTGGATTTGTATGTCGGAGGGGCGGAACACAGCGTCATGCATCTTTTGTACGCCAGATTTTGGTTCAAAGTTATGTATGATGCAGGGCTCATCTCATACAAGGAACCATTCACAGCTTTACGGCATCAGGGGATGATTCTAGCGCAAGATGGCTGGGTCAAAAATACCGATATCAAAGTTGTATCCGAGCGTGCTTCCGCAAACTCCCCGCATGGTGTGGATGTTTTTTTATCCCCAGAGGCAGGATCAAAACTCTTGTATCATGCCGGAGCAAAAGCCGAGTTTGATATTAGCGGTCCAAGTAGCGGAGGATGGACCCCAATCCGAAGCGGCAAAATGTCAAAATCCATGGGTAATGTAGTAACCCCAGACAGCGTCGTAGATAAATTTGGGGCTGATTGTCTTAGAGGGCTCGAATTGTTCATGGCCCCCATGGAAGCTACTTTACCCTGGAACGAAAATGGCCTGAATGGTATAGCTCGTTTCTATAACAAAATTTGGGGTTTAGTCACGGGTGAATTTGGTAGTAATACTAAAAGCAATATATCCCTAGAACAAGCCCGCACCAAAGCCACACAAGTGGCGAATCAAGCCGTTAAGAAATGCACTAACGATATGGAATCCTTACGCTTCAATACGATGGTCGCCAATGGACTTATGGAACCGGTAAATGACTTAGCTGCTATTTGGTCTACGGAGCTAGCGAATACTCATGAAGGACGGGAGGCGCTCGAGAAAATAATTTTGCTAATGAGCCCTGTAGCTCCTCATTTAGCAGAAGAGTTATGGGAGAGAATGGGTCATACTGAAAGCGTGATACTAGCTAAATGGCCAGATTTTGATCCATCATTGACTCAAGACCAATCACTATTCTTAGTTATACAAGTGAATGGGAAGGTGAGGGATCGCATAGAAGTCGAAAAAGGTATCGTCGAAGAAGACGCTACATCCCTCGCACTTAAAATGCCAAATATCATCGCACATCTTGATGGGAAAACTGTAATCCGAACGATATTTGTTAAAGATAAACTATTGAATTTCGTAGTTAACTAAACCACAAGCCTACTCTGCAAGCCTAGTACACACTAGGCAACTTGCTACATTTTCTACGCAGGCCATATACCAGAGTCTATACTTGAATAGTAAGAGATCCGTACCTGAGAATCCCAAGCAAAGAAGAGTATTAAATGTCTGATCCTATTCACGTGTCCGATGACGATTTTGAGGAAAAAGTTTTGGGTGCAAGCCAGCCTGTAGTAGTCGATTTCTGGGCAGAATGGTGCGGTCCTTGCAAGATGATGGCCCCAGTTTTCGAGAAATTAGCCGGGGAATACGAAAACAAAGTCCTCTTTGCAAAAGTAGATGTCGATGCAAATAACCGATATGCGATGCAATACGGCATTCGAGGAATTCCCACACTAGTCGTGTTCAACGATGGGACAGAAGTAGACAGGGTGGTTGGATATGTGCCGGAAGCTACGATCAAACAACATTTGGACGCAGTTTCTAACCCGAAATAGAACCTCAACAGATATCAGACAAGACTTTATTTTAGCTGTGTACCATGAAAGTTATTTGATGACCTCAAGCCTAAGAAGAGGAGAACTCCCATACAAAATCAATCTACACAAGTAGCCTTGTATGGAGTTGAATGGTGCCCATGGGTAAGAAAGGCCAGAGACTGGCTGGACCAACACAGTATTCAGTACGACTGGATAATCGTTCCTGATAGACAGTCAGATCGATCAGAAGTGATAGAAATTTCGGGACAACCCGAAGTACCGGTAATAGTTGTCACATCAGATGATAGACAACATATTTTTCTTGAAGAAACACACCCAGAATTGAGCGAGTTGTTAAACATCTTGCCAGAGCCTTTGAGCACCTAGTGACAAAATTTGTCAGAATCAAGAATCTAAATAAGAGCCACATCTCACACAGAAATTTGACCCTGGACTGTTTCGGCGACTGCAGGTACCGCACATAACTTCCAGTTCTAGTTTATGGCCACAGCTCCCACAATACTTAGCATCTACTTCGGCAGGGTGGTTGCAATGAAGACATGATTTAGAGGCCACATATACAGTGTAGCCTGTAGACCGCAAATCTTGTATACGACTGTGGGAGTCCCTAGTCCACCTAAGTCTTTCAACTTCAAACCCCAGAATTCGGGCCATAACCTCTAAGTCCTCATCCGGAATCTCAGATATCTTCCCGGTCTCTACATCACTTAGCCAAGGCCTATCCCGACCAATAGCCTTCGCCACTTCGGCCTGAGTCAGACACTGGCGCTTACGCGCATCAAAAACTGCCGTTCCAAAAGGACCTCTATCGATCTCAGAAAAAGAACGTTTGCGATATTTTCGTTTAGACAACTGGCCTCCAGACCACTTGCGATATTCCTGGGCCGCGCACTGTAGCATGCAATGGCCAATCCTTCAAAACTACCTGGTAACAATTGGCCCCGAGTTAAGCACCTTAAGCACCAAAAGTACTACTTCGCTTAGGAAGTAGCATAGCGCCAACAGCACCTACAAAAGCTACAGCCCCCATAATTCCAAACAAAGAAGACAACCCAAAAAATTCGGCAAGTACTCCTCCAACAGCCGGCCCAAGAAACATTCCTACAGCATAAATACACTGGAAGACACCTGTAGCACTCGCACGTTGGTCCAATTCAACAGAATTGAGGGCTATCCCCATAAGAACAGGAAACACCATTCCCCGGGCCCCTCCGAGCAAAAAAGCCATTATCTGCACCCCAACGATCGTCTCAACTAATGGAATCGAAATCAATACCGCCCCACTGGCCAAAGATCCTGCCACTACAAAGTTCCGCTCCCCCATCCTAAAGACAAATACTGCTGCAGAAGTAGCTGCAAAAGCAGCAGATAGGTAACCCAGCGTGGTAATAATGCCTAGATCCAGACTACTTGCCCCTATATTTGATGCATATATCAAAAAGAAACTCTGCATCACTCCAAACACAATAAATTGCCCAATAGCCGCCAGTGTCGCAGAAATCAACAGTAGGCGAACAGTGAACACTTGACGAAAGCGATCAAGCGATATTGGACGACTCTCTACAATAGATCCCTGGCCCGCAATGCACATAGAAGCCATCCCCAACATTGCCATCAGGGCAGCAACTAAAAAAGTGGCCTCAGGCCCAAACTTGGATGCTATTGCCCCACCTGCAAGACTAATCACTACCTGAGACAGAGTAGTCCCAGCCATCAATATGCTAGTGGCTCGCGTAGCCTGCGATGCAGGAAAAAACGAAGAAAAATAGACCACAATTACTACAAAGGAAGCAGCTCCCACCCCGTGGAAACATCTCCATAAAACGAGTAGCCATGGCTCATTCCAGATGGTCATTCCTACCGCCCCCACAAGATTTCCCATCAGGCCAATCTGAATTAAAAGTGACCGCTTGCCAAAACGGTCCGCCAAGTACCCCGTTGGGATGCGCAACGCAAACTGGACGAGTCCATACGCTGCCACTATCAGCCCTATTATCCCGAAATCCGCCCCCCTGTCTTGTGCAAACACAGCCAAAGTCGGCACATAAACGTATAGAGACGCCCAAAAACAAAATATAGCTGCCGAAAATGCCAACATGCTTCGTCTACTCGGGGGAGAATAGTATTGACTGTTACCTATTTGGTGGCAGCCCTGGCTTTTGTCTCGGTTAGAAAAGTTACTATTTGCGAAGCCAGCCAATCAGTTAGTACCCGGCAGAAATATCCACTACATTCGCAAGAGGACGCCCATCATAAAACCTAACAAGATTTTCCAGAAACAATTGTCTAACCCTATCCATTACTATAGGAGCTTGAGCGGAATAATGAGGAGTTATCAACACTTGTTCCATGTCCCACAAGGCAGAGTCTTTCGGTAGAGGCTCCGGATCAGTAACATCAAGACCCGCTCCCGCTATACTCCCATTGTTCAAAGCCTCAATTAAAGCCTCCTGATCGACAGTACGGCCACGTCCTACATTAATAAAATATGCGGACGGCCTCATAAGTTGAAACTCTTCGTCCCCTATCACCTGAGTAGTAAGCTTGGTTAAGGGTAGCGTATTAACCACAAAATCACTCTCGGGCAAGAAATCCTTCAACCTTCCAGGCCCTCCCAGGTCATCGATATAGACTGGATATGCAGAAGGCCGTAGTCTCACTCCGAGGACTTTCATCCCTAAGCAATGGGCCTTTATGGCTACCGCATTACCAAGATTGCCTAGCCCTATTACAGTGACAGTCGCCCCTTCTAGAAGAAATGGACTGAAATAGTCATTCTGTACCCATCCCCAATCCTTTTTTCGTTGCTGCCTAAATGCTTCGGGCAACCCTCGAGCAAAACACAACATGAATGCCAGCACATGTTCAGAAATCGGAGATATGTGTGCACCGCTTGCATTAGTCACAGTAATACCACTACCTGCCAAGCTGGCATGCGGAAGACGTTCAACTCCGGCCGATAGACTATGTATCCATTCGAGACGGCGAGCCTGTGCTATCTGTCTTTCTGTGAACCGTATCCCAACCAACACTCGGGCCTGTGGCAGTACACCATTAAGCATTTCATCATCAGAGGCAATGGCAACTTCAATATCGGCATTAGGCAGAGATTCAACAATCTGCCTTTCAAAAGAATCTCCTAAATCGTGCGCTATAACTATCATATCCGTCATTCACAACTCCTCATGTATGTATGCGTCCCACTATAGCTCGACACTTTTGCCCCGTGAGTACACTCAGTCCTCGTTACCGTCTGGTATTAACAGTTTCAATCCAACTGAAATCTTGTCTGGATCTTCAATCTTATTGAATTTCACCAATTGATTTACCGACACGTTGAACCTCGCAGCGACCTCGGAAAGCACATCTCCTTGCTTGATCACATAGGTCTGATTATTCAGCTCATTTAGTGTTGTTAATGGAGTTACAGTTGGCGCTCGATCAGCCGAAGGGGTCAGTTCCAATTTCCGCAGCGCGTTCTCAAGAGTGTCTTCAACAGGCGTCTCCTGATTTTCCTCTCCGGCAAAAAGCGGATCAATTTCAATTTGGCTCGGACGAAGTAAAAAGTACCAGAGAACAAATATAAGAAAAGCTAGTATGATCAATCCAACGAAAAAGTCGCTCCCTGACCTAGAAGATCCGTTCCTGCTATTCATCACATAAATCACTGCTGCCGGGATTGTTCAGACCGACCTCTTTTAGCAATCTTATCAATATTCCATTTCACTAAGAGCACTATCGATCGTCGAAAATGCATCACTGATATCTTGTTCCGTGTTATAGAAGTTAGGAGAAAATCTAATTCCATTCGAGGAATTAGGAGATACAAAAGTGTCAAATTCACTTGCCAGCCTACGACAGAACTCTTTCGCATCAATCCCAGGTATATAGCAGGAAACCAGAACGGATCCTCTTGTCCAATCTTCTGGGCTAGTCAATAGCCAGCCGCGCACCCTGATGCAATCACGCACCTTGTCTGCCAGTGATGCAAGTCGTTGCTCAATCAAATCTATTCCAATTTTCCGATGATACCGAACAGATGAGGCTAGTGCAGCAAGACTTGCCAAATTCCGAGTTCCGTATTCGTATTTGCTCGCCCGATTTGGCAGGATTATCCCACCCGCTTTGTCCCAAAAGGATTCGCCAGGTTTGTTAGACGGACCCGCATGAGCGGGAGTCAACAATTTCAGACGTTTGCTGTTCACGTACAGAACTCCAATCCCATTTGGCCCACAAAGCCATTTATGACCGTTCCCCACATAAAAGTCGCAACCCATAGCTTGAACGTCTATCGGAAACATTCCCAACGATTGCGCCCCATCTACCAAAGACAGAATTCCTTCATCATTAGCCAATTCACATATTTCTTCTACAGGCAGCCGGACCCCATGGTGTCTTTCGACATGACTAACTGAAATAACCTTTGTGTTCGGAGAAATAGAAGACCGAAGATTTGACAATGTAATCTCCGGATCGTGATCTACGTCGAACCAACGAAGACTCACCTTGCCTTTATCCCGCTGATTTCCCCAAGGGAACAACATTGCAGGGTGCTCACTATTTGACATTAACACTTCATCCCCCACCCGCATGTCCAATCCAGCCGCCACCCAATTGATCGCTTCCGTAGCATTAGAGCCAAACGCAATTTCATCAGCAGAAGCATTAAGGGTCTCTGCGAGAATAGCTCTAGCAGACTCGACTTTAGCTTTTAATGGCTCATAGGCACGCTGACCCTCAGTTTCAGCTAACTTGGTATAACGAATTAAGTCTTCAATCACCGGCGCAGGCGTTATGCCTACTGTACCTGTATTGAGATAGATCATTGCGTCCAGCGAAGGAAAATCTATACTACGGTCAACAAAAGTCCCATTAGCACTCAAAAACTTATCCGTCCTCTAAAAATAACTCGTTTGCCCACACAACTTGATTATAGTCATGGATCAGCATCAATAATCTTAACCAGATGCCACACCAGCTACCCAAGTCAACGCCGCATTAGGAATAATCCCTGCTTGTTTGGCAATTAAGCCCGAATTTGCAGGCGTGATTTGTCCAGGCCCAGCCCAGGGAGTCTCTATTTTCCATCTCTGCAGTACTGTACGTTGTGTACGCACCACAGACACATCTTCATAATCAGCATATGACACTGGCATCCCATACAAGTACTCCCAATCAGGAGTAGAGAAGAACAGGTCTTTAATGGCAGGGTCTGAATCCAATATGGAAAAAGCATGATCTGACACTACAGACGGATGCGGAATCCTGTGCGTCATAATCAACCAATCGTCGTAACCGAGTTGAGACAAAATATCCATTGTAGGAGCAAATACAATGCCTTTCACAGACCACTGAATTATCCCTCTGTGTACAGCTTGAGAAACACGTCCATCAAGCATAAAGCGCCCAGAAATTGCAGGCCCTAGGGAAATCGCTCCCCCTAAATCTTTGTATTTATCCCACATTGGTACCAGCGAAGAATTCGAAATCCAATAGCCCATACCATTACTTTCCTCAAAAAACCCTGCTCCAGCTGAATCCCATGCATCCCGGGGTTCACGACGATCGTTACGAATAAAGGTAACTGTGTGAATGCCTGGCTCAATCAACACCGTCGGAGAATAAGTGTCACTACCCACCCCATACCCTCCAACGGCAACAACATCGTCATCACACATAGCTAGAGCAGCTTGCCAGGACTTAGGCAACAAAGCAGACACGTTGCCACTACTAACCCCACTAGATTCAACCTGGATTTCAATCCAGTCTGCCCCAACCCGATGGGAGGTAGAAATAGAATTGCCAGAAGGTTGATGCTGAAGACTGATTTTGCCCGTACGTACACCGAGTCGGGACCGCACATCAAAAGATTCTGAATCAAGCGAAACACCAAATAACCCTTTGGTCACAGCAAGCCCAAATGTCGCCGCCGCTCCACCAAAATTGAGACTTCCCTGATCCGATAAGCTAGGAATATGATGCCACTCCGCAATCTGGCCAGTATGGAGCCAATGTTGGGCCGTGTTGCTTAAGTGTGCAAATCCTTGATCAGCCTCACCCTTCTCAAATTCCGCTAAAGTCTGCACACCACCCCACCAATCCCAAACTCCACCGTTTTGATACTGAAAAGCACTCATAGACGGATGGTTAAAAACACCATTAGGGTACGGTGGCCACAACGATAATCCAGGCCTGTTTGATCCTGCCAGCCTTTCACATCGGATAGCGTTACTGAATATTCGCTCGGCTTGCTCTTGGTCAGCAATTCCACAATCAACTGCAATAAGATTTCCTAACCCAAATATGTGGTCAGTCGCTACGGGCACAACACCAGAAATTTGACTATGCAAGCGAAAATAACCCAACTCCTCATCCCATAGTGAGTTATTCGTTGCCCATTTTAACGCCTGTGCACGATCTGTATGCCGTTTCACCATGGCTTCATTCCCCACGACCGAATTCATTTCAACCAATTCCACAAGAGCTCTATACGCCATAGCCTGATCATAAATCGTCGCGATGCGAGAATCGCCATCCAATAAATCGGTAGGATGAGGCCCCCCTTCAATTTTCACGTCCCCCCAATCCGTGGTATATGCCCTATAAAGCAATCCAGTAGTATGATCCGTTCTCTCACGAAACAAGAAGGCGATAGCATCATTAAGTCGTTGTATTACCGAACGGCCAACCACGTCGGCACGAAGCCAATTAACATCGGACACCCCCTTGAAGTAAACGAAGGCTGCATGAATCAAACTCGTTTCTTCATCAGAAACCGCAGTAGCTTTATCAACCTCTCCGCGAGGAGAAATGGTAGCAGGAGTCGCGCCCGCAGAGACGCCTGAAAAGTCATCCTGAACAGCTAGAAATTCAGTGACCGGCGTCCGAAGATATTCTGATCCAAACAAATATCCAGCAAACTCGGATACTGTCGCAAAATCACGGGCAAACACAGAAGGATAAAGATCCCCAGCATCGAATCCAAACACTCTCCCTGTACGCCCAGTGAAGGATGTGCTAACCGACTCCATAGTATCAGTGATAAGTCCGGCCATAGCGGTTAATTCAGGATGCCCATTTACTTCCCATGATATGTCAGCAGGACCCTGCTGTTGGTCAGCTGTGCCAGAATCCAAATAGCCGGTTTTTGGAGTGAACACCAGCATCGGAGGGACCAACAGCATAGATTTAAAGAGCTTTCTTCTCGAAAGCACAGAGGAAACATCCCTATTGCATCTGGCATTAAAGTTACGTTTTACCAATTTGTGTTACTGATTCCCAGGGTACCTTGTTGAAAAGGATTCTAATCGTCGCAAACAATAACAGGGTAAGGACCTCTTTCACACACTCGACCAATTATTTGAGCTCCGGTTATTCCTTCAGTCTCCAAAAACTCCAAAAGTTTACTCTGAAGGCCTTCATTGGCAGCAATCAACAATCCACCCGATGTTTGAGCGTCCGTAAGTAGAAGTCGACTAGCCGCATTACAATGTTCGTCCCAATGGACAAATCGGGAAACAGACTCTAAATTGCGCTCGCTTCCACTCGGGATATGCCCGCTATCAATGTATCTTGTAACCCCGGGCAAAATCGGAATTGACGATAGATTAAACCTGATAGTGACCTCAGATGCTCGAGCAATATTCAATGCATGCCCTATAAGGCCAAACCCTGTGACATCCGTACAACAATCTATGTCACACTTATGCATAGCCAATGCCGCACCCGAGTTAAGTTGTGTCATCCACCCTACTGCCACATCCACATGATCTTTTTCAGCAATTCCCGCCTTTATCGCAGTAGATAGAATCCCTGTTCCAATCGGCTTGGTCAAAACTATAACATCACCAGGTTTGGCCCCATCATTGCTAAAGATTCTGTCAGGATCTACTCGACCGGTCACCGCCAGACCATATTTTGGTTCCTGATCATCAACGGTATGCCCTCCAACTATTGTGACTCCAGCATCATCACAAACCGTGGCCCCACCAGCTAGTATTTGTTGAAGCACCGAAATCGGCAGATTGTCGCGCGGGAAACCGACTAAATTTAGTGCTGCGAATGGATCCCCTCCCATCGCATAAACATCACTAAGAGCATTCGCTGCCGCTATCCGCCCAAAGTCATAGGGGTCATCGACTATTGGAGTAAAGAAGTCAGTGGTCAGTACCAAGGCAAGCTGATCTGACACCCGGTAGACAGCTCCATCATCAGATAAAGAAGTACCCACGAGTAGATTTGGATCAGACGGACGAGGTAATGAGCTCAGAACCTGAGCAAGCTGGTCGGCACCCAGTTTGCATCCTCAGCCAGCCCCATGCGAAAACTGGGTCAGTTTCCAATCATCAGCTTGAGTAGAATTCTCCATACCCCGTGCCAAATCTCTCCATTTCTCACCCACTTAACACAGGAAATAGGAGTCCCTTATGTTAAGTGAAAGAGTTGTAATCCGAAATAAACCAAAATGCAAATAAAACAACTACCAAACAACCATTCTGAGAAAGCTTGATCCAAAAACACCTCTATCCATTATTGACCCTCGTCTGACTCTGATTCATTCGCTCTTTTCTGTTCGAAAATCACTTCTCTACTCGGATTACCATCCACCGCAGACCCTATAACACCCGCTTCCTCGAGGCGATCTAAAATACGCGTAGCCATTGACTTGCCGACTTTTAATTCCCTTTGTAGTAATGGGGCCGATGCGTAACTGTATTTCCGTACTAATTCCTCTGCTTCCTCATACAATTCTTCTTCAGGCGTCAGAGATGCCTCTAACGCTTCATTGATTTCATCTTCCCCTATGTGATCAAGGTGGTCATCATGTCCAGCCCAATGTTGAACTGTACTTCGTATCTCCTCATCGGAAGCATACGCCCCCTGAATTCGCGTCAGTTTCCCGCTGTCAGAAGACGCAAAAAGCATATCCCCTCGGCCTACTAGCTTCTCAGCTCCAGCACTATCTAAAATAGTTCTAGAATCAAACTGACTGCTAACCATAAAGGCCACTCTCGTCGGGAAATTGGCCTTAATCAATCCCGTAACTATATCTACAGAAGGCCTTTGGGTCGCAATAACCAAATGAATCCCTACCGCACGAGCCATTTGGGCAAGCCTACATATGTACCGCTCCACCTCCGCTGGGGCTGACATCATTAGGTCTGCGAGCTCATCAATTACAATCACCAAAAAAGGAAACCTCTCGAAGTCACTTTTTTCCGCAGCCTGGTTATACGTAGTTATATTCCTGTGGCCGGCATCTGAGAGCACTCTGTAGCGGCGAGTCATTTCTTGAGAGGCCCATGCCAAAACAGGGACTACATCTGCAGGCTTCGTCACCACGGGCATTTTCAAGTGTGGCAGCTCGTTATATACAACCAATTCCACCATTTTTGGGTCTATCAATATTAGGCGGAGTTCATCTGGGGTATGCTGAAACATCAGACTCATTAGAAGCGAGTTCAGAAAGACCGATTTGCCCGCACCAGTCGCTCCCGCAATCAGTAAGTGCGGCATACTAGCCAAACTGCGAATTTGGGGGGCATCCGCAACATTTTTGCCCATAACTAATTTGAGTGGATCCTCCGAAGATGTGTATTCAGGCGATTCAAAAACTTCCCTCAAGGTAACTACAGCGGGGCTTCGGTTAGGAAATTCAATACCCACGTAGGGACGTCCCGGGATCGGAGCCTCTACCCGAATAGCATTGGCCGAAAGAGCCAAGGCAAGATCATTGCTTAGATTATTGATACTAGACACTTTGACTCCAGGAGCAGGAGCAAGACAAAATTGGGTCACAACAGGTCCTGGGATCGCCTCAACCACGCGAGCCTTAACATTAAAATTGGCCAATGTCTGCTCAATAAGCTCTGCGTCGCGGGAGATTTCCTCCTCAGAAACTCGGGCCCCATCTATAGGGGCCTCTAATAGATCGAAAGAAGGTAGCGTCCACCCGTCTGCCTCTCGCTGAACTGGAGTCTCAACAGCGACAACTTTTTCAGTTGTTTTTATACGAATCAGCGTATCTTGCTGCCAGTCAGGTTCAGAATCGGCATCGCCCGATTTGCGATCAGGCAATTCAGGACTAGCTACTTGAGACGGCTTTTTAGATAATTCACTAGAACCTTCCTTGGTAACCGGCTGGGAGAAAACTTTCCTTAAATTAGATGCAGAAATCTGCCACGTTCTACGGATTACTACCAGCGCCCACGCTCCAACGGTACTTATTAGCTTAATCACAACAGGATGCCTAATAGAGAACAAGGACATAACACCAAATACAATCGCCAGCAAAACGATCATCGCACCAATATCGGTCACTGCTCGGGTTAGGTTCCACCCCACTGCCCAACCAACAACCCCTCCAATATCCGAAAGTGCACTGCGATCAGCTTTTGCCCCGGATACTATGTGGGCAATACCGGAAATAGCCACTAATAGGAGGACCGTCCCTAGGACGTAATTTGCTCGCAATATTTCAAATCGGGAAAAAGAAGATATTACGGCTGCACAACTCAGCGCTAGAAGAGCCAAGATAGCGAGCCAAGCAGTTCGACCAAAAAGATCAGAAAAGGCTGCCCCAATTGCACCGGACACATTTCCTTCAGGCAATATCAGGCCCAAAAACGCAAGAGTCGACAGTAGAACAAGGAATATACTGATCAACGGCATTAAATAGCGAGATGATTCGCTAGAGCTAGAAGTGTTTTTAGATGAGGATTTAGACACTAATCAACCTGCCACACGGGATATTTCCGTCAAGGTGCCTAAACCCCTAAATCTCAGTAATCACTGAAAGAATAACTGGGTTCAAGCGAGTTTCCGCCTTCAAGTGCCTCCTTATCGTATTTCTAACCTCGTTCTCGATATATGTCCAGTCCGATTCCGAGTTTTTAGCTAAATCAATATTATCTTCCACTAGTTGAGTCATTCTTTTCAGTTGGCTATCTAGACTGAATCCATACGTAACCAATCGCGGCTTACAAGCCAACTTTGCCGCATTCTTATCTATCGTAACCACAGCAATAAGTACCCCCTCAGAAGACAGCTGCTTCCGCTCACGGAAAATTTCATTATTTGCCCTCCCAACCACCAATCCCTCAACGTATATCGCATCTGCCTGAATGTGATCCACCACCTTCACACTATTTGCAGTTATTTCTATCACATCACCCTCAGAGGCTATCACTATGTTCTCAGAATCATAACCAACAGACTCGGCCAGCTCCGCATGTTGCACCAAACTTCTGTATTCACCGTGTACAGGGACCAAGAATTTAGGACGTACCATGGAAAGCATAAGCTTTATTTCTTCCATTGCCGCATGTCCACTAACATGAACTGGCATCACTCCCTCATATATGACATTTGCCCCCAATTGAAACAGTTTGTCAATTATGCGGTTCACACTGTCTTCATTTCCTGGAATTGGAGTTGAAGAAAGCACAACCGTATCTCCATCAACAATCTTGATTTGTCTATGGTCACCATTTGCCATTCGTGCCAAGGCTGCACGATTCTCTCCCTGACTACCAGTACAAATGATCACAGTTCTATCCACTGGCAGCCCTTGGATATCGGAAATATCAACTAACACTCCTGCCGGATCATGAACAAATCCAAGTTCCACCGCCAAAGGCACATTCCGTTCCATACTTCTCCCTAAAACCGCCACTTTACGATCGAAATCAGCAGCAACTTCAATAATCTGCTGTATGCGTGAAATCAGTGAGGCGAAGGTGGAGAACACGATTCTCCCTGGAGATGATGCAAAAATCTTCTCAAAAGGTTCGTATAGAGTCTGTTCAGAAGCATTAAACCCAGGGCGGTCAGAATAACTGCTATCGCCAAACAGTACGAGAGTCCCTTGGTCACCTATATCACTAAACATTTGGAAGTCGGATCCATCCCCAATGGCAGGAGTATGATCAAACTTGTAGTCACCCGTATGAATAAGTTGCCCCACCGATGTCCGGATAATAAATCCCATGGCATCAGGGATACTATGGCAAACTCGAAATGGCTTGATCGAAAACGCCCCCAAATCAATACCGTCCCCAGAAAAAATCTCGATTAGCTCTGCCGACTGATCCAGTCCATGTTCTTCCAGCCGTTTTCGCACCAAAGCCAAAGTAAAACCCGACCCGTATATTGGTACTTTTATTTCGCGAAGGAGGTATGGGATAGCACCTATATGATCTTCATGACCATGCGTTAAAAGCAATCCCTTCAGCCTGTGTCCCTGGCCTACCGCTGCCGAAAAATCCGGAATCACCAGATCTACCCCAGGTGTTTCGGTAGTAGGAAACATAACTCCACAATCAATAAGAATGGAATCATCGTTACTTTCTAGGAGCATGCAATTACGTCCGAACCCTCCCTGCCCTCCCAAAGGAGTAGCATAAATTGCATCTGAAGAATAACTAAAATTTGTCATAATATTGTTCACTCAAATCGTCTTTGTAGACTGGACTATCGTCGAAACCAATTCTTGATGTAAATCCACCTAAAAAAGATCCAATTGCTTAGGCCTTGGCTTTACAGAATTACTCTTAGAACTGTCTGTCCCGCCCGCAACACTAAGGGGATTGATCAACTTCGCAATGGTCAAAAAATCCTCCAGAAGGGTATCACGGAGCCCAGGGTTGTGCAGTGCAGCTGCTGGATGGTACAAGGGCAAATAGGTTCGATCACCTAGCTGTCTCGGGGCCCCATGCACGCGCGAAATCCGTTCCCCTGGGAAAAAGTATTCAAGAGCAAATCTGCCTAAAGTAACCACCAACTTGGGGTTCAATTTTGCAATCTGGCTTCGAAGATATTTCTTGCAAGTATCTATCTCTACTTGCTCAGGGTCTCGATTGTTTGGAGGACGACACTTAATAGTATTGGTAATGAACACATTTTCACGACTAATCCCAGCACGGTCCAACATTGTATTAAGAAGATTACCTGCACTACCTACAAACGGAACACCTTGTTGATCCTCCTTAAGGCCTGGAGCTTCTCCAATGAACAATACGGAGGCCTGGTCAGATCCCGCCCCCGGAACAGCATTTGTACGGGACTCTCCCAAAGGGCAATCGCGACACTGCCTGATAATCGCTGCAACGTCACCCATAGTATCGGCATTTTTCAAGTCAGTCAGAGTCAAACCACCATCGGGGCAAGAAATGAGTCGAGAGAATACCCTTTCATAACTTTATCTAATTCGACTCTCATGTCGTCAGGCAATTCGACTAGTGGTAATCGAGGCTTCCCAACTGAAAATCCTGCCAAATTAACAGCCTCTTTTACAGCTATTGGATTACTCCATCCTGGAGGGAAAAGAATCCGAAATATCGGCAATAGATCCAAATGCAACTGCCGAGCTTCACTAAGATCACCCTTGTAAAATAAAGCTATCATCCGTGCTATCTCACCACTAACCACATGGCTTGCCACGCTAATGACCCCCACTCCTCCCAGGGCGAGCATAGGAAAAGTATCCCCATCATTTCCACTATAAACCGCAAACTCTGACGAGCATAGCCTTATAATTTCAGCTATCTGGTCGAAATCCGCACTAGCTTCTTTTATGCCGACGATATTGTCGACCTCGGCAAGTCTCGCGACAGTACTGGCTGTTATATTTGTCACGGTACGACTCGGCACATTGTACAAAATGTTTGGCAAATCCGTTGAGTTTGCAATCGCCGTAAAGTGTTTGTATAAACCTTCTTGAGGTGGTTTGTTGTAGTAAGGGGCTACTTGTAGTAGACCATCAACTCCACAAGACGCAGCAAGTTTTGATAAGTGGATACTTTCAGCTGTATTGTATCCACCCGTACCGGCTATTACCTTCGCACGCCCAGATGATACATTGACAGCCTCCCTATACAAGTCTGCCCTTTCTGCCTCAGTCAAGACAGGAGATTCCCCCGTTGTACCTGACACCAGAAGAGAATCATTACCCGCTCCAATTAATCCATCGGCAAGCCTTCCAAAACAGTCCAAATCTACGGAACCGTCATCGGAAAACGGAGTAATCATTGCAGTTATAAGGGATCCGAATTGCAACATCACGAGGCTCCTTCCTTCGTAAGCCGAGTACTTGTTTCTTGTCGAAAACACCACATTGGATGCCTTACACCGGCCACATTAAGTACACAACGCAACCCCAGCATATCAGCGCACAATATTCTCTGCGATCTGCACAGCATTTGTGGCAGCGCCTTTTCGCAAATTGTCACCAACAACCCACATCACAATTCCATTGGGGTTAGATGAATCGCGCCTAATACGACCCACTAATACTTCATCTTTGCCCTCAACCATCAAAGGCGTAGGATAAGTATGAGTTGCCGGATCATCCAGGACCACAATACCAGGACTTTCTTGCAATACTTGACGAATCGAGTTGGGATCAACAGGATGGTCGAACTCAAGATTCACTGCTTCAGAATGGCCCCGATAAACGGGCACTCGAACACAGGTGGCAGATATGGGTAGGTTTGGCTCATGCATAATTTTCCGCGTTTCCACCGCCATCTTCCATTCTTCACTTGTATAACCATCCTCCTCACGAAATGTTTCAACTTCGGGAATTACATTGTGCAATATCTGTTGTGGTAATTCGTTAATTTCAGTTGCTTCATCCCGTGCAATATCAATAGTCTGTTGCCTCAATTCCTTCATAGCTAAGGCGCCTGCCCCTGATACAGCCTGATAGGTCGAAGCTATAACCCGACGAATAGGATGCCGCAAATGGATAGGGCTTAAGGCCATGACTAGTTGTATAGTCGAACAGTTCGGACATGAAATTATCCCCTTGTGAGATTCTATGTCTTGCCCATTAATCTCGGGCACCACTAGAGGCACATCATCTTCATAACGCCAGGCTGAGCTTTTGTCGATAACAGTCGCCCCGCTTTTGACAGCATAAGGCGCAAACCACCTAGCCACATCAGTACCCGCAGCCGAAAAGACTATATCTATCCCCTCAAATGAATCTTCCTGCAATTCGCTTACTGATATCACATCACCAAACGCTTCAATTTCTATACCTGCGCTTCGCTTGCTCGCCAAAAGGCGTAAGTCCGATATGGCAAAGTTGCGCTCCTCAAGTATTCGGAGTAATTGGTTTCCAACAGCACCAGTGGCTCCAACCACTGCTACACGCGGCTCAGACACTGATTTTTCTCCTCAGGCTAACAATATTCATATTCAATCAAACAGAAGTTTTTCAAGTCCTATTACGAGCCCATTCAGATCCTGCACGCGCTTAACGGCAAGTATGACTCCTGGCATAAATGATTCACGACTAGTCGAATCGTGCCGAAGGCTCAGCGTCTGACCCAACCCACCAAAAATTACTTCCTGATGAGCAACCATTCCCGGAAGGCGGACCGAATGTACGTTGAGTCCACCAAGCATGCCTCCCCTTGCACCATCCAGCGTAAATTTTTCAGTAACTGTGTCATTAAATGGTCGCCCGCGAGCTTCAAGCATACGCCGTGCCGTTTCCATCGCTGTCCCGGAAGGCGCATCTTTCTTATTGTTATGATGCAGCTCTATTATTTCAGCATGATCAAAATGAGACGAAGCAACAGATGCTAATTGCATTAGCATTACTGCCCCCAAGGCAAAATTCGGCGCCATAAACACACCGATTTTGCTTGCAATGGCCTGGCTTGAAATTTCTCCAACTTGTTCTTGGGAAAATCCCGTAGTGCCGATCACCGTAGATACGCCTGCTTGCACAGCTTGCAATATATTGGCATTCCCAGCACTTACATCAGTAAAGTCAACCATCACATCCGGCGAACATTGATCAAACAGAGTTGACAACGAATCACCCAATTCCGCATTAGGTGCTAAATCGATGACTTGTTCCGGTATTGAGCCTTGGTCAAAAAGACCGACACAGTTGAGTCCGTCATCCTCGCTTAATGCCCTCACAACCTGACGACCCATGTTGCCCGCAGCACCTGACACTAATACATCTATCATTTACCTACCCTAATATCCAGTAATGAGGATTACCTGCCTTGGTCACGTCCTCCGCGTGCAGGACGACGTCCTCCACGCCCTCCACGTCCTCCACGCCGGTCTCGTCGACGAGGAGACTCCTGATCATCCCGGTAATTACCATCGCCCTCTCTCTTGCTTTCCGCGCTAGCAGGCACCACTCCGTGCTCCTCTAGCACCGCTCTTCTAGACAAGTTAATACGACCCAGATCATCCACTTCAGTGATCTTCACCATTATCTCGTCTCCCACCGAAACCACATCCTCAACCTTGTTTACACGGTATTCGGCCAATTGGGAAATATGTACAAGACCATCTTTTCCGGGCGCTATTTCGACAAACGCTCCAAAATCTAATACTCGCACCACCTTACCCATTATTGTTCGACCAATCTCAATGTCCCCAACAATATCTCGAATCATCTGGATCGCTCTCTTAGCCCCATCTTGCTTCACAGATCCAACCGTGACCGTCCCATCCTCATCAATATTTATTTCTACTTCGTTCTCTTCTTCCAGACGCCTAATGACCTTCCCTCCTGGACCAATGATCTCTCCGATTTTTGACGGATCGATCGCATGGCGAAGTATCTTTGGAGCATACTCGCCCACTTCGGGTCGCGAAGCTGATAGCGCACCTTCAACCACATCCAAAATCTTTTCACGCGCACCATTCCCTGCACTTAGAGCTCCACGTACTACTTCAAGAGATATATGAGTCAACTTGATATCCAATTGAATCGCCGTGATCCCATCGCGAGTACCAGCCACTTTAAAATCCATATCCCCAAAATGGTCCTCAGCCCCTTGTATGTCAGTTAACAATACAGGTTGATGGCCATCAGCCGTAACAAGACCGATTGATATCCCGGTTACCGGCGCAAGGATCGGAACCCCAGCATCCATCAGGGCCAACGAACATGAAGTCGTAGCTGCCATAGAAGTCGATCCGTTGGAAGACAAAATCTCTGACACAGTTCTTATCGTATAAGGGAAATCTTCCTGACTAGGCAGGACTCCTCGTAGAGCGCGCTCAGCAAGATATCCGTGCCCTATCTCTCGACGCCGTGGCCCTCGCATGGGATAAGCTTCACCTGATGCAAATGGCGGCATGTTGTAGTGATGCATAAATCTTTTGGGAGGTTCAAGCCCTAAATTGTCAATCCCTACCCTTTGTTCATTACGTCCACTCCCTAGAGTTACCACGTTCAATGACTGCGTCTGGCCCCTTTGGAATAGACCTGAACCATGCAATCTTGGAAGCACTCCTACATCAGCAGATAGAGCACGAAGTTCATCAGCTTTTCGACCATCCGGACGCACACCTTCAACCACAATTGCTTGCCTAGTATGCTTCTTGAGCACGGCATCAAACGCCCCCTTGACATCTCCTGAATCGATTTCAGGTGACTCAAGATTGTCTATCGCTTCCTCACGGGCTATAGAAATAGCCTCCGCTCGAGCATCGTCACGCAACATTACTGCCGATCGCAACTTAGTGCCGATCACAGAATCAACCTTCAAAACAAGTTCCTCCGACACCCCTCGGATAACCGGATCAACCTTGTCAACCCCAATTTGATCCCTGAGTTCATGTTGAAGCTTGATGACAATTTGGCATTCGTTATATCCATACTGGATAGCGTCAAACATTACGCTATCTGACACTTGCTTTGCTCCAGCTTCCAGCATAACAATGCCTTCTTCGCTCGCCGCCACCACAAGGTCCAAATCAGGGTGCTCTTCCATCTGAGTTCGAGATGGATTTGTAACAAACCCATCTCCATCTAGACCGACTCGAACGGCACCAATAGGCCCGTTAAATGGAATCCGCGACACTGTTAAAGCTGTCGACGCCCCAACGATAGCCAACACATCCGGCTGATTGTCTTCATCGGAAACCAACAAGGTGTTGATGATTTGAACATCGTTGACCATTCCCTTGGGGAACAATGGCCTTAGAGGTCTATCTGTTAACCGGGCTGTCAGTATGGCTGTGTCAGGTGGTCTCGCCTCCCGGCGAAGAACCGATCCAGGGATACGACCAACAGCATAAGTTTTTTCTTCAAACTCGCAGGATAGTGGGAAAAAATCCAGCCCCTCGCGAGGATTGTCGCTCATACAAGCGGTGCTTAGCAATGTTAATTCCCCGTAACGAACCGTAACGGATCCGTCTGCTTGCGGGGCAAATTGCCCTGTTTCAATATGTAATGTCTGGCCCCCTAATTGGGCCTCTACATGAGTTTTCAATAAAAGTCTCCCAGGCGCCAGTCTGGGAAGAGTGAAGAAGAAAAACCCCAAGAATTAAAGCTCGGAACGCTTCTTCTTCTCTCCTACGCCAGCACACGCCTAAATTTCTAGGTTAATAACGTAGCGTCCGATTTTGGACTAGCATGCGCAGTCATATCATTGATTAGCCGCGCAGTTCGAGAATTCGTATAACCTCCTTGTACCTCTCTGGGTTCTTATTTCGCAGATAACGGAGAAGTGAACCACGCTTCCCAACTAGAGACAGGAGGCCACGACGCGAATGGTGGTCATGACGATGCTCCTGAAGATGTTCTGTTAAATGCACAATACGGCTAGTAATTACTCCGATTTGGACCTCTGTAGATCCAGTATCAGAATCGTGACCCCGAAGAGTCTCTATAGCTTGTTGCTTAGTACCGGTGTAAGACAATGATAAATCCCGGACCTTTAAATAAGTTTGTTAAGTCTGAATAATCCTAAGATACCACCCATATGGGCGCCATCAACTGGTCAGTGAGTATAGCATTGGCTGTGAAAATAAAGTTGATTTTTATTTATTAAAGACTTGAAAGGAATAAACGTGGGTACCAGAAGGAGACGTAGAGCTCGCTCAATCGCCAACGGTAAATCAGCAGAATCAGTAGTGACGAAGCCTGAAGACTCTACCGACAAACCCGTTCACAAGCGCTCATCGAAAAATAAAGGAATGCCAACTTTTACTATGGGTAGAGGGAGGGTAATACTAATGATGGCCGTCTTCATCGGATTGCTGCCCGTAGAATTCATTGTTTTAAATCGAGTACTATCTTCTTCGCCAGGGGAACAAGTGCCTACAATTCCAGCTGTGATAGTGCCGAACGGCCCAAATTTTCACAAGCCATATTTGACTATACCTCCGACATCGGGAGCACGCACAGCAAAATTGGCCCCATGGGGCATCCACTCGAAACCAATATCGAATGAACTACAAGTGGCAAATCTTGATGAAGGAGGGGTAATTGTGCAATACAGCTGCGATGCGCAAGCTGAACAATGCGCATCGCTTGTCAAAACCCTAGAGGCAATAGGCAATTCCTACACCGACAAAAAAGTGATAATCGCCCCCGGACCAGGGATTGTGGATGCCCACATATCGCTGTCCGCATGGGGAAGGCTAATGAAATCTGACACGGTAGACACAACTAAAATACGAGAGTTCATAGACGCCTATGAAGGGTTGCCCAAAGAGAATCACTGATTACGTAATTGCACCACACGAGTTGCATTTAATCATTAGTGACCAGTATGGCTATAGATCATTTACCGGCAGCAACGTAACCTTTTCAAGTTTTGAGTGGGATTTTCAGTATCTCTCGAGCTTGCTGCCAACTAGCGACTGGCCTCCCGTATTGAAAGCATAATTCAGTGGCTATTTCGACAAGTTCCGCATTAGAAACGGCCAATTTCTCCTTCGACACTCGAATATTGTCTTCCATACCAGTTCTAGTATGGCCTCCTAGTTCTACACACCACTCATTTACGACTCTCTGGAATCTCCCAATTCCTGCCCCACACCATTCCGCACCAGGCAGTAATCGATCTACAGTTTTCACATAGTATTCAAAAACATCCCTGTCGGCCGGCATTGCGTTCTTTACGCCCATTACAAACTGAATATAAGGAACATGTCTGATTAGCCCTTCCTGAAACATAGCTGCAGCCTGGTGAATATGGGAAAGGTCAAAAGCTTCAATTTCCGGCCGCACATCTAGCTCAAGCATTTGTCTAGCTAGCCAATCCACCAGATCAGGAGGGTTTTCATAAACCCGACTAGGGAAATTATTTGACCCTACTGATAGTGACGCCATTTCTGGGCCAATATGTAACATGCCTCCCCTTTCCTTCCCTGAACCTGATCTACCTCCAGTAGAAAATTGAATAATCATTCCTGGACAGTATTTTCTTATACCATCTTTCAGCTGGAAAAATCGGTCTGGATCGGAAGTAGGCCTTCCGCCTTCATCACGAACATGACAGTGCACAATTGAAGCTCCCGCCTCAAATGCTTCTTGAGTACTCTCTATCTGCTCCATTATGGATACAGGTATGTTCGGGTTGTTATCCTTTGTCGGCACCGATCCAGTAATCGCAACACAGATAATGCACGGCTTGCTCTGATTCATTCGGATATACTCCTGAGCTCTGCAATCATTCGCTTGGTCATTCCTTGCAGATCGTACTTAGGGACCCACCCCCAGTCATCTGAAGCATCATGGTCATCCACATACATTGGCAGGCTTTTCACAAGAGAGTTCTTGGTTGAATCAGGTTCGTAGGTAAATTGGACGTTTGGCAATTCCTTCAATACTGACAAGGCCATTTCTTCTGAGGTAGCCGAAATACCCCCCAGCTGATAAACCCTCCGGGTGAGGCTGGATTCGTTTGCATCATGCAGTTGTATCAACGCGGAAACTGCATCATCCACATAAACGACAGGCCTACCAACCCCTGGCTCAACATAAAATTGATAATGACCTCTTCCCACAGCGTGCTCATATAACTGAGAGCAAAATGCTGTGACTCCGCCACCAGCACCGAATGGAGAGACCACCGAGGGCAATCGTAAGCCTCTAAAGTCCATCCCCCACCGATAGTGCATCCGGACCCCCAGCCTCTCCCCGGCGACCTTAGTAACGCCGTAGAGACTTACTGGCCATTGAGGAGAATCCACGCGCACAGGTTCTTCTACTCCAGGGCCAAAACTAGCAGTCGTGCTAGAAAAGACAACTTTGTTCACCTTGTATGACGTTGCAGCCAGCAATACATTGCGCATACCTACCATATTGACCTTCCAAGCCCGATCAAAATCCTTCTCAGCATCGGCCGATAGAACAGCGGCTAGATGAAAAACAGAATCAAACTGTCCTAACCTAAACGTCTCATCAAGCTCTGCTTTTTCAGTAATGTCGCCAACCAGCACTTCACAATCGTCCAACACTACATATGGTTCAACAGGGCTAGATCGAACATCGAGCACAGTGACATGATTGCCTCTTTTTGCAAGAGTTGCAGCGAGTCTTCCTCCGACATTGCCCATACCTCCTACAACAAGTATTCTCATTTTCTCACTCCAGCTGCCAACAAATCATATGGAAGCCAATTGCCTTTCTTGGGAGAAATGACCAACTCTATTCTTCACTGTCTTACCACAACGATGGAAGAATAGCTCGATTGCCACCACACACCAAGAACCAGATCATTTGCAGATGCTGTTAAGGTAATACGGTATCAAATCAATAGGAAACATAGTCTTTGGTTAACTGGAACTTTGAAGAAACCCATCCAGCTATTCGGATGATCAAACATTTTGTCGCTACCAACAAAATACCTCATGCAATCCTTCTTGTGGGGGCCAAAGGTACTGGGCGATTAAAGCTGGCACAACTGTTTGCCAAAACTCTCAATTGCGAAAGACTACCCAAGCCGTGCAATTCATGTTCCACATGTTCAAGAATTGACAGGTCTGTTGATTTCGATGTTCAAGAACTCAAAATATCCGAATCTAACCAGAAGATTCTTATTGAACAGGTTCGTGAATTTGAACGTAGAGCAGTGTTAACCACAACGAGCGGCAAGTATAAGGTGGCAATAATTCCCCAAGCAGAGTCGCTAACAACTGGTGCTGCTAATGCCTTTTTGAAAACATTGGAAGAACCTCCTCCAATGACCAAAATGATTCTTATCAGCCCTACCATTCACGACTTACCGTCAACTATCACTTCAAGATGTTCGGTCATTCGCTTACCAGCAGTGAGCGACAAAGAAATCGACATGGCATTGGACTCACAGGCTAAATCGCTCCCACCGGGACATCGTGACCTAATCAAACGATTTTCTGAGGGTAGAATCGATTGGGCACTAAAAATGGCTTGTAATACCAACCTAATCAGTGAACTAGTTGATTTGCTTGAAGAATTCGATTCCGCGCTATCAGGGGATATCGTTAGCAAGATGGAGCTTGCAAACAAATTGGGGGATGACCGCCAAGCAGCCCATGAAGCCTTGAATACTTTGGCTCTAAAGCTAGCTGACGAAATGAGAATCGCCCGTAAGGACGGGGCATCACAAAGTTTGGCTAATTACAGGCTTTGGCACAAAAATACCACCCGTCTTGATCAGGCTTGCCTAGCCATATCTAGCAACACTATGTTGAAACCTACTCTAGAAAACCTGTTTCTAGGAATAAGTTAAAGCAATATAATGATTGTGGCAAGAGTGGGACCACATTAGGTAGTCTGCACCTTTTTCTTGAGTTAGGCCTTTAGACAACTATGCCAACAGTAGTAGGGATCCGATTCAGACGGGCTGGACGACTTTATTATTTTGATCCTATTGGCATTGACCTTCATGTCAATGATCTTGCTGTCGTTGATTCCGCTAATCATCATGAGTTGGGACGAGTAGTACTTGCCCCTACCGATCTGGCCGACGCCGAATTAAAGTCAACCCTAAAAAAGGTGATCCGGAAAGGGACAAAGGAAGACAAACAGCAAATGGATTATTACAGGGATTTATCTAAAAACACACTTACTCGTTTCAAAGATTATGTCCAAGACACAGGGCTCCCAATATCGCCATTAAAAGCAGACTACTGTTTCGATGGCAGTAATTTATCCTTACAGTTTTCTGCCGAAAAAGATATAGATTACAAGGCTTTAGCATCAGATTTGGCAAAGATATTTGAAACCAGGATTGAGCTAAGGCAAGTAGGCCCTAGAGACCGAGCATCAATAGTGGATGGAGTTGGACAATGTGGGCTTAGCTTATGCTGCTCGACTTGGCTGATAGAACCAGGTAACGTGACCGTAAAGATGGCAAAAAGCCAAAACCTCCCTTTGAACCCAGCAAAAATTTCTGGGGTTTGCGGTCGACTCCTTTGCTGCCTGCGCTATGAACATGATATGTACCTTGAGGGACCGCTAAACACTAAAGCTGGTTCCGTAGCTGACGATAATCAGATCCAGGACACTTTCATGCAGGCCACATCAGGGAGAGAGCAGTTTGGAGGCTTGCTTTCTCAAAACACCACCCCCCCCACTTCCCCTACAGACACAGATGAGATTCAAGAAATATAATCGCCGCACACCAAAAACACAGACGATGTCCCCATATAGATTATAGAAGGCACGTAGCAAGCATCGAAAAACCCGTAGGTCCAGAAACTAATAATACTTCGAGATTTACACTACCCACAACCAGTAGGCTTTGGCAGTACCACTCCTCCCCCAAAACGGTGATACTGCCAAAGCTATTTAACCGACTACAAGTTTGCCCTCAAACAATATTAGGCATCATAGTAGAGTTGAAATTCATAAGGTGTAGGACGCATTGAATTTGGTACTGCCTCCTCATTACGCTTCCAATCCAACCAAGAATCAATGAGGCCCTGACTAAAAACCCCACCTTCAGTTAAGAACGCATGGTCTTGTTCGAGAGCGTTAAGGGCCTCGTCTAAGCTGCCAGGAGTGGAAGTAAATGTCTGGCCCTGACCAACCAATTCGTAGATGTCCTCATCTACAGGATCTGGCGGAACGATCTTGTTTTGGATTCCGTCCAATCCGGCCATAAGCATGGCCGAAAATGCTAAGTATGGATTAGCAGCAGGGTCAGGACATCGAAATTCGATTCGCTTGTGCGATGGAAGGTTGTTATACATCGGTATGCGAATGGCAGCACTTCGATTTCTAGCGGAATACACTAGCGACACAGGAGCTTCAAAGCCCGGAACCAGCCGCTTGTACGAATTAGTCGTGGGGGCACAGAATGCCAATAGAGCAGGAGCGTGTTTTAAAATGCCGCCTATGTAATTTATGGCCGTATCGCTGAGGGAGTTATAGGATCCATTTTCATCAAAAAAGATCGGTTCCTCCCCATTCCACAGACTTTGATGGCAATGCATCCCAGAACCATTGTCTCCGAATATTGGCTTTGGCATAAACGTTACGCTACACCCGGCCGCTGCAGCGACATTCTTGACTACATACTTATAGGTCATCATCGCGTCAGCAGTCTTCAATAACGTGCCGCGCCTTATGTCTATTTCAGCCTGCCCAGCTGTACCAACTTCATGATGATGAACTTCAACTTCCACTCCCATTTCCTGCAAAGCCAGCATCATCTGGGTTCTCAAATCCTGGTAATGGTCTACAGGTGGGGCTGGGAAATATCCCCCTTTATGCCGTGGCAAATGGCCAAGATTTGGCTCTCCAAAAAGATCTTTTTCAGCACCCGTGTTCCAAGTACCTTCATTTGAATCCACTTCATAAAACGAGGCATTCGCAGCATTGTCGTAACGAACACTGTTAAAAATGAAAAATTCAGCCTCAGGTCCCCAATAACTTGTATCCGCGATGCCAGTAGACTTGAGATATTCCTCAGCCCTTCTGGCAACTCCACGTGGATCCTTCCCATAAGGAATTCCATCAACTGGGTCATGGATATCACATATCAGTGAAAGGGTCGGAGTTTCCAACATCGTATCCACGATTGCCGATTCCGGATCCGGAAGCAGCATAAGATCGCTGGAATCGATCGACTGAAAACCCCTGATACTGGATCCGTCAAATCCCATCCCTACACTAAAAACCTCTGGTGACAAGTCAGCTACTGGCAAAGAAAAATGATGCCAGGTCCCCAACAAGTCACAAAACCTCATATCGACTACTTTAACGCCAGATCGGCTAGCAAACTCAATTACCTCTTGAGGACTATTTGCCATGTAAACCTCCTAAATGATGACCGCTCTACTCTAATTGCTCCTACTAGATACCCCATAAATCCGAAGCATCTAGACCATTGGATGTTCTGGTGACAACATCGTCGCCCATTCCCCGCCGCCATGGCGCTGGGCAGCGATTGTATGTGAGGTTGCCCTCGTATTCAAGGCGATAATGACTTTGTGAGTAAAAATAGCATACGAAATTTTCAGTTCCTTCTACAATCTATACAAGTTTGATTGAGTGAAGCCACCTAGGAGTAGTTATCAGGTTGACACAGAATAAACCGCCTTCCACTGCAGTTAGGATATTTTCCATCTGCCTCATACCTTTTATAGGCTTTTTAGTGTTGAGGTTTTATTTTGGACAACCGCCAACAAACGATGCTACGCCCAACCAAATATCATCCGGTGCCCCTAAAGTAGTCACTGTAGCCAGCACCATACAGCCCATAACCAAGCCCTTGACCACCCCTCCAACACAATTGCCTGTTGTCCCAGAAATTGTTCCTAACACCACACTCACAGTTGAACCAACTGATCCTCCACCGACGCCCCCAAGCATCATCGTTTCAGCTGAAAGCGGTCTAAATGTCAGAGGAGGAGCAGGCACTTCCTATCCAATTACACGAGTCGCTCCGAACGGCCAGCAAGTCGAACTTAGCGGTGCCAGTGAAAATGTTGACGGGTTCGTATGGGTACAACTAACAGAAGGTGGTTGGGTGCAAAAACAATATTTAAAGCAGGAATGATATTGACTTCAAACAGATTGACACATGCCCTGCTTACTGGGACACTCGGCACCCCAATAATCACCTCTTTACCTAGGCGATTATTGAATCACAGTTTCTTTGGGGTACCGCATGTTTAAACGACCAGATAAGAATCCAGACTTCGATCAGATTGAACAAGACATTCGTCAGTTTTGGGATAACGAACAGATATTTCAAAAGCTTGTCGAGCGTAATAAGGGGGGCGAGCGATTTTCTTTCATCGACGGCCCAATCACGGCCAACAATCCGATGGGGGTACATCACGCTTGGGGGCGTACCTATAAAGACGCTTACCAACGATTTTGGGGGCTTCGAGGATATGACCAGCGGTTTCAAAATGGATTCGACTGCCAAGGCCTGTGGGTAGAAGTCGAAGCCGAGCGAGATTTAGGCCTCAATTCCAAACGTGAGATAGAAGATTTTGGCCTAGATAATTTTTCAAAAGCATGCAGGGACAGGGTTGAAAAATACTCCCGGCGCATTACCGAACAGTCAAAAAGACTAGGGATGTGGATGGATTGGGATAATTCCTACTTTACCCACAGTGATGCAAATGTAGAACATATCTGGGCCTTCCTTAAGCAATGTCACGAAAACGGATGGTTGAAACAAGGAGGGAGAGTAATGCCTTGGTGCATGAGGTGTGGGACAAGCCTCTCGCAACACGAGTTGTTGGGCACCGACACTTATCAAGAGATCACCCATAAGGCAGTCACTCTGAAGCTTCCTATCAGGGGCCGAAGCAACGAGTTTATTCTTGTATGGACGACAACTGCTTGGACTCTAGCGGGCAACGTGGCATGCGCTGTTAACAGCAATTTAGACTACCAGAAAGTCGAAAAGAACGGCTCCGTCTACTACTTGTCCACCGGGACCACTGACCGCGTCCTAGATGAATCCTTCACCAGGTTGGAGACTCTCAAAGGTTCTGAACTGGTCGGATGGGAATACGATGGGCCTTGGGATGAGCTACCTGCACAGTCTGGCGTAGCTCACCAAATAATAAACTGGGAGGATGTGTCAGAAGAAGAAGGGACCGGCATAGTTCACATCGCCCCCGGATCAGGAGCTGAGGATTATGAACTCGGCCATCAAGAGGGGCTACCTGTGATCGTTCCGATAGACGGAGAAGGTAAGTATCTAGAAGGATTCGGAGACTTGACAGGATCTCATGTTCTCGACGCGATTGACTTTATTTTAGACAACATGGCCGGCAAAGACTATTTGTTCAGTGCACAGGACTACGCCCATCGCTACCCTGTGTGCTGGCGATGCAAAGAGGAAATCGTCTTTAATTTCGTCGACGAATGGTTTATTAGCTCCAACGAAATCAGACCTCGCATGATAGCTGCGTCAGACTCCGTGAACTGGGTTCCATCTTCAGCAGGAAAACGGATGCAGGATTGGCTTGAAAACATGGGTGATTGGGCAATATCACGCAAAAGGTATTGGGGATTGCCTCTACCATTTTACCTATGCAATGATTCAAACTGCGGCTCGTTGACAGTCATAGGGAGCCGCGAAGAGCTACGTTCCTGCGCACTCAACTCGGCCGAAGTCGACCAATTACCCGAATTGCACAGACCTTGGATCGACAGCATAGAAATACACTGCCATTCCTGCGGCTCTCCTTCCCATCGCGTGCCAGAGGTTGGAGACTGCTGGCTCGACGCCGGAATCGTTCCCTTTTCGACACTCGACTACCTATATGAAGATCAAACTCGAAATGACACTGTCTGGAAAAAGTGGTTCCCAGCTACGTTCATAACAGAAATGCGTGAGCAAATACGATTGTGGTTTTATTCAATGTTGTTTATGAGTGTCACCCTGGAAGACAGAGCCCCGTATAAAAATTGCTTTGTTTACGAAAAGGTTATGGATGAGCGAGGCAACGCTATGCATCGCTCCTTTGGAAATGCTATCGACTTTGATGAAGCTGTGGACCAGATGGGGGCCGATGTCACCCGATGGCTTTTCCTAGGCACAAACCCAAGCACCAACGTCAAATTTGGCTTCACACCAGCAAAAGAGGTAGTAAGAAAATTATTGACGCTGTGGAACATATACTCGTTCTTTCTCACATACGCTGAACTCGATGGGTTCGACCCTACTGATATCAGGGTGCCAGTGAAAAATAGGCCCGCAATGGATAGATGGGTTTTAAGCCGAGTAGAAGAACTAAGGGAGTTGACTGAACAAGGCTATGAGAACTATTGGATATACCCATCGATACGGGCAATAGAAACATTCTGGGACGATCTGTCGAATTGGTATGTAAGGCTAAATAGACGGCGATTTTGGAAATCCCAGGCTGATGCTGACAAACAGGCAGCCTATGCGACTTTGTATGAAGTGCTTGAATCCCTTGCCGTGCTTATAGCGCCCCTGATGCCATTCCTAGCAGAGAAGATATATCAAGACGTCGTAGTTCCTGCTAATGAAGACGCCCCTCCAAGCGTTTTCTTAAACCCTTGGAAAGAATCAGGTTCGTACGAAAGAGATCAAACGCTTGAGTCTGAAATGCAAACGGTGAGGCAGGTAGTCAGTCTGGGTCGTGCGGCTAGGTCTGCATCAGGAATTAAAGCAAGGCAACCCCTATCTGAATTAGCTCTCGGACTCCCTCAAGAAGAAGACCGCACCGCAATTGAAACTCACATGTCAATCGTGTTAGATGAAATTAACGTAAAATCCGTGCGGTTTGTAGAAACCGGAAGTGATTTGCTCTCCTACGAACTCAAACCCAATTACCGTAAATTAGGCCCTCGCCTCGGAGACAAGGTGGGTGCAGCTGCAAGCGCAATAGCACAGTTGCAACCAGAAAAAACAGCTGTAAAGCTCGAATCCGGTGAGTCGATCACTCTTGAGATCGATGGCTATAAATTGGAGCTCCAGCTAGAAGACATAGATTTAAGGCATAAAGGCATAGATGGGTATGCAGTGTCGAGCGAGGGAGGGATGGTAGCCGGTATTGCTTTAGATATCAGCCCGGATTTGGAGCTAGAAGGTTTTTCCCGCGAAGTTATTCATGCTGTCCAGAATGCGCGGAGATCAGCAGGTCTGGATGTGTCTGACAGAATATCCCTAACACTTTCAGGGACAAATATAGAAGACCTAACCGCTGTTTTTGGAGACCATCTAAAATCCGAGGTCCTGGCAGAAGAGTTGGTCATAGGCGAATCATCCATCCCTATCGATTATGAAGAAACCATACGTCTGGATAACTCCGAAGTCACAATCAGCGTAAGAAAGATTCCCTAGCTCACTTTTCAGGCCCCATGACAGCCGACCAACAGTATAAAGGACCCCCGAGCAACAACCCTAAGGAAGAGTAGAACCCGGCACACGACCAAACGCTAGAGATTCGCGCAACTGTTGCCTTGCATCTATATTTAGAACGACGTCGGATCTACCGTCAATGGCTCGTTCATTGATCTTCGACAAATCACTGTAGTCCACTTAGAACCATCGCGCCTATCACAAATACTGACCCAACAATAACCCAAACACTACCAGGAAGCCCTAGAAATTTACCTCCTGAGAAACTCGGCATAGTGGCTTGAGGTAAGTCACGCTCCCTGCGGGCCCCACCTGGCGTACCTTTTGGCCTCTCTCTCCCTTGATCACGAGTTCGTTCTCTTAAACGACGTAAATTTTCACTTATTGTAGGCTCAAATCGTATTGGATCTTCAGATTGAGCCTCAGAACCAGCATCTTCCTCTGGCACTGATTCACCCGCATCAGCCCTAGGCAATTTAGCTCCACAGTTGATACATAACCATGCACCTTCGGTATTGCTGTGCTCACATTCGGGACAATTCATTAACGCGCCTCAGAACTCCTTAGCCGTCGCATTTTGGCGTAAATACCTACCAATCGTAACACCGACCGGAATAAGATAGTTGAACATTTATAGCAATTCGGTACCTTTGCTATCTGTATTCTCAGAAGACTTGACTAATCTAAACCAGACTCTTGCTTGACTAGCTACCAACCCATTCGTTAACTTATCAGCTCCTATCGCTGCAGGCACCGTGACGATGTTGTCACCTTTCGCTTGGTCGATTCTTCTTATAGTAGGAGCAGGATACTGTCCCTGCCTCACGGAAGAGGTTGTGGCCTTAGGTGCGTGGCCATGTCTGGCCAAAATCTTCTCTGTCGAAGTACAAACGGCAACGACATGCATCCTGTTCCTGTTCAGGGTTACTTGGGTGTAAGCCTCTACATCTTGGCTACGATAAGCCAACCTTAGGAAACACCTTTTTAAGGTGCTTAGCTCACAGGTGAGATCTGCACCTTATGTACAAAGCTAAAGGCATAGATGAGATGAAAAAAGTCGAAGCTATCATTCGGCATGAGGTGCTGGAGCGGGTACGCGACGCGCTAGATCAAGCCGGCTTTCATGGGCTTACGATAAGCGAAGTCCGAGGAGCGGGATCACAACGTGGATATACAGAGAGCTATCGCGGGGCCAAGGCTTCCATACTATTCAGGCCAAAAGTCAAGATTGAGATTGTGGCAAGCGACGACTCTGTCGAGCGTTTGCTTTCTGTAATCTGTGAAACCGCCCAAACGGGAGACGTCGGGGATGGGAAAATATTCGTAACGCCCATAGACGAAGTGGTTCGCATTCGGACACAACAACGCGGGAGCGAAGCAATATGAGTACTATGCATATCCTAGCAAGAAACATATCAGTTAGCTTGCTACATACTACGCCAGGACGCCGATTGATGTTTTTGGCGCTTGGAGCCTTATTGGGAGCACTAATCCTCCCAACGGTTGCCTATGCAAAAGAATTCACTTCAGAAGAATTGCGCAAAGCTATAGACATGGTTTGGGTAGTCTTAGCAGGGGCTTTAGTGTTCTTCATGCATGCAGGGTTTACCCTAGTCGAAACTGGGTTTACCCGAATGAAAAACGCAGCGAACATATGTGCCAAAAATTTGATGAATATGTCCATAGGACTAGTGAGCTTCTGGCTCGTAGGCTTCCCGATCATGTTTGGAGACGGAAATGGATTTATTGGCCTAAGTGGTTGGGCCTTTTCAGTGACTGATGCAAACGCAGCCTCAAGCTTCAGTTCTTTAGACTGGGCTGACGGAGTGAACCTATCTACCAAATGGTTTTTCCAAGTAGTGTTCGCAGCCACTGCCGCGACTATCGTTTCGGGAGCTATGGCCGAAAGAACTCATTTTCGTGGATACATCATTTACGCCGCAGTACTAACCGCATTCATATACCCAGTAGTTGGGCATTGGATTTGGGGAGGTGGCTGGCTAGCAGATATGGGGTTCCTTGATTTTGCTGGCTCTACAGTCGTACATACTACTGGAGGAATTGCAGCACTGGCAGGGGCTGCCATTGTTGGAGCTAGATTCGGGAAATACGATACCCATGGATCAGCCAACGTCATTTCCGGCCACAGCATCCCACTGGCTGTAGCAGGCATCATCATTCTTTGGTTCGGCTGGTTTGGATTTAACGCAGGCAGCACGATGGCTGCAGTAGGAGCGGATTTTGCTGCAATTATCGTCACAACCAACCTGGCTGCTGCTGCAGGAGCAATAGCTGCGATGAGTACGTCTTGGATCACCAACGGGAAACCCGATGTTGGAATGACTGGGAATGGTGCTTTAGCCGGCCTGGTTGCAATTACAGCCCCATGCGCATTTGTAGATGCATGGGCTGCAGTAGTAATCGGATTAGTCGGGGGAACCATAGTGGTATTTTCTGTCTACTTTTTCGACCGCATTCATGTTGATGATCCCGTGGGAGCAATTTCTGTTCATGGCATGGTAGGAATTTGGGGCACACTCGCAGTAGGACTGTTCGCAGTCCCTGAATTATCAGGAGGTACAGCTGGATTGTTTGCAGGCGGCGGGTTTAACCAACTTGGGATTCAGGCAATTGGCTCATTAGCCACTGTTGCCTGGGTAGGAGGAACTTGCACAGTTCTTTTCCTCGCAATTAAGCACACAGTAGGACTTCGTTCAGAACAATCTGAGGAACTTGACGGCCTCGATATCTCTGAACACGGCCATTGGGGATATCCAGAATCTGCAGGCCAAAGTACCAGTTAAAGTTTCAGTTCAGGCAAGCCTGAGAGTTTTCACAGAGGGGGTTCGGGAAAACCACCCGAACCCCCTCTTTTCTCGTCAACAAGCAAAAGGTTGGATTAAGTGCTGGTCACAATTAACCCAACCAAATCACATTGCCATCATCACGTTGCCTAGCAGGCGGAACCGCACCATCTGCCGGATATCCTAAAAACAAAAATCCCACTATTCGATTCTCACTAGGAATCCCAAAATGGTCTTTAATCTCCTTGCTAAAGGAGAACTCTCCCGTCCTGAGTTTAGATGCTATGCCCTTGCTCCAAGCAACCAACATCATGTTCTGTGCTGCCATGGCCCCAGTAGCGTAATCTTCATTGTCAGTAACTTCATCCTCGCTGCGTGATATTGACACCACTACTACGACTGGTGCCTGGAGAAAATAAACTCGCCCTTTCTCGGCTTTCTGCTCCCTATCAGGTCCCTCCAACCCACTATCCGCCAATACAGATGCCGCCAGCACTTCTCCCGCATCTCGTCTCGCATCCCCTAGCAGAACATGGAATTTCCACGGTTGGGTAAATCTGTGATTTGGCGCCCACAATCCAGCCTCCAATATGTCGTCCATATCAGATCGAGAAATATCATCATCCAACATCCTGTTAACGCTACGTCTATTCCGAATCACATCCATAACATTCAAACAAAACACCTCCTATAAAAAGTAAATCGCATACAAAATTTCATAGCCATTATGCCCAACCTGTTACAAGAATGCGTGTAATTAGCTCCAATAGATCACTGAAAGCAACTATGATTCGGCGCGGTGAGCAGATAAATATTTCATATATGTTGTCCTCTATGACAATTTTCTCGAAAGCCAAATAGCCATCTGAGATTTACCTCTGTTACCCCAACAGAAATAAGGAATCGCATTCAAATCGACCTCATTGGTTTTTATATCCGTCTCATCCTCATCGCTATAGGCCCCATCCGGCTCCCACTGCCGAGATACTCCGGGCAAACTTAAAGCTATCCCTTTTACGAGATTATTGATTTCAAACTCACGAGTCTCAATACAACTCCTATCAGCCATCATTTGAGCAGAGCTCAAGTCAACACCCTGGTTATCTATACTTTCGAAACAATACACCAATGGCCCTCGTGCAACAGACCTACGCCCATCAGTTTCTGCAATCGCCGGATTAGCTGAAATTAATGCCGGACTCATTTCTAAGTCCAGCGTTATCTCCGTTTTCTTATCCCATAATCGATCACAAATAATGTAACCCTGTTCCAGCTTGTGCTTACGCAATAGGTGACCATCCACGAACACCTGGGCTCTTTTTGCCCATTTCGGAATCCGAAGTCGTATTTGAAAGATGCTCGGGGTGTCCACCAACACCGTTAGATTAATTTTCCCGCCCCAAGGATATTCAGTGTTTTGCTGAACTTGCAGATCCTTTCCATCCACCACAAAATTTGCACAACTATTACCATATTGCTGAACAGTTATTCCGTTGTCTGCAATCGTATAAAAATATGCCGAGATCTGAGAAAACAAGCGAGCCACATTAGGAGGGCAACATGCTACTCGATCAAAAAACCACGGATGGCGAACTCGGTGCCCCGGAGTAAGTCTGACATGGCTCTCATGCCAGACCGAAGTCGATTCTGTCGAGAAACAAGCTTGCGGATTGTCATAGTGATACGACTTTCCGTCTAATGAGACCCCTGCCAAAATCGCATTAAATAGCCCCTGCTCAATCGCGTCAGCGTACTTACTTTCTCCAGTTGCCAGCAACATCCTCCAATTCCACATCAACAGCCCGATCGAAGCACAAGTTTCAGCATAAGCACCTTCATGGGGTAACTCGAATGGTCTTCCAAAAGCCTCGGTCCAAACCCGCCCTCCCACTGCCCCAGTCACATAAATATTCGACTCATAAACACTATCCCATAACGACTTCGCCGAATCCAAGTACTCATCAATACCAGTCTCAATCCATAAATCAACCAGCGAACAGGCGAAATATGTCACTACTACAGAATGGCCACGAAGCACTCGAAGATTGCGTCCATCCACTGCATCAATCAGATAAATAGCCGCATCAAGATAGCTCTTATCTCCACTTTCCCTATACATTTCGATCAATGCCATCTCGGCGCCAGCATGGTCCACGTACCCAGAAAGAGTCCCGTCCTCTATGCAGGCTACTATATGGTCCGCCATACGAGCCGCGACTTCATACAGAGAATCGTCCTGAAGCGCTCGACGCGAAGCCAGCCCTGCTTGCATCAAGTGGCCTGCAGCGAATAATTCGTGTCCATTCAGGCTCCTGGTCCATCTCTTATCTGCACTGCTTTTACTAAACGTAAATCCAAGGTATCCATCGACATCTTGTGCTTCAACAAGGCGCTTGACCGTGCTGTCAAATCTATCCCTGAGGAAGGGGTCAGAAGCACGTTGCAAATAACATGCAGTTGCCTCAAGCCACTTGTATAATCTGGCTTCACCAGCAAATCCTTCTAATTCATCGCCTTCACCCAACGAAACTTCACAAACCCTGGAAAACATTCCTTCTTTTTCAAGCTGTTCATATTGATGATGTAACAATGCATTAGTACGCACGGTAACTCGTTGCGCCCAAAAACCTCCCGTGATTTCAACGGATCCAGGACTTACGGCGATACATTTAGCATTAATGCTATTTGTAACATCTGCAATATGTCCTTTTTTCGCCCTTTCCTCAACCAACAGTAATCTCCCTTTATCTGCTTAACGGATTTGGATTAGTATCTCAACTTAGACTCTTTACTACGATCAATGCAATACTTGTGTCTGTAATTAGAAAGTTAACGAAATATTAAAGATGCCTAACATCCTCATCATCCACTGTCATGATCTGGGCACCTATACTGGCGCCTATTCTGGAAATTCCGCCTCTACTCCTGCCTTAGACAAGATGGCCCACGAAGGAATCGTCCTGGAATCGCATTTTTCTGCAGCTCCTACCTGCAGCCCCAGCAGGGCAAGCATGTTTAGTGGACTAAATCCCCACCGCCACGGGCTGATGGGGTTGCAAAATGGAGGCATATGGAATCTTGACCCCTCCATCCCACTTATCCCAACGATTCTAGGAAAGAATGGCTTTGAGACCTGCGCTTTTGGGGTATGGCACGTCAACATAGACCCTTCTGACTTTGGTGTCGATATCTACGATCCTGTAGAACTTCCAATGAGCAGACATTCGTGCGAGGTTACGAGCGACCGCTTCATCAAATATCTAGATCAACGAGATAAAACAAAACCATTTTTCGCGGCCGTAGGATTCTTTGAGCCTCACCGGGACTTTACAGATCAATGGGAAAACCTGCCTGATCCAGAAACAGTTGAAGTGCCCCATTATTTGCCAGATATCCCCGAGACTAGGGATGAGCTCCGGCTGATGTACGGTGATATCAGCCGAGCAGACGCCGCCACAGGCCGAATAATCAGCGAGCTAGATAAACGAGGATTATCAGAAGACACCATGGTGATCTTCACGGTCGACCATGGAATAGCAATGCCTTATGCCAAAGGCACCTTGTACGACCCAGGCATACACATCGCAGCAATATTCAGATGGCCTGGCAAATTTGCTGCCGATAAAAGAATCGGCACTCTGACTTCAAATGTTGACCTGCTACCCACAATATTGTCTTGCGCAGGCCTCAAAGAGCAGATTCCACCAGACATCGACGGAATTGACCTTATGCCTGCGCTGGAGGGGTCGCCATACCAGGAACGCAACGAGGTCTTCACAGAATTAACCTGGCACGATTTTTACGAGCCAATGCGCGCAATTCGAACACAAAAGTTCAAGCTGATTCGAAACTTTGAGGTGAGGGATGGTCTCCAGCTTGCTGGAGACATCCAACAAGCACCAATGGTTCCTCATATACGGTGGCAGATGAGAGCAGAAGTCCGACCTGAATACGAACTTTACGACCTAGAGGAAGACCCTAGAGAACAGCAAAATCTGTCCGAAGATTTGGAATATACCTCTATTTTTGATGAGCTAAAAAGCCGACTAAACGAATACTTGGTGGAAACCAATGACCCTATTCTAAACGGGCCTGTAGAACCCCCTGAGGCTTATTACAAATTTGTAGCTAAGTCGTCAGCTGGGCTTCCATAGAATTCCGACAAGGCTACGACAAGCCGTCATGTGGATCCGATTGCTTTGCAGCCGCTGTTGCCCTTCCAAACATCGTCGCAAGCGCACCAAACCAAGCCGCATTAACTAGAGCTGCTATTGGCACCAAAACTAAGGTAAGCATCAGTATTCCAACTACTAAAAGTAGGGCCCCTAAAATCCTATTCATATCATAGAGGTTAGCCTCCAAACTCAATATTTTACGCCCAAAAAGCACGTTGATCAGGGCAACGGGCAACAAAATAATCATTAAGCCTGCTATGGATATATCATCAGCATCACCGTAAAACGGAGGTGCTTCAATCAACCCTATTGCAAGACCAACTCCACCTAAAAATATAGTCGCCCAAATCCAGTTATCTAGAGAACGCTCTTGGAATCGCACAATAAGGAGCTTTCTCAAGGCTAGTAGGACATAGGCAGATGCAGCAAACGAGGCCGCATTGAATATTTTCAATGGGAGTAGGTCTCCTCCTTGTTCGATAGTGGCCACCACCAGAACCGGAGCTACCATACCTATAACAGTAGTCACCCAGCTCATTCGGGAAGCAACACGTAGTTCATCAGCGGTCACATAGGCCTCCTGCTTGGATATAAATACTACAAGATCTGTATTTAAGCTTCATTCATGACGTTCTGGCACCCACCTAGCACCCACTTCGGATATCCTCATATGAACATCATTGCATTCATAAACTCAATCGGAGAAACAATGAGGATCAAACAGGTAATAGTTAACGGCCCTCACCAAGTGGATCTTGTTGAG